>CAZACX010000050.1:3272-5596 GCA_964483685.1 uncultured Intrasporangiaceae bacterium
GCCATGGAGACCTTGGTCATTTCGCGGCCGCGCGCGCTGACGGCCTCGAGGGCGCTGCTCAGGGTCAGGGAGTTTGCCGCGACCAGGGCGCCGTATTCGCCGAGGCTGTGGCCCATCACCATGTCGGGGCGCACCCCGTAAGCGTCGAGGAGTCTTGTGAGCGCCAGATCCGTGGCGAGCACGGCGGGTTGGGTGATTTCGGTCTGCATGAGCTGCCTGTTGAGCGTCTTCACGGCGGCCTCATCAGTGCCGTCGATGAAGATGTAGGAGGTCAGCGGTCGACCCAGGAGGGGCGTCATCACCGCATCCGCCTCGGCGAACGTGGCGGCGACAATCGGCTCGCGCGCCGCGAGGCCCTGGAGCATGTTGACGTACTGCGACCCCTGCCCGGTGTAAAGGAACGCGACCTTGGGTGCCGGACCGCGTCCGACATACGCACCTTGTTGGCGCAGCAGTCGGAATGCCGCGGGGTTGCCGCTGGCGAAGGCCTTGAGCAGTTTGTCGAGCTTGACGGCGAGGTCGGCGGCATCGGCGAAGTCCACGGCGACACGCACGGCGGCGTCGCCGATGGCCGGGTCAGGCGCCGCGAGGGGCGGAGTGGTACCTCCACGGGCGGCGGCATGGGCGGATTCGAGTTGCCGGACGATCGTGGCGTCGTCCGCGCCGCCGAGCACGAGGGCGCCCCGAAGCGGCGCCTTGCGGGGCGATCCCACGGCAGCGGAGGTGGGAGCCGCGGCCTCGCCCGCGGGGGCGGCGGCGCCGGACGCGGCCCCAGGGATGGCTGGCGCCACGGTGACGGTCGACGTGCCGGCCTCGCCCACGGCGGCGGCGGCGAACACCCTCGGTGCGGGGCGATGACGACCCGGCACGTACTCCTCAAGCACGACATGGAAGTTGGTGCCGCCGAATCCGAAGGCGCTCACGGCGCCGCGCCGGATCCCGGCGGCCGGGGTAGCCCACTCGCGGAGTTCGGTGTTGACGGCAAACGGGACCGTGTCCCAATCGACGTTCTCGTTGGGGTTGACGAAGTTCAGGCTTGGCGCGAGGACCTTCTCGTGCAGGGACTTCGCCATCTTGAACAGCCCGGCCGTGCCCGCGGCCGCCTTGAGGTGTCCGACGTTGGACTTGACGGAGCCGAGGGCAATCGAGCGCGCGGGGGCTCCGGCGGCCCCGAATACGGCGGTGAGCGAGGTGAGTTCGGCGGCATCCCCGACGCGCGTGGAGGTCCCGTGGGCCTCGACGCAGGACGCGGTGGCCGGGTCGGCTCCGGCGCGTTCCCAGGCGCGCCGCACGGCGAGTTGTTGACCGACGGGATTGGGGGCGGTGATGCCCTTGCCTTTGCCGTCCGACGAGCCGCCGATGCCAAGGATGACCGAATAGATCTTGTCGCCGTCTCGCTCGGCGTCTTCGAGTCGTTTGAGGACGAACAAGGCCGCCCCTTCACCCATGACGAACCCGTCGGCGCCCGCGTCGAATGGGCGCGTTCCGGTTGCCGAAAGGGCGCCGATCTTGCAGAACTTGACGAACGCGTCGACGCCCATGTTGCGATCGACGCCGCCGGTGATGACGGCGTCGTACTGGTGGTCCACGAGCCCATCTACCGCGGCGTTGAGGGCCGCCAGTCCCGACGCGCAGGCGGCATCGGTCGTGAAGTTCATCCCGCGCAGGTTGAAGAGGTTCGCCACCCGGCCGGCGATGACGTTCGCCAGCTCACCGGGCATCGTGTCCTCGGTGATTTCGAAGGTGTTGTCCAAGTAGCCGGCTCGGGTCTCCTCGACGATGAGCCGCTGCACCTCTGGTGGGAGGGTGCGCAGCGTCGCGCCCTCCTCCAACCGCTTGATGACCTCGGGGATACGCACCCGCATCGCCGAGAGGTAGTGCTTCTCGCCGCCGATCGCGTTGCCGAGGATGACGGCGACCCGGTCGGTGTCGACGGACCAGTTGGGCCAGCCGGCGTCGGTCAGCGCAGCCCGCGCGGCCGAAATCGCCCACCGCTGTCCCTCGTCCATCTGCGCGGCGACCGTGGGCGGGATCGGCAGGCGCCAGGCGACCGGGTTCCAGTCGAACTCGCGCACCCACCCGCCGATCCGGGAGTAGGTCTTGTCCCGGGCGGCATGGTCCGGGTCGAAGTAGAGCGCCGGGTCCCAGCGTTCCGGTGGGACGTCCGTGACGGAGTACCGGCCGCCCTTGACGTTCTCCCAGAAGGCGTCCCCGGACGTGGCCTGCGGCATGATGGCGGCCATCCCGACGATGGCGACTGGTCGTGCGACGTTGTTGCCCATTAGCGGTGTGCCCCTGCCCTGACGCGGTGAAGAGTGGTGAAA
>CAZACX010000050.1:5696-12308 GCA_964483685.1 uncultured Intrasporangiaceae bacterium
TCCGCGACGAAGTCCATGTCGGCCAACAGGCCGGCCTGCGCGGTGCGAATCGCCTCGCTGGGGATTCCCGCCAAGGCGATGAGAGCCGGGGAACCGACGGGGGCGCTACCGGCGACCCAGCGAGCGCCGTCGAGGGCCACCTTTTGGGCGCTTTCTCGCGCGAACACGCGCGCCATCGCCGCCGTTGCCGGACCGTCGAATCGCCGGGGGTTCTTTTCGTGCCGGGTTCCGGCCAGCGCCGCGGCGGCCGCCTGCGAGAACACGGCGGCGCCCTCGGTGGCGGCGATGAGTTCACCGAGTCGGAACAGGACGTGTTGGCTGCGGGTGAGGCGGGCGAGTTTGCATGACTCGAGGACGCTCGCGAGCGCGGTGGCGGCGAGGGCGGCCACGTCGGCCCCGACAGTCGGCGCCTGGGCGTGGAGTGCGGACAGTTGCGCAGCGAGGTCGGTGTAGTGGCGCCCGAGCGACTTGAGGTGCAGCTGCCAACGGTCCCGGGCGATGGTCATTTCCATGATTTCCGACGTGCCTTCGTAGATCGTCGTGATCCGCACGTCCCGCTTGATCTTCTCGACGACATACGGCCGGGTGTATCCGTAGCCGCCGTGGGCCTGGATCGCCGCGTCGGCGGCCGCATTGCCTGCTTCGGTGGCGAGGTACTTCGCGATCGCACCCTCGGTGTTCATCGCGCCGTTGTCGCCGAGGCCGCGGTCGAGTTTGTCGGCCGTGTCCTCCATGAACGCCCGGGCCGCCTCGAGGCGCACCGCGTGCGGGACGATGAGTTTGTGGGTGAAGCCCTGCTTCTCCGACAGTGGCCCGCCGCCTTGTTCGCGCTGAGTGGAGTAGGTGATCGCCCGATCGAGGGCCTCCCACCCACCGCCGAGGCCGAACGCGGCGACCATCAAGCGGGTGTACCCGAAGACCTGCTGGGCTTGCACGAGCCCCTTGCCCGGCTCGTCGCCGATGAGGTTGTGCGCGGGAACCGTCACCTCGTCGAGGAAGAGGGCCGCGGTGTTCGAGAGGCGCAGGCCGTGCTTGTCCTCGGGCGGCCCGGCGGTGAAGCCGGGGGTGTCCTTGGGGACGACAAACCAGGTCGGGCCCTCAGGGGTCTCCGCGAGAATCGTCGAGAAATCGGCAATCGAGCCGTTGGAAATCCACTGTTTGCGCCCATTGAGGACGTATGCCGTGATCTCGCCGTCGTCGTTTGTCACCGGTGTCGCGGTGGTCGTCATCGCCCCGAGGTCGCTGCCGGCTTCGGGTTCGGTCGCGCCGTAAGCGAACACGACGCCCTGCTCGGCGATGGCTCCGAGCCATTCCTGCTTTTGCTCCTCGGTGGCGCCGACGACGATCGGGTCGGACCCGAGGAAGGTGGCGAAGACGGCGGTGGCCAACCCGATGTCCTTGCGCGCCATCGCTTCACACACGAGGTAGGAGTCCATCGCGCCGCCGTCCATACCGCCGTAGGCCTCGGGGATGAAGACGAGTTGGACGCCGAGGGTCATCGGGTCCGACATGGCGCGCACGATGTCCTCGGGGCATCGATCCTCATGGTCGAGGTCGAGCTGCAACTGTGGGGACAGGGCCTCGTCGACGAAGTCGTTGAGGGCCTCGATCATCATTTTGCGGGTGGGCTGGTCGCGGCCGACGCCGCCTATGTGACGGGGGGGGGGTGGGTCAGTCATCTGTAATCCTGCGCGTGGCGGGAGGGGGGTGGTCTCGGGGGTGGGGACAGGCACGTCGGGGGTGGTTTACGGGGTGGGGACAGGCAGGTCGGGGCGCACGGAACGCAGCAGCATTTCGGCGAGGTCGGTGACTTCGACGCCTGCGGGGGCGGCGCCTTCACTTTGGCGTTGGCCGACGCCGTCGGCGAGCATCGTGATGCAGAACGGGCACGCCGCGGTGACGACGTCGGGGGTCAGGGCGAGCGCCTCGTCGGTGCGGTTGAGGTTGATCCGGGTGCCGAGGTTTTCGTCCATCCACATCCGAGCGCCCCCGGCGCCGCAGCAGAATGAGCGCTCTCGGTTGCGCGGCAACTCGGTCAGGGTGAGGCCGGGGATGGCGCCGAGCACCTCGCGGGGTGGGGTGAAGATCCGGTTGTGTCGCCCGAGGTAGCAGGGGTCGTGATACGTCACCGTTTTGGCCACGGGGGCGATGGGCGTCAGTCGCTTTTCGGCGAGGAGTTGGGCGAGCAGGGTCGTGTGGTGGAGGACCTCATAGTGGCCGCCGACCTGTGGGTACTCATTGGCGATCGTGTTGAAGCAATGGGCGCACGTGACGACGATGCGCGTGACGCCCGCCGCGTTGAGGATCTCGACGTTCTGTTTCGCGAGCATCTGGAAAAGGAACTCGTGTCCCATACGTCTGGCCGGATCGCCGGTGCACGATTCGCTGTCGCCGAGGACCATGAATTGCACGTTGGCTTCGTGCAGCAAGGTGGCAACGGCACGGGTTGTGCGCGCAGCGGCGTCGTCGAGGGCCCCGGCGCAGCCCACCCAGAACAGGTAGTCGACGTCGTCGGGGATCTTCTCCTCGCCCTGGGCGCCAAAGACCCGGACCTCGAAGTCGAGCGGCTGGGCCCAGTCGAGGCGGCGACTCGCCCCCCGCCCCCACGGGTCAGCGGCATGCTCGAGGTTGTTGAGCATGATCGAGGCTTCGTCGGGGAAGGCCGACTCCATCAGCACCTGGTGTCGGCGCAGGTTGACGATGTGGTCGACATGCTCGATGTCCACCGGACATTGCTCGACGCAGGCCCCACAGGTGGTGCACGACCAGAGCACGTCCGCGTCGATGACCGCCACCGGACCGGAGGGCGAGTATGCCGCGAGCGGCGCGTCCGCGGCATACCCCGTGGTTCCAACGAGGGGGAGCGCGGCGAGGGCGCGCACGTCGTCGGGGAGGGCGTCGCGGGCCTCGGGTGTGGCGGTGAGGTAGGGCGCCTTGGCGAGCGCGTGATCACGCATGGCCATCATCAAAAGCTTGGGAGACAACGGTTTTCCGGTGTTCCAGGCAGGGCATTGGCTTTGGCAGCGACCGCATTCGGTGCAGGTGGCGAAGTCGAGGAGGCCCTTCCAGGTGAAGTCCTCGATTTTGCCGACGCCCATGAGGTCGTCCTCGCCCGGGTCCTCGAAGTCGACCTCTTTGCCGCTCGAATAGACGGGCAGGAGGGCGCCCAGGGCGCGGGGCCGTCGCGCGAAGGCGACATTAGGGAGGGACGCGAGGATGTGCAGGTGCTTGCTGTAGGTGACGAACACGGTGAATCCGAGGAGGACGGCGAGTCCGAAGAGCAAGAATACGGTTTCGAGGATTTCGTTCGTGTGTGCGCCGAGGGGGCGCAACGCACTGGCCAGCCATTGGGAGGCAAAGGCGCCGCGCAGGAACTTGAGGGGCCCATCGGGGTTATCGCTCGCGTTTAACGAGAATCCGCCGACATTTTGGGCGTTGATTTGGGCCGCGCGAGTGATCAGCACCGTCCAGACGACGTTGAAGATCATGAAGAGGACGAACCAGGCGGGCCCGAGGTGGGAGCCGAAGAACCGGGATCGGCGTCCCTGGTCCTTGGGGGCCTCGCGCCAGCGGATGACCGTGAAGGCGATGACCGCGGCGACGCACATCAGCGCAAAGAGGTCCTCGATGACGCCGAGGAGCGGCCAGTTGCCGACGACGGGGAGTTGGAAGGTGGGCGTGAAGAGGGACCCGAAGCCCTCGATGATCGTCAGGACGAGGACGCAGAACCCCCAGAAGACGGCCGCGTGGGCGAGCCCGGGTGCGGTCCAGCGCAACAGTTTTCGCTGGGCGACGACTTCGACGACTTCGGCCTTGGCGATCTCGGCGGTGCTTGAGCGCCGACCTGGTTCGAGTGGCTGACCCGCGCGTCCGATCCGAGTGAGGTAGGCGAGGCGCTGGCCGGCGATGCCGAGTAGGACGATCGTCATGGCGAGTCCGAGGACGAGCCGAGTCATGCGTTCTCCTGTCTTGGGCACCGCGCGGGGGCGGTCACGCTCAGTTCGGGACGTGCGGGTGCGGCGCTTAGGCCTTGCGGGCGGTGGTTTAGGCCTTGCGGGCGGTGATTTCGTCGATGAGGCTGGGCAGAACCGCGTGGAGGTCCCCGACGACACCGAAGTCGGCGATCGCGAAGATGGGGGCCTTGGGGTCCTTGTTGACGGCGACGATCGTCTTGCTCGACTGCATCCCGGCCCGGTGCTGGATAGCCCCAGAGACGCCGGCGGCGAGATAGAGGGACGGGGCCACCGTCTTGCCGGTCTGGCCGACCTGGATGTTGTGTTCGGCCCAGTGCAGATCGGTGACGGCGCGGGTCGCACCGACGGCGCCACCGAGGGCATCGGCGAGTCGGCCGATGACCCCGAAGCCCTCCTCGGAGCCGACGCCACGGCCCCCCGCGACGACGATGGCGGCGTCCGCGAGGTCGGGCCGACCGGAGGCCGCTTTGGCGGCGCGGTCGGTGATGGCGGCGCCCCTGGCCGGCTCGCTAAAGGTCACGGCGAGCGTTTCGACGGTGGGGGAGACGGGGGCGGCGACCGCTGCGGTTGCGTTGGGTCGCATGGTGATCACCGGTATGCCGCGGCTGACGCGGCTTGTCGCGTGGTAGCTGCCCGAGACGATCGACTGGGTGGCGGTGACGGCATCGCCATCGCGCCCGAGGCTCACCGCGTCGGTGATGATCCCGGCGTCGAGGCGCACGGCCACCCGGGCGGCGATGTCTTTGCCCTCGGGGCTTGAGGTGACGAGGATTGCGGTGGGGCTCAGTTGCCGGGAGAGGGCGACGAGGGCCTCGGCCTTGGGCAGGGAGAGGAACTCGTCGAACTCGGGGGCGGACACGGCATACACCGTCGTGGCGCCATAGTGACCGAGGGTCGCAAACACTTCGGGTGCGGCGTCGCCGCAGACGAGGGCGACGGGTGTGCCGAGGGTGGCTGCCGCGGTGAGGAGCTCAAGGGTTGCTTTGCGAACCCCCGTGGGCGTGGTCTCGGCGAGGACAAGAACTGTGGACATCTGCGCAGAACTCCTTGGTCAGATCAGGCCGCGGTCGGCGAGGAAGGTGGCGAGTTGGGCGGCGCCCGTTCCGTCATCGGTGATGACGGTGCCGGCGACCCGAGCCGGTGCCGGGGCCATGCTGACGACGGTGGTGGCCGCTGCGGCGAGTCCGACGGAGGCGGGATCGACTCCGATGTCGGCGAGCGAGAGCCGCTCGATGGGCTTCTTTTTGGCCATCATGATCTGGCGGAAGGCGGGGTAGCGGGCCGCCTCGGTTTGGTCGGTCACCGAGACCACCGCGGGGAGGGCGGCCGTGACGTGTTCGGTCGCGGTGTCGCCTTCACGCCGGATACTCACCGAGGTGCCGTCGAGGGCGAGAGACCCGGCGAAGGTGGCCTGGTTGGCCCCGAGCCGGTCGGCGACCATGGCGGGAACGACGGACATCTCCGCGTCGGTCGAGGCCATGCCGGCGAGGACGAGATCGAAGCCGATCTTCTCTAGCGCCTTCGCGAGGATGAGGCTGGTGCCGAGGGCGTCGGACCCGTGGACGGCGTCGTCGAGGACGTGGACACCCCGGTCGCCGCCCATCGCGAGGGCCTTGAGTAGCCCCTCGCTCGCCTTCGCCGGACCCACGGTGAGGTAGGTGATCTCGGCCTGCTGGCCACCCTCGACAAGGCGCACGGCCTGCTCGACGGCATACTCATCGAGCTCGGAGAGCCGACCCTCGACGCCGACGCGGTCAAGGGTGAGATCGGGCGCGAACTTCCAGGTTGCGGTGGGTTCGGGCACGTATTTCACCAGCACAACGATCTTCATCAACAGCCTGCCTTCGCGGGTCGGAACATCACCTTTGTTGCGTTGCCCAGCAGTTCTGCTGGGGCTGACGTAATCGAACCTACTCGCGTTCTCCGGTAGCTGACGACCATGGCGAACCAATGCGCTTGTACAGTCCGTCACTCAGCAAGCGCTTGCTTAGGAGAGGGCCGTTGGGAGCATTTCGGCCTCATTGAGACAATTTGCGGTTGCGGTTGGCGGTATTTGCCGTTCGAGAACTCAGGGGACCAACAATTATCGGCCGAGTCTCGCGAACGGCGGAAGACGTGCTGTCGGACGCGACATTTCGTGGCGGCATCCGCGGTCGCCCAGGTCCTACGTCGAACGGAGCAGCTTCTCGATTCGGGTAGCTACCGACGTTATGGTGCGATCGGGGGCGTGCGGGATGCGGCGCGCGGCATCGGGGATTGCGGCAGCGAGTCGCTCAAGGTTCGCGACGACCAGCCTCGTGGCGGCGTCCTTCGGCACCCCCCAGGCGTGCACTTCTTCGGCGAGGTGGGCGGCCGTGACGTGCGCGAGGTAAGGCTGGTCGTGGACGTATAGCCCGAGGCGCTTGCTGGCGACGTGGAGGTGTGTGGGGGCGACGTCGTAGATCGGTGCCATTTCGATGGCGTCACCGGTGTGCAAGAAGCTGTAGTTGCGGGCGTGCCCGTCGCTGTCGCCAACGGCGACGCGCAAGATGATGTCCTGAGCCAACGCGGCGCTGTCGTTGATCCAGCGCAGGCCGTGTCGGCGGAGCAAGGTGGCGATCTTCCTCAACGACGGGGAGCTCGGGTCCTGGCTCTGGTA
>CAZACX010000050.1:12408-20338 GCA_964483685.1 uncultured Intrasporangiaceae bacterium
GACGACGACGCGGGCGTTGCGCGGCACGACGACCACGTCGAGCCCGAGGGTGCCGAGGACCTCGAAGAGGCGCTCGATCTGGCCGACCCGGCCCTTCTCGAGACGCACGACGGTGGTGCGATCGACGGCGATCCAGCTCGCGAGGTCGCTTTGGGTGAGGTCCTGGTCCTGGCGTGCCGTCGCGATTCGTTGGCCGAGCTCGATGGAGCTGCGGACCTTGCCCCAGTGCGGGGCCGCCACATCGCTGTCGTGTTGCATATAGGCAACGTTACGCCAAATCGCCGCCAGTGTTGCCTATTTGCAACAACGGAGATCGCATCGACAGATGTTGCGTTTCTACAACATCGCCATACCGCGCAGATGAGCGGGGCGAGGTCCATGTATCAGCAGCGCACCGACACGCTTCCTCTCCTCGACAGCACCGTCGAAACGGCGGCGCTCCCCCGAGGAGGCCACGGTGTTCAACGACAAGATGATGTTCAGCCAGGGGCGTGAGAAAGTCGGTCGCGCCAGGCTCCAGACGGGCATCCCCTGGGCGATCGGGCCCGACTCCATGATTTGGGACGGCGACGACGAGATCAGCCACGACCTCGCGCGGCAGTACGTCGCCCTCCAAGCCGACCAGAGCACGCGACTCGTCGCCGCGCTTGAGCAGCTCGTCGAGACGATGAACGGCCTGGATAGCACCGCCTCCACCCAGCGCGCGCCCCAGGTAATCGGGCGGCTTGAGCAGCCCGACGGCAGCCCGGCCCAGCGGGTGCAGGTCACCCTCGAAGCCGCGGGGGCCAGTGCGGCAGAGGCGCGTTCGGCGACGGCGCTCACGGCATCCGACGGCAGTTTCGTCATCGCCCTGCCTCTCGCGGCCCGCCCGACGACGAAGGCCATCGCCCTGGTGATCACCACCGGTGCCGGCATCGTGCGCGTCGAGGATGCTCTGGCCGACCTGCTCCCCAGCGGCATGCTCTCGCCTATCACCCTGCCCACCGCAGCTCCCCCGCTGCCGCCGACTCTCGTGGCGGCGATGCGCGACCTCATCGACGGCATCCCCACGTCGCCGGACGACGACGGCCATGGCTCCAGGCACGACCCGAACACAGCGATCGCCGTCGGTGAGGACGACTGCATGATCGTCTTCCGCAAGGACGCATCCAGCGACCGGTTCCCGTACGGCGTCCTCTTCCGCCTCACCGACCCTGCCCTTAGTGAGCCGACGCTGCGTTTCCGCCTGCCCTCCACGAGCCATGGGGCGACCACGGCGGGCGGGGAGTTCACCTTCTACGGACCGAGGTCCGCCCACACCCGGCTCGCGCGCAAGCTCACCCGGATGGACTTCCGGCTCGCCGAGCGGGTGCCCATCGACCGGCCCATCGACGTCGAGGCGTTCCGTGAGGGTCTGGCGGTGGACCTGCCGTGGGGTGGCGTGCCCATCGCCGGGTCGCTGGCCATCGGCTATGTCGTGCAGATGGCGCAACGGTGGACCCCCGTCGGGCTCGCGCTAGGCGACCTCGTCTACTCGCTGCCGCTGGCTCCCGGCGAGCAGCAGCGCATCGCCGTCATGGAGCGCAGTGCGACGTCCAGCGTGGTGGAGAGCGAGCGTGTCGACAACAGCGAACAGATGTCCTTCGCCGAGCGCGATGACACCTCTGCCACCGCGACGTTCGCGTCGGCCTTCACCGAGGTCGCCGCCGGGGGGTCGCACTACGACACGGAGGCGAGCTCGTTCTCCGTCGCGGCCGCGGTCGGTGGGGGCGGGGTGTTCCCGTTCGGGTGCGTGGCCGGTGGCGTCTCGACGAGCTTCGGCACATCGAGCTCGTCGGGCAACACGAACACCTGGATGAACGGCGCCCGAAACTCCACTTCGGATGCCGCGCAGAGCACGCACTCCGCGGTTCAGCGCCAGGCCGCCGCTCGCCGCAGCAGTTCGCGCACCGCGATGCGGCTGGCCTCGGCGAGCGAGACGACCGAGGTCGTCACCAAGGTCATCACCAACCACAACAAGACGCGCGCGCTGACGATGCAGTACTGGGAGGTGCAGCGACTGTTCGACGTCACGACCGTTGCCGAGGGCGTCAACCTCGTGTGCCTCGTGCCGCTCGACGTCATCACCTTCCTGCCACCGGGTATGCCGCCGCGCCTGACTGACGCTCCCGACTCGCGGGACGAGGTGCTTGACCGCTATGGGCGGATGCTGACCCACGCCGACGAGCTGACCCGCGTCGTCCCGGGCCGCTACCGCAGGGGTCTCGCCCTGATCAGCGACTTCGCCGCGAATCCCACGACGAATGTCGCCGACGAGAGCGCCCCCTCCACCGAGATCGTCAACCTCAACGTGCGCGGCACGTTCCTGTCGACCGACGAGGTCTTCGTGACCATCCTCGGCAAGCGCGGTATGCGGGTCGGCCCGGTGCGCATCGACGGCGACCCATCCTTCACGCCGCCAACCGGCACGGGCGCCCTGGCCTCCGAGGAGGCGCTGTTCGGGGCGATGCGCCGTGCCCGGCAAAGCGGCTCCGTGCGCTCCTGGACGGCGAGCGTTTCGCTGCCCACGTCGCTGCCCCGCCAGGACGTGACCGGGTTCGAGGTGACCCGCCGCACCCGGCGCCTGGACTACACCTTCGCACCGCCACTCGTGGCGGACCTCGCCACGGCCGGAGGGCTGCTCGGGCCGCTCGGGGTTTTGGGGGATGCCGTGCTCAAGGCCGCGCTCGACAAGCCGTCGGTGACCCGGTCATACGGGTCTGACCGGGTCGAGAAGGAGGTCGGCGGGCCGCGGGTGTTCACCTTCTCGGCCACGCTGCCCTCGCCCTCCGGTGGTGGTGGCGGTGGCGGGACCCCGCCGCCGGGTGGTACCGAGTTGGTCGCGGGTACCTTCGCCAGCGGTGTGGAGCTGCCGTCCTCGGCCTACCCACTCGCCGCCCGCGGCATTCCGCCGGTGTTGTCGTATGCGTCGGTGCTGGAGATCGAGAAGTCCCTCCAGTGGGTTGTGCGCAACACGATGACGTGCAGCCTCGCGGTGTTCGCGTCGCTGACGCCCGAAGAGCGGGTTGTCATGCTCGAGCGCTACGAGATCGAGCTACCGCCCGCGGCAGACGGGACAGAGCGGCCGGGGGTGCCGCTGCTGTCGTGCGTGACGAACAACGTCCTCGGGTGGTTCGGCAACTCGATGGTGTTGCCGTTCATCATCCCGGCGGCGATCACCGAGGCCACCGGGACGTGGGAGACGCGCGACGACGGCACGAGGGTGCTCGTGGAGTCGGGGATCACGACCGGCGACATCCAGGACGCGCTGACCCGCTTCCACACCGACGGATTCTCGCCGCCGCGGTCGACGATCGCGCTGCCCACCAAGGGCGTGCTCGGCGAAGCTGTGCTCGGTCACTGCCCGTCGGCGGAGAAGATCGACCTCACCCGGTTCTGGAACTGGCAGGACAGCCCCGGCGACGAGGCCACGGCGATCAACCCGATCACCATGCCGAGCGACTCGCTGCTCAGCGGGCTTACGGCGCCGGATTCGCTGACCAAGATGGCCCCGCAGATCCAGAACTTCAGCATGGCGCCCGTGGCTGCTGACACCTCCCTGGCGGCGGCCCTCATCGCGGCGGCCAAGGACCAGAAGTCCTTCGACATCGGTGCGCTCACCAACGCCGGCAACCTCACGACGCTCGGCGGCAAGACGATCGACACGGCCGAGGCGGCCCGCAAGGACGCACTGGCGTCGGCAACCAAGCTCGCCGAGAAGGCGATGGAGACCTCTGCCAGCATCTACTCCGGCAAGAAGGCCGAGGCGGAGAAGCCGAAGGAGAACCCGGAGAAGCCCGGCACTCCTGCGCCAGCACCGACGCCAGCGCCCGGTGAGACGCCGAAGCCGAAGGCAACGCCGCCGCAGACGGCATCCGTGCACTTCGCCCTCGACAAGGACGACCTCACGATCGCCCCGGCGCCCGCGGACGTCACCGCCCTGGATGCCGTCGTCGTCACGGCGCTCGCAGCCAGCGTCACCGGTGCCGTCGTGCGCGGCTACGCCTCCCCCGAGGGGACCGCTGCGCACAACATCGATCTGGCTCATCGCCGGGCGGATGCCGTGATCGCGCACCTGGCGACCAAGGGCGTCACCGCGACCCGCGCCGAGGGTGGGGTCCTGGCCGGAGCCGCCGGTGACTTCCCGAAGCTGCGTCGCGCCGACGTCGCCTTCACCTACTGACCGCGCCAAGCTCTCTGACCAGCCCTGACCTCAGGAAGAGGAACTGCCATGAGCACCCAACCAACTGCTGCCGAGGACGCCCTCGTTCTCGCATTGACCGAGGTCATCAAGGGCGCGACGAGCCCGGAGATCCAGCAGGCGCAGGCGTTGCTGCTGCGCCGGCTCGCCACCCAGGGGGACGTGATCCCTTCGCGGATCCCGGCCCCGCTCAATATCACCGAGGTCGGGGGGTATCTCAACCTGCTCGGCACGCTCGGTGAGCAGGCGATGCGCCGGGACATGCTGGGGTCGACCCTCGGCTTGGCCACGGGGGCCCTGGAATCGTCGGTCGGATTTGCGGCACCGCCATTGCGGCTGACCGCGGTGGCCTCGCACCGCCCCGCAGGGGGTGGCGGTGCGGAGGTGCCGTTGTCGGTGGGCGTGCGCGAAGATCTGGCGCCACCGCTGGTTGCCGCGTTGGTCGATATTGCCGCGGCTGGCGGGTTGCTGCCGCTGTGGTCGCCGCCGGCGGCGTTGCCGGCGGCGACGGGTGGCACGGCGGGGCCACCGGACCCGTTGCCGTACCTCGGTCGCCAGGTGTGGGTGGCACCCACGACGGCGACCGTCGACCCCGAGAACGACCCGGTAGTGCTGGGCCGGGCGGCATCCGATGCCGCTCCGGGGTACAGGCTGGCCATCCGGGTTGCCGACGGGACATCCGGCGCGACCACGGAGCAGTGGACCGGTCTGGTGTGGGACCCGATTGGGCTGGGCTTCGTTGAGCGAGATCTCGGCTCGGTGCCCGTGCTCCCGATCGAGACTGCGCTGGCCGGGACGGTGTTCGTGGCGCGCCGGGTGCCCGTCGCGCCCACGGGTCGGGGTGACTACGCCTGGGCTCAGCTGACCGCGGTGGCGGGGTTGCTGCCGGGTGCCTCGCGGCTCGGGGACGAGCTGGCCCTGGTGTGGTCAGGTGCGGACATCCGGTCCAGCGCCTATGCGGCGATGCTCGACGCGATGTGGGATGGCATCCGCTTCGCGCTGTGAGGGTGGCACTACGGCCGCCCGGCAGCCAAGAGTCTGGCCCGCCCGTAATCTCGGGCCATGCGTTTGATCATCCGCGGTCACCAACTCCCCGGCCTGACGTGTGGCCCCTATCGCAACATTCACGTCGGGCTTCAGGTCAAGAGCGAGCCGGTCGATTTGGTCCCCGCTGATGCCGCTGCAGCCGAATGGGTCGTCGAGATCCGAACCGACGATGGGGACTTCCGTGGTCCGGCCGTGCAGGGCAAGAAGGGCGAGCGGTTTGTCTACCTCACCTGGGGAACCGTTGATGGTGACTCCTTCAGCATGTTCCGTCGTGCGAAGCTCATGCTGGCGGACCTTCCCGTCGATGCTGCCGAGGTCACCGTCGACGTCGATCTCACCGATGAATGTGGCATGCCACGCTGCGCTCGGTTGCGCCAGCCGGCGATCCGGGTCAGTTAGCTGCACGATCCTTTGGCACGACGCACCCAACGGGAGAGATCACGCTCATCGGACGCAGCTTCTTCTCAGGTGCTCGCAGCCGTGAGCAGCGCGCGGATTTCGGCGACTTTCGGGACGCGTCCGTAGACGACGACCTTTTCATCGACCACGAGGGCAGGAGTGGACATGATGCCGTAGGCGGCGATCGTGGGGTAGTCCTCGACCTTTTCGATGGTCGCGTCGATGCCGAGCGCGGTGACGGCCTCGTTGGTGACGCGTTCGAGGTTCTTGCAGTTGGTGCAGCCGGGGCCAAGGACCTTGATGATCACGGTGTTCTCCTGGGTGGGGCTTTGGGGTCAGGTGGCGAGCAGGGCGTTGAACAGGTAGCCCACGGCGATGATGCCGCTGCCGACGACGCCGACGAAGACGGCCAGCAGCTGGGGTTTGAGGAAGCGCCGCAGCAGGATCAGCTCGGGTAGGGAGAGCGCGACCACGGCCATCATGAACGCGAGCAGCGTCCCCATTGGTAGCCCCTTGTCGTAGAGGGCCTGGACCATGGGCATGACGCCAGCGGCGTTGCTGTAGAGCGGGATGCCGATGGCGACCGCGATCAGGACGCCGAAGGTGGAGCCGGGTCCGGCATACGTGGTGAAGAAGTCGGTGGGGGCCCAGCCGTGGATGACGGCTCCGAGGCCGATGCCGAGGAGCAGGTAGGGCCAGATCTTTCGCAGAACGGTGCCGACCTCTTCGATGCTCATGCTGACGCGGTCGTCGAAGGTCAGCCCGGCGGCCGGGTCAATGACCTCTCCGCGCAGGGTGGTCTGGAAGACGAATGGCTCGACCCAGCGTTCGAGGTGGAGCCGACCGATGGTCCATCCCGCGATGATGGCGATGACGAGGCCGGTGCCGACGTAGATCGCGGTGATCTTCCAGCCGAAGAGGGTCAGCAGTAGCCCGATGGCGACCTCGTTGACCATGGGCGAGGCGATCAGGAAGCTGAACGTGACACCCAGCGGGACGCCGGCGGCGACGAAACCGATGAAGGCCGGGACTGCGGAGCAGGAGCAGAACGGGGTGACCACGCCCAGGCCCGCTGCCATGACGTTGCCGACCCCTTCCCGCTTCCCGCCGAGCAGTGCGCGGGTGCGCTCGACGCTCATGAAGGAGCGCAGGAACGTGACCGCGAAGATGATGATGACGAGGAGCAGGCCGATCTTGATGGTGTCGTAGAGGAAGAAGTGGATCGTCTCGGTGACGCGGGCGGCCGGGTCCATGCCCAAGGCGTCGTAGAGGATCCAGTCCCAGAGGTGCTCGTTGAGCTGGTAGATCGCGAACCAGGCCACTGCCGCCGCGCCGAGACTCAGGGCTTGGCCGGGTCTCGTGGTGGGAAGTCGCTCGGTGATGGTCACGGGCGTGCTGCTCCAGCGGTGCCGGGCAGCGCTGCGTGGAGTCGGTCCAGCGCGCCATCGGCCAGTGCGTAGTCGACCCACCGGCCACGCTTGCTCGAGGTGATCAGCCCTGCCTCACGAAGGACCTTGAGGTGGTAGCTCAACAGGTTGGCGGCGATCGGGACGTGTTCCTGTATGTCGCACACGCACGACGGCTTGTTCGTCAGCTGCTGCAGCACAGTCCACCTGATCGGGTCGGCCACGACCTGTAGCAGGGTGACGGCGTCCTCCATCCCCAGCCCGGGAGTGGTGCGCTTCACCTCACGGCTCAACTCAATCAAATTTGCACCAGTCACGATTGAATCGTAGGACTGGCCCTCGTGGTGGTCAAGCTAACGGGCCACCGCCGACCGCCTCGGGCCCGGTTCGTGGCGCGGTTGACCTCGCGTACACATCAGGTCCCGCTTTCCGCCGCTGGATTGTCGGCCGGCCAGGGTGTCGTCCTGATCGTCAACTCCAGGGAGCGCCAGTCGCCGTACCCCAGGTCCTCAACGATGAGAAGGCCCTTCGACCGTTGCGGAGAGCAGGCGATTGAGCGTCTCGGTCAGCATCCCGGCATCGCTGCGCTGCCGCACAGGTAGCGCAGCAAGTCCAGACCGAAGGCGTGTCGGGCTCACGATCTTGCCCAGGCGCACCGCGTCCCGCAGGGCGTCGGCGATCAGTGATGTGTCGGTCCCGAGTTCCACAAGGTCGACGATGGTCCGCTCAACGGTCAGCGTGGGCAGTCCGTTGACCGGGATGACGTCGTCGGGACTCAGCCGGCGGATGCGCAGGCGTACGTCGGGGAGACGAGTGGTCTTGCGGGAGCCGACGATGAAGTCGAGCCCGTCGAGGAAGA
>CAZACX010000051.1:0-8335 GCA_964483685.1 uncultured Intrasporangiaceae bacterium
GGCGGCTCTGGCCAGCGGCAACGGTCGGGCGGCTCTGGCCAGGCGTCCCCGGCCAGGAGACTGACGACAAGGCAAGGCAAGGCAAGGGTCAGGCGTGCGGCACGTGCCCGGAGGAGGCGTGCCGCGACGCGGTGGCCGCCGCGAGGGCCGCAGCATGATCGGCGAGCCCGTCACGTTGCGCACGCCACCAGTCCTGACCGGCGCCGGGCAGGGTGTCGATCGGGTCGTAATAGACGTAATCGCGAGAGAGTGCCTCGGTGTCGGCGCCCTCGATGGAGGTTCGGTAGTTCTTGCGCCAGAACGACATGCCCTTTTCGCGGTCATACTCATCGACCTGGTGGACCCAACGTTTGCCGACATAGGGGACGTCGCAGACGATGCGGGGTGTCGCGAACCCGGGGAGGTAGCCCATTATCGAGTGTTGCAGCGACTGGGCATGCGCGAGCGACACCCGCCAGTGCTCGCTGAACGGAATCATGTCGCACATATAGAAGTAGTACGGCGTGATCATCGCGCCGTCGAGGAGGCCGAAGCACAGGTCGAGCAACTGCTCGGGGGTGTCATTGATTCCGCGCATGAGGACGCCCTGGTTGCGCACATCGCGCACCCCCGCGTCGAGCATCGCCTTCGCCGCATCGGCGACTAACGGGGTCACCGAGGCGGCAGCGTTGACGTGCGTATGAACGGCCAGCGAGACCCCGCGCCCGCGGGCCTTCGCCGCGATCCGGGCGACCCCCTCGAGGACGTCCGGCTGAAGCCAGTGCTGGGGGAGGCCCATGAGCGCCTTGGTGGCGAGCCGGATGTCGCGGATCGTGTCGATTTCGAGGAGTTTGTCGAGGAAGCCCTCGAGGTTCTTCCACGGCATGTTCGCAACGTCCCCACCGGAGACGACGACGTCCCGCACGGTCGGGCTGGCCTGCAGGTAGGCGAGCATCGCGGCATACCGATCGACAGGCTTGCCGACCAGCTTGAGTTTGTCGATGACGGGGGTGGAGTTGCCGACGAGGTCCATCCGGGTGCAGTGACCGCAATATTGCGGGCAGGTGGAGAGCATCTCGGCAAGGACTTTGGTGGGGTAGCGGTGGGTCAGTCCCTCGGCGGCCCACATGTCGTGCTCGTGAAGGCTGTCGCGGGTGGCGAAGGGGTGGGAGGCCCAGTCGGTGCGCCGGTCGGAGAAGACCGGAAACATGTACCGGCGGACCGGGTCGGCGAGGAAGGCGGCGGTGAATTCGGCTCCCGCACGAGGCATCGGCGTCTCGGTCGAGGGGACCATGGTGTTGAGCATTTGCGGGGTGACGAGCATCGACATCGTCGCGCGTTCGGCCTGGTCGCGTTCGAGGTCGGCATAGAAATCCTCGGTCAGCAGGTCCCCCATGAGGGCGCGCAGCTGTTTGACGTTCTTGATGCAGTGCGCGCGCTGCCACTGGGCGTCGGCCCATTCCGTGCTCGTCACGGACACCCAGCCGGGTAGCCGGGTCCAATCAGGCTCGACGAGGTCGCGACGACGGTACGCGTAGGGCTGCTCGACAGTGACGCTCATGTGGGCCAATATAGGCATGAGCTACGGATAGCGCCCAGATTTGGCGAAGGATTTGCGGGACGAGGGTCCCTGAAATGGAGATTATTGTGCTTACCGAAGCCTCGCCTGTTGGGATGCACCGTGTGCTCGACCCGGCCGGTGGCGCGCTCCCGCAGGCCGCCATTCGCCTGGATGCGCGCCCGGAACTGTGGCCCGACGAAGTCCGCATTGACGTGGACACCCTCAACCTCGACGCCGCCTCCTATCGGCAACTTGAGCAGAGTCACCGCGGGCCGAGTGGGGCCCTCGACGTGCCCGCACTCAAGGCCCAGATCCTCGAGATCATCGCGACCCGCGGCAAGATGCAGAACCCGGTCACCGGCTCTGGCGGGATGCTCATCGGCACCGTCGCGGAGGTCGGTCCGGCGAGCCCGCTCGGGCTGCAGGTCGGCGATCGCGTCGCGACCCTCGTCTCGTTGTCGCTGACCCCGCTCGTCCTCACCGACGGTCTCGCTGCGTGGGACGGCGCCAGCGAACGCCTCCCGACCGCCGGCCACGCGATCCTCTTTGGCCGCTCGATCGCCGCTGTCCTGCCGAGTGACCTCGAGCCGCAGCTCGCCCTTATGGTGATGGACGTGTGCGGCGCGCCAGCGCTCGTGCGTCGCGTTGTCCGCTCGTATGCCGCCTCCGGCTCGGCTCCCACGGTGCTCGTGTTGGGCGGCGCCGGCAAGAGCGGCTCGCTGGCGCTCGCCGCCGCAGCCGACGCCGGCGCAGGTCGACGGATCGGGGTCGTCCCGCATGAACGCGAGGCAGCCGTGCTCCGCTGCACGGCGCTCGCCGACGAGGTGGTGATCGCCGATGCGCGCTCACCACTGGAGTTGGCGCGGGCCGTGACCGCGGCGGGCGGCCCGGCCGACATCACCGTGGTTTGTGTTGACGTGCCGGGGTGCGAGCAGCCGGCCATCTTGTCGACGGCGCAGGGCGGGACAGTGATCTTCTTTTCGATGGCGACCAACTTCGCGGCTGCCGCGTTGGGGGCTGAGGGGTTGGCCGCCGATGTGACGATGCTCGTCGGGAATGGGTTCGTCCCGGGGCACGCCGACTATGCATTGGAGTTGCTGCGCGGCAATGCCGACGTCCGACGTCTCTTTGAGGGTCGGCTCGCGGAGTGATGCCCGAGACGGGACGCAACCTGATGAGCACGCTGATCCACCTTGTCCCGCTTGGGGAGCCAGCCGTTGAACGAGTTCTCTGACCTCGCCTCGGAGGATGCAAGGCCCCGTTTGGCTCTCAAGTACAAGGGCTTTCAGCGGCTGTTCTCAGGCCAGCTCATAGGTCTGATCGGTGACCAACTCTTCCCGATCGCCATGGTCGGAGTTCTCGCGTCCCGGAGCAACCTCCCGTTCTCGCTCGGGGTTGTCTTCGGCGCCCGATTCCTCGGGCTCAGCCTGCTAATCATCTTCTCCGGGGTCATAGCGGACCGGCTGAGTCGGGTACAGCTCTTGGTGGCCAGTGACGCGATGCGTGCCGCTGCGGTCCTCGGCCTGCTCATCGCCGGGCTCGATGCACCGGTCTGGACGTTGGCTTTGCTGACGTTCGCCATGGGCGCCGGAGAAGCAGTGTTCCAGCCGGCATACGACGCCTTCATCCCTGACCTGGTAGACGGGGTGGCGCTGCTCTCAGCCAACGCGACCACCAACGTCCTTCGCTCGGTTGGTCAATTCGTCGGTCCAGCTCTGGGTGCGGTCATCGTCACCGAGCTCGGTCCCACCACGGCGCTGACGATCGACGCTGCGACGTTCGTCGTGTCGTCGGTGGCCGTTCTGCTCGCCGGCAGACATGTCATTGCGCGCCCGCCGGACCAGGAAGTGCCACAGCGTTCGTCGATGATCAAGGAAGCTCTCGAGGGCCTGCAGATTGTCCTCAAGCTCCGCTGGTTGGGCCTCCTGCAGCTGATGTCGCTGGTCCACGTCCTCTTTGCGGTAGGGCCGTGGATGGTCCTGCTGCCCGTCATCGCCTCGGAAGGCGGCAGTGGCCTCTACGGGTACGGATCCGCCTTGTCTGCGTTCGCTCTTGGCGGCCTGGTCGGAGCCCCCCCTGGCAAGCAGGATCTCCGACCGGCTCAGGCAACCCGGGCTGGTCGCGGTCAGCGCGATCTCGCTGTTCTCATTGGCGTGCTTCGCCCTCGCCACAGCTATCCCGTGGCCCGCGGTTCTGGTGATGTGCGCAGTGGCCGGCGCTGGCACGCAATTCTTCGACGTTGTTATCCAAACCGCCATCCAAAGGCAGGTCCCAAGCTCCCACCTCGGGCGGGTGTTCTCGATCGACTTCTTCGCCTCGTTCGCAGCCATGCCCGCGGGGCAGTTCCTCGCTGGGATCCTGGTCGCCACCGTCAGTCAGGCAAGGGTTGCGATGGCGGTCAGTGGGGTGGTGGTCGTCGGGACCTGTGTAGCTGTGCTGCTGTCTCCTGCTGCTCGCCGATTGTCACCGCAGGAGAGCGCCGCATACCTGTGACCGGTCACCGCCTTCGCTCAGGTTGACGGTCAGGGGCAACTGCCACGCCTAGGCTGACAAGGTGGAAACGCTCTACCGAAACGCCCGCATCTGGACGGGCAACCCCTCTGGTCTCGACGCCGGTCCGGAGTCGGTGGAGCTGAATGCGCTCCTCGTTGTGGACGGGCGGATTGCGTGGATGGGGGACAAGGACGCCTTGGGGCGCGACGTTTCGGCTGCCAGGCGCGACCATTCGGCCGACGGGCGCGACGTTTCGGCTGCCGGGTGGCACCCTGCTGACGCCGAGGGTGTCGTCGACCTCGACGGGGCCCTCGTTGTCCCCGGCTTCGTCGACGCCCACGCGCACCTCTCCATGACCGGCCTGACCCAACGCGGCGCAGACCTCGGCACCACCGCCTCGCTGCGCCACGCCCTCGACGCGATCGAATCGCACGCCCGCCGCAGCCACGGTCGGCCCATCTATGCCCCGAACTGGCAAGAGGCGAACTGGCCTGAGCGGCGGACAATGACGAACATCGAACTCGACCGGGCGGCATACGGCGGTGTTGTTTATGCCCCCCGCATCGACGTCCACTCGGCGGTCATCTCCTCGGCCCTCGCCGCGGCGAGCGGGGCGGCGACCTTGGACGGCTGGCTTGGCAACGGGCTCGTCACCCGGGCGGCCCACCACGCTGCCCGCGCCGCCTTCTTTGCCGGGATCACCCCCGCCCAGCGCCGCGGCGACATCGAGGCCGCCTTGCGCGCGGCCGCCGCCACCGGGATCACGCACATTCACGAATGCGGCGGACCAGACCTGTCCTCAGCCGACGACTTCGCCGACGTTCTTGCCCTCGGACGGCGGCCGGATCTGCCGGCGACGATCGGCTACTGGGCGCAACTGGTCACCACCGCCGACGAGGCCCGCGACGTCCGGGCCGACTCAGGCGCCCACGCCCTCGGCGGCGACCTCAACATCGATGGGTCCCTTGGCTCGCGCACCGCCCACCTGCGCACCCCGTATGCCGATCACCCCGGCCGCGGCAACGCCTACCTGACGAGTGAGCAGGTCGCGGCCCACGTCGCCGCCTGTGCGCGGGCCGGGATCCAATCCGGCTTCCACGTCATCGGCGACGCCGGCCTCGACATCGCCATTGCGGGCATCGCCGACGCCGCCCGACGCTGCGGCCTCGACACCATCCGCGCGGCCCGCGTTCGCCTCGAGCACGCCGAGATGGCCGACCGCGAAGCGATCGCGCAGCTGGCCCGACTCGGCGTCCACACGAGCGTCCAACCTGCCTTCGACGCCGCGTGGGGCGGCCCGGCGGGGATGTATGCCGAGCGGCTCGGGCGAGACCGCGCCAGCGGGTTGAATCCGCTGGCGACGATGTCTTTGGCCGGGGTGCCGATTGCCTTCGGCTCGGACTCGCCCGTGACGGCGTTCGACCCGTGGGGAAGTATCCGGGCGGCGAGCGCCCACCACGAGCCCGCCCAGCGCCTCTCCGTCGCCGCGGGCCTCACTGCCCACAGTTGGGGCGGGCATTGCGCGGCCGGGGATGACGCCGGGGGAGTCCTGCGCGTCGGGGCGGCCGCAACGTTCACCGCGTGGACGGTGAATGATGCCGGCCCCGACGGCCTGCCGAGGTTCGATGGGACCAACGACCCCGCCTGCCAACTCACTGTCCGCGACGGGCACACCCTCTTCGCCCGCTGAGCCGGACCGGTTATGCCCAACTCCCGGCGACGCGCCGGGCCGGAACATTTGCGGTCAGTGCAGGCAGACCCCGGAGGATTGGCGGCAGCGCGCTAGGCTGCGAAAGTGTCTCCACATACCCACAAGATGCTTGATCTTGATGCCGCAACGGTGCGGCGTGCGCGCACCCTGGCGCGCCAAGCGGGGCGTCCGGTCGTCAAAATCGCGAAGAGCCATACGACCGTGTCCGTCGAGCGGGCCACGTTGCGCCTTGCGGGGCTCGGCGGCGCCGACCACGAGCAAGTGCCGTGGGTCAACCACCTCGTCGACGCAGTCCGCGCACAGGTCGGCATCCAGGATGGGGTGACGACACCGGTGTGGGATGCGCTCGCCCGGGGCGAAGCCCCAGACTTGCTCACCCTCGCCCAAAAGTCGGCAAGTGGGGCGGCCACCTTCCGAATCCCCGACGGCAAGGCGAACACGACGGCAGCCAAGCGAGCCCGCACCGCCGTCGCCCGCGGCATACGAGCCATTGACCATCAGCGCGCCGTGCGAGATCGCCTCATCAAACGCAACGGCAACCCCAAACGCACCCCCTGGATCTATCTCATCGTCGCGACAGGCGACATCTACGAGGACATTCCGCAGGCGCAGGCGGCCGCACGGGAGGGCGCCGACGTCATCGCCGTCATCCGCTCGACCGGCCAGTCACTTCTCGATTTCGTTCCCGAAGGCGCGACCCGGGAGGGTTTTGCGGGGACCTACGCAACGCAGGACAATTTCCGGCTCATGCGGGCGGCGCTCGACGAAACGAGCCGCGAACTCGGCCGCTACATCCGCCTCACCAACTATGCGAGCGGCCTGTGCATGCCGGAGATCGCCGTGCTCGCCGGACTCGAACGCCTCGACATGATGCTCAACGACTCGATGTACGGCATCCTGTTCCGCGACATCAACCCCATCAGAACCTTTGTCGACCAACGGTTTTCGCGGCAGATCCACGCCCGCGCCGGGATCATCATCAACACCGGTGAAGACAACTACCTCACGACCGCCGACGCCGTCGAAGCCGCCCACACCGTCACGGTGAGTCAACTCCTCAACGAGTACTTCGCCAAGGAAGCGGGACTTGAGGACTGGCAACTCGGCCTCGGGCACGCCTTCGAGATCAACCCCGAAGTCCCCGAAAGCTTCCGCCTCGAGCTCGCGCACGCCCTCCTGGCCCGGCAGCTGTTCCCGAAGGCGCCGCTCAAATGGATGCCACCGACGAAGCACATGACCGGCGACATCTTCCGCGGCTACCTGCTCGACGGCTTCTTCAACCTCGCCGGCGCGATGACCGGCCAAGGAATCCTCCTGGTTGGGATGATGACGGAAGCCGTTGTTACACCGTGGATTTCGGATCGCGACCTCGCCCTCCAAAACGTCCGCTACGTCCTTGACGCCGCCGGGGGATTGCAGGAGGACTTCCGCCCGCCACGCAACGGCTTCATCCAAACGCGGGCGCGCCAAGTCCTCGACGAGGCAATCGACCTCCTCACCGACATCGTCACCGACAGCGACCCCAGCGGGGAACCGCCGCTGCTCGCCGCGATCGCCGACGGCACCTTCGGCGCGATGAAACGCCCACCCACCGGCGGCAAGGGCCTGAGCGGGGTCGTCGCGAAGTCGCCGAATTATGACAACCCGGCCATGACGATGCTCGCCGACGGGAGCACCCGATGAACGGCCCCAAGCACCAGGCCGAGCGCCGCATGGAGCACGTTGGCGAGAGCCTGCCCGACCCGCGCGCCACGAACCCCCTCATCCGCCCCTACGGCGACACCACCGGCGACGGCATGGTGCAGACCTCCTTCACCCTTCCCCTCCCACACGATAGGTATGCCGAGGGCGCAGCCTTGCAGCTCGCCGCCAAGATGGGCATCGAACCAGCAATGCTCGTGCACGCCAAGGCTATTGGGGATCACTTCACCTTCTTTGTCATCTATGGCAGCGTCACCCACCTCATCGACCTGCGTGCGGTCACCGTCCTCGAACGCGAGTTCCCACTCCTGTCTTCAAAAGACATCAACAAGGAGATCAAGACTCGGCTGCGGCGCAAACTCGTCGTTGTCGGCGCCTGCATCGGCACGGACGCGCACACGGTCGGCATCGACGCGATCCTCAACATCAAGGGCTTCGCCGGCGAGAAGGGGCTCGAGTACTACCGGGAGATCAAGGTGATCAATCTCGGTTCCCAGGTGCTCGTGCCCGATCTCGTCGAGCGCGCCCGAGCCGAGCGCGCCGATGCCGTCCTCGTCAGCCAGGTCATCACCCAAAAGGATGCCCATATCCACAACACCGAGGCGATGTCGGCCGCTTTCCGGGAGGCGTACCCCGCCGGCCAGGTGCCGCTTCTGGTCGTCGGCGGGCCCCGATTCGAGGAAGGCTCGGCCGCTCGGCTGGGCGTTGATCGACTGTTCGGCCGCGGCACCACCCCTAGCGAGGTGGCCAGCTACCTCGTCCACGCCCTCGTCACCAAGGAGGCCTCGTGACCCCAACGACCAACCCCGCCGCTCCGGCCCATCCCGGCGCTGCCGACCCTCGCGTTGCCGACCCTCGCGTTGCCGACCCTCGGGCTGCCGACTCTCGCG
>CAZACX010000051.1:8435-9703 GCA_964483685.1 uncultured Intrasporangiaceae bacterium
GACCCTCGCGTTGCCGACCCTCGCGTTGCCGACCCTCGGGCTGCCGACTCTCGCGCTGCCGGGCGCGTCGGCGCGGTCGTCGGCACCGAGGTCACCCACCGCCGGTACGTCCCCTACAGCCACGCGCACTACGCGGGGAACCTCGTCGACGGGGCCTACTCGCTCGCGGCATTCGGCGACGTTGCCACCGAGATGTGCATCCGCACCGACGGCGACGAGGGACTCTTTGCCTCCTACTCGGATGTCCAGTTTCGGGCCCCCGTCCGGGCGGGGGACTGCATCGAGATTTGCGCCCGTCTCGTGCGGGCCGGAACCCGCAGCCGAGAGCTGGACTTCGAGGTCCGGGTCATCGCCCGCGGCAACCCGGTGCGGGGCGAGTCCGCCGCCGACATCCTCGACCCACCAATCGTCGCGACGACGGCCCGCGGCGTGGTTGTCGTCCCACCGCCACCCACGACCATCCAGTAGGTCCCTCGCCCCGCGGCGTGGTTGTTGCCCCAGCGACACCCACGACCATCCGGTAGGTCCCGCGCCCCGCGGCGTGGTTGTCGTCCCACCGCCACCCACGACCATCCAGTAGGTCCCGCGGGCCTGCCCCGTCAGGCCCGGCCCGTACCGTATCCCCGTGACTGACCTCGCCGCCCCCCGATCCGCCAGCGGTGGCACCCCCCTGCCGCTGCGGTTGATCCTCGCGATCGCGGCCGGCCTCGGCTGCTGGCTCGCGTTCCCGAGCCACAACCTCGCCCCGCTCGCCTGGATCGGGACCGGACTGCTCTCGTATGCCGGCTGGGCCGCGGGTGCCCGGCGCGGCTTCCTCATCGGTCTCGTCGCCGGGTGGGCGTACTTCGTCCCGACGCTCTCCTGGTCGGGCATCTATGTCGGCAAACTCCCCTGGGGCGCGCTCGCCACCTTGGAGGCCCTCTACGTCGCGGTCATGGTCGCCGTCGTCGCCGCCCTCCAACGACGCCTGCTCGCGCGCGGGCTTGGGTGGGCCGCATACGCGTGCGTTCCGCTCGGCTGGGTTGTGGGGGAGTGGGCCCGGAGCACGACCCCATTTGGCGGATTCCCTTGGGCACGACTGGCGTTCAGTCAGGCCGACGCGCCGATTGCCCATCTCGCTGCGTATGGCGGGGCTCCGCTCGTCACCGCCGCGGTCGCCACCCTCGGCGTGCTCGGTCACGCGGGGATCGCGGGAATCGGCGGGCTGCGCGCTGCCGCCCTTCCGCTCGGCGCCGCCGCCCTCCTTGCCGCCGGGCCCATGCTGCTGC
>CAZACX010000051.1:9803-19780 GCA_964483685.1 uncultured Intrasporangiaceae bacterium
GCCGCCCTTCCGCTCGGCGCCGCCGCCCTCCTTGCCGCCGGGCCCATGCTGCTGCCCCTGCCGACAGACGGCCAAGCGGCCCGCATCGGGCTCGTCCAGGGCAACGTCCCTCGGCCAGGGCTCGACTTCAACGCCGAGCGCCGCGCCGTCCTCGACAACCATGTCGTCGGAACCGAGACCCTCGGCCGCGCGGAGCGCAACCTCGACCTCGTCGTGTGGCCGGAGAACGCGTCCGACATTGACCCCCTGCGCAATCCCGACGCCGCCGCCCAAATCCAGCGGGCCTTGCGGGCCGTCGACGCGCCCCTGCTTGTCGGCGCGATCCTCGACGAGCCGGAACCCGCGGTCTCCAACGCATCCCTGCTCTATCGCGTCGGCAGCATCGAGCCCGAGCGCTACATCAAGCAGCATCCCGTGCCGTTCGCCGAGTACATCCCTTATCGCACGTTCTTCCGCGCCTTCAGCGACAAGGTCGACCTCGTCCGGGCGGGCTTCGCGAAGGGGACCGGGCCGGTGGCGTTTGACCTGGAGACCCGCACTGGCTCGGCGGTCCGCTTTGCCGCGCTGCCGACGATCTGCTTCGAGGTTGCGTACGACGGGCTGCTCCGGGACTCGGTGAAGGCAGCAGGCAGCACCCCGAGCGTGCTCATCGTCCAAACCAATAACGCGACCTTCGGATTCACCGCCGAATCCGAGCAGCAATTCGCCATCTCCCGGCTGCGAGCGATCGAGCACGGCCGCAGCGTCGTCCACGTCTCCACCGTCGGCGTGAGCGGCTTCGTCGCCCCCGACGGCAGCGTGGGGCAGACCTCCGCCCTGTTCACGGCATACGGCGAAGCCAAGACCGTGCCCGTGCGCAGCGGCCTTACCGTGGCCGATCGACTCGGCCCAACCCCGGAGTATGCCGCGGCCGCCGCGTTGCTTGTCCTGGCCGCTGCCGGTCGTCGGCGGCGCCGGGGAGGCCATAATGAGTCGGCCATCCCTCCAAATCGGGTCTCAAAGGAACTGCTGCGTGCCTGAATCACCCGCGCTGCGTGCGCCGATCCGCTCGATCCTCGTGTGCATCCCCACATATAACGAGCGCGACAACCTTCCACCGATCGTCGCTCGGGTACGCGCTGCCGTGCCCGAGGCGGACATCCTCGTCCTCGACGACAACTCTCCCGACGGCACGGGCGCGATCGCCGACCAACTCGCCAGTGCCGACGCAAAGGTCCGGGTGCTCCACCGGGCGGGCAAGGAAGGTCTCGGCCAGGCCTATCTCGCCGGTTTCGCGTGGGGCCTCGAGCGCGGCTACGACGTGCTGGTCGAAATGGACGCCGACGGGTCACACCGCCCCGAGCACCTGCGCGACCTGCTCGCCGCTGCAGCCGAAGCCGACCTCGTGATCGGCTCCCGCTGGGTTCCGGGCGGGTCGGTCGTCAATTGGCCGACCTCCCGCAAGGCCCTCAGCGTCGGCGGAAACTTCTACACCAAGGTCCTGCTCGGTATGCCGGTCCACGACGCCACCGCGGGCTATCGGGTCTATCGGGCAAGCACGTTGCGCGCGATCGGACTCGACAAAGTCGCCTCACAGGGCTACTGCTTCCAGGTGGACCTCACCCTGCGCACCGTCCGGGCCGGCCTCAAAGTCACCGAGGTTCCGATCACGTTCATCGAGCGGGAAGTGGGTGACTCCAAGATGAGCCCCGACGTCGCGAAGGAGTCGCTGCGCCGGATTACCCGTTGGGGGATCGACTATCGCCTCGGCCAGGTGCGCACCCTCACCCATCGGGAACCGCGTTGGCACGCCCTGTAGGCACCCCGACTGCAGCGCGCCGCCGACCGTGGCGTCGGCTGATCTTTCTCGCATTGCTCGTCGTACCGGTGGTGGAAATCGCCGTCATCATCGCCGTCGGGAAGGTCATCGGTGGCTGGCCGACGGTCGCGCTGCTCCTCCTCGAATCCCTTGCCGGGGCATGGCTGGTCCGCCGTGAGGGGGCCCGGACCTGGCGCGCCCTCAACACCGCACTGTCGACCGGGGCCATGCCGTCGCGCGAGTTGGCCGACGCCGCCCTGGTCCTCATCGGCGGCACGCTCCTGCTGACGCCGGGCTTCGTCACCGACATCGTCGGGTTCTTCTTCATCCTGCCGTTCACGCGGCCGATCGCGCGACGACTGCTTGAATCGGCGGTCCGCAGCCGCCTGCTGGCCGGCTCCCTCGTCGTCCAGAACGGGGCCATGCCCCGGGCTCGCCCGGGGGCGTGGCCGGGGCAGAGCACCGGCCCAATGCCTGGTCCGAACCCCGATGCAAGCCCCGGCCGCGGCCAGACGGTTGAAGGAGAGGTCGTCGACCGGTAGCATTGCGGGGCCCGGAAGGGCTAGGCCGCCTGTGCTCAGTCGTCGCAGGCATCCGAACGCGGGGGTCGCGGCGCCGGAACACTTGAGGTTCGTGGCGCGTTGTTACGAGAAGAACTCGTGTCGGCACCCCATTTCGACACATTTACTTGAACCCACTAGGGAGAATCCCCAATGGCCGAGCGTACGCTCCGCGGTAGCCGCATGGTGTCCTTCAGCATGGAGACGTCGCAGAACGTCGTCCCGAGCGACCGCCAGATCGTCGTCTACGTCTGCCCCCAACAACACCGCATCGAACTGCCCTTCTCCACCGAGGCAGAGATCCCCTCGACCTGGGAGTGCCGCTGCGGTGAGGAGGCGCTGCTCCTCGATGGGCCCGCCCCCACCCGCAAGCCGGTCAAGCCGCCGCGCACCCACTGGGACATGCTCCTCGAGCGCCGGTCCATCCCGGAGCTCGAGGAACTCCTCGAGGAGCGCCTGCTCCTGCTGCGCGCCTCCCGCGGCGAGAAGGCCCCCAAGAAGCGCAGCGCCTAACATCCGCTCCAGCTCCTGCGCTGCTCGACAGCGATAACCCCGTTCCGCACGGTTTCGGCCCGGCTCCCCACCAGGGGAGCCGGGCCGAAACCGTTGGGAACCCGCTCAAATCACGGCGGGCATCTCGTTGCCGGCGTCACGGATGCCCTTGCGGATGTCCACCCTGGCGAGCAGGGCGCCGCCGATGACAAAGAAGACGAGCAGGGCGACGATGGCGTACCGGTACGAGTGGGTGAGCTGGTAGACGAGGCCGAAGGCCAAGGTGCCAAACCAGCTCGTGCCACGCTCCATCGCCTGGTAGAAGGCGAAATACTCCGCCTCCCGGGCGCGGGGGACTAGCTGGCTGAACATCGAGCGGCTCAGCGCCTGGCTGCCACCAAGAACGATCCCGATCGCCGCGCCGAGGATGAAGAACGGCACGAACGCCTTCACCGGGACGAAGTAGGCGCAGATGACGATGAGGGTCCAGATGCCGAGGGAGTAGAGCACCGTCTTCCAGGCCCCGAGCCGGGCAGCGATGCGGCCAAAGAGCAACGCCCCGCCGAACGCGACGAACTGGACCATGAGGATGAGCGTGATGAGCTGCTCCTGGGCGAATTTCAGTTCCTCGGCGCCATAGAGGCTGGAGGTGGAGATCACCGTCTGAATGCCGTCGTTGTAGAACAGGTAGGCGAGCAGGAACAGCAGTGTCTGCGGGTGATGGGCGCGCAAGTCGCGGAAGGTGCTCGACAACTGCCGCACGCTGCCGGACACAATCCCGGCGTCGCGGGCCGTGATCGGGCGCTCAACTCCGCGCAGCTGCCACATCCCCAGGATCGGGATCAGCGAGAACAGTCCCCACCACAGCCCGGCGCTCAGCATGCTGATCCGGACCGCCATCCCCTTGTCGACTCCGATGAGGTCGGGTTTGCTGACGATGACAAGGTTGATCGCGAGCAGCAGGCCACCACCGAGATAGCCGAGCGCCCAACCCCGCGAGGAAACCCGGTCCCGTTCATCGGGGTGCGCGATCCGGCACAGGATCGCGTCATAGACGACGAGGGACGCACCGAGACAGATCGTCGCGATGACCATGAGGGCGCAGCCAAGCAGCCAGCGGTCCCCGGTGACAAAGAACATCAGACTCGCTGCGATCGAGCCGACCCAGGCGAAGCCACCCATGAGGCGCGAGGGACGCGGGGTGCGGTCCGTGATTGCGCCGACAAAGATGAGGAAGAGCGCCGAGACGATCGTCGCGAACGTCACGGTGAAAGGTGCGACCGAGCCGGGAGCGATGGGTATGCCGAGCAGGTGCAAGTTGGTCGTGCACGCCAGGTCGGAGTCCTGCCCCGGGCACGCGGCCGCCTTGGCGACGGTCGTGATGTAAGGCCCAAAGAGGACGGTGCCCACTGTCGTGACGAACGCGGAGTTAGCCCAGTCGTACCAGTACCACGGTCGCTGGTATTGACGGGCATACTCGAAGGCAGGTGCCACGGCCGAAGCGCTCATGGGCAGAGCGTGGCATAACAGAGCGCCCTTGTGCCGTAACGACGGCGACCACTTGATCAGGTGTCCTGCGAGGTCACCGATCCGGGGAGCGAGCTACCCGGCATACTCCCAGTGCCACGGCTCGGGAAGGGCGCCGTTTTGAGCGGCCCAGGCGGGGTGGAACCAGCCAAAGAGGGGTGCGTTCTGAACGAGCCACAGGTGGGCGGGGTTGCTGTAGTCCTGCACGCCGCCGCAGAGGTCAAGGGCTTGGCCGAGCCCGTGCTCGCTGGTGCCTGGGGTGGCCGCCCACCCGCCGCGCACGCCCTTGATGATGACCTGCTCGGCGTACGAGCGGTACGAGTCGGTGACGCACAGCAGCGAGCCGGTCTGCTCGGCATACGTCTTGCTCATCGCGTTGAAGGCAGCGGCCGCCTTGGGGACGAGGTAGTTGCCTGGGGATCCGACAAGTGGGCACAACGCGGACGGGGGGAATTGTCCGTTCGGGTAGGTGCCGGTGTTGTCGGTGCACGGGGTCAGTTTCAGGTCGCCGATCGAGACGTCAGCGGCCATGAGCGCATCGACGAGTCCCTGCGCCGCCGACACCGAGGTGCCGTCGCCGCTGCCAAGCAGCAACCCAGCCAGCGGTCCAGCTTCGGCGATGTGGGCCTGGTGCGCCATTTTGAGATCGATGACCAGTTGTTTCTGGGAGTCCACGGCCTTCTTGGCTGCGTTACGCGCCGTCTTTGCCTTGGCTGCGAACTTCTTGGCCTTGAGTTCGGCCGCGTCGGCGTCCATCGAGGCGACCTTTTGGGCAACCGTGACGCGACGAAGGTCCTCGACGGTGCGGATCTTGTTGTCGGTCAGATAGCTGACGGCACTGAGTGGGTTGCTGTTCGCCTCGGGCGTCTTGGTGAGGGCCTCGAGGTAGGCGAGCGCCTCGGCCCAGTCGCCGCCGCGGGTGTACACATCAACGGCCCACCCGCGCAAAGAGCGCCGACCCTCGTCCAGCTGGACTTGGAGGGAACGGGCCAGGGCGCGCTGCTTCGTGGACTCGGCCTCGGCATCACGCTCGACGCGAAGCGCCCAGCTGTAGGTCTCGAGTGCCTTGTTGACCTTGGCGGTCGACTTGTCGAGGGCCGTCATTGCCGCCTCGATGTCTTTGCCCGCCGCGAGGAGCGTGGTGCGCAGCTCGCCCGCTCGCGCCACTTGTTCGGCCAACTGCGCGGGGGTCAACGGGACGTAGCCCGACCCCGAAGCCGCTGTCGTCGAGGATGCCCCCGACGGGCTCGATGTCGAGGAGCCGGTGCTCGCCGGGGTCGTGGAGCTCTTCGCTGTTGGTGCGGTGCTCGTCGGATTCGTGGCCCACGCACGGGAGGCGACGATCGTTGTCGGTGCCCCCATCGTGAGATCGGCGGCGTGTGCTGTGCACGTGAGGGCGGGCGTCGCTGCGAGGGCAGCCACCCATAGCCCGACGGTCCCACGGAAACGCAATGCCACAGTTTCTCCGAACGTTTTGGCGCGCCACACGGTGCAGCACAACACGAAGCTTGGGTCCCCTTCCCAAGCTGGAGATCCGTTCCGTACGGGATAAGCGTACGGCATTCGCTGACGCAGAGCGTTATCGAGTCGTGACAAGTTCTTCTTCTCCCTCGTCCAGGCCCTCGGTCTCGCTCTCGGCGCGCCGCTCTCGCTCTCAGCGCCGGCGCAGCAGCGCGAGGACTTCGCTGTGGTCGGTGTTGGGGAACATGTCGAAAAGGCGGATTGTCGCCGTTGTCATCGACGACATCTGGGCAAGATCGGCGGCCATCGTCGTGACATTGCAGCTGGAATAGATCAGTGCCTCAGTCTCGCCGCGTTCGATCCAGGTCGACAGTTCCGGGCCGATCCCGCGGCGCGGGGGATTGACGATGATCAGCTCAGGCGCATCCCGGAATTGCCCGAGGTCGGCGGCGTCGCCCACCCGGAAATTGGGGTTCGCGGCGGGGCCCTTCGCCGTTCGGCCCAGCCCGGCGGCCGTCAGGTTGGCGCACGCGATGGCGTCCTCGGACACCTCGATCCCCGTGATGGCGCGACGTGGCGGCTGGGTGCGTCCGCCGGAATCTGAGACGACTTCGCCGGGACCTGAGTCCAATTTCACGGGAGCAGAGTCGCGTTCGAGGGCGTGAAAGGCGAACCCCCCGACGCCGCAATAGAGGTCAAGGACGGAACGTGGCGCCAACTCGTCGATCCATTCACGGGCCTGCCTATAAAGGGCGCTCGCCACCTCCGTGTTCGTCTGAAAGAAGCTGCGCGGCCTCAGATGGAGGGTGATGTCGTTGACCAGCATCGGGAGGTCGGCTTCCTCGGTGAGGACGATTTCCAGGTCACCTTCGAGGACGGCCTTGTGCTCGGGATGAATGTTCGCCGAGACGACCCGGATCGACGGCGCCGCCACGAGCAACCTCGGCAAATGTTTGCGTAGGCGGGCTACCTCGCCCTGGGAGCGCAAAACGAACCGCACCATGGCCGAGCCGGCGGGGGAGTGCGTGACGAGGACGTACTTGAGCTCACCGCGACGGGAGGGGACGTCATACGGGCTGATGGCGAGGTCGTTGAGGAAGGTGGCGATCAGGGGCAGGAGTGCGGCGAGGCCAGGTTCGTAGAGGCCGCATCCGCGTAGATCGAGGCCCTCGCCGCCGGCGTCGAGGATGCCGAGGGTAACGTCGCCGAGGCGCCCCCCGACGGCAAGCTTCGCCTTGTTGCGGAAGCCCATCGGCGCGCTGGCCACGGGGGGCGCCCAGACCTCCAGCGGCGCCCGCGAACCCAGCACCCCCTGAGCGTGCACGACCTTGTCCGCGAGCTGGCTGGCATACGGCTGGGGGAGGAGGGTGCAGGATCGGCAGGTGCCCGCATCAAAGTAGTCACATTGCTGGTGCACGCGGCCAATCCTCTCGCGCGCGGCGCGACGGCGCGCGGGCTGGTTAGATCGAGGTCCGCCACCCGGCGCAGACCGTGAGGAGAGACGATGCCGACGACCTCTGGAAGCCAACCGAACAACGAGGACGATGCGAAGCGTGCGCTTACGGCGGCCGATAGCCATGACCGGATTCGGGTCCATGGGGCGCGGGTCAACAACCTCAAGGACATCAGCATCGAGATCCCCAAGCGGCGATTGACGGCGTTCACGGGGGTCTCGGGGTCGGGGAAGAGTTCGCTCGTGTTCGGCACCATCGCTGCGGAATCGCAGCGACTTATCAACGAGACCTACAGCGCGTTCCTCCAAGGTTTCATGCCGTCGCTGGCGCGCCCCGATGTCGACGTCCTCGACGGGCTGACCACGGCGATCCTCGTCGACCAGGAGCGGATGGGCGCCAACGCCCGCTCGACGGTCGGGACCGTCACCGACGCCAACGCGATGATGCGGATTCTGTTCAGCCGACTCGGGACGCCCCATATCGGCTCCCCGCAAGCCTTTTCGTTCAATGTCGCCACCGTTCGGGGGGCGGGCGCGATCACCGTCGAGCGAGGGGCCGGCAAGTCTCAGACCGAGAAGCGCACGTTCACGGTGACGGGTGGGATGTGCCCGCGCTGCGAAGGCATGGGCGCAATCAACGACATCGACCTCACCCAACTCGTCGACGAAAGCAAGTCGATCAATGACGGGGCAATCCTCGCGCCCGGATTCAGCGCCGACGGCTGGTACGGGCGAATCTTTGGCGCGATCGTTCCCGCCGACCTGCCCATTGCGAAGTTCACCGCGAAGCAGCGCACAGAGTTCCTCTACGGCGAGGCACGAAGAATCAAGGTGGACAACATCAACGTCACCTTTGAGGGGTTGGTGCCCAAGATCCAGAAGTCGATTCTTTCCAAGGACGTGGACGCCCTGCAGCCGCACGTGCGCGCTTTCGTCCAGCGGGCCGTCACCTTCACGACGTGCCCCGACTGCGGGGGGAGCCGCCTCAATGAGGGCGCCCGCTCTGCCAAGATCGCCGGGCTCAACATCGCCGACGCCTGCGCGATGCAGATCAGTGACCTCGCCGACTGGGTTCGCGGCCTCGACGAACCTTCCGTGGCCCCCCTGCTTGCCGCCCTGCGCGCCCTGCTCGACTCGTTCGTCGACATCGGTCTCGGCTACCTGAGCCTCTCGCGCCCCTCCGGCACCTTGTCCGGCGGCGAGGCTCAGCGCGTGAAGATGATCCGCCACCTCGGCTCCGCACTCACCGACGTCACCTACGTCTTTGACGAGCCCACGATCGGACTGCACCCGCACGACATACAACGTATGAACGAGCTGCTCCTGCAGTTGCGCGACAAGGGCAACACGGTGCTCGTTGTCGAGCACAAGCCGGAAGCGATTGCGATCGCCGACCATGTTGTCGATCTCGGCCCGGGTGCGGGCCAGGCCGGCGGCACGGTCTGTTTTGAGGGGACGGTGGCGGGCCTGCGGGCGAGTGGCACGTTGACCGGGCGGCACCTCGACGACCGTTCCGAGCTGAAGTCGTCAGTGCGCTCCGCGTCGGGGGTCTTGGCGGTGCGCGGGGCCAGCGCGAACAATCTCCAGGGCGTCGATGTCGACATTCCGCTCGGGGTCCTTGTGGTTGTCACTGGGGTGGCGGGGTCGGGGAAGAGTTCGCTGATCCGCGGGTCGGTCTCGGGGCGAGAGGGCGTGGTCTCGATCGATCAGGGGGCGATCCGGGGGTCGCGGCGGAGCAATCCAGCGACGTACACCGGCCTGCTCGACCCGATCCGGAAGGCGTTCGCCAAGGCGACGGGGGAGAAGGCGGCTCTCTTTAGCGCGAACTCCGCAGGTGCCTGCCCGACCTGCAATGGCGCCGGGGTTATCTATACCGACCTCGGGATGATGGCCGGGGTCGCGACGACCTGCGAGGAGTGCGAGGGGAAAAGGTTCCAGGCGTCGGTGCTGGAGCATCGTTTTGCCGGCCGCAACATCAGCGAAGTGCTCGGTATGCCGGTCGCCGAGGCGGCCGACTTCTTTGGCTCCGGCGACGCGCGCACCCCTGCCGCGCACGCGATTCTGACGCGTCTCGACGATGTGGGCCTGGGATACGTCAGCCTCGGCCAACCATTGACAACACTCTCTGGTGGCGAGCGGCAGCGGCTGAAGTTGGCGACCCACATGGGGGAGAAGGGCGGCATTCTTGTGCTCGACGAGCCGACGACCGGCCTGCATCTCGCCGATGTTGAGCAGCTCCTCGGGCTGCTTGACCGCCTCGTGGACTCCGGCAAGTCGGTGATCGTGATCGAACACCACCAGGCGGTGATGGCCCACGCAGACTGGATAATCGACCTCGGCCCCGGGGCCGGTCATGACGGCGGACGGATCGTGTTTGAAGGTTCGCCCGCGGAACTTGTCGCCAACCGGTCGACACTGACCGGGGAGCACCTTGCTGCCTACGTTGTCGCGTCTCCGTGACCTCTATTGGGGCGGCGACCTTTATGGGGGCGGCGGGTGGCGCTCAGACTGCGGCCAGCACTTCGAGGCGGTTACCGAACGGGTCCCGGCAGTGAAAGCGCTCGTAGCCAGCGAACGTCTTGCGCTCCCGCCAGTCGACCTCGAACCCAGCATGCGCGATCCGCTCAGCCAACAGTGCCAACTCCTGGATGCCGTCGAGCATGATCCCCGGGTGGGCCTTACGCGC
>CAZACX010000052.1:0-4466 GCA_964483685.1 uncultured Intrasporangiaceae bacterium
CATCGTGGTGCGCTTCTACCTTGGCAGTGCGCACTATCGCTCCACGATCGACTACCACGACGGGTCGCTCGTCGAGGCGGAGGCGGCCTTCGAGCGGATCGAGGGGTTCCTCGCGCGCTCGGGGCGGGGGCTCGCGGGCCGCGCCCTGGGGTGCGCGGCCGGCGCGGGGGTGTGGGGGGGGGGCCCCCAGGGGGCACCACGACCTCTCAACGTTTGGTGCGAGTTGGTATCTCGCGGGTGTCGGCGGCGAGCACGGGAATCTCGGCCGTGTCGATGCCGAGGATGGCCTTCTCGTCGGGTTTGGTGGGCAACACCGTCGCGACGTAATCGTGAATGGCCTCCTCGATCGGGATGTCCGACCCGAGACGTTCGGCCATGTACCACCGGTGTTCAAGCACCTCGTGAAAGAGCTCCGCGGGCTCGAGTTTGCCGCGCATCGCCACCGGAACCGTTCGCGTGATCGGCTCGAAGATCTGGGTCAACCAGTCGTGCGCAACGATCTCCTCGTCATCGTTTTGCCGTTCGTTCGCGGCACAGAATGAGTCAAGGTCGTTAAGCAGGCGACGCGCCTGGTTCTCCTCGACGTCGAGGCCGGTCAGCCGCAGAAGCCGCCGCGAGTGGTGCCCGGCGTCGACGACCTTGGGTTGGACCGAGATCGTTGTTCCATTGACGTCGGTGGTGAGGGTCAACTCATCGACATCGAAGCCGATCTCGTTGAGGCGGCGGATCCGGTCCTCGACGCGCCACCGCTCGCCCGAAGTGAATTGTTCGACGGCGGTCAGCTGTCCCCACAGCTCGTGGTAACGGGTGAGGATCCGCTCCGACGTCGTCACCGGATCCTCACCGTGGAGCAGCCCGCCGGCTTCGAGATCCATCAACTCGCCCGCGATGTTCACCCGCGCGATGTCAAGGTCGTGATCGCGTTGACCTGCGCTAAGGCGCTCGCGCAATTCCCCCGTTTCGGCGTCGACGAGGTAGGCGGCGAACGCGCCGGCATCACGACGGAACAGGGTGTTGGAGAGCGAGACATCGCCCCACCAGAAGCCGCAGAGATGGAGTCGGACGAGCAAGACGGCCAGCGCATCGATGAGCCGTGCGGCGGTGTCGGGGCGGAGGGTCTGGCTGTACAGGGCCCGGTAGGGAAGGGAGAACTGCAAGTGTGCGGTGATCAGGCAGGCATCGAGCGGTCGCCCATCGGCGTCGAGTCGGCCCTTGACGACGCCGAGGGGGACGACGCAGGGCTGATCGAGACGCTGCAGCATGCGCAGCATGTTGTACTCGCGAAGGGCCAGCTCGGCCTTGATTTCCTTGACAGCGAGCACCCGCCCCGAGAGTCTGACGAAGCGGACGACGTGGCGTGAGATTCCGCGCGGGAGGGCGGCCAACAGTTCTTTCGGCCACTCCTCAAGGGGCACGTCCCACGGGAGATCCAGCAGCGCCGGATCGAGGCGAGCAGTGGTGATATCGAGCGCCATGTGGCTACCTCACCGCGGGATTCGGGTCGCCAACGGCACAGCGGGCGGGGTGCTCATCGCGGAACCTTTCGCGGGGGGAGACAGACGAGTCAAGCCCGGCCGACGAGGTCGGCCGGGCTTGACTCGACTGGGGATGGGCTGAGCCTCGTCAGTCGACGAGTCGTGCACCGGTCTGCGGGTTGAAGATGTGGACGTGGCCACCTTGGGGGGTCACGAACGTCGTCGCGCCCTTTTGCGGGGGGCGGCGGCCGTCAACGCGGGCGATGAAGGGGCGCTCCATGCCCTCCTCTTTGGCGATCTGGCCAACAGACGGGGTGCCATAGATGTAGGCGTCCGCGCCGAGTTCCTCGACGACGTCGATGGTGATGGGCAGGCCGTCGCCATCGGGAGCGACAACGACGTCTTCCGGGCGGATGCCGACGATGACTTCGTTGCCCACCGCGCTAAGGGCCTCGCGGGGGACCGGCACGACGAGCGAGCCGAACTTCACGCCACCGTCGGTGACCGGCATACGGATGAGGTTCATCGCGGGGGAGCCGATGAAGCCGGCGACGAAGAGGTTGTCCGGGTGGTCGTACATGCGACGCGGGCTGTCGCACTGTTGCAGGAGGCCGTCCTTGAGGACCGCAACCCGGTCGCCCATCGTCATGGCTTCGGTCTGGTCGTGCGTGACATAAACCGTCGTCACGCCGAGGCGGCGCTGCAGCGAGGCGATCTGGGTGCGGGTCTGAACGCGCAGTTTCGCGTCAAGGTTGGACAGCGGCTCATCCATGAGGAAGACCTGGGGGCTGCGCACGATGGCGCGACCCATGGCCACACGCTGACGCTGACCACCGGAGAGGGCCTTCGGCTTGCGGGCGAGGTAGTCGGTCAAGTCGAGGATCTTGGCCGCTTCCTTGACGCGAGTCTCAATCTCTGACTTGTTGACGCCGGCGATCTTCAGGGCAAAGCCCATGTTGTCGGCAACGGTCATGTGCGGGTAGAGCGCGTAGTTCTGGAAGACCATCGCGACGTCGCGGTCCTTGGGCGACATGTCGGTGACATCGCGGTCCCCGATCCAAATCTTGCCGCCGTTGACCTCTTCGAGGCCGGCGAGCATGCGCAGCGAGGTGGACTTGCCACATCCGGAGGGGCCGACGAGAACGAGGAACTCGCCATCCGCAATGTCGATGTTGAGCTTGTCGACGCTCGGGGCGGTGGCGCCGGGGTAGACGCGGGTTGCTTCGTCAAATCTGACAGTGGCCATTCGGGCACAACTCCTTCACCGGCAGGAACGTGCCGGACGATCCGTTGTAAAGGGTGGAACGCCACGAGGCATCGGTGCCCCGTGCGCTCACCAGTGTGCCGCGCCCGGGAGAAATCCTCAAGCTGATGGGCGTGCCGCATCGTCGTTGCCCCCGCGAACAGGGGCGTCGCGGGTCACCCGGGAAGGTGTTGCGCCAATCACATTGGAAGTTCTTGCAGAGATCTTTCCATTCTTGCAGTCCGGGTGTAGCGTTCAAAGCGCCCTGTCAGGGACGCATCGTGGCTCCCTGCATGTGAATAGGAGTGTTCATGCACAAGCATGCTTACGGCGCCGCCGCCATCACAGGGGCAGCTGCCCTTGTCCTCGCCGGCTGCGGCGGTTCTGGGACCACGGAGACGAGCTCGTCGAGCTCGACGACGTCGTCGTCGACTTCTTCTTCGTCCTCCACGACCAACACCGTGGCCGCTCCGGCCGAGGTCGATGAGAAGGACCCCGCTCGTGCCGACGCTGACCTCGTCATCTGGGCCGACGCGGACCGGGCCCCGATCATCACCGAGTACGCCCAGCAGTTCGCGGACGCGAACGGGGTCAAGGTCGCTGTGCAGATCGCGACGAAGACGCGTGAGCAGTTCGGTGATGCCACCAAGGTCGGCAAAGGCCCCGACATCGTCATTGGCGCGAACGACTGGCTCGGGGAGATGGTCCAGAACGGCACCGTCGCCCCCATCCAGCTCTCGGCCGAAACGGCCGCCAAGTTCGCCCCCGCCGCGATCGGGGCGAGCAAGTTCAACGGCCAGAACTACGGCGTGCCGTTCTCCGTGGAGAACATCGCGCTGATTCGCAACATCGACCTCGCACCCGACGCACCGGCGACGATGGCGGACCTGCTCAAGGCGGCAGCTGCGGCCAAGGCCAAGGACCCCAAGGTCACCGTGCCCCTCGACCAGTCGGTCGGCAAGACCGGAAACGCCTACTACACGTATCCCTGGCTCTCCGCCTATGGCGGCGGGATCTTCGCGATGAAGGACAACGGCGACTACGACCCCGCCAAGGTCATCATCAACAGCGCCGAGTCCCTCAAGGGCGCCGCTCAGCTCGAAAAGATGGGTAAGGACAAGGTCCTGTCGACCAACGTCGGCGACGACAACGCGGAGAGCATCTTCACCGGTGGGAAGTCCGCGTTCTTCATCACCGGCCCGTGGTCAGTGCCCAACATCAAGAAGGCGGGGATCAACTACGCCATCAGCTCGCTGCCCAGCCTTGATGGTGGGGACGCCATGCAACCCTTCCTCGGGGTGCAGTTGTTCTACGTTTCGGCGAAGGCCAAGAACGCCGCCTTGGCACAAGAGTTCGTCACGAACTACGTGACGACGAAGGACTTCCAGGTGGCCTTCTTTGCCGCTGGCGGTCGCCCCCCGGCCCTGACGGAGGCCTATGACGAGGTCGCCGCAAAGGACGCCGAGGTCCAGGCGTGGTACGAGGCTGGCAAGGATGGCAAGCCGATGCCGAACATCCCGGCCATGAACAGCGTCTGGGGCCCATTGGGCCAGGCCGCTTCGGACGTCATCGCTGGCAAGGCCGGGGCGAAGGAACGTTTCGACGCCGCTCAGAAGGAAATCGTCGCGAATATCGCTAAGGGCTGACGTCGCCCCTTGGGGTGGGGGGGGGGCGCCGGGGGGGGGGCCCCCCCCCCCCCCCCCCAACGCACCCCCCCCCCCCCCAGCCCGCCCCCCCCCCCCCCCGGG
>CAZACX010000052.1:4476-10048 GCA_964483685.1 uncultured Intrasporangiaceae bacterium
CTTACTCAACTCGTCGCTAATCTCGCTACGGGCGGACGGGCCCCGTGGGGGTGGTCGCTCCCCGTGTGGCGCCACCACCCCACAGCACCGCAACTCGGTACCCCCTCAACCCAGTGCTCCGCAGCGACGCAGCTGCTGCGGACCCCATTCGCGCTAACCGATGTGCTCACCCCCGGGAGACCTGCATGGCCGCCGTCCCCTCATCGTTGCAACCGATCGACCTCCGCAAGGCCAACACGCCCTGGTGGGCGTTGGCGGCCAAGTGGGGCCTCCTCGGCCTCGTGCTCCTCTTTGGGGCATTCCTGATCCAAAGGCTTCTCACGCAGGGCTATTGGCTGGCGGTTGTCGGCGCAGCCTTCGTCTTGATGTGCATCATGGCGGTCTACGGCACCCGCCGCGCCGTGCCGCTGAAGTACCTCCTCCCCGGCCTGATCCTCCTCGTCGCCTTACAGATTTGGCCGATCGTCTACACCGTCGCCACGGCCTTCACCAACTACGGCCAGGGCCACATTCTCAGCAAAGAGGACGCGACCACCCAAACGATCCTTCAGTCGGTCAAGGAGGTCGAGGGCGCTCAACGCTACAAGATGTCGATCGCCATCCCCGAGGGTCAAGATCCCGCGACGGCGCCGCTGACCCTCTTGCTCACCAAGCCCGATGGATCAACGTATGCCGGGACGGGCGACGGTCTCGCGCCCCTGCAGGGTACGGAGAAGGCCGAGAACGGCAAGATCACCAAGGCGCCCGGGTTCACGATCCTCAACTTCAAAGAGGCCAACAAACGCAGCGCCGCCCTCAGCGCCTTGGTCATCCCCACGGGAGATGGCAAGTCCGCGATCAAGTACTCGGGGCTCTCGGAGGCGTTCGAGGGTGCTCCCACTCTCACCTATGACAAGGGCAAGGACACCCTCACCCAGACGGTGAACGGCAAGACCGTCACGTATGTGCCAAAGAACTCCTACTGGACCGCAACGGACGGCAGCGGCGCGCTTCCCACTGGCTGGCAGGAGAATGTGGGAGCCAAGAACTTCAAGACCCTCCTGACCAACGAGACGATCCGGGCCGGGTTTGTGAAGATCTTCGCCTGGAACGTCGCCTTCGCGGCACTGTCAGTGCTGTCGACCTTCATCCTCGGGATGTTGCTTGCCCTGCTCTTCAATGATGACCGGCTGCGGGGCAAGGGCTTCTATCGGTCGCTGCTGATCCTGCCGTACGCCATCCCGGGATTCGTGACGTCCCTGGTGTGGGCCTCGATGTTCAACCAGGAGTTCGGCTTGGTGAATTCGTTGACGCGGCTCAACGTCGACTGGCTTGGCGACCCCTGGGCCGCGAAGGCAGCGATTCTGATCACCAACTTGTGGCTGGGATTCCCCTACATGTTCCTGGTCTGCACCGGTGCTCTCCAGTCGATCCCCACCGATGTCAGGGAGGCAGCCAAGATCGACGGGGCCAACGCGTTCCGCACGCTGCGCTCGATCATCATGCCGCTGCTCCTCGTCGCCGTCGGACCCCTGCTGATCGCCTCCTTTGCCTTCAACTTCAACAACTTCACTCTCATCTTCTTGCTGACCGGAGGAGGGCCCTTCGAGTCCGGTGACTCGAGCATCGGATCGACGGACCTTCTCATCACCTACGCATTCCGGCTAGCGTTCTCCGGCGTCAGCCCCAACCTGGGCCTCGCTTCGGCCGTCTGTATCTTCATTTTCTTCATTGTCGCGCTGATGAGCTACTCCGGCTTCCGGCGCACCGCGTCCCTGGAAGAGGTGAACTAAGTTGTCATCGATCGCGAATGCTTCCTTGGTCGTGGTCCCCAAGGCCGCCGATAAGGTCGTCAAGCGGCGACCTGCCCGCGGCGGCACCTGGTGGCGCCATGCCCTCGGATTGCTGGCATTGGTCTGGGCGCTCTTCCCGATCATCTTTCTCGTATCGGCGGCCCTCAACCCTGCGGGCTCGCTATCGACAAGCTCTCTCATCCCTAAGGATGTGTCACTGGGGAACTTCGACGTCCTGTTCAGCGACGCGTCGCGCCCCTACGTCGCTTGGTACAAGAATGCGATGATCATCGCGGGAGTAGGGGCGTTGGGCTCGGTCTTCCTCGGCTCTAGCGCGGCATACGCCTTCTCTCGCATGCGCTTTGCCGGCCGCCGACCGGGACTGCTCGCGTTGCTGCTCTTGCAGATGTTCCCGGCGATGCTCACCTTCACCGCGCTCTACATCACCTTCGCCAAGGTCGGTGACGTGATCCCGCTGCTCGGCCTTGACTCCATCTGGGCGCTCATCCTCGTCTATCTCGGCGGCGCGATGGGCAGCAACGTGTGGCTCCTCAAGGGCTATTTCGACACGATCCCCAAGGAGCTCGACGAAGCGGCAAAAGTTGACGGCGCAAGTCATGCCCGGATCTTCTTCACGATGACCCTGCGACTTGTCATGCCGATCCTCGTCACCGTGTTCATGCTCTCGTTCGTTGGACTCTTTAGCGAGTTCCTGCTCGCGAGCATCTTCTTGAGGGACGTCAACAGCCAGACTCTTGGCGTCGGGCTGTACGGCATGACGATCGGCAACGAAAAGAACCGTCTCTTTGGTCAGTTCGCCGCGGGCGCCATTTTGGCCAGCTTGCCCGTGGTCGTCCTTTACCTCGTCTTCCAGAAGTACCTCGTCGGCGGGATGACGCAGGGCTCGGTGAAGTGAACGCGTCGCCGCACCTGCTCGACGCACCCCACCACGACGGTTCCACGCGGTATGTCTCCCAGCCTTATCCGCGGGTAGGGGAGTCCGTCGACCTCCTGGTGCGAGTGCCCCTGACGGCTGCGGTGGCCGGGGTCCACGTCCGCACGACCCCGGATGCGGAACCCCAATTCACCGCGGCTCATGTCATCGAGACCACTGCGTGGGAGACCTGGTGGCAGGCGACGATCCGGATCGTCAATCCGGTGACGAGTTACCGATTCCTCCTTGAGGGGGGCGCCTGCGCCTATCAGTGGCTTAACGGAACCGGGGTGCACGATCGAGATGTCCCGGACGCCGCCGACTTCCGACTAACAACCTTCCCGGCGCCGCCGGCGTGGGCCCGGGATGCCATCGTTTACCAGGTCTTCCCCGACCGGTTCGCTCGATCGGTGAGCGGTGACGTTGCGGCGGACGGTGGCGTCCCTTCCCGCCAGGTGCCCGCCTGGGCGATCCCCGCGACCTGGGACACCCCCGTCGCCACGTCCGGGAAGGCCGTCGCCGCCCAGCTCTATGGCGGCGACCTCGACGGGATCACCGCGCATCTCGACCACATCCGCACCCTAGGTGCGGACGTCCTCTATCTGACGCCGTTCTTTCCCGCGGCGTCCAACCATCGGTATGACGCCACCAGCTTCGCCCACGTCGATCCGCTCTTGGGCGGCGACGCGGCCCTCGATCGGCTCGTGGACGCGGCGCATGGCCTCGGGATGCGCGTGCTCGGTGACCTGACGACCAACCACACCGGCGTCGGCCATGAGTGGTTCACCACCGCCCGCGCCGATCGGGACTCCCCAGAGCGCGGCTTCTACTTCTTTGACGGCGAGGAGTATGACGCGTGGCTCAACGTGCCATCGCTGCCAAAACTCAACTACGACTCACCGGTGCTGTGGCAACGCCTCTTTGCCGATCCAGGTGCCGTGGTCCGACGCTTCCTCAGCGGGCCGCACGCCCTCGACGGCTGGCGGGTTGACGTCGCCAACATGACCGGGCGCCATGGCGTCCAGGACCACAACGCCCGCGTCGCTCGCGAGATGCGCCGGGCCGTGGACGAGGCGCGCTCAAACGACGGGTTTCTCCTCGCCGAGCATTGCCACGACTTTGCCGCCGACACCCTCGGCGACGGTTGGCACGGAGTGATGAACTACGTCGGCTTCACCCGCCCGGTGTGGACCTGGCTGCGCGATCCACGCCAAGCCCCAGCCTTTCTCGGCTCACCGCTGCGAGTTCCCCGCCTCCCAGGTGGGGCGGTGATGGCGACCATGCGCGAGTTTGCCGCGATCACCCCCTGGCGAACCCTGCGACACAGCTTCAACCTTGTCGGGTCGCATGACACCACCAGGGTTCGCACTCTCGTCGGCGACGACCTCGGCCAGGTCGAAGTTGCTGCCGGGTTGCTCTTCACCATGCCCGGTATCCCGATGGTCACCTACGGCGACGAAATTGGGATGGCGGGTGAATTTGGCGAAGATGGGCGACGCCCGATGCCCTGGGGTGGTGGCCCCGACGCCTGGAACGTGGACCTGCTGGAGACCTATCGGGCGCTCATTGCGGTGCGCAAGAACGCGATTGCCCTGAGCGAGGGCGGCCTGCGGTGGGTCCATGCCAGCGAAGATGCCCTCGTCTTCTTGCGTGAACACGTCGATCAGGTCGCGCTCATCCACGTGGCCCGGCACGCCCACGATCCAATCCGGTTGCCGCGCAGAGCCCTTGGGGGCTGCGAAGGTGCGCAGGCGGCATACGGGCCGGGTTTTGTCGTTGACGGGGAGCACCTCGTTTTGGCGGCGACTGGTCCAACGGTCAGAATCCTCACGTGGCAGCCAAACCCGTAAAGCTCCGGTTAGCGGATGTCGCCGAACGGGCCGGGGTTAGCGAAGCCACCGTCTCTCGGGTCGTCAACGACCGCCCGGGCGTCTCGACCGCGACCCGCAACGCCGTGCTCACCGCAATCGACGTGCTCGGCATCGACCCACCGAGTCGGATGCGGCCGCGCGCCGGAGCCCTCATTGGCCTCATCGTCCCCGAGTTGAGCAACCCGATCTTCCCGGCGTTTGCCCAGACCATCGAGAACGGCCTTGCGCTGCGGGGCTTCACGCCGGTGCTGTGCACCCAGACCCCCGGCGGCGTCCACGAGGACATCTATGTCCCGATGCTTCTCGATCGGGGCGTGGCCGGCATCATCTTTATCTCCGGGCAGCATGCCGATAGCGGCGAGCCAATCGACCGCTACCTGCAACTCGAGGCCCGCGGGCTGCCGATGGTCCTCGTCAATGGGGTGCGCGAGGGCGTGGCGGCGACCTGCATCTCCAACGACGACGAGGCGGCAACGGAGTATGCCGTCACCCACCTTCTCGAGTTGGGTCACACCGCGATTGGCCTCATCCTTGGCCCGGCGCAGTATGTGCCGGTTCGGCAACGGGACGCCGCCTTCCGGCGTCGGATCGCCGCTGAACTGCCCGACACCGATCTCGACGCCATGATCGTCAATACGTTCTATAGCGTCGAGGGGGGCGCGTTCGCGCTGCGTACCCTCGTCGGGCGGGGCGCGACCGCGGTCATTTGTGCCTCGGACATGATGGCGCTCGGGGCCATCCGGCAGGCCCGGCGCATGGGGTTGGACGTGCCGGGTGATATCTCCGTGATCGGGTACGACGACTCGCTGCTGATGAGCTTCACCGACCCGCCGCTGACGACACTCCGCCAGAACGTGCTGGCGATGTCCGACGCGATCGTCCACGCACTCCTTGCGGAGATCGGCGGGACACCGGCCCGACATGCAGAGTTCCTCTTCCCGCCCGAACTCGTCGTGCGGGGCTCGACTGGTCGGGTGTCGGGTTCTGCGCGAGCG
>CAZACX010000052.1:10148-11665 GCA_964483685.1 uncultured Intrasporangiaceae bacterium
TCGGGTTCCGGGTGAGCCTCGGGTTCCGGCCGAGCCTCGGGGCCGCCCGGGGTGCCCGGACGTCACCGTGGCGGCTTTAGATCTCACCCGTTGGACTCCCCGGCAACCGGGGTGCAGACAGGTCGCGCCGAATCGGTGCCGAGGGCCGCTTTTCGGGCTACGGTTCGATCATGCGAATCTCTGACGTGGTGCGCCAGAAGGGCGCGACGGTGGTGACCATTATCCCGGACGCGAGCGTGGCGCAGCTCCTTGCGTTGCTCGCGGAGCACCGCATCGGTGCCGTGGTCGTTAGCGGTGATGGGGCCGCCGTCGACGGCATCGTCAGCGAGCGCGATGTGGTGCGGCATCTGCATCATCGGGGAGCCGATGTGCTCAACGGTCCGGTCTCGGCGATCATGACGGCCCAAGTGCGCACCGCCGGGCCCGATGACCAGCTCGGAGACCTCGAGGCAACGATGACCGAGCACCGCATTCGGCACGTGCCCGTCGTGATCGACGGACAGTTGCATGCCATCGTCAGCATCGGTGATGTCGTCAAGAACCGCATCGAGGACCTGAAGAGCGAGCGCGATCAGCTCGTCGGCTACATCCAGCAATAGGTTGCCCTTCGGCAATGGGTTCGCCTTCGGCGCCGCCATCGCGCCGGGGAGCATCGCTTACCGTTGACGCATGACGACTGAGCCGGTCGGCGCCGAATCGGGGCCCCAGGGACCCGAATTCCCGATGATCGGGCGCTATCGGCTGCTCGAGCAGATCGGCGAGGGCGGGATGGGAGTCGTCCATCTCGCGCTGGACTCCAATGGGCGGGCCGTGGCGATCAAGGTGCTGCGCCCACACGTCGCTAACGATCCCGGGGCACGCGCCCGCCTGGCTCGCGAGGTCGCCACCCTCGGCCGCATCCGCCACCCCAATGTCGCCCCCGTCCTTGACGCCGACGTCGACGGCCCGACGCCATATCTCGTCACGCGCTACATCGCCGGTCCCGCGCTCGATGCCGTGGTCGCGGAGAGTGGGCCACTGACTGGGGAAGCCCTGCTGCGGCTTGGTCGCGGCCTGGCCGAAGCCTTGCACGTCATCCATGGCAATGGAGTCGTTCACCGGGACGTCAAACCGGGGAATGTCCTGCTCCTCGACGGCCAACCGGTGCTCATCGACTTCGGGATCGCCCACCTCGACACTGACGTGCGGCTGACCCGCACCGGCTTGGTGATGGGAACCCCGGGTTACCTCTCGCCGGAGATCGTCGAGGGGGCCGACGTCAGCGCGTCCACCGACTGGTGGGGATGGGCGGCCACGCTCGGTTTCGCCGCGTCCGGGCGTCCGCCCTTTGGTGGCGGCGGTCTGGAGCCGGTGCTCGCGCGGGTTGTGCGTGGCGACGCGGATCTGCGCGGAGTCGACCCCGCCCTAGTCCCGCTGCTCGAGGCGGCGCTTTCGCCAGCGCAGCAGGATCGCCCGACCGACGCGGAGGTGCTCGCCGCCCTCGATCTGTATGCCGCCGGCGGCCTCGTCACGAACGC
>CAZACX010000052.1:11765-13628 GCA_964483685.1 uncultured Intrasporangiaceae bacterium
CGGAGGTGCTCGCCGCCCTCGATCTGTATGCCGCCGGCGGCCTCGTCACGAACGCCCTGCGGATCGTCAAGCGACCCCTCGTCGCGCCGACCGAAGCGCTGCGTATCCCGGCGACCGAGGCGTTGCGGAGCCCGCCGACCGAGGCGCTACGTATCCCGGCGACCGAGGCGCTGCGGAGCCCGCCGACCGCGGTCATCCCGCTTACCCCGGCGCGAAGTGCCCCCGCGACGCTCGCAGGCCCGCCCGCCGCGGGCCCGCCCGCCCGCCCGCCCGTGGCGAGCTCACCCCACCCGACCCCCGGGTACGCCGCGCCGCCGTATGCCGCGCCACCGGCGAGGGTTCCCGCGGGGACCCCTGGGTATGCCGTGCCCGCCGCCGGTGGCCCACGGGGACTGGCGCCGTCTCCGGCCGGACCGGAGGCGGCATACCCAGGGGCACAGCCGTCCCCCGGACCAGTGGGCCCGCCTCTGCCCCCGCGTCCGGTCATGGCCGGCGACCCGCGGATCGGGCGCCCGACCCGATCGGGAACCCTGCTCGCGCTCGGCGCTCTCTTCGTGGCGCTCGGGGCGGCTGCGCCATGGGTCGCCTTGGCGGCGGCCTTGGCCTGGTCGGTTGTCGCCCGGGCGAGCGACCGCACCGTGACATCCCTCGTGTTGCGTCGACACAGCAGGGGCCCGCGGCCCAACGACGCGCTTATGAGTGTGCTGGCCAGCCCACTTCACCTGGCCGCCGGAATCTTTGCCAGCCTGACAGCAGCGCTGGTCCCGTTGATCGTGGGGACCGCGGGAGTGTTTGCAGTCCGGCTCGCTGAGCCGTTCTATCAGGGACTCAGTGTCCGGGCTGGGCAATGCCTCGGCTTCGGGGTCGGGGTGGCGCTCATCGTCATGATGGCGTGGTGGGGGCCCGGCGGGGCCGCGCTGCGTCGAGGCAGCCGGTCGATGGCCCGGGGGCTGGCGCCCAACCCGGTCGCTGCCCAATTCGTCGCCGGCCTCGTGCTGGCGGCAACGCTCGCCGTGGTGGCCTGGACCTTGCTGGGGACGAGCGCCCCGGTGTGGTGGCCCGCGACGGATGCACCGGCAATATTTGACCTGCTGAACAACGGATAGGGCATGGCGACGCGGCGAAAGCGGCAGGTCCGTTCGGCACGGCGCCGCGCCCGCCTATCGGAGTCGCTGGCCGAATTGCCCTCGGCAACGTTGTCGATCATCGACCGCGTGCCCTGGCGGGGTGAAGTGCCGACCGAGCCCCTGCCCATCCAGCAACACCAACTCCGGCGCACCCCCTATCGGGACCCGCGGATCCGGGCCGCCGCCCAAGAGCACGACGTCCGGGTGGCGATGGACCTTGCCCTCTCCGTTGGCGAAGTGCTCCTGCGATGCGGAGCGGGGGCCGCGCAGGTTGAGGCGAGCATCATCGCGGTCGCCATGGCGGCGGGAGTCGAGAACCTCGAAATCGACATCACCGTCCAATCGATTCTGCTCCAAGTGACCGGGGACTCGGGCCGGGTCATCGCGCGGCTACGGGTCGTGCGGGCCCCGCGGTGGGACCTCGGTCGACTTGCGATGATCCACCGACTTATCGATGCCCTCGTTTCCAGTGACATCACCGTGGCGGAAGCGACCGAGGAGATCACCCGAATCAACCGCACCCCACGAACATGGTCGCAGTGGGTGGTTACCGCGGCGACAGGCTTCCTCGCTGCAGGTGTCGCGTCCGTCTTGGGGGCGGGAAGCCTCGCGATGGTGCTCTGCGCCTTAACCTCGATGGCCGTCAACTGGTTGCTCACCCGGCTTCGCCGCCACCCACTTCCCGACTTCTATCTCAACGCAGTCGGCGGGTTCGTCGCCACGGTGCTTGCGTATG
>CAZACX010000052.1:13728-16969 GCA_964483685.1 uncultured Intrasporangiaceae bacterium
CCCGACTTCTATCTCAACGCAGTCGGCGGGTTCGTCGCCACGGTGCTTGCGTATGCGGCATACGTCTTGGGGTTTGAGGGATGGCTCGACTTGTCGCCCAGCGACTTCGCCGCCATCGTCGCGGGCGGCATCGTCGCGCTGCTGCCGGCCCGCTCAATTGCGGCGGCGATTGAGGACGTGATCACCGGGTATCCAGTGACGGGGACAGCCCGCATCGCCGCCGTGCTCATGCACACCCTTGGCCTCATCATCGGGGTCGCGGTGGCGCTTTCGGTCAGCGTATGGGCGGGGAGCGCGCTCGGTTTCGCCGTCTCGCCACCGTCAGTGGAGCGGATGGCTTCCGCCTCGGCGGGGATCATCTCCGTCATCACCGGCTCCGCCGTCATCGGGCTCGCGGGGGCGGTGACCATGCAGAGCCAACGGCGCTTCCTCGTCCCGTCGGCAGCCCTGACCGTGCTTACCGTGCTGGTCGTCGGTCGCCTGACCGGCACTCTCGGCATGGGGCGACTCACCGCGGTGGCGCTGACCTCGATCGTGCTCGGCTTCTTTGGCCGACTCATTGCGTTGCGGTTCAACGCCCCCGCGATGGTGCTCACGATCCCGGCGACGCTTGGCTTACTCCCGGGCTTGGCGATCTTTGTCGGCCTCTATCGGCTGATCGTCAAGGCGGGCAGCGAGCTGTCGAGCGAGCTCACTGTCCAGGTTGGTGTGGCGGCGCTGGCCACGTCGTTGGGGGTGCTGGTAGCCATGGCGACCGGCTCGATTCTCGGCGATTTGCTCGCCGCACCGCTCGATCGGCGGGTCTGGCAGCGCCGGGCGCACGGTTTCGTCGAGGAGCAACGCCCCTAATTCGGGCTCCTCGGCACGCGATCCCGGGCGCGACGACGTACGCTTATCCCGTCCCGTCGTGTGACGGGGACGCTTCAGCGACATGGGGACCAGGCTTGGTTCCTGGCGCGCGTTCGTGTTGGCCCGGCTTGCCGTGCTGCCGAGGCGGTCGCGTCGCCGCAAGCATGGCGCTTCGGCGCTAACCCGGCCCCGCGCCGTGTCCGACTCAGCAAAAGGAATCGCTTGGCACAGCGAGCTCCGCGCCATTCCGGCGCGCCGCGTACCGCGCCGCGCAATGCGGCCACCTCTTCGCGCAATCCTGCGACCACGTCGCGCGCGTCGCGTAATCCCGACCGCGCCCGTCCCCGCGCCGGTGACCAGGGGGGCATCATCCCGGTCCTGGCCAAGACCGCCCGGCAGGTCGAAGCCGCAGCCCAACGCGGCAAGGTCCGCCCGGGCGGCCGCACGGCATACCAGGTTATTGCGCTGTTGGTCCGTGAGGAACGCGCCCGCATCAAGGCAGACCCGGGGACGGCGGAGGGCGGGCGGGCCGCGATGCTGACCCGGCTCGATGGCATCGCGACGATCCTCGCGAAGACGGCGGCCCGGGACACCTCGCTGCTGGAGTTGCTCGCCGAGGGTGCGGTCATCTCCGCCGCGGCGGTCAGCCTCAAGAACGACCTCCTGCGTGAGGCCGGGCGCGTACCCGAGGATGTGGTCGAGCCCGAACCCGCCGTGGCAACCGACCTGACCCCGCCGACGCGTCGGGTGGTCCCACAGACCGTCATCGCCCGCCAGCTCGCCAACCCTTTCCTCGCGCCCGAATACTCGGCGGCGTCCGCACCTCGGCGGATCACCAACCGGCTCGGCAACTGGGAGCTACTGACGCCCCTTTTTCGCGCCTTCGAGTACGGCGGGGACGCCAGCTGTATGCGGCTTCCCGAGCCGACGAATGTGTTCCACGGGATCGGTGGGCTGGAACTCATGCACCACCAGGCCCAGGTCGTCGCTGCGGCCGCGGCCGGCCATCGCACGTTCCTCCTCGCGGATGAACCGGGCCTGGGCAAGACCGCGCAGGCGTTGCTCGCCGCGGATGCCGCGAACTCGTTTCCACTCCTGGTCGTCGTCCCGAACGTCGTCAAGGCCAATTGGGCGCACGAGGCGCAGCTGTGGACTCCGCGTCGGTCCGCGACGGTCATCCACGGCGACGGTGACACCATCGACGGGTTCGCCGACATCGTCATCGTCAACTACGAGATTCTCGACCGGCACGTGGGCTGGTTGGGGGATCACGGTTTCCGCGGCATGGTCGTCGACGAGGCGCACTTCATCAAGAACAAGTCCTCGCAACGTTCGCAGCACGTCCTCGAGCTGTCGACCCGCATCCGGGCCCGCAGCACGCGGGCGCTCCTCATGGCGTTGACGGGCACCCCCTTGATCAACGACATCGAGGACTTCAGGGCCATCTGGCAGTTCCTCGGCTGGATCGATGACACGAAGCCGCGCAACGCCCTGCTTGCGGCCCTCGAGGAGACCGGACTCACCCCCGCCGACCCCGGGTTCTATGCGGCCGCGCGCACGAGCGTCATCGACCTTGGCATCGTGCGCCGACGCAAGGTCGACGTTGCCGCCGATATCCCCGCCCGCCGGGTTGCGGACCTCCCGGTTGAGCTCGACGACGAGGCCGGTCGCTCAATCCGGGCCGCGGAGCTGGAGCTCGCCCGCCGGCTGGTTGCGCACTATCGGGCCGCGCTCGCCGCCCGCACGGTGGCGACGCCGGGCATCGACCATGACCTGGTGCGCCGGGTCGCCGCGGCGGAGGCCAAGAACGCCGGCTCGGACAAGACCGGCGACAACGTGTTCACGGTGATGCGCCGAATCGGCCAGGCGAAGGCCGGCCTTGCCGCCGACTATGCCGCCCAGCTCGCCCGCAACGTGGGCAAGGTCGTGTTCTTTGCCAAGCACATCGACGTGATGGACGCCGCGGAGCGGACCTTCGCCAAACGGGGCGTTGGGTACGCCTCGATCCGTGGGGACCAGACCCCGAAGGTACGGCGCGCCAACATTGAGGCGTTTCTGACGGACCCCGAGGTCGCCGTCGTCGTGTGCTCCCTCACCGCGGCCGGCGTCGGGCTCAACCTCCAGGTCGCCTCGAACGTCGTCCTCGCCGAGCTGTCATGGACCTCGGCGGAGCAGACCCAGGCCATCGACCGAGTCCACCGGATCGGCCAGACCGAGCCGGTGACCGCGTGGCGGATCATCGCTGCCCGGACCCTTGATCCGAAGATCGCCCAGCTCATCGACGACAAGGCCGGACTTGCAGCGAGGGCCCTCGACGGCTCCGATGAAGAGGTTGGCTCCTCGTCCGATGTGCAACTCGAGGCGCTCATTTCGTTGCTGACCGAGGCGTTGG
>CAZACX010000052.1:17069-19298 GCA_964483685.1 uncultured Intrasporangiaceae bacterium
TCCACGGTCCAGAGGCGTTGTCATGGATGAAGGCGCGTTGAATCGGCTGATTAGCCTTGGAGCCTCGTGTGCCGCGGGCGAGGCCCTCGCCCTCTTCGACACGCTTGATGCGGTGCGCGCCGAGGAGATCACCGGCCGGTGGGCCGGTCGCGAGCTGGGCACGGGACACCGCCTCGACGGACTCCTCAAGGCCTCGGGCTGGCACGGCAACGGTTCGACTCCAGCGAGGAGGTCTTTCCACTGATCTTCGCTACGAACGGTGGCCGGACATGGGCCGGAGAGCCTCGACGTATGCCGCTCGCCCTCGCTGGCAAGGTGCCGCCTTCCGCGCTGGCGCGCGTTCGCCCGCTGCTGACGGCGCTGAGTCCGTTCCTCCGCACGAGCGCGCCCCGGGCGCGGCTGCGCAACCTCGAGTTCCGCGGAGTCGTCACCGCTGCCATGGTCTACGACCACCTGCCCATAATCGATGTCTTCCGGCGGGTGGATGAGGTGACCATGCTCGGCGCGATGGACTGGCGCGGTGAGCCCGCGCCATACTTCTTCATCCTGACCAAGGAGTCCTGACTTTCGATCGGCGACCGCGAGGCTGCGGGGGATGGTCACGTCAACGGAGGCGCCGCGCCTATCATGGCCGCTGATGGCGGCGGGGCTCGCCGACGGCCTCGACGTGGGTGCCTCACAGTCCCTCCCCGACTCTGAGGAGGACGTGTGCTCGCAGACGGTCACCGCGGGGCCGATGGATTTGGGGCCCACGTGCTGCGGGGTCGGCTCGACATCCTCGCGTTGATCGCGGCCGGGGGCGCCGTGGGCTCGGCTGCTCGCTACGGGGTGGCGGAGGCACTGCCGCACGAACCCGGGGAGGTTGCCTGGAGTACGTTCGCGGTTAACGTCACCGGGGGATTCCTGCTGGGGCTCCTCATGGTGTTTGTGCTGGACCTCTGGCCGCCTTCTCGGTATCTGCGGCCCTTCTTCGGGGTCGGTGTCCTCGGCGGTTTCACCACCTTTTCCACCTACATGCTCGACACCCACGCCCTGCTGGCAGCCGGGGAGGTCGTCGCAGCCCTGACCTACGTCCTGGGGACGCTCGTGGTCGGAATTGCCGCGGTCTGGCTCGGGGTGTTCGCGGCCCGATGCCTGAACCCCCCGCCCGGGCGCGACGCGCGAACACGCACGGCCAGCTTTCACCCAACCCAGGACGACGTATGACGCTCGTCCTGGTCATGCTCGGCGGCGCGATCGGCGCCCCGTTGCGGTACCTCACCGACCTGCTGGTGCAGTCCCGGCATGACGGCGCCTACCCGTGGGGGACCTTCACCGTCAATGTTGTCGGGTCGGGCCTGCTCGGACTTGTCGCCGGGGGTGTGACAACGGTGGGGACACCACACTGGGTGCTGGCCGTCGTCGGGACGGGGTTCTGCGGAGCGTTGACAACCTTCTCGACCTTCGGCTACGAGACGGTCCGTCTCATCGAGGAGGGGTCCGCCGCGGAGGCACTCCTGAACGCGGGCCTCAGCCTGGGTATTGGGTTGGCGTTCGCCTCCGCCGGCTGGGCGTTTGCCGGTCTGCTTGGGTGAAGAGTCAGGCGCCGCCTGCGGTCGGGTGCACGCCTTCCCGACTTGGGGACCACCTGGCCGGGGGACTACCGGGCCGGGCGGGGTGACGTCCCGCGCAGCGAGAAGAACTCCACCACTCAGCGGGACGTCACCCGGCGCGGCTGTTCGATCACTCATGTTCTGCGAACGGGCGATGACACCCAGAGCCCTGGGGATCGCGGTCGGGTCAACTGACACGCACCGCGGCGCTCAATGTGGGGCCGCTGCGAGCTTGGGCTCCAATACCAGCCAGTGGCGCCCTGCGCTCCCTGCTGCGAACCCCCCTCCTCCAGGCAACCGAGACACCCGCTGTTAGGAGTAGTCCCGTATACCGGGCGCGTCCACGTGTAGGCCTCCATCACACAACGCGACGTCTGGGCCGGAAGCGAAGCCATAGCCCTGCTCGACACAGCAACCAGGTGGGTCTACGTACTCGCCACGCGGCGTCCAATGCGAGCACCTGAGTCGAATCTGGGTGCGCCGACGGAACCTCTTCTGGGCGGGCAGATTGTGCACCTGATCAGCCGAGGCGAAGATCCAGCGTTCGCGACCTCGTTCGATGGCCTCGCGCACGAGACCCCTCTCCTTCTGACAGCGGACACGGGACTGTCCGATTAACGGTGTTTCTGGCGTTCAT
>CAZACX010000053.1:0-19174 GCA_964483685.1 uncultured Intrasporangiaceae bacterium
CGAGCCGGTACATCGAGGTCTATGAGCAGGGTGCGGGAAAGGCCGAAACCCCGTAGCCAGTCCGACCCAATCCGGGCAGCTCGGCCGACATGGGCGTAGCGGGGATTCGGCGCTCGCCGAAGCGCCCCTCGTCGAGCACGAGGGGCGCCAGCGGTTGGCCACGATCGCGCTCATCTCGCCGGTGTCGGGGACTCCGGCTGCGCGTCAGGGTCCGGTCGATCCCTACTTGAGTTGGGTGGAACTTAGGCCGAGGAGGCGCCTGGCGACGACGAGGAGTTGAATCTGCTGAGTCCCCTCAAAGATGTCCAGGATCTTGCTGTCCCGCGCCCACTTCTCGAGCAACTCGGTCTCGGCGTAACCCGCGGCTCCACACAGCTGGACACACGCGAGCGAGACGTCAACACAGGTGCGGCCGGCCTTGGCCTTGGCCATCGACGCTTCCATCGAGTTGGGGCGGCCGTTGTCCGCCATCCACGCGGCGCGCAGGGTCAGCAAATAGGCCGACGCATACTCCGCCTCCAACTCAAGCAGGCGGGCCGCCGGGGCCGATTGAACGTATGCCGGTCGGTCCGGGTCGGGGGTCACGCCCGCCTTAGCGAGGAGTTCGGTGGCCGTGTCCAGGCATGCTCGGGTCAACCCGATCGCCATCGCCGCCACGAGCGGGCGGGTGTTGTCGAATGTCTGCATGGCACCGCCGAACCCGCCCTCGGTCCGAATTTCCGGATCGCCGAGCAGGTCTGCCGCGGGAACGCGGCAGTTGTCGAGGTGGAACGCCGCCGTGTCGGAGGCGCGGATGCCGAGCTTGTGCTCGAGGCGCACCAATTTGAATCCGGGGTTGGACCGCTCGACGACGAAGGACTTGATCGCCTGACGGCCAAGGCTGCGGTCGAGCGTCGCCCAGACAACAACGAGTTCGGCGCGCTCGCCAGAGGTGACAAAGATCTTTTCCCCGTTGAGGACGTACTCATCGCCATCACGGATCGCGGTCGTGCGGATTGCTCCGGCATCCGAACCGACATCGGGCTCGGTGATCGCCATGGCGGCCCAGCGGTTGCCGTACCGCTCCTTCTGTTCCTCATTGGCGACCGCGGCGATCGCGGCATTCCCGAGGCCCTGGCGGGGAATCGACAGGGTGAGGCCCACGTCGCCCCGGCAGGTTTGCATAATCGAGAGCACCGAGGACAGGTTCGCGCCGTTCTTGTTCCCCTTGGCTGCCGCCTCCCGACGTCCGGCGCAAACCCCGGCGATGGGCGCCTCCTTGTCCGCCTTCGTGGAGCCCTTGGCCCCGGCACCCTGACCGACGCCGGACTCACTCATCCCGTCGATCACCGCAGACACGAGGTCGAGTTCACGCGGATATTCGTGCTCGGCAAGGTCGTACTTGCGGGAGATCGGCCGGAAGACCTGATCGGCCATCGCAGCCGCACGGCTGACAAGCGGGGCCAATTTGCCGGGAACTTCGAGATCAATCATCAGGCGGTCCTTCGTTCGAGCCGGGTCAGAGCTAGTTAGGGCTAGTCAGAGCTGGGCAATGCTGACAATGCTGGGCGTGCAGGGGTGTTGCGGGATGGCGGACTTACAGATAGCGGCCTTACACAGCGAGGGCGCCCTCAATTAGCCCCGTGGCCTGCAGGTCCCGGAACCAGCGCTCGTTGTCGAACTCCTTGACGAACCCATGTCCGCCGAGCAACTGCACTCCCATCGAACCGATCTGCGCTGCGTGCGTCGCCGCGAGCGTGCGCGCGACACCAATTGCGTCCCCCGCGTCGGCGCCGCGATCGAGCAGGCTCGCCGCGCGCCATACGCACAACCGCAGGCCGGCGACCTCGATCGCGATGTCAGCCACCGCGAACGCCACCGACTGGCGCTGGGCGATCGGTTCGCCGAACGCGACGCGCTCCTTGACGTACCCGCTGACGTGATCGAGCACCGCGGACCCCGTGCCGACGGCTGCGGCCGCCCACGCGAGGCGCGCCCGGCGGACGCAATCGAGGTGGTCATCCGTCGTGCCGAGCACATTCCCGGCGGGGACGCGCACGCCGTCGAGGACGAGACGGCCGGTCGCCGCAGCGCGCAACCCCATGGCCGGGTCGTCGAGCCGAACCAATCCGGCCGTTGCACCTTCGACAAGGACGAGGTGCGGGGCTCCGTCGAGGAGGGCGGAGACGAGGAACAGTTCGGCGGTCCCCGCGAGCGGGACGAGCGCCTTGACGCCGTTGAGCACCAGTTCGTCGCCATCCCGTTCGGCGGTCATCGCCGGGCTGAGCGGATCGAAGAGCGGCTGCGGCTCCATCATCGCGAGGGCGGCCGCGAGGGGTTCACCTTCGCCGTCGGTGAAGGCCGGCAGGAAGGTCGCCTGTTGGTCGGCGCTTCCGTATGCCGCGATCGCGTTCGCGACTGCGGCCGGGGCCATCAGGGCGAGCGTGACTCCGAGGTCGGCGTGGGCGAGTTCCTCGATCAGCAGGACGCTCGTCACGGCCGAACGTTCCTCCGCGATGCCGCCCAAGTCACTTGGCACCCCGACGAGCCCGAGGCCGAGCTCGGCCGCTTGGCCGACGATCTCGGCAGGGACTGTGCGGGCGGTGTCGGCGGCGGCCGCGGCGGGCCGGATCACGTCCGCACCGAACTGACGGACCGCCTCGATGAGGGCTTCTTGATCCTGGGTGGGCGTCAGGTCAAACTCCCGGCGAGGCTTCGCCGGAGGAACTCGCGTGGCTTCGCCGCTCGACTTCTTGGCCGTGAATCGGCGACCAATCGACTCCGCCGCCACCTGCGCGGCGAACCCTTGCTTGGCCCCGAGGTGAAGGAGCTTGCTCACGCGGGCGCGGAGCTCGGGGTTCTTCATCACCTCGAGTGAGCCCGCCGCCCGGATCAGGCGAAGGCCAAGCTCTTCGCTTCGTTGCGCAACCGAGCTCGGCCGGGGGTTTGGGCGCTGGGTAGTCATGTCGACGTTGACCTCACTGTCGGAACTCTGCCTGCGGCTGTTCTGGGGCGGGAAAGTTACCTGCTACGGCGAGTATCGCATAACTTGGCGTCGCCAGGCCGTTCGCCTTCCGCCGACTTACTCCCCGTCGCGCCGCCCGATCTGCTCGAATTCCCTGCGCGACCTGGGCGTCCTTGCACCGACCGACCGATTTTCGCCAAGCCTCGCCAGAGGGTAAGCTCCCTCCTTGTCGCGCGCGGGCCAGTCCCAGCTTGCGACAAGCTGCGCCCGTAGCTCAACGGATAGAGCATCTGACTACGGATCAGAAGGTTAGGGGTTCGAATCCCTTCGGGCGCGCTCTGTTGAGACAGACGACGGGCCCCCGGTCAGCGGAAACGCTGCCGGGGGCTTACTCGTGCCCGACATCCGGACGGTGTGGGCCAGTGCAGCCCGGATGGCCTCGGACCTGCTCATGTCCTTGCCTGCTGCCGCCGTGCGACCAGAGGAACGGACCCTTGCGCCGAGGGCTTGGACGGCTGGTTCTCATCGTCTTCAGTGCCCTGGACGTCCTCCTCCCGCTCCTCGTCTTGTTCCTCCATTCCTTCTTCATGTTCCTCATCCCAGTGCTCGTGCTCTCACCGCGAGCAAGTGCTGATGACGGGCTTCCGCGCCAGTCCGGGGCGAGCCGGAGCAGTCGGTTCGGTGCCGTCACCGTCCCAGTGGGTCGCTCGCGCGCGTCGAGAGATTTGACAGATAACTTCCATTAGTAGAACCTGTTTGTCATGATCGAGTTTCTGACTTCGCGGGAGGTGGCCACGCTCCTCGGCGTCAGCCTGCGCCAAGTCAGCAACCTGCGCCGAGAGGGCCACGTTGTCGCGGTCGCCGACGGTGTGTACGACCGGGCCTCAGTGCTGCGGGTGCGAAACGCGCGCGCAGCCCACAGACAGCGGGCTTGGACTGAACGCACCGCATGGCAGGCCATTGCCATAACCGCCGGTGTCGAGGCCCACTTCATCGGACAGACCCAAAGGTCCCGCTTGAAGGCAGCCTTGCGTCTCATGGAGGCCGAGACCTTCGTGTCGCTGGTCCGCGACCGAGCCCGCGTGCACCGAGTGACCGGCCACCGGCGCTCAGCCCACCGGATCGCAGCTGAACTGGTCAACACAGGAACAGCCGCGGCCCGACTAGGGCTCACCTCAGCAGGCGTGCGAATCGACGGGTACGCGACGATCGCAGAGGTCGAGCTCATCCTCGAGCGATATCACCTCGTCCAGGCAACAGGAAGCGATGACGCCGCGGTCCTGCGGGCTGTCTCAGAGGTATCTCGCTGCGACGTCGAGCGGATCAACACTGCCGGTGACCTGCTGGCTGCGCTCTCTCTCGCTGAGTCCCTCGACGATCGGGAGCGCTCGGCTGGGTTGGACTACATCGGTTCCGCACTGGGCGACCGGTTGGCACATGCCAGCTGAAGGGCAGCGGGACCCACGCCGACGAGTGGACATCCTGACCCCCGAGGGTGGATGGGATCCGTTGTGGGCCAGCGTCGCTGAGATCGCAGATGTCCTGCCCGCCGAGGACTGGACCTTGGTGGGTGGCCTCATGGTCAAAGCCCATGCCGCATTGGCGGGACTCCCGACAACCAGGGTGACCACCGACGTGGACATGGTCGTCCATCTGGAGACAGCACGTGGCCGTGCTGCGCGCGTGCACCGGTCACTGACCGGGCTCGGCTATGTGCTCGCCGCCCCTGGGAAGCTCGGCACCCTCAGCGGCGATGACGTGGCTCACCGATACCGGCGTTGCGTGCCTGGCTCTGAGGACATCGTGGACGTCATGCGAGCCGACCATGTAGCGCCAGCCGTCGTAGAGCGGCTCGCGGGACACGACATGATGGCCGCCGAGGGAACGACGCAGGCCCTGCGCCGCACCATTGATGCCAGCCTCCAACTGCGCGGTGCCAGCGCACCAACGATCCTATCGATCCCCGACGCCTACGGAGCCCTCATACTCAAGGCCGCGGCGCATATGGTCGACAAGCGGAATCCCGGGCGTCACCTGCGTGATGCAGTGATTCTGCTTGCCTGCATGGAGGATCCCTTCAGCGTCGAGGAACGACCCGCATTCCAGAGCGATGCACGGCGGGTCAGGCATCTCGAGAAGGTGCTCGCCGACGACGACCACGCAGCCTGGCTCGCTGTGGACGGTCAGGCCCGTGCGGACTCACGAGCCGCCCTCGCCATCCTGTGCGAGATCGCCGCACGGCGCAGTACGGCTGATCTCGCTCCATGACCGCTCCATCTGCCGATGTGCATCACGCCGCCGCCAGGGAATCGCCCGCACGGCGGCAGCTGCGGACGGCTCCAGTGTCAGCGGGTGGGTTCAGTCCCGGCGATGGCCGCGAGGGCGGTCAGGTAGCGATTTGCAATGTAGACCTTGGTGATTCGGCGAAGCTTGTACCCCAGCGGCCGCCTGCACCATGTGGCGTTGGGACGAACTTCGTGCAGCCACAGCCATCGTCTGGTGACCTCGTCGACGACACCTATCCAGGCCATCTGCGAGTGGAACCGTCGTTCCTGCTCGATCGCGAGTAGTGGCGAGATCGCACTCAGGCCGTTGAGCAAACCCGCGGTCGTGTCCAGGTCGAGGTTCGCCGGGGCTGTGGGCGGCCACTCGGGCTGCGTTTGGGCGAAGCGCTCCCTGAACGACGAGTCCTTTTTGACCTTCACTACATCCTTGACGCGGACGGCGACCCAGCCCTCAAAGAACCCTGCATCACCGGTGTCCGCGATCAGGGCCCACTTCGAGCCAACACCGACGACGATCCCGTCGATTCGGTCGGTGTTGCGCGGTGACCGCTTGATACGCACGAGCGTTTGGGACTCGGCAGCACGACGGAGCCGGTCAGCCTTCCCCGCCCTCGATGACGCCATGCCGGGGATCCTCGCACAATGACGCCCGCCCGCCCTCCGAATTTGGCGGCCTTGGCTTTCACTCGTTGCGGCAGATCCGTTAATCACCTCACGCTGATGAGCGTGCGCTTCGGGCGATGACTGCGGACGTGACACTCTGCGTCATGGGTACGGGAGTAGTCGACGTCCGGTCAGGCGGCTACGTCGCGCTGTGCGCGGGCATCTCGACACTGCTGCTCGTCGTGTCGGTGGGTGCTTTCTTGGACCCAGCGTTGGAGGGCTCACGCGACCCTGACTGGGCGTTCTGGCTGTGGGCCTCCTGCCTCGTGGCCGTGCTGTGCCGTGCACCCTTCGTTGGTCTGCTGATTCGTGACGACCGGGTGATTCGTCGTTCGTGGGTGCGCGCACAGTCCTGGTCGGTGAGTGCGGTATCCGGCGTCGAAACGGCGGGCTATTCGGGCGGCCTCAACCGGGGCTCACATTCGGGCCGGTTCCTCATGCTCGTGCTGCGCATGCGCGACGGGTCCGTTGTCGAAGTCCCGGAGGTCTCGGGGGAGCGGCGCAAGATGAACGACCGACTCCACCGAGTTTCACACGCGCTACGCCTCCCGGCCCCGTCGGAACCAGGTCGTCACCGCATTGCAGAGCCGTAGGGATGGGTGCCTAAACGCTCGCTAATCTCGGCAGGATCGATCGCCCGATCCGCGGCAGATCCGGTTGCTTACTCGATGTAGCCGGTTATGGGATCGACCTGGCTCAGGAAGTTGCGGATGGCGTCCTCCAGCTCGCCGTCCGTCATACCGCCACCGCCGTGCCCGGCGCTCCCGAAGCCGTACCCCTCATTCGGACCTGAAGTCCACCGAAAGTCGTAGACGCCTGGCTCGCCGGCCAGCGCGCTGACATCGAACTGCTCACCGTCGACCACCATCCGCTTCACGCGGTGAGGCTATCTACCTGCAGCAAAGTCGGACGCGGTGTGCAGGTAGCGCTGAAACACTTTGGCGTGCGGTGGCATACATGGGTATGAGCGACATCAACGAGGACGAGGCTGCCTTCCGTGGTCTCTTCGAGTGCGCCTACGGCGATGTTGTCCGGTATGTAGGTCGTCGCACCACGGATGACCCTGAGGACCTGGCGGCTGAGGCATTGGCGATCGCGTGGCGCCGCTGGCCTGAGGTCCCGACTGACCCGGTCGAGGCCAGGGCCTATGTCTTCGGCATCGCCCGGCGGCTCATCCTGGCCTCGCAGAGCCGCTCGGCGCGCAGGGCCGCCTTGGCGGTCCGCCTGGCTGAGCACCCCGCCCAGCCGGCCGTACAAGGGCACGAGGACGAGGTCCTCGCCCTGGTGGACCTGCGCCAGGCCTGGTCACAGCTGGAGGCCGCGCACCAAGAGGTCCTCGCGCTCAGCATCCTCGAAGACCTGCCCAGCGCTGCCGCCGGCCGCGCCCTGGGCATCTCCGCGGTCGCGTACCGCATCCGGCTCTCCCGAGCCCGGGCCGCGCTCCTGACCCTCCTCGGCGACGAACCAACCACCCTCACCAGCCCACTCCTCTTGAGAGGACGATCATGAACAACGACCTCATCGACCAGTCCCTACGCGCCCTCGACCCCATGCCCGACGAGGTGCCCACTGACTCCCTTCGCGCCCAGCGCGCCCTGGACGGCATCGTCGTTGACAGACCCGCCCGGAGGTCCCGATCCCGGACCGTGACCCGACTTGCGCTGGCCGGGGGTGTGGCCGCAGCTCTCGCGCTCAGCGCGGTCATCGTCCCCGGCATGAGCGGCACCCCCGTCGCCTACGCCGACTGGACCACCACCGCAACGCCGATCGACCGGGCCGAGGCACTGGCTGGCATGAGCACCTGCTTCGACAAGAACATAGATGTGCCGTCAGAGCTGCCAGATGCGGTCATCGGCGAGCAGCGTGGGCCGTGGACCTTCATCGCGCTCAGCTGGGCAAACGGGGAGAGCGGCAGCTGCCTCTTCCGCGCAGCCCCCGAGAGCGGCGAGGAAGCACTAGGAATGGCGTTCTTCCGCGGCGACCCCACGAAGATCGGCGGACGCCCCCTTCTTGTCCCGACCCCTGACTCGATCGAGGCCAACGGACTGCTCCCGCTGGAACAGTCTGAGGGCGACCTCTATCAGCTCACCGGTGCATCCGGTGATGACGTGACACGCGTTGTCATCCACGCCGGTCAGCTCGGCGAGGTCGAGGCCACCGTCCAGGACGGACGCTTCGCGGCCTGGTGGCCCGAGGCCAGGATCTCCCCGGTCCTCCCCTTCGACCCCGACGTCACCCTTCACCTGCGAGACGGCAGCACCGTGACCAAAGAGCTGAGCGACTTCACCCACATCCAGAAGTAGACCGCCACAGTCGAGGATGCCCACCGCAACCCCGGTGGGCATCCTTGACGCGGCAAGTCCGGAAAGGACCTCAAGCTGATTTCCGGGAGAACTCTTGGCTCCGGGTAGGCCTACTGTGACGGGGTTGTCCGCCAGAGACGGGCGTATACCCGCGTCGCGAGTGGATAACCGCGTCATCAGGCGTCCACGCTCATCGGCAGTTGAGGACGTCACCCATGTATCTCAGATGAGGTCGACGGTCACTGCGTGCGCGAACGGTTGGCGGACAGTTCGGCCTCATGCAGACATATAGCATTTGTTATGATGTGACCGTGGACAGGACGCTTGCGGAAGTCGCTCGGGAGAGCGATGCCGCTGTGCGCCATGCCAGGGACGAGCTGGTGCGGGCGGTACGCGAGGCGTCGGCTGGCGGGATGACGCAGGCTCAGATTGCCGCCGAGATCGGGCGGAGCCAACCAGAGGTGTCTCGCTTGCTGCGGTTCCACGGCACGACGCCGTTGGCGCGGCGGCTGCGGTCGGCACGCGCCGAGGTCCTGCGGGCCGTCGCGGAGGCCGGGGGCAGGGATGTGCGGGTGTTCGGGTCGGTGGCCCGCGGTGAGGACGACGAGGGGTCGGACGTCGACCTGCTGTTCGTCATGGGGCGACCGCTAAGCCTGATGGAGCTCGGCCGGCTCGAGGCCGAGGTGTCCGCTGCCGTCGGGGTGCCTGTCGACCTGGTTCCTGAGAGCTCGCTGCGCCCTGCGCTGCGTGACCGGCCCCTGGCCGAGGCGGTGCCCTTGTGAGGCGTCGCCAGCCGAAGTAAGTGCTTCAGGAGGCGATGGCACGACTTCGAGGTCGTGGCCGACGACCGGGTGGGCGACCTTTCGGACCAGAAGACGATCACGGCGGCGCACTCCCGGTTCATTCTTGGGCGGATGATCCCGACCAGACTCACGCAGCGAGCTGCCCATACTGGAGCCGTGACGAGCAACGCGCGTTCTTCCCGCAGTTCACACGGCGTCGCCGCCGGGGTCGACGACGCCCGACTGCACGACCTGAGGCGATGGAACCTAGGCCTGACGGTGCTCCACGCCATTCAAGCGCTCGCCGTGTTGGTCGTGGCCTCGGACTTCGCCATCGACCTGTCCACGGCCTACCCCGATGGCCCGCCCGGCAGTCGAGTGCCAGAGCCGTCGGTCGCATTCAGCGTGCCCATCGGCGTGGCCGTTGCCGCGTTCCTGGCCTTGGCTGCCCTCGACCACGCCCTGACGGCGACGGTGCTTCGCACCCGGTACGAAGGCGACCTGTTGGGCGGGATCAACCGGTTCCGCTGGATCGAGTACTCGTTCAGCGCCACCATCATGATCCTGCTGATCGCTTTCTACGCCGGCATCACCCAAGTCGTCGCCGCGATCACCATCATCGGGAGCAACGTGGCCATGATCCTCTTCGGCTGGCTCCAAGAGCGGATGAACCCGCCCGAGCGGGCATCCACGACGATGCTGCCGTTCTGGTTCGGCTGCATCGTCGGTGCCGCCCCGTGGGTCGCGATCACCCTCAACATCATCGGGTCCGAAACCGTCCCTGGGTTCGTCTACGGCATCTTCATCTCGCTGTTCGTGTTCTTCATGTCCTTCGGACTCAACCAGTACCTGCAGTACCGCCAGGTCGGGCCATGGCGCTCCTACGCCTTCGGGGAGAAGGCCTACCTGGTGCTCAGTCTCGGGGCGAAGTCCGCCCTGGCCTGGCAGATCTTCGCCGGGTCCCTCGCCGGCTGAGCCAGGCCCACCACGTAGGGGTGACAAGCGCTCGTGCGGACGTTGAAAGCGTCCTGCGCCCACCACGCCCACCACGCCCACCACGACGGCGACAAGCACGCCTGGGCAAGTTGATCGCCCCCTCGGGCTGCCGGCCTCAGACCAGGTATGCCGCGATGGCTGCCTTCTCCTGCATCAGCGTGGCTGCGTCCAGCAAGTCACCGGCCTCGCGCTCTAGGAGGGTCGACCAGGTCCGCAGCGAGGCGGCGGCGACACCACCGGCATACAGGTCTGCACGCAGTCGGGTCGTCGCTGCCGCGACCAGGGAAGCGAACTGGTCAACCGCCTCGAACCGGGTGACCAGCGGGTTCGCGGCCCGGGGGCCCGGCCCCCGACCGCCCCCACCACCACCCGGAGGTGCCCCGCCGGCGCCCCCGCCCGCCGGAGGCGCCCCACCAGCGGCTCCGCCAGCGCCCTGGCCCGCGCCCGGGCGATTGCTCACCCCGAAGGTGAGGTTGTGGTCCCAGCCGAGAACCGTCATCTTCTTCGCCGCTTCGTCCCACCAGAGGTAGGAGTTGTTGCCCGGGCCGTCGATGGCGTCGTAGTTCTCCATCAGGTCCTCGAGGGCGAGGTAGGTGGCGAAGGCCTCGACATCGAGCCGGCCCGGCAGCCCCGAGACGAAGTCGGCGTCATTACTGTCGTTGACGAACTCGAGGAAATCTACGAGCGGCCCGAGGTCGTCGGTGTCGCCGCTTTCCTGGTCGAACACGTCGTCGTATGCGGCCGGGTCCGTTCCGCGGTAGGTGTAGTCGCCCGTCGCTTCGGCCTTGTAGAGGATGCCGCTGCTCGCCAGCTCGCGCTCCACCCAGGTGTCGCCGGGGTGCTCGACGACGAGCCGCAGCGCCGAGGCCGCACCGACGCGCACGACGGCATACCCGTGGTCCTGGCTTGCGAGCCCGGCCGAGGCGAGGAGGTCGAGCGCGACGGCCTCGTTCAGGCTGCTGGCCGAGTTGTTCGCCCGGACCGCGAATTCGCTCACCCCCTGGTGGTCCTGACCGTCGACGACCTGGTCGAGACGCACGAGCCATGGGTACTCGGCTGGGCCAGCCGCGTCATCGAGCCGCCGGAGCGTCGAGTTGCCCTTGAGGCGGATGCCGCAGCGTTCGTAGGTCGTGCCGTCCAGGGTGGCGCTGATCTCGAGCCACACCTTGTCGCCACCGGACTCGTAAGCAGCCACGGCATCCGCAAAGCTCGCGTCGTCGATGTCCAGCGTGATCTCGTGGAGGCGGTCGCTGCTGAACAACGCACCACTTCCCCCGCCCTGATCGAATGCCGCGGCGGCCGACTTGGTCTCTGCGGCAGCCGTGTCCGCCGCGAGCGGGCTCCACCGCGTGGCCGCGACGGGGACGCCGGTCACGACGGCGAGCGCCCCCAGGCCCAGAACGAGGACTCGTCGACGCGATGCGGTCGGGGGCGCCGGAGTGGGCGGGGGCGCGGGCAGGGGCGAGGTGGGGTTTGCAGTGCTCGTCATGTCCCTAGTTCAGGCGGTCCGCCCGGACGCGGCCGATGACCCGGCTGTCCGCCGGCTGTGAACACCCTGCCCCCGCCTCGGTGGCGACGCGCCCGGTCAAGGCAGCGTGGCGCGGGTCAGCGCCATGCTCGGCGAGCGCACGGGTCCCGAGGGCTGCGTCCTGATCCGGGGGGATGACGACAAGGACCAGGCGGGTGTAGTCGTTGAGGCTCAGTTCGATCAATTCGGCAGGCGCGGGATTCTCCGGCGGCGCAACATACGCACTGGCAACGAACGAGCCGAGTTCGATCTCCCCCAGGGTCGAGCGCACCTTCCGGGGAGCGCCGTCCCACAACCCCAGGGTGAAGGTGACCCGGGCAATGCGGGCGTCAACCGCCGCGCTGATCGCCACGTCAAGATCAAGGAGTTCGGCCCCAAGATCGCGGGATCGCGGCCACCAGGCTCCGTCTGCGATGCCAACCCCTCGCACCGGAGCGAGTGCCAGCCGTTCGGTGACCCCCGACCTTCCCGCAAAGAGTCGAGGGACGCGCTGGCCACCCGCCTTGAGGGGACCGGTGGCCGACCGCGCAAGCGAGCCAACGCCTGCGTCGGGCGCCGGGGTCGGCCGCACGGTGGACCCGACGGCGTTTTGGGTGAGTTGACGGTTCATGGGAATCCTCCCTCTCGACGGACGGAGGGGGCGCGGGGCCAGTGCGACTGATGCGTCGCCGGGCTCGACCGCGCGACCGCCGGATGGCGGCCCCTGCTCGACCTCGAAGATCGCAACTCTACACTAGTTTTTGCACACTAGCAATCTACTTCCATAGATGCTCTCGGCGGGGCCAGCAGGCGAGCTGTCTCCAAGACCACGTCACCGCCCACCAAGAGGGCGAGCACTTCGCCGACGGTGCGAGCGCGGGAGATGGGGTCGGGAAGCGGCAGATGCCGCTGGACCTCATACCGATTGCGACGTCCATCGCGCTGCTTGTGGACGTACCCGGCATCGACGAGGTCGCGGACGATGCTGAAGGCGCTGCGCTCGGTGATGGACAGCTCGCCGGCAATGTCCCGCAGCCGGGCCCCGGGATCCTGCGCGATGCAGACAAGCACCCGGGCGTGATTAGTCAGGAAACTCCATTCCGGCATTTTCCGACCTTAGCGCCCCGGCGGGGGAACCACGCCCCGCCGGGGCGACAACGGGAGTGCGCTCAGCCGATCCGGATGAGCTTCTTGTTGACGAACTCCTCGGCGCCGGGGCGGCCGAGTTCTCGGCCCGTACCGGATCGCTTGACACCGCCGAAGGGCAGCTCGGCGCCATCCGCACTGACGACGTTGACAAACACCATCCCGGCGTCGATCCGGTCGGCCACCCGCAACGCCTGGGCCTCATCGGTCGTGAAGACATAGGAGCCGAGACCGAAGGGCGTGTCGTTGGCGAGGTCGATGGCTTCGTCTTCCGAGGCGACGCGATAGACAACAGCCACGGGGCCAAAGAGCTCCTCGTGGTGAACGTCCATCTGTGGGGTAACTCCGGTGAGGACACCCGCGGTGATGAAGTTGCCGCGACGCTGCCCACCGGTCGTCAACGACGCCCCCTGCGCAACTGCCGCCTCGAGTTGCTCGGTCAGCCGATCGGCCGCAGCCGTCGACGACAACGGCCCCATGGTGCTCGCCGGGTCACGGGGGTCACCGGCCACCACGGCACCCATCGCCGCGCTGAACTTCTCGAGGAACGGCTCATACAGGTCGTCAATCACGATGAACCGTTTGGCCGCGTTGCAGGCCTGTCCGGCGTTGCTGAGGCGCCCCTCCGTCGCCGCCGCCACCGTCGCGTCGAGATCATCGGTGGAGAGCAGGATGAACGGGTCAGAGCCACCGAGTTCGAGGACGACCTTCTTGAGGTGGCGGCCCGCGATCTGGGCGACGGCCGCACCCGCGCGCTCCGAGCCGGTCAGCGAGACACCCTGGATGCGGGGGTCACCGATGAGCCGCTCGATCTGCTCATTCGAGGCATAGATGTTGACGTAGGCACCCGCCGGGAAGCCGGCGTCGAGGTAGAGCTTCTCCAGGGCGGCCGAGGACTCCGGGCATTGTGGGGCGTGCTTGAGGACGATGGTGTTGCCGATGATGAAGTTCGGCGCCGCAAGTCGCGCCACCTGGTAGTACGGGAAGTTCCACGGCATGATCCCGAGCAGGACCCCGAGGGAGGCCCGGCGGATCACCGCGCTGCCGGTCCCGGCGCGCAGTTCAACGGGCTCGTCGGCCATAAGGCTCTCGGCGTGCTCGGCATAGAACGCGCAGATTTCGGCACAGAAGTCCACCTCGCCGAGCGCCTCGGCCATCGTTTTGCCCATCTCCGCGACGATGAGCTCGGCAAGCTCCTCCCGGCGTTCGACGTGGAGTTCGCCCGCGCGCATCACGAGTGCGGCCCGCTCGGCGACGGTCATGTTCGCCATCGCGCCGCGGTGGGCGGCGGCAGCAGCGGCAACGGCGGCGTCGAGTTCCGCATCCGTGTGCAGGGCGTAGGTGCGCAGGGTCTGGCCCGTCGTTGGGTCAGTAACGGCATAGGTGCTCAAGATGAAGCCCTCCAGGGTCGTCGGTGAAGACGATGATGCCAGTCAGCGCGCAGCGCCGCACCGGGTTGCGCCGCAGCGATTTCGCGACATACCCCCTGGGGCACGTTTGTCGGCGCTTGTGAGCATTTGCACACCCGGGGAACCGGCCTGGCCGTCGGGCACTTCCCTGGGCGGGCATACGGTGGAAGTATTAGTTTTGGTGCGCGGGGATCGGCCACCCGGTCGACCGAAGATCGCGCACACCCTAACCGACGTGGGGCAAGGATGCCTCGCCGACATGGAGGACACGCCGAGAATGACGACCACCCATACCGCGCTACAAGCCTGGGTCGACGAAGTTGCCGCCCTCACCACCCCTGACCAGGTCGTTTGGTGTGATGGCTCCGAGGAGGAGCGCGACCGCCTCAACGCCGCACTCGTCGCGTCGGGCACGTTCGTCAAGCTCGACGAGGCCAAGAAGCCGAACTCCTACTGGTGCGCGTCCGACCCGAGTGACGTTGCCCGCGTTGAGGACCGCACCTTCATCGCGTCCGAAAACGAAGCGGACGCCGGATTCACCAATAACTGGATGGCCCCGGCCGAGCTCAAGGGGATCATGACCGACCTGTACAAGGGGTGCATGACCGGCCGGACGATGTACGTCATCCCGTTCGTCATGGGTCACCTTGAGGCCGACGTGCCGATGTATGGCGTCGAGGTCACCGACTCTGCGTACGTCGTCGTCTCGATGCGGATCATGGCCCGCATCGGCGCCCCGGTGCTCGCCCAGATTGAGCGCGACAACGCCTCATTCGTCAAGGGTCTGCACTCCGTCGGCTTCCCACTCGCGGATGGCAAGGCCGACGTCAAGTGGCCCTGTAGCGAAACGAAGTACATCGCGCACTTCCCCGAGACCCGCGAAATCTGGTCCTACGGAAGCGGATACGGCGGCAACGCCCTCCTCGGCAAGAAGTGCTACGCCCTGCGCATCGCCTCGGCCATGGCCCGCGACGACGGCTGGATGGCCGAGCACATGCTCATCCTCAAGCTCACCAACCCGGTCGGCAAGACGCACTACATCGCCGGCGCGTTCCCGAGCGCCTGCGGCAAGACCAACCTCGCGATGATCGACCCCACCCTCGAGGGGTGGACGGCCGAGATGGTCGGCGACGACATCGCCTGGATGCGCTTCGGTCCGGACGGTCGCCTGTATGCCGTCAACCCCGAGTTTGGTCTGTTTGGCGTCGCCCCCGGCACCGGCAATCACTCCAACCCCAACGCGATGCGCACCGTCGAGCGCGGCAACTCGATCTTCACCAACGTTGCCCTCACCGATGACGGCGACGTGTGGTGGGAGGACATGACCAAGACCGCCCCGGCGCACCTGACCGACTGGAAGGGCAACTCCTGGACCCCCGAGTCGGGCGTTCCGTCCAGCCACCCGAACAGCCGTTTCTGCACCCCGGCCAAGCAGTGCCCAATGATGGCCGACGAGTACGACCAGCCCAACGGTGTCCCGATCGACGCGATCCTCTTTGGTGGGCGCCGCCAGACGACGGTCCCGCTGGTCTATGAATCGCGTGACTGGACGCATGGTGTCTTCATCGGCGCGACCCTCTCCTCCGAGACCACCGCCGCCGCCGCCGGCGCCGTGGGTGTGGTGCGCCGCGACCCGATGGCGATGTTGCCCTTCATCGGGTACAACGCCGCGGACTATGTCGGCCACTGGCTGGAGATGGGCAAGCAGCACGACGAGTCGAAGCTCCCGAAGATCTACCAGGTCAACTGGTTCCGTCGGGACGAGAACGGCAAGTGGCTGTGGCCCGGATTTGGCGACAACGCCCGGGTGCTCAAGTGGATCATCGAACGCCTTGATGGCACCGCCGAGGCCGTTGAGACCCCCGTTGGCTTCGTGCCCAAGCCCGAGGACCTCGACCTGACCGGCCTTGACATGACGACCGAAGAGGTTGCCAAGGCCCTGGCCGTCGACAACGCCGAATGGGTCAAGGAGACGGAACTCATCGGCGAGTGGCTCGCGAAATTCGGCGACAAGCTGCCGACGCCGATCCGCGACGAGTACGAGACGCTCAAGCAGCGCGTCAACGGCTAACCTGCACGGCATTCGACTCGGGCTGGGGTGTGCGCAAGCACCCCCAGCCCGAGTCTTTAGGTGCTGGCGCCGCCGGTCGGAGCATCCGTTCCGCGGTCGTGGTGCCCGCGCTCACCCGGACCACCGCGCTGCGGCCCGTGGTGATCGCCGCCCTGTCGACCGAATTGGCCAGGAACGTCGCGCCCGATCTCGCTGCCCGTGACGCGGGGGATGGCTGCGGCCGCGCCAACGGCACCGACCGCGCCGAGGCTGACGGCGACCGCCGCGACGACGGCGGTCTTCTTGCCAGACCACCTGCGTGCAGGCGCCGCGGTGGCGTCGGGCGACGGTATGCCGGACGAGGGGTTGCCCGGCGGGGTCGCGGACGGGAGCGCGGCGGCATACGGCGGAGTTGGCGAGTTTGACGGGGCGGAGGGGGCTGACGCGTTTGACGGGCTCGGCGCGTTTGACGGGCTTGACGGGGAACCAAAGTCGGCGTCTTCGCCGACGCGAGGGGTGGGGTCACTCATGGGACCAATCGTGGCCCCGTTCCCTGTGGAGGTGCTGTGGTTTGCCAATCGCGTACCCGTGTCAGCCCGGGGCCGCGCCCACAGCCACTTCACAGGAACCGCACAGCGCGGCAACCCCAAATCCCTAGCTCGGCCGGGTTGAATGCTCGCTATGACCACCTCGCCCACGGCCTCCGCCAAGCTGCAGCGCATCGATGGGACGCCGGTGCGCGTCCTCGTCGTCGATGATGAGGCCAACCTCACCGAACTTCTCGCGATGGCGTTGCGCTACGAAGGATGGGAGGTGCGGGCGGCGGGTTCGGGGACGGCAGCCGTCAAGGCGGCCCGCGAGTTCCAACCCGATGCGGTGGTGCTCGACATGATGCTCCCCGACTTCGACGGGCTTGAAGTGTTGCGGCGGATGCGCGCGGATGATCCGGCCGTCCCGGTGCTCTTCCTTACGGCGAAGGATGCCGTCGAGGATCGGGTGGCGGGGCTGACCGCAGGCGGCGACGACTACGTCACGAAGCCGTTTAGCCTCGAGGAAGTGGTGGCCCGCCTCCGCGCGCTCATGCGCCGCACGGCGATCGTCACCGACGAAGCATCCTCGCTTCTCGTCGTCGGGGACCTGACGATGGACGAGGACAGTCACGAAGTCACCCGCGCCGGAACCGCGATCGCGCTGACGGCGACCGAGTTCGAGCTGCTCCGCTATCTGATGCGCAACCCCAAGCGGGTGCTCTCCAAAGCCCAGATCCTCGATCGGGTCTGGAATTACGACTTCGGCGGCCAAGCCAACGTGGTCGAGCTCTATATCTCCTACTTGCGCAAGAAGGTCGACGTGGGCCGCGCCCCGATGATCCACACGATGCGCGGCGTGGGTTACGTCCTCAAGCCTGCCGAGTGAGCGCCATGGGAACCCTCCGGCATTTCATCGCGCCCGGGTCATGGACACTGCGCGCCAAGCTCGTCGCCTCGACGGTGCTGCTCTTCCTCATCGTGAGCATTGCCTCGAGCACCCTGATCGTGCTCGCCACCCAGCGCTATCTCACGTCCCAGATCGACTCGGATGTGCGCAGTCTCGCCGATCGCAACGATGACCGCAACAATGACCGCGACGGCGACGGGAGGCGTGGCGACCTGAACGGCGGGCCGGTCGGGGCGCCGCCCGGTGGGGGCAGTGCCGTGCTCATGCTGGCGATCAAGGACGGGGCGATCGCCACGTACGCCAGCGGGCGCCCCATCAACACCGTCGTCACCGTCAACAACCAGGTGACGACCCTGACGGACGCGCAAGTCGCCACCCTGCAAAACGCTGGGCTCGGCGACCATCCCAAGACCATCAATCTCGGCGCCGGCGTGGGCCACTACCGGTTGATCTCGCTCTCCCGGGCAGGCACCACCACGATCACGGGCCTGCCGACCGCCGCGATCACCAACACGACGAAGCAACTGCTCGGCCTCGTCAGCGGGGGCACTCTCCTTGGGCTCGGCGCCGTCGGCCTCGGCGGAACGTATCTCGTGCGTCGCAACCTCGAGCCGCTCGAGCGGGTCGCCGCCACCGCCCGCCGGGTCTCGCACCTGAAACTCGACTCCGGGGATGTCGCCCTTGCCGAGCGGATCGCCGCCCGCGACACCGACGCGCACACCGAGGTCGGTCAGGTCGGTCTCGCCCTCAACAGCATGCTCGATAACGTTGACGGCGCCCTGCGCGCGCGCCAGGAGTCGGAAATGCGGGTGCGTCAGTTCGTCGCCGATGCCTCGCACGAGTTGCGCACGCCGCTCGCCAGCATCCGCGGGTATGCCGAGTTGTCCCGCAAGGAGCCTCAGCCCGTCCCCGCGAACGTCACCCACGCTTTGGGCCGCGTGGAGTCGGAGGCTCTGCGCATGCAGGGGCTCGTCGAGGATCTGCTGCTGCTCGCCCGCCTTGATGCGGGGCGACCCCTCGAGCGGAGCCCGGTGGATCTGACCCTGCTTGCCATCGATGCGATCAGCGACGCCCGCGCCGCTTCTCCCGCGCACAAGTGGGAACTCGCCCTCCCCGACGAACCGGTTGAGGTGCCCGGTGATCAGGCTCGGCTGCACCAGGTTCTCGCCAACTTGCTCGCCAACGCGCGCTCCCACACTCCGCCGGGAACCCGCGTCGTGCTCTCCCTCGCCCGCTCCGGGGACACCGTCACGATGGCCGTAACGGACAATGGTCCCGGAGTCCCAGAATCGTTGCAGCCCAATGTCTTTGAGCGTTTCAGCCGTGGCGACGAGGCCCGAACCCGGGTCACCGGAAGCACGGGTCTTGGCCTATCGATTGTCGCGGCCGTGAGCGCGGCTCATGGTGGCCGCGTCGGGTTGGAGTCCAAGCCCGGACACACGAGGTTCCTCGTCGAACTCCCTGCCACCTGATCCCCTCGAACCGCCGACGAGTTCGACGCGGGCCGACGGGCGAGCGGCGTGGGCCGACGGGCGAGTGGCGCGGGCCGACGGGGCGAGTCGAGAGACGAGTCGAGAAGGTGCGGGGTCAGCGCAGGGTGTCGGCGAGGGCGCTCACCATGAGGTCAATGTCGTCCTCGCTGGCCACCAGTG
>CAZACX010000054.1:0-6196 GCA_964483685.1 uncultured Intrasporangiaceae bacterium
CGCCTGGCGACTCGGGCGGCGGTGCGCGATTGCCTCGCGGACCTGCCGTCGAATGCCATTGTCCTCGTCGCCTGCTCGGGGGGAGCGGACTCGTTGGCGCTCGCCGAGGCGGCGGCCTGGGTCGCGCCCCGGGCCGGGCTCCGGGCGGGCGCCGTCGTCATTGACCACCAACTCCAGCCGGGATCTGCGGAAGCGGCCCGCGCGGCGGCGACCGCGTGCGCCGGCCTGGGGCTTGCTCCGGTGGAGACGCGGGTCATCACCGTGGTCGCCACCGGTGGCGGCCCCGAGTCCGATGCCCGCCAGGCTCGGTATGCCGCGATCACCGAGGTCGCCGAGCGCCTCGGTGCCGCGGTGGTCCTTCTCGGGCACAACCGTGATGACCAGGCCCAGCAGGTGCTCATGGGCCTGGTCCGCGGATCGGGGACGCGTTCCCTCGCGGCGATCCCGCCGATCCGGGGCCGACTCCGGCGGCCCTTCCTGGCCATCAGTCGCGCCCAAACGGAGGCCGCCTGCGCCGAGTCTGGCCTCACGCCCTGGCAGGACCCCCACAACGAGGATGCGCGCTTCCTGCGGGTTCGCGCCCGATCGGCCATGGTCCGCCTAGAGGCAGAACTTGGGCCGGGCGTCGTGGCCGCGCTTGCCCGGACGGCGGCGCAGGCCCGCATCGACGCCGACTACCTCGACGCCCTCGGCGCGCACGCGTACGCCACCCTGGGCCCCCCGCCGTGGCCGATCGACGCGTTGGTCGCTTTGCCGCTGGCGGTGCGCACCCGAGTGTGGCGGGCCGGGCTCATTGCCCAAGGTGCGCCGGCTGGCGCGCTGGCCGCGCGGCATACCGACGCATGTGAGCGATTGATCACGCACTGGCATGGGCAGGGGCCGGTCCAGGTGCCCGGACCGCTGTCCGTCGCACGCCGCGGGGGGGTGATCGCCATCGCTCCCATCGCTGCGCGGGCAGACGCCGCCGCACCGCGGGGGGACGCCGCCAGACCCGGTGCGGTTCAATAGGCCTGTGGATGCTTCGGATATGGGCTCGGACCTAAGCAACGTGCTCATCACCGAGAGCGAGATCCAGGCGCGCCTGGGTGAACTCGCCCAAGAGATCTGGACGACGTATGAGGGCAAACCCCTCCTGCTCGTCGGTGTGCTCAAGGGCGCGGTCATGGTGATGGCCGACTTGATGCGGGCGTTGCCTGGCAGCGTGCCGATGGACTGGATGGCGGTCTCGTCCTATGGCTCTGGGACCAAGTCCTCCGGTGTCGTGCGGATCCTCAAGGACCTCGACACCGACATCACGGGCGTCCATGTCTTGATCGTCGAAGACATCATCGACTCCGGTCTCACGCTCTCGTGGATCCGGGCGAACCTTGAGTCGCGCAGCCCCGCGTCCGTGGAAATCTGCACCCTGTTGCGCAAGCCGGACGCGGCGAAGGTCGTCATCGATTGCCGCTGGGTCGGTTTCGACATCCCTAACGACTTCGTTGTCGGCTATGGCCTCGACTTTGATGAGCGCTATCGCAATCTGCGGGTCGTTGGCACCCTCGCTCCGCACGTCTACTCCTGAGCGTCAACCGGGGTCGCGAAGCTCGGGGCTCAACCCTGTTCCGCGCGGAACACGTGGGGCCCGGTGATCCCGTGCGGACCGCGCGGAACAAGGGGGCCCGGTCGTCCGTTGCTCAGGCGGGTGACGCAGGCGGGCAACCGCTGTCCGACGATCGGTGTAGCGTCGGCCTTCACGTATCGACCGCCGCGCGGGTGCGGTTCGACCGAGCCTTAAGGAGCGGGCGCGAGCCCACGACGCATGAACGGTAAGCGCCTCTTCCGCAATCCCCTGCTCTGGGTGGCGGCTTTGCTCGCCCTGATGTTCTTGACGTTCTCGTTCAGCGGGGACGGCGGGTTCGCTCGGGTGGACACCTCAGTCGCACAACAGCTCCTCAACGAGGGCAAGGTCCAGTCGGCGCGTTTCACAAGTGAGAACGTGCTCGACCTGACCCTCAAGGAGGGGCAGACCTACACCGGTGGCAGCGTCAAGAACGCGGATAAGGTCCGCACCGAGTTCATCGACGCCCGCGCGGAGGAGCTCGTCACGCTCGTCAACGGCAAGGTGCCAGGTGCCTACAACGACACCATCGAGCACCCGAGCCTGCTGAGTTCGCTGCTCTACTCGGTCCTGCCGCTGATCATCCTCGTCGGCCTGTTCTGGTTCATGATGAGCCAAATGCAGGGTGGCGGCTCGCGCGTCATGCAGTTCGGCAAGTCGAAGGCGAAACTGGCGAACAAGGACACCCCGAAGGTGACGTTCGCCGATGTCGCGGGTGCTGACGAGGCTGTTGAGGAGCTCCAGGAGATCAAGGAGTTCCTCGCCGAGCCGGCGAAGTTCCTTGCCGTTGGCGCAAAGATCCCCAAGGGCGTGCTCCTCTATGGCCCCCCCGGAACGGGCAAGACCCTGCTCGCCCGGGCGGTCGCTGGGGAGGCCGGGGTGCCGTTCTATTCGATCTCCGGGTCCGACTTTGTTGAGATGTTTGTCGGCGTCGGGGCCTCCCGGGTTCGGGACCTCTTTGAGCAGGCCAAGGCGAACGCCCCGGCAATCGTCTTCGTCGACGAAATCGACGCCGTCGGACGACACCGTGGCGCCGGGCTCGGCGGGGGTCACGACGAGCGCGAGCAAACCCTCAACCAACTCCTCGTGGAGATGGACGGCTTCGACGTCAAGACCAACGTCATCCTCATCGCCGCGACCAACCGGCCCGACATCCTCGACCCGGCGCTGCTGCGCCCGGGCCGCTTCGACCGGCAGATCGCCGTTGAGGCTCCCGACATGATCGGTCGCCACCGCATCCTCGAGGTGCACGCGCAGGGCAAGCCGATGGCCCCTGGGGTCGACCTCCTCACCGTCGCCCGGCGCACCCCCGGGTTCACCGGCGCCGATCTTGCCAACGTGCTCAACGAGGCCGCCCTCCTCACGGCTCGCAGCTCTGGGCAGCTGATCACGGACGAGACCCTCGACGAGGCGATTGATCGCGTCATGGCCGGCCCGCAGAAGCGCACCCGGATCATGAGCGCCAAGGAGCGCAAGATCACCGCCTATCACGAGGGTGGACATGCCCTCGTCGCGACCGCGATGAACCACACCGACCCGGTGAGCAAGGTGACAATCCTCCCGCGTGGCCGCGCCCTCGGCTACACGATGGTGCTCCCGAGCGACGACAAATACTCGACGACCCGCAACGAGATCCTCGACCAGCTCGCCTTCGCGCTCGGCGGCCGGGTGGCCGAAGAAATCATCTTCCACGACCCGACGACCGGCGCATCCAACGACATCGAGAAGGCCACGGCGATGGCGCGCAAGATGGTCACTGAGTACGGAATGAGCGAGCGCGTCGGCGCGATCAAGCTCGGTTCGTCCGGTGGTGAGGTCTTCCTCGGCCGTGACATGGGCCACCAGCGCGACTACTCCGAGCAGGTTGCCGCCGTCGTCGACGAAGAGGTGCGACGGTTGATCGAGTCGGCCCACGATGAGGCCTGGCATGCCATCAACGACAACCGTGATGTCCTTGACCGGCTCGTCCTCGAGCTCCTCGAGCGGGAGTCGTTGAACGCCAAGGAGATCGCCGCGATCTTCACCGATGTCCGCAAGCGCCCCGCCCGCCCGCTCTGGCTCTCCAGCGAGCACCGGCTCCTCTCGGAAAAGCCCCCCGTGCTCACGCCCGCTGAGGTAGCGGCGATGAACGGATCGGGTGCGCCGGTGGGTGCGGTCGCGCACGTCGGTGACCCGGTGACCGCCAGTGCGATCGACGCGGCAGCCGATGTTGGGTCAAGTCCGTATGTCGCCCGGCACCCGGCGCCGCTCTCCCCGACGCTGCCCGCCGGGGCGCCTGCGCCCGATGACGCTCCCGCCGCCCACCCGGTCGACGCGCCGGCGTCGGATCGTCCCGTTGACCCGGAAACCCCCATGGGTGGCCATGCCTGACACCCCGCCCCTGAGGGTCGACCACGGGCGGATCGAGGCCGCGGTTCGCGAGATCCTCGCCGCGGTCGGTGAGGATCCCGACCGCGACGGCCTCAAGCAGACCCCGGCCCGGGTTGCCCGTGCCTACGCCGAGGCGTTCGCCGGTCTGCATGCCGATCCGGCGCAGATCCTGGCGACGAAATTCGATGTCGACCACGACGAACTCATCATCGTGCGCGACATCGAGGTCTATTCGACGTGTGAGCATCATTTGCTCCCGTTCCATGGCGTGGCCCACGTGGGCTACCTCCCCTCACACGGCCAAGTCACCGGGCTGTCCAAGCTCGCCCGGCTCGTCGATGTCTATGCCCGCCGGCCACAGGTTCAAGAGCGACTGACCGGTCAGGTCGCCGACGCCCTCGTCGAGCACCTCGAGGTCACCGGGTGCATCGTCGTCGTCGAGGCGGAGCACCTTTGCATGTCGATGCGCGGCGTGCGCAAGCCCGGCGCGCGGACCATCACCTCAGCAGTGCGCGGGAACCTGCGTGACCCGGCCACCCGAGCTGAGGCGATGTCCCTCCTGCTCGGTGGTTCTCGTTGACGGCGGAGCGCGTAACTTCCGCGACGGCCCCCTCCCGGCGGTGGTGGGGTGACGGGCGCACCCATACCCGCCTTGGCACGGCCGTCTATGTCGTGGCCGTGCTCAACATCTCCACCGGACTGCTGCATACCTGGCGGGTTCGTCTTGGGCAGCTGACCGACCTCCTGCCCGGGGCGCTTTCCAGCGCAGCGGCGGCCGCGACCGTCGTTGCCGGGGTCTACCTGTTTGCGCTGGGCCACGCCCTCAAGCGGCGCAAACGGCGGGCGTTACGGGCCGCGTCGGCGCTTCTCGTGCTCTCCGTCGGCCTCAACATCGTCAAGGAGGCGCCGGTGTCCGCGCTGGTGAGCGCGACCGTGCTTCTCCTCCTCGTTCTCGCCCGCGGCGAGTTCTTTGCCGTGGGTGACCAAAGCACGCGGTGGCGGGCGGTCTGGTCGTTCTTTGCGTTGCTGACGTTCTCGATCCTCGTCGGCACCGGCGTCTACTGGGCGAACGACGACGCGATTTCAGGTGGCTGGCCGGGCCTGACCCAGGTGGTCGTCGCGGTGTTGGCCGGGATGGTGGGGGTGACCTCGAGCGTTCAACTCGGCGAGACCCGGGCCGAGGACGTCATCGGTGCGCTCCTGCTGGGCCTCGGGTTGATGACGTCGCTGACGACGATCTACCTCGTGTTGCGCTCCCCGGAGCCGCGCCCGCGCCTCACCACCGACGACGAGTCTCGGGTTCGAGAACTCCTCGACAAGTATCCAGACTCGCTTGGCTACTTCGCCCTGCGTGACGATAAGGCCGTGGTCTGGTCCCCGACCGGCAAGTCGGCAATCGGCTACCGCGTGATCAGCGGCGTGATGTTGGCGGCGGGCGATCCGATTGGTGATCCTGAGGCGTGGCCCGGGGCGATTCGGGAGTTCTGTGCGCAGGCGGAGCTGCACGCATGGACGCCCGCGGTGCTCGGCTGCTCCGAGCAAGGCGGCCGGGTCTGGACTCGCGAAACCGGCTTTGATGCCCTTGAGCTCGGCGACGAGGCGATCATCGACACGGCGACGTTCTCTCTCGAAGGCCGGGCGATGCGCAACGTCCGGCAAATGGTGAATCGGGTTCGACGCGCCGGGTACGAATGCGAGGTTATGCGGGTGCGTGACATGCTCCCGGAGCGGCGGCGCGAGATCATCCGCGACGCGGATGCCTGGCGCGGCACCGCTACCGAACGTGGCTTCTCGATGGCCCTGGGCCGGGTCGCCGATGCCCGTGACCCCAACTCGGTCGTCGCGACCGCCTCCAAAGACGGCGTCGTGCGCGGGGTGCTCCAGTTTGCGCCGTGGGGCCGTGAGGGGATGTCGCTCGATCTCATGCGACGCGACCGAGCGGCCGACGCCGGCCTGAGCGACCTGCTTATCGTCGACGCGATCGCGGCCTCGGCGGCCCTGGGTATGCGTCAGGTGTCGCTCAATTTCGCCGTCTTCAGGTCTGCCCTCGAGGGGGGCGAGAGGCTCGGCGCGGGACCGGTTCTGCGGATGTGGTGCCGACTGCTCGTCTTTGTTTCGCGCTGGTTCCAGATCGAGAGTCTCTATCGGTTCAACGCGAAATTTCAGCCCGCCTGGAACCCGCGGTTCATCGTCTATCCGAGCGCTTCGACCCTGCCCCGGATTGCC
>CAZACX010000054.1:6296-8624 GCA_964483685.1 uncultured Intrasporangiaceae bacterium
CAGGGCCCCGGCGCGGGGTTGCCGCTCATCATGGGCGTCGTCAACGTCACCCCGGACTCGTTCTCCGACGGCGGGAAATGGTTCGACGAGACCACGGCAATTGGTCACGGACTCGAACTCGCTGCTGCGGGCGCGGCGCTCGTCGATGTCGGGGGTGAGTCCACCCGCCCGGGCGCCGTGCGGCCGGACGCGGACGAGGAGGCCCGGCGCGTCATACCCGTCGTCCGTGCGCTTGCCGCTGCGGGTCTCGTGGTCTCGGTCGACACGATGCGGGCCTCGATCGCCGAGGCGGCCGTCGCGGCCGGAGCTCGCGTGATCAATGACGTGAGCGGCGGTTTGGCCGACCCGGCGATGGGGCGGGTCGCCGCCGAGTGCGGGGTCACCTTCGTGGTGATGCACTGGCGGGGACACTCGGCGGACATGCAAGCCCGAGCCCGTTACGACAACGTCGTCACCGAGGTATGCCGCGAGCTCGCCGCGCGCGTCGAGGAGTTGCGCAGCGCCGGGGTCGCGCCCGAGCACCTCATCCTCGACCCAGGTCTTGGCTTCGCGAAACTCCCCGAACACAACTGGGAACTCCTGCGGAATCTGGATTCCGTTGCGGCGCTGGGCTACCCGGTGATGGTGGGTTCCTCGCGCAAGCGGTTCCTCGGTCTTGTGGGTCGCGCCGAGGGGCGCGAGCGACCGCCGACTTCGCGGGACACCGTGACTGCCATAACTTCTGCGTATGCGGCCGCGGCCAGGGTGTGGTGTGTGCGGGTTCATGACGTCGTCGCCACCCGCGACGCGTTTGATGTTGTCGCCGCGCTCGGCCCACTGGCGCCGATTCCCGTTGAGTCGCCTCGATCCGCTGGTCTGATCGGCCAAGTGCGTCCGCTGGTTCCGTCGTCCGCGACCCCGGGAGAGGTGTCGAGTGAGTGATCTCATCACCCTGACCGGGTTGCGGGCCAGGGGATTTCATGGCGTCTTCGACTTCGAGAAGGCGCAAGGTCAAGAGTTCATCGTCGATGTCGAGCTCCAGGTCGACCTCCGCGCCGCCGGGGCGAGTGACGACCTCGCTGACACGGTGAACTACGCCGCGGTGGCCGAGGTGGCGATGGCGGTTCTTACCGGGCCTTCGCTCGATCTGATCGAAACCGTCGCCTCGCGGATTGCCGACGGGTGTTTGGAACTGGTTGGGGTGCAACGAGTTTCGGTGACGGCGCATAAGCCTGGCGCACCGATCCCGCATGCCTTTGCCGATGTCAGCGTCACCGTGGAACGTGCGGGCAGTCCCGGTCGAGCGTTGGCCGAAACCGGGTTCGTCGTCGCGCTAGGCAGCAACCTCGGCGACCGGGAGGGGACTCTCGCGGCGGCGATCGCCGAACTGGCCCGCGTCCCGGGCGTTGTGGTGCGGGCGTCGTCCCACCTCGTGGAGACGGACCCGGTGGGCGGACCCGAGCAAGCCGACTACCTCAACGCCGTGGCCGTCGGTAGCACAACGCTGGACCCGGCGGCTCTGCTGGCGGTGTGCCACCGGATCGAGGCCGAGCACGGACGGGTCCGGACCGTGCGCTGGGGAGAGCGGACGCTGGACCTCGACGTGATCCAGTTCGGGTCGCCGGGCCTTCCGGACGAGGTCGTCTCGGCGGACCCAGCGCTGACGCTCCCGCATCCGCGGGCGCACGAGCGGGCCTTCGTCCTGCTCCCGTGGCTTAATGCTGATCCGTCCGCCCGGGTCCGGGTCGCGGATCGGGTGATGGCGCTGATCGATCGCGTGGCCGAGGTTGACACCACCGGGGTGCGCGCCGGACCGGCCTGGCCGACCCCGGCCGCGGCGACAACTCCGAAGGAGCGCGATGTCTGAGCACGGCGTGCGACTATCGACGCTGCTGACCGTGGGGCTGCTTGTCCTCGCCGTCACGGCAGCGATCACGAAATTGTGGGTCAACGCGGGGAACCTGCCCATGGCCGTGCCGATAGCGGCGATGGCCGTGCTCGTCCTGCTCGGCGCGGCCGTGTTGCGCCTGGGCTGGGCGCTGCGCGGCTACCAACGCGGAACGCGTCCGCACGTCGACATGCTCCGCGCCGCCCGAACTCTCGCGCTCGCCCAAGCGGCGGCCCTGACCGGCGCTGGCCTCATCGGCTTCTATGCCGGAACCGCGGTCGGACTGCTTCCGGATTGGGACCTGCGGGCTTACCAGAACGTGCTCTGGCACCTCCTCCTCGGGGCGGTGGCCGCGTCGTGGGTGCTCGGATCGGGGATGCGGGTGCAGAGTTGGTGCCGGATTCCGCCGGGCTCGGATCGCGGCAGCGAAGGAGTCAAACCCTCCGCGTGACGCGCGGCTG
>CAZACX010000054.1:8724-12031 GCA_964483685.1 uncultured Intrasporangiaceae bacterium
CCGCGAGGGTGGAGCCACGGGGCCCAACTCCGCGGTGAGCCGTTAGACCGGGCGGACAACGAGGCGCTCGAAGCCCCGCAAGACGAACGTGGGACGGCGGTCGGCCTCGACGAGTTCAAGCCTGGGATAGCGGGCGAGCAGAACCTGGAGGGCGGTCTGCATTTCGAGGCGTGCCAGCGGCGCGCCCACGCAGAAGTGCAGACCGAGCCCGAACGCGAGGTGGGGGTTCGGGTCACGAGCCGGGTCGAAGGTGTCGGGGTTGGCAAAGACGGCCGGGTCACGGTTGGCCGCACCAAGAAGAACCGCGACCCGATCGCCGGGTTCGAGGTGGACACCGAGCAGGTCGAGTGGCGCGGTCGCGGTGCGTTCGAAGAGCTGCAACGGGCTGTCGTGCCGCAGGAACTCCTCGACCAACCGTTCGGGTGCGCCCGCCTCGGCGAACGCGAGGGGCGGCTGTCCAGCCGCGAGCCACGAGGCCATCCCATTGCCGAATCCGTTGACGCTTGCCTCGTGTCCGGCGTTGAGCAACAAGACCGCGGTCGCGATGAGTTCCTGCGGGCTCAACTTGGCGCTCCCGTCCCGGATCTGCACGAGGTCGGTCAGCAAGTCAGGTCCCGGGTGCGTGGCCCGGTGGGTGGCAAGGTCACCGACGTATGCCGCGAACTCGGCGCAAGCCGCCTGGGCCTGCCTGTCCTGCAACGGCGTTCGATCAACCTCATACATCTTGACGATGGCCTGACTCCAGGGCCGCAACAACGGCAGGTCGCCCTCGGGGAAGCCGAGCAACTCGGCGATAACCATCACCGGCAAGGGTTCGGCGAGGGTGGCGATGATGTCGAACTCCGCCGCTCCGGCGACCTCATCGATCAGGGCCCGCGCCAATTCCTCAATCCGGGGCGCCAGCCGCTGGACGTGGCCGCGACCGAAGGCCCCGGCGATCAGCCGTCGCAAACGGGTGTGTTTTGGTGGCTCGGAATCGAGGATCGAGTCGGCGTGGAGCCAGTTAAAGGTGGCCCAGTCCGGGTCCGGTGTGCGGGGCCCAAAGATGCGCCCGAGCCGCCGCTCCCGCAAGATCGCTGAGCACGCCTCGTGTGACGTCGCGAGGTATTGACCCAGGCCCGAATGCCAGGCCAACGGCGCGCGGTCCCGGAGGCGGGCGAACGCGGCATACGGGTCGGCGAGCGTGTCTGGATCCGCGAAGTCGAAATCATCGGCAGCATCGAAGGTGAGCACGGCTCAAGCTTGTCGCATTGCGCGGCGACCGGTGCAACCGTTCGGCGAGGACGCAACCACTTAGCATGGCGGCGTGAGCGCTCCGACCGAAAGCCGCGACGTCATGGTCGGCGTGGGGGCCAGCGGCCTCGCGAGCGCCGACATGATCCTCAACATCGGGCCTCAACACCCAGCGACGCACGGGGTTCTCCGGCTGCGGATCGTCGTCGACGGCGAGCGGATCGTGAGCGCCGAGCCGATCATCGGCTACATGCATCGCGGCGCCGAAAAGCTCTTCGAGGTGCGCGACTACCGCCAGATCGTCGTCCTGGCTAACCGGCACGACTGGCTGTCCGCCTTCGCCAACGAACTCGGCGTCGTCCTCGGTGTCGAAGCGATGCTCGGCATGGAGGTCCCCGTCCGAGCGGTCTGGGCGCGGACTCTCCTCGCCGAACTCAACCGGGTGCTCAGCCACCTGATGTTCCTCGGCTCCTACCCACTCGAACTCGGCGCGATCACCCCGGTGTTCTACGCCTTCCGCGAGCGGGAGGAAATCCAAGCGGTGCTCGAGGAGGCCTCCGGCGGCCGGATGCATTACATGTTCAACCGCGTCGGCGGCCTCAAGGAAGACCTCCCGGCCGGGTGGCTCGAGCGCACCGCCACAGCGATCACCGCGGTGCGCGGACGCCTGCCGGACCTTGAGTCGCTGCTCGTCGGCAACGAGATTGTGTATGCCCGCACCCACGGTGTCGGGGTCCTCTCGCCGGATGCGGTCGCGGCCTACGGGGTGTCGGGGCCGATCGCGCGGGCCAGCGGGCTTGATGTCGACTTGCGTCGCGACGCGCCTTACCTTGCGTATGCCGAGTTGTTTGGCCCGGGTGGCCCGGGCCGGGTCGTCACCCGAACCGCCGGTGATTGCCTGGCGCGCCTCGAGGTGCTCCTTGAGCAGACTCACGTCGCGCTTGATCTCGCGCAGGCGTGCCTCGAGATGTTGCGCACCCTCCCGCCCGGCCCGATCAACGTCAAGCTGCCCAAGGTCCTCAAGGTGCCCGAGGGTGAGCTCTACACCGCGACCGAGAACCCGCTGGGCTTCAACGGCTATTTCCTCGTCTCGCGGGGGGAAAAGACCCCGTGGCGGCTCAAGTTGAGGTCTGCCTCCTTCAGCAACGTTCAGGTGTTGTCCCAGATGTTGCCCGGCTGCCTGATCTCCGACATGGTCTCCATCTTGGGGTCAATGTTCTTTGTCGTCGGGGATGTCGACAAATAGGTTCTTCGTCGTGGGGGATGTCGACAAGGAGCACCACTCGCCGGTCGGTCTCGCTCACGGAACCCGGCTCTGCGCCCACCAGAAGTCACCGAGGCCGCCCGCAGCCATGAGGGCCGCCGCCGCCGAAGCGCTGCTGAGCGCCGCGAGGTAACCGAGCGGATCGCGGCGGGAGAGCTCGTGTGCGGGGCGGGCGCCGCTAAGTCCCAATTGACGCAAGGCGTCGCCCTGCCTGAGCAGTCGATCCGCTCCCAGGGAGTCCATCGCAACGTGAGCGGTGAGGTCACACGAGCCGTCCGGCACCGGGGGGGCGAGGGCGCCGCGCCGGTAGCCGGTGAGGCTGCCGTGGGCGGGTCGTTCCGACCGGAGGTGGCCGTAGTCGATGACGATGACGAGGCTTCCCGGGGGGCAGGAGGCGAGCAGCGCGGCATACGCCCGATCTCGCGGCAGGCCGACCTCGGCCCGGTGGCCTGGGTCCGACGCCGACGTCGGCCACCAGGAGGCGAGCCACTCGGCGTCGGCGCCCCGCACCGGGTCCCCGAGCGATTCGGACCCGTCGGGTTCGACGTGGATGTAGCGCGTGGTTCCGAATCGGTCGACCTCGACGATTGGGCAGGGGAGCACGTCCAGCCACTCGTTCGCGACGACAAGCGCCGGGTCGAGGCGGCGCAGGTCGGTCACGGCACCCCCGCCCGCCGTGACCGTCCAGCCGATGTCGTCGGGCAATCCCGCCGGTCGGGGGACGACGTCAACGCCGTGCAAGGCAGGCGGGGCAGGGGGCCCGGGGGGCGGCGTCGGCCCGGCAGGTGGCGTCGGCCCATCCTGGCCCGC
>CAZACX010000054.1:12131-18176 GCA_964483685.1 uncultured Intrasporangiaceae bacterium
GGCCGCGTGCAGATGCCCAAGCAACTCCCCACGCCCGGCCCCGAAGTCGACAATCGTGCCCAGCCCTTCGCGCGCCGCCAACGTCAACAGCGCCGAGGCAAAAGCCGCGCCGAGCGGGCCGTGCGCCGAGGTCGTGAAATGCCCGGCGGGCCCGACCTCGCGGCGATAGAACCCGTCCGGACCATAGAGCGCCTCCCCCCAGGCGACCTCCCAAGGCACGGGCACCGCGGTCATTGCGGAACGGTCGCCCCGTCCTCGTGCGCGAGCGCGGTGATCGCGCGGGCCAACCGGATATCCCGGGCGGTCACCCCACCGGCGTCGTGGCTTGACGTCACGACATGGACGAGGCCCGGCCAGCGGAGATCGATCGCTGGGTGATGGTTCTGCTCGTCCGCGAGCGCGGCGATGCGGGCCGCGAACGCGCCGCCCGCGGCATACGAGGGCAGCGTGAAGGTCGCGTCGAGCTGATCCGCAAGGGAGCTCCAGGGCGCGATTGCGGCGTCGGTGATTTCCGCGGGCGTTAGTCGGTCGGTCATGGCGGACACGCTAGTGCGAGGATGGCTAGGTGACGACGCCGCTGCCGCCCGGACGATTGCGCGTCGGTCTCGTCGGCGCGGGAAAGGTCGGCGCCGTCCTTGGTGCCGCGCTCGGGTCGACTGGTCACCTCGTTGTCGCCGCTGCGGCGGTGAGCGCCGCCTCGCGCGCCCGGGCCGCCGCCCTGCTCCCGGACGTTCCGATCTTGCCGCTGGACGAGGTGGTCGCCGCGAGTGACCTCGTCATCCTCGCGGTGCCCGACGACGCGCTCACCGGCCTCGTTCAGGGCCTGGCCGACACGCTCGTATGGCGGCGTGGTCAGCTTGCGCTGCACACGTCAGGTCGCTGCGGGTTGGCGCCGATGCTGCCGGCGATCGACGCCGGGGTCGGGGCGATGGCGATTCATCCGGCGATGAGTTTCACCGGGACGGCCATGGACCTTGACCGGCTCCGGGAGACCTGCTTCGGCATCACCGCACCGCCAGACCTGCTTCCCGTGGCGGAAGCCCTCGTTGTCGAGATGGGCGGCGAACCGGTGCCGATCGATGAGTTTGATCGCGTCCGCTACCACCTGGGTCTCGTCCACGGCGCGAACTATGCGATCACCCTTATTGCCCAGGCGATGCAAATTCTCCGGGGCGCCGGTGTCGAGCACCCCGATCGGGTCCTGCGGCCGCTGCTCAACGCGAGCATCGACAACGCCCTTCGGATGGGGGATGCCGCGTTGACCGGACCGGTTGCGCGCGGCGATGTCGGGACGGTCGTCGAGCACCTGGAGGTGTTGACGCACGAGTCCGAGGATGTGGCCTCGACCTATCGGGCGCTCGCAAAGGCGACGGTGGCCCGCGCCCGGGCCGGGGGACGTTTGTCAGAATCGACGGCGGCCCGCATTGACGCGGTCCTCGACCAGCCAGGAGGCAACCCGTGACCACGACCGCTCAACCCAAGGTCGCCGATCCAGCGGGAGCGCCGCTCCCGGTGGTGGTGCGCACCCGCGGCGAACTCGTGGCGGCACGCGCCAGCCTTGGGCCCGATGTCGCCGTTGTGATGACCATGGGTGCCCTTCATGAGGGCCACGCAACGTTGATCCGGCGGGCGCGGGAGAACGCGCACCACGTCATCGTCACGATCTTCCTCAACCCGCTGCAGTTCGGGCCCAAGGAGGACTTGTCCAAGTACCCCCGCACGTTCGACGGCGACATGGACATCTGCCGTTCGGTGGGTGTTGACGTTGTCTTCGCGCCGACTCCCGATGTCGTCTACCCCGAAGGGGACCCGGGGGTACGCATCTCCGCGGGCCCGCTCGGCGACGTCCTCGAGGGGCAGGCTCGCCCGGGACACTTCGACGGGATGCTCACCGTCGTCGCGAAGTTGATGAATCTGACTGGCGGAAACTCGTTCTATTTCGGTCAAAAGGACGCGCAGCAACTTCTGCTCATCCGACGGATGGTGCGCGACCTTGACTTCCCGGCGCAGGTCGTGTCGGTCCCGACGGTGCGTGAAGTCGATGGGCTGGCCATGTCGAGCCGCAATACCTATCTCACGCCGAGTGATCGGGAAGTGGCGTTGTGCCTGTCGAGGGCGTTGCGGGCCGGGGCCGATGCGGCGGCCGAAGGCCCGTCGGCGATCCGGCGGGCGGCTCGGGCGGTGCTCGTCGCCGAGCCACTGGTCCTCGTCGACTATCTCGTTCTCGTTCACCCCACCTCCCTCAAGGACGTGCCGGAGTGGTACCGCGGCGAGGCACTCTTGGCCATTGCCGGGAAGGTGGGCACCACCCGTCTTATCGACAACACCCCGATCCTCGTCGGGCCTGGGGGCGGTGCCCGCGAGGTGTTTAGCGACCCCGACGCGGCCCCGGAACCGGGCCCCATGTGACGCGAGCCGCCGCACCGCCTCCAAATTCACCGACAAGGGATTATCAACTCATGGAACGCGTTACCGGTCACCGTTCGATTGAGCTCCCGCGGTGGTTGCGGGCGGGGGAGCCGGGCTGGACCGTCAACGCCGACGTCATCGTTGTCGGGTCGGGGATCGCCGGGCTCACCTGTGCGTTGCGGTTGCGCGAGGAGGTTGACACCGTCCTCCTCGTCACCAAGACCGTCCTCTCGGCGGGCTCGACGCAGTGGGCGCAAGGGGGGATCGCTGCCGCGTTGGACCCGGAGGATTCGCCGCAGGAACACCTTGACGACACCCTCGTCGCCGGCGTTGGCCTCTGCGACGAGGAGGCCGTTCGGGTGCTCGTCACCGAGGGGCCGCAGCGCGTGCGCGAGCTCGTCGCCCGCGGGGCCAACTTTGACCTCGCCTCCTCGGGCGACATCCTGCTCACTCGAGAGGGTGGCCACCACCGCGACCGGATTGCGCACGCCGGCGGGGATGCGACCGGTGCCGAGATCTCCCGGGCGCTCATCGAGGCGTTGCGCCGGGTTATCGATGACCCCGGCATCACGGTGATCGAGCACGCGCTCGTCGTCGACCTCCTGCACGACGACGGGGACCGAATCGCCGGGGTGACGCTGCACGTCATCGGCGAAGGGGAACATGACGGCATCGGGGTCGCGCAAGGCCGGGCGGTGGTGCTCGCGACGGGTGGACTCGGCCAGGTCTATTCCTCGACGACCAACCCGCCGGTCGCCACCGGTGACGGGACGGCCGCGGCGATGCGCGCGGGCGCCCGAATCACGGATCTTGAGTTTGTCCAGTTCCATCCCACGGTGCTCTACCTCGGTGCGGGGGCGCGCGGTCAGCAGCCACTCATCTCGGAGGCGGTCCGTGGTGAGGGGGCTTTCCTCGTTAACGAGGACGGCCTTCGCTTCATGTCGCAGATCCATCCGATGGCGGATCTCGCGCCGCGCGATGTCGTCGCGCGCGCCATCGTCGCTCAGATGGCGAAGTCGGGCACCGACCATGTGTGGCTCGATGCCCGCCACCTCGGCCGCGACTTCCTCGAACGGCGATTCCCGTCGATCGTCGCTCGGTGCCGTGAGCTGGGTGTGGACCCGCCGACCCAGCTCATCCCGGTGGCACCGGCCCAGCATTACGCCTCCGGCGGCATCGCCACCGACCTGCGCGGGCGCAGCACCCTTGATGGCCTCTATGCGTGCGGAGAAACGGCCTGCACGGGAGTTCATGGGGCAAACCGGCTCGCCTCCAACTCACTTCTTGAGGGGTTGGTGTTCGCTCATCGGATCGCCGTCGACATCGGCGAGCGCTTGGCCGCTGGGCAACTTCCGCCGACGACCTTGGTCCCGCCCTCGATGACCGGCGCGGGACTCCTGGAGCCGTCCCAACGCGCCGCCGTGCAGCAGGCCATGACGGCCGGGACCGGCCCGGTCCGGTCGGCGGACTCGACGGCGGCCACGCGGCATACTCTCGAAGGCATGCTTGCGTCGGACACCCGCGCGCAGCCGAGCACCGCAGCGTGGGAGACGACGAATCTCGCCCACATCGCGCTCGCACTCACGGTGGCCGCCGCGGCGCGGGCGGAGACCCGGGGCGGGCACGAGCGCAGCGACTTCCCCGAGCGCGACGACACCCAGTGGCTCGGGCACCTCCACTTCGTGCGCGCCGCGGGGGAACTCGACCTCTCGTTCACGCCGCACCCGCCGGCCGCGCCCACCTCGTCAACAACGAACGGATGACCGATGGCAACCAGTGACCTGGACTTCCCGCTCGACGAGGCCGCCGTGGTGGTCGCCGTCGCCCTTGCGGAGGACCTCGGGGGAGCGGACGGCGTCGATGTGACGACGGAATCGACGATTGACCCGGCCGCCCGGGCAACGGCGCAGGTGGTCGCCCGCGCGGAAGGTGTCATTGCGGGTATGCCGCTGGTGGAGTTGGTCTTCGGGGCGGTCTGCGACCTCCTCGGGGATGGTCGGGCCCACGGCGACCTGCCCAGGGATGGTCGGGCCCACGGCGAGCGCATCGGGGATGGTCGGGCCCACGGCGAGCGCATCGGGGTCGAGCCGAGCGTCGTCGTGACCCCCCGCGTCGTCGACGGCGAGCGGGTGCGGCCGGGCACGGTGCTCGCCGAACTCGACGGCTCCGCCCAGGCGATCCTCATCGGCGAGCGCACGTTGCTCAACCTGCTCAGCCGCCTGTCCGGGGTCGCTACCCGCACCCGCACTTGGGCCGATGCCCTCGAGGGTTTCGACACCACGGTCCTCGACACCCGCAAGACCACTCCGGGTCTGCGGGTTTTGGAGAAGTACGCGGTCCGGGCCGGTGGTGGGACGAACAAACGGATGGGCCTCTTTGACACGGCGATGATCAAGGACAACCACAAACTGGCGGCCGGATCGATCACCGCGGCCTACGAACGGGTCCGGGAGCGGTTCCCCGACGTTGACGTGGAGGTGGAGGTCACGACGACGGCGGAGGCGCTGGAGGCGATCGCTGCCGGGGCCCGGTTTGTCATGTGCGACAACATGTCCGTCAAGGCGTTGCGTGCGGCGGTCGCGGCCATCCGTGACACCGGTGAGGCGGTGGAGATCGAGGCCACCGGCGGCCTCACGTTGGAGCGGGCGGCGGCCTATGCAGCGACGGGCGTCGACTATCTCAGCGTGGGCGCGCTGACCCATTCGGCGCCCATCCTCGACATTGCCCTCGACCTCACCTGAGCATCGTCGAATCCGGAGCCTCCGGGCCTGTCAGCCGAGCCGAAACCAGTCTTCGCCCAAGCCCACGCGGGCCCGAGGCGGCTACTCCTCAACCACATGACGCAGGTACCGCCTCGGTTCGCGGAGGAAGTGGCGGTAGGCATACACCACCTCAAGGTCCTCCCAGGCGCGCTCATGGATGCCGTGCTCATCAAGCTCGAGGATCCGAGCCCCCGGAAGCGCGGCGAGCACCGGCGAGTGGGTGGCGAGGAGGACCTGGCCCTGCTGGTGGTGCGCGATCGCGTGGAGGCTCCCGACGAGGGCAAGTTGCGCGGAGAAGGAGAGACCGGCCTCCGGCTCATCCATGACGAAGAAGCCGTCACCTCGGAAGCGGCCGGAGTTGAGCATGGCGAGGAAGGACTCGCCATGGCTGAGCCGGTGGAAGTCGGGATCGACGCTGTGGCTGCCCGGGTTGTTGGCCAGGTAGGTGAACAGCCCGTGCGCGGTCTCCGCGCGCAGGAAATAGCCCCACCTCGAGGCGCCGGCGCCACGCTCGAGGAGGAGTTCCTCGTGAAGGGGCGATTCACTGACATACGTCGTATGCTGCGCCCCGGTCGAGCCGCCCTCGCCCGGCATCCCGAAGGCCATCGCCATGGCCTCGACGATCGTTGACTTCCCGGTGCCGTTCTCCCCGACGAGGATCGTGGCGCGGCCGAAGTCGAGTCCCGGCTCAAGGAGTTGCCGCACGGGCGCCAAGGTCAGGGGCCACTGGTCCGGCGTCAACGTAGCGAGCGGGCTGGCGCGCACGCGCCGCACCGGCAGGGGCTCCATCCAGTTCACGTAGCACGCTCCCGCGAGGTCATTGGGCCATCGTAGGAAGTGCCACCGACAGCCGCCCGCCGCTGGTTCGCGCAGG
>CAZACX010000055.1:0-1510 GCA_964483685.1 uncultured Intrasporangiaceae bacterium
CCTCGTCGTCGCCCTCGTCCTCGTCGTGGTGGTCGCCTTCGTCCTCGTCGTCCGCGTACCCCTCGTCGTTCTCTTCAGCGTCCGGGTCGGCGGCGGGGGGTTGCGCGGGGGGATTCGGTGTCGCGACTGGGTCCGCGACCGCCGCGAGGACTTGAGGCGTCGGGGCTTGGGGCGCGGGTGCCGGTGCAGGCGCCGGCGCGGGGGCTGCGGGGGCCGGGACGGTCACCGTTCGGACCACCCGAGTCACGCAGGTGTTGCCCACCAACGTGGCCGGTGGGACGCAGGGTCGGTAGAGCACCCGGGTGGTGGGGGTCGCGGTGGCAACGGGCGCCGCAGCGGCCGCCGCGGCAACGGGGACCGGAGTCGCCGCGTCCGGCGCGACCGCGGCATACGCATAGACCGCAGTCGCGACGCCGACCACCGAACTGACCGTGAGGGCAACGAATGGGGGGAGTGGCACGAGTGCCTCCTTCTTAATCGGAACTTGCGAGGTGGGGGACGTTCGAGCGCCATCGTCGGTGTCCGGCGCTCAAGCGCGGGTATGCCGCGGCTCAAGTCGGGGTTAAGGCCCACCGCCGTGGACCCGCTCCCCGCTGCGCGCGCGAATCGGAGCGCGCTCGGCGGAGCTTGCGCGAGCGGTGTTCCACGAGCGGGTCAGTGCATCCAGCCCCGGGATTCGCGCGACGGCCGCGGCTCTCGAGTTCGGCGCGGTCCGCCCCATAACCTCGACTTAACGCAGCCTTGCGGCGCCCTTGTCGACGGCTGGGCGAAGGTGTGGTCCGACCCAAGGAGAGGACCACCATGCTCAACCCACCCCAGCCCGCCCAACGAGGCCCCGGACGCGACTCCGTCCGGGACCGCGACCGACACCTCAATACCGTTGCCGCGCTGACGAGTGTCGCCACGATCGTCACCCTGACGGCGGTCGGGGCGGCCACCGGAGCCATGGCCCGGGAAGCCTCCGCCAACGAGACCTCGGCGGCGACATCGAACGCAGCGACGATCCCCGCGGCGACGCCCTCGGCGACCGTGGCGGGCGAGACTGCGGGCGCTCAGGCGGACGTGGCCGGTGAGGTGATTGAACTTCGCACCCGGCCAACGCGGCGCGAGGTCATCACCAAGGTGGTGACCGCTCCGCCTTCGGCCATCGTCGGTGGGGGCACGGCGAGCGCGACTCGGCCTCGTGCGGTGACGAGTCAGGCCGCAGCCCCGCGAGCGGCGCAACCGGCGCCTGCTGCACCACGTCCCGCCCCCGTCGCACCTCGTCCGGCGCCGGCCGCCCCGCCGCCCGCCGCCCCACAGCCGCCTGCGCCGACCACCGGTTCGTGACGTGACCAGCCCCGCCCACCGTCGCGTGCGCTCGCGACCGTTTCGTGACGCGACCGGCCCGGTCCCGCACGGCCCGGTCCCGCACGGCCCGGTGCCGACCGGCTCGGTCCCGACCGGCTCGGTCCCGACCGGCTCGGTTCCGACCGGCTCGGTTCCGACCGGCTCGGTTCCGACCGGCTCG
>CAZACX010000055.1:1610-3417 GCA_964483685.1 uncultured Intrasporangiaceae bacterium
GACCGGCTCGGTTCCGACCGGCTCGGTTCCGACCGGCTCGGTTCCGACCGGCTCGGTTCCGACCGGCTCGATTCCGCCGAGCCTGGTCCCGACCGTGGAACGGGGACCGCGGATCCAGCAGTGGCGCGCCCTGGGGACGTACGTTCACCTCGCAATCGCGGACAACGGCGAGCCCGCGCGCGGTGACACGGACGCCGAGGCGCTGGGCGTTGCGCGGGCGATTCTCGCGGCAGTCGACCACGGGTGCAGCAGATTTCGCGCCGATTCCGAGCTGCGACGACTCAACGCGCGTTCAGGTGACTGGGTGACCGTCAGCGACGTTCTCGCGGGGGCCACCGCCGTCGCTCTCGAAGCGGCCGAGTCCACTTGTGGCCTGGTCGACCCGACCCTGGAGCCGGCGATGGTCGCGGCGGGATACGACCGTACCTTCGAGATGGTTGCCGCTCGTGGACACGGCGCGCCGAGCGAGATTCCTTTCGCCGGAGTCGGAGCCAGAGCCGGAGCCGGAGCGGGTCGAAGGGGCCACCTTGCGCACTTCACGGATGACGCCGCGACGATTGTGCGGGGCGCGGGCGACGAACTCTGGCGCGCCATCGAGGTCGACGGCAACCGGGTGCGGTTGCCGAAAGGTGTTCGCCTTGACCTGGGCGCGACCGGCAAGGCGTACGCCGCCGACCTCGTCGCCGCGGGAGTGTCCGACGCCATTGGGGCCCCGGTCCTGGTCAGCCTCGGGGGCGATGTCGCCGTCGCCGCACCTACAGGGCAGGGGTATGCGTGGCCGGTCGCGATCGCGCAAACACCCGAGGACTGGGCGGCCGGGACTCGCGACGCCCTGATCTGGTTGGAGCGGGGCGGGATCGCCACGTCGACAACTTTGGCGCGGCGGTGGCATCACGCCGGGCGCTGGTGGCATCACATCATCGACCCCCGCACGGGGATGCCCGCCGCCGACGAGGTGCGCACGGCAACGGCCATTGGGCGCAGCGCGGTGGCCGCAAACGCGGCGAGCACGGCGGCGATTGTCCTCGGCGCGCAGGCTCCCGGGTGGCTCGCCGCCCGCAGAGTCGGGGCGCGGCTCGTCCGCGCCGACGGCGCCGTCGACTGCACGCCCGATTGGCCAAGGCCCACGTCCGACGTTGAACGAAACTCACTGTCCAGCAATCAATTTGAAGGGGCTCCGTCATGAATGGGCCATTCCTCTGGTATCTCAATCGGGCAACGGGACTCGTGCTGCTCGTGCTGTTCACCGTCGTCGTCGTGCTCGGCATTCGGGCGGCGAGTGCCGGGGCGCGGCCGGGACGACGTCGGGTCGTCGGCGCCTTCGGCTGGCAGCACATCCACCGCAACCTCGGCCTGCTGGGTGTCGTGCTGCTCGCCCTTCACGTCGTCAGCGCGGTCGCCGACGAGTACGTCGACATCCGGTGGTGGCAAGCGTTCGTGCCGTTCGGTGCGACCTACCGCCCGGTCTTCCTCGCCGCCGGGGCCCTTGCCCTCGACATCCTCGTCGCGGTCGTGATCACGGCCCTGCTGCGCCAACGCCTCGGCGGCCGCGGCTGGCGGGTCGTCCACCAGCTCTCGTATGCCGCCTGGCTGGCCTCGGTGGTCCACACCGTCGGAATTGGGACGGATTCGACGAATCCGTGGGTCTTGCTCGTCCTCGGGGTTTGCGTGGGCAGCGTCGTCGTTGCCCTCAGCGGCCGCTTCCTCGTCGGCACGATCCGGAGGGCCGCCGCGTGAATCTTGCCTTGACCCGGTCACTCGCCCTCCCAATCGTCTCGCCGACCTCCCCTGTGCCGCCGACCTCCCC
>CAZACX010000055.1:3517-16450 GCA_964483685.1 uncultured Intrasporangiaceae bacterium
TCTCCGCGGTGGCGCCGCCCTGCGTCTCGGACCGCTGCTCCTTGCGCCCGCGGGCGTCTCGTTGGCGGACCACCGCGCGGTGGACGGCGAGGTGCCGACGCCGTCGCTCGCCGATTTGCTCGCCCTGACGGGGTCTGCCCAGGTGCGCGGCCGGGGCGGTGCCGGATTCCCGTTCGCCGTCAAACTCGAGGCGGCCGCGAGCGGTCGTCGACCGGTTGTCGTCGTCAACCTCGCTGAGGGGGAGCCCGCGAGTTGGAAGGACTCGATGCTTGCCGGCCATGCCCCCCACCGGGTACTCGACGGTGCGCTCATCGCCGCACATGCGCTGGGGGCCAAGGAGATTCACGTCGTGCTCCCCGGCCACCGGCCTGCCGTTGCCGCGGTGATGGAGCGGGCGGTACGGGAGCGGACGGGCCTCACGAGGCACGGGTGGCACACGCATCGGGCCGACGCGCGCTTCGTTGCTGGACAAGCTCGCGCGGTGGTCGAACTCCTGGCCGGGCGACCCAATCTGCCGGTGACTTCCTGGCAACCCGAGGCGATCAGTGGGCATCGCCGTCGGCCCACCTTGTTGTCGAACGCAGAGACCTTCGCCCATGTGGCGGCGCTCGTCCGGCTTGGTGGACCTCGGTATGCCGCCCTCGGCGCATCCGGGCATTGGGGGACGACGCTGCTCACGCTCAGCGAGTTTTCGTCCCCCGTCGTCGTTGAGGTCCCGACCGGCACGCCGTGGCGCGAGGTGCTCGCGGCGGAGGCGCTGGCTGGCCCGGTGTTGACCGGGGGCTATCACGGCACCTGGGCCGCGCCCGGCCAGCTCGCGGCGCTCGCCGTTGAGCGCGAGGGCATGGCCGCGGCGGGGTTGGCGCTGGGGGCTGGGGTCGTCATACCCGCTCTCGGCGGCTGCCCGGTGCGGATGACGGCGGCGATCGTGCGCTACCTCGCGGGGGAGTCGGCGGGTCGCTGCGGTCCGTGCCTCAACGGGCTGCCGGCCCTTGCGGGTGCGGTGGATGACCTTGCTGCGCTCGATCGGAGCCCGCAGGCGCGTAGTGAAATCGCCACCCTGGCCGGGCTCGTCGAGCGGCGGGGGGCGTGCGCCCATCCGGATGGCACCGCCCGGTTGGTTCGTTCCTTGATTGCCGCGTGCCCAGCTGAGGTAGCGGCCCACGAGCGCGGCGAATGCACGGGAGGTGGAGCATGATGACGGGAAACCACGGCACCCCGCCGACCCAGCCCGGCCCGCAGCCAGCCCAGCAGTTGCGGGTGGACTGGCCCCGATGCGTCGGGCGCGGTCTGTGCGCGGAGTTGCTTCCAGAGTGGATCACGCTCGACCAGTGGGGCTACCCCATCGTTGGTTCGACAACGACAGCGACGTCGGGGGCAACGGTGTCGGCGGATCCCTCCGCCGCGATGGTGACCGCGGCCGTCGCCGCCTGCCCGCACCAGGCCTTGCGCCGCATGGCCCCCGCGTCGAAGTGATGTCAGGATCTGGCCGGGTCGGTGTAGGCCCGGGTTTCCGTTGCTTTGGCCGACAGCCAGAGCCGCCGACCGGGCGCGAGGCCCAAGTCGGCGACAGCGGCCGTGGTCACATCGACCAGCACGGGTGGGGTCGCCGTGACCTGGACCCGAACCCGGTCCCCGAGCAGTTCCAGGGCGGCCACCTGACCGGGCCACACGTTGCGCGCCGAGCCGTGCTCGGGTCGGTCGGGGTGGAGCGTGATCGCGCTGGGTCGCAGGGTCACCAGGACGCGCGGGCCGACGGGGGTCCCGGCTGATTCGGCGGGCGTCGTGACGAGGTGCCCACCATCGTCGAGGCGCACCTCGTGAGTGCGCGGATCGTAGTGCCCGGCAAAGAGATTGAGCCCGACGAGCCGGGCGACATAGTCGGTCGCGGGTTGGCGGGTGACTTCACTGGGGGTGCCTTCTTGGACGACACGCCCGCCCTCGAGAACGAGGAGTCGGTCGGCGAGGACCAGGGCCTCCAATGGGTCATGGGTGACGACGATGACCGGCCCGGGGAAATCGCGCAACTGCTCGCGCAGATCCGCGCGCACGGTCGCCCGAGTGCGCGCGTCGAGGGCCGCCAGCGGCTCGTCGAACAGCAACACGTCGGGCGCGGCGGCCAACGCTCGGGCCAGGGCGACGCGCTGGGCCTGGCCACCCGAGATGTGCTCGGGCCGTCGCTCGGCCAGATCTTCAAGTCCGAACCGGGCCAGCCACACGTGCGCACCGGCGCGGGCCGAGCGTCGACCCACCCCGGCCGCGCGGGCGGCATACGCGATGTTGTCGAGGATCGTGAGGTGCGGAAAGAGGCGGTAGTCCTGGAAGACCATCCCCACCGATCGTTGCTGGGCCGGGACGAAGACCCCCGCGTCCGGTGCGTCGAGGAGCCGTTCGCCGAGGCTGACCCGGCCGCTCGCGAGCGCGCACAGCCCCGCGATCGTGCGCAGCAGGGTGGTCTTTCCCGCGCCATTGGGCCCCAGCACGGCGAGCACCTCACCGGGCGCGAGGCTCGTCGCCAGGTCCGCGCTGAAGTCACCTCGGCGCAGGGTCCCGTCGATGACCAACCGTCCGTATGCCGCGGCGCGCGCGCTCACCTCGCGCCGCCCGGGAGCCATCGGGCGCGCAGGGTCACCAGGACGAGGACACAGACGAGCAGCAGGACAAACGACAACGCAAGAGCCGCATCGGGATCGCTCTCCATGGCGAGGTAGACGGCCAGGGGCATCGTCTGGGTGCGCCCGGGGAAGTTGCCGGCGAAGGTGATCGTGGCCCCGAATTCGCCGAGGGCGCGCGCCCAGGTGAGCACCGCCCCCGCGAGTACCGAGGGACCGAGCAGCGGCAGCGTCACCGTCAGTGCGATCCGCAGCCGGGACGCGCCCAGGGTTGCGGCCGCTTCGTCAAGGCCCCGGTCGGACGTTCGCAGCGCGCCCTCCACGATAAGGACGAGGAAGGGCATAGCCACAAAGGTCTCGGCCATGATGACGCCGGTCGTGGTGAACGGGAGCGTGATCCCGAGGGCCGTGTCGAGCCAGCGGCCGACGATGCCCTGGCGGCCGAACGCGGTGAGCAGGGCAACGCCGCCGACGACCGGTGGCAAGACCAGTGGCACGGTGACGAGAGCCCGCACGAGACCGATCCCCGGGCGACGTGAGCGCGCGAGCAACCACGCCAAGGGGACGCCGACGACCACGGAGATCACCGTCGCAGCGCTCGCGCACAGCAGCGAGAGCCGCAGGGCGTCGCGGATGGCCGGATCGGTGAGCAGGCTCGGCAAGTCGCGCCAGGGGACGCGGGCGAGCAGGGCGAACAACGGAATGAGCAGAAAGGTCGCGCCGATCACCGCGGGGCCGCCCAGTTGCCACGGGATGCGGGCCCCGGCGTGGTCGGCGCGCAGATGCGGGGCCGCCCTCTGCGGCGTCCCGCGCAGACGCGGAGTCATCGTCGACCCGCGGTCACGGTGCCAGGGGTCACGGCGTCGGGGGTCATGGCGTCGGGGGTCACGGCGTCGGGGGTCATGGCGTCGGGGGTCATCGGGTCGGAGGTCACGGTGTCAGGCGTCATGGCGTCGGGGGTCATGGGGTCGGGGGTCACTGCGTCGGGGGTTGGAAGCCGGCGGCCCGGAGGACGCGTTGGCCTTCCGCGGAGCGGACAAAGTCGACGAACTGCTGGGCGAGCTCCGGGTTTGCGGCTCTGGTGAGTGCGGCGATCGGATACGAGGTCGTGGCATTGACGGCGCTCGGGATGGGGATGCCGATGACCTTGTCGCCGGCCGCACGGACATCGGTGACATAGACGAGCCCGGCGTCGACCTCGCCAAGGGTCACCCTCGTGAGCACTCCTTTGACGTCGACGTCTTCGCTGACCGGCGTGACGGTCAGGGCTGCGGCCTGCAGGACCTGGGTCGCCGCAGCGCCACAGGGGACGGCGACCTGGCAGCGGGAGACCTTCACGTTCGGGTCCGCAAGGTCGGCGAGGGAGTCGATGTGGCCAGGGTTGGCAGGGGGAAGCGCGATCATCATCGAGTTGGTGGCGAAGTGGGTTGATGTGGACGCCTCCCCGGCGTCTAGGACAGCGCCCATCGGGGGGTCACCAGCGGCGGCGAATACATCGGCCGGTGCTCCCGCCACGATCGCCGCCGCGAGACCCGAGCTGGGGCCGAAGCTGAATCGAACCGTGGCACCGGGATGGGCCGCAGCGAACGCATCCCCGAGTTCGGTGAAGGTGCCGTTCAGGGACGCCGCCGCAAAGACGGTGATCGACATCGGGGGAGCCGCCGACCCGTCACCGCACCCAACCATGAGGGCGCATCCGGTGGTGATCACGGCGGCCGCGAGCGCGCGGCTCATTGCGCGGGGACCTCGATGACGACGTTTGTGGACTTGACGGCGGCAATGGCGAGCACACCCGGCTCGAGGGCGAGGTCGTCGGCCGCTTCTCGACTCATCAGCGAGACGATGCGGTGCGGCCCCGCCTGGATCTCGACCTGCGCCATGACTGTGTCACGCACGACCCGGGTCACGAGGCCGACGAACCGGTTGCGCGCCGATTCCGAGATCACGGGGCGGGGTTGAGGTCGGGGCGCCTGCCCCGCGAGTTCATGGGCCAAGGCGGCGAGGGCGGCACCCTCAATGACCTGGCGGCCGGCCTCGTCGGTGTGCGCCGACACTCGACGCTGCTCAACCCAACGGCGCAGGGTGTCGTCCGAGACGCCGAGCAGGGCGGCGGCTTCCCTGACACGGAATTCGGGCATGTCAGGACAGTAGTCCCGCAATTGCGGTGACGGGAAGCAATCAACTCCGCAACTGCGGTGGGATTCGGTCGCCGGGTTCACCCGTCAAGAGTCCGTCGAAGGTTAGGCTGATCTTGTGCCTGGGCAACCTCTCCTGAGGATCGGTCAGCTCGCGGAGCGGACCGGGGTCAGCGTCCATGTCTTGCGGGCCTGGGAGAAGCGTTATGGGCTCCTCGCACCCGAGCGGACGCCCTCGGGATACCGCGTTTATGGCCCGCCGCATGAGGCTCAGGTGCTCGCCATGCAGGCCCATTTGCGTCGCGGGGTGAGCACTGCCCAGGCGGCGCGGGCCGTGCGGTCCGGGGTAAGTGCGAGCGCCGAGTCCGGCAACCTTGCCGCCGATGCGGCGCGGCGCTGGCGGGAGGACCTGCGCGTCACCCTCGAGAGGTTTGATGAGGCGGGCGCCGATGCGGTCCTCGACGCTTTGCTCCAGCAGGTTCCGCTTGAGTCGGCGATCAGGGACGTGGTCATGCCCTATCTCGCCGACCTTGGCGACCGGTGGGTGCGTGGCCGGATCACCGTCGCCCATGAGCACTTCGCAAGCAGTCTGTTGCGCCGCCGCCTTGGCGTTCTCAGCGCGGGCTGGAGTTCGGGGAATGGTCCCAGTGTCGTGCTCGCGTGCCCGCCCGGGGAGCTCCACGACCTGGCCCTGCTTGCGTTCGGGGTGGTCCTGGGGAGGCTCGGCTGGCGGGTGCGCTTCCTGGGAGGCGATACCCCGATCGCCGACATTCGCTATCTCTCGCGGCGGCTCAAGGCCGACCTCATCGTTCTCGCTGCCACCCGCCCGGTGTTGGAGGCCTCCCAAATCGACGAGCTGGCAACCCTTGGAGCCGGGGGGCGGTTGGTCCTTGCCGGGGCTGGCGCTACGGCTCACCTCGCGGAAGCCACCGGAGCGCGGGTCCTCGGCCCGGACCCGGCGACCGCGGCGAGGATGCTGCATACCTTCGTGCCCGTGCGTCGGCGTTGACTAAGGTCGGCCGGACCATAACCTTCGACAAACCCTCGCCCTTTGTGGGTGTCCGGCCCGATCATGGGGGCATGAACCAACTCGGCGCGTATGCCAGCCAGTACCTTGTCGCGGCCCTCGCTTTCGTCGCGATCGACGTCGTCTGGCTGGGGACCATCGCCGCCTCGCTCTACAAGCGACACCTCGGGGACCTCCTCGCCGAGGAACCCAACATGGCCGCGGCCGTCGCCTTCTATGCCCTCTTCCTCTCCGGCCTGGTCTACTTCGTGATCCACCCCGCGATCGCTGATGGCTCGTGGATGCGGGCCCTGTTCGCGGGCGCGTTCTTTGGCCTCGTGACCTATGCGACGTTCGACCTGACCAACCTCGCGGTCCTGCGGGGATGGCCGTTCTCGATCGTCCCGATCGACATGGCCTGGGGCACCTTCTTGGCTGGATCGGTTTCGCTCGTCACCTACCTCGTCGCGCAATTGATTCCGGTGTTGCGTTGACCGTCGCTGAGCACGAATCCGGGTGGGCCGCGCTCGTCGTCGTCGCCGGGTGGTCCGCGCTCGCCATCGTCGTAGTCATGGGGATCACGATCGCCGTCTCGCGGCGCCTTGGGCGGGTCAGTGTCGTCGACGTCTCCTGGGGCCTGCTCTTCGTCGCGGTCGCCTGGACGATGGTGGCCGTCGGGGATGGCGGCGGCCGGTCGTGGCTCCTGGCCGCGCTGGTGACCATCTGGGGTGGCCGCCTCGCCTGGCATATCGGCCGCCGATCCCGCGGCAAGGGTGAGGACCCTCGGTATGTCGCCCTGCTGGCCCCGGCGCCCCCGGGCCGCGAGTTCGCCTATGCGCTCAGGTCCGTCTTCGCCGTCCAGGCGGTGATCGCGTGGTTCGTCTCGTTGCCCCTGCAGGTGGCCGCAACCCGCAACGTCCCGCTGTCTTCGTATGCCGCAGTCGGGTTCGCGCTGTGGGCGCTGGGCGTCGCGTTCGAAGCAATCGGCGACCGGCAGTTGGTCGCCTTCAAGGCGAACCCCGCCCACCGTGGCCTCATCATGGACCGCGGTTTGTGGGCCTGGACTCGGCACCCCAACTACTTCGGTGATGCCTGCGTCTGGTTCGGGCTGTGGCTCATCGCCACCGGTGTCCCGGCAGCCTGGTTGACCGTCGGCTCGCCGTTGGCGATGACCTACCTTCTCGTGTTTACGAGCGGCGCCCGACTCCTTGAGGAGACGATGTCCTCCCGGCCGGGGTACGCGGAGTACCGAGCCCGCACGAGTGGGTTCATTCCGCGTCCCCCGCGCCGAGTCGTCTCCTGAACAAGCGGCTCAGGCGCTGGTCAGCACGCCAGCGTCGGGGCCCAATCGATGGAACCGGCCGACGTCACGGTCAGGAGGTCGGTGCCGGTCAACCCCAGCACGCCTTGCGCAGTGGCCCGCGGGGCCGCCGCGCGGTCGAAGATGCCGGGCTCGAAGGCCAGCGCGCCCCGGGAGCCGAAGGCCACCGCGCACCCTTGTTGCAGCGAGGTGAGGAATCTCCGGGCCTTCGCCGCCGCGTCCGGGCGCCCAGCGCTCGCGAGTGCTGCGGCCGCGAGACCGGCACTGTTCGCGTTACCAAAACTGGCGGTTTTGGCCTCGTAGGTCCGCAACCAGGTCAGGGCCCTCCCGGCGTCAGTTGACCGGCCGGAGGCCCGGAACGCCTGTGCGGCAAGGGAGGTCGCGTCCAGGTCCGCTTGGCACGTTGCGCCCTCGAGGATGATCGGGACGCCGCCATCGGCACACGCCTGCCCGGCGAGGTAGGCCGCTGCCTTGGTGACTGGCTTCCCAGCCCGCTTGAGCGCGATGATTCCGAGTGACTGGCTGAACGCGTTGCTAAAGTCGCCCCACTGCGAGCGGTCGGAGAGTCGGCCATTTGCACGTGCCAACGCGGCCAATTCGCCGACGATGTCCCGCCCCGCGAACGCGTTCGGCTTCTTCCCACGCACCGAGAGGGCGAGGGCGAGCTTCGCGTGCGCACCGGCATACGACTCGTTGGTGCCGTCGCCGATGTAGCTGGCGACCTGGCCGGCGGCGAGCCAGGTGAGGGCCCGCTCCGCCCGGACGTTGTTGACCTTTGCCGCCGAGAAGGCGAGGACGGCATCGAGGGTCAGGCCAGGGTCGGGGTAGGTGGCGCCACCGAAAGCAGTCGCCAAATGGTCGCCGTCGACCATTTGACGGCCGAGCCACCCGGCAGCCACCCGGGCGGTCATCCGGTCGGCTCCGGTGACGCCGCTGGCCCCGGCCGTGACGCCGCTGGCCCCGGCCGTGTCGGCGCGCTCGGGCGGGTTCGTCACGCTGGCGGGCCTCGTCGTTGCCGCGTTGGCCGCCGGAATGACGAGCGATACCGGGAGTGCGCAAAGCGCGGCAATTGCTGTAAGGCGAATGGGAAATTTGTGCATGGCGGGGTCCTTCCTCCGCATTCCTCGGCGGTGGTGCATGGTCGCGTCCGGGCAGGTAATCGGGCTCCCAGCCTTGGCTGGATACCGCTGCGGGTCAGCGCCGGACTTGCACCGGACTTCCCCTGCGTCGAACGCTTGTGAACCTAACAGATCGAGCGAGAAGTCAGCGCGCGCGCCGCCGGAACCAGTCCGTCATGGCGTCGACGACGACGTCGGACACGTTACTGAGGACGCTGGTCGGCGGCGGCCCGGTCGTCGCCGCCGGCGCCGTGGACGTGGGCGTGCCGGGTCCACCCTCGGCGAGCAGGACTACCGAGAAGGGCGCTGCGCCGTAGTTGCCGACGATGATGTCGCCCTGATCAGGTGACCAGCAGTTGAAGCCGGCCTCGAAGGTGGTGCTGGTGTCGATGAGGCGCCGCCACGTGACCTCCGTCGGCGGCTGCGGCACCGCGAAGGTGACAGGGTGGGCGGCCATATTGATGAGGACGAGCAGGTCCGCGGCCCCGATCCCGGAGCCGTCGATCCACAGCCGCAGGGCGCGGTCGCCCTCCGCGGGTGCCCCATCCGAGTCGGGCCGCCTGAAGACATAGGAGACGTCGGTCCCGCCGAGCTCGGTGTCGCCATAGCTTCGCTGTCGCAGGCCAGGGTGATCACGTCGGAGTCGGGCGACGTATGCCGCGAACACCAGTTGCGGGTTGACCGCACCAGCGGAGGCGGCGCGGCCGAAGACGTCGTGGTAGTGCAGGTCGGGCTGGCTGGGATCGACGGGGACGGCGGTCGGGGCGGGGGTGGCGAGCGCCGACCAGTTGTTCCACATCCCGATCGTGTTGAGGGCGTAGGGGTTGTTGTTGCCGTTTTGGGTGCGGCCGAACTCGTCCCCCGACACGATCATCGGCACCCCCCGGGCGAGGAAGAGCAAGGCCCAAAGGTTGCGCAGTCGCGCTCGGCGCAACGCCTGATCCCCGCCGCTGCCCCACGAGAGGTTGTCGTCGGAGCCGCCGTCAGAGGGGCCGAATGGCCAGGGGTCGCTGTTGTTCTTCTGGTCGTAGGACACCAGATCCATCATCGTGAAACCGTCGTGGGCGGTGACGAAGTTGACCGATCGGTGCGGACCGCCCTGGTCGAAGAACGCCCGGTAGTCGCCATTCATGGTCTCGAGGAATGCCCCGGTGTTGCCGTCGCCCTTGGTGAAGCGGCGCACCGCATCCCGGAAGTGGCCGTTCCACTCACCCCAGCCATCGGGGAAGTTCCCAACCTCGTAGCCCCACAGGTCCCAGGCCTCGGCGATGACGTCGATCCCGCGCTTCTGGGCCAATTCGCTGATGGCGGTGAGCAACGGATGCTCGGGAAAGAACCGTCGCTGGGCGGCCCAGTCCTCCCGCGGCACCGCGTCGGGCATCCGCCCCAGAACCGGGGCGAGGTCGAAGCGGAATCCGTCGACGCCCATTTCGTCAGTCCAGTACTTCAATGATTCGACGACGAGCCGGGCCATGACGGCGGAGGAGAGATCCGTCTGGTTTCCGCATCCGGTCGCGCCATCGACGAGTCGGCCGTCGTCGGTGAGGACGTAATAGTCCGGCGTCCCGAAGCCGCCGAAACTGGTGAAGCCGACGCTCTCTCGGTCGCCCCAGTTGCCGCCCTCGCCGGTGTGGTTGTAGACGACATCGAGGCAGACCTCGATCCCGGCTGCGTGGAATGCGGCAACCATCTCCTTGAACTCTCGGGTCGGGCCGCCCGGCGTCTTATCGTGCGCGTATTGCCGATTGGGTGCGAAGAACCCCAGCGTCATGTAGGCCCAGTGGTTGCTTGCGCCGACGGTGTCGAGTTCGCTGCCGGACGACTCATGGACGGGGAGCAGTTCGAGGGTCGTGAAACCGAGGGCCTTGAGGTAGGGCGCGAGGTAGGCAGCGCCGGCATACGTGCCTTGGAGTTCCTGCGGGACATCGGCGACGTCGGCGAAGCCAGGCAAGGAGGCGAGATGGGTCTTGAGGGCGCGGGCGCTGGGATGGAGGGTCAGGTTGCGCACGTGCGCTTCGTAGGTCGTGGTCGATTCGGTCGGCACCTGGGGCCGGTTTCCGACCGGTGTCGTGTCGTGGATGACGATGGCTTTCGGCGCGACCCGGGCGGTGTCCCACTCGCGCACCGGTCGCCCGCGGTAGTCCTGCGGGCCGAATCCGAAGATCGCCGCGTCGGCGTCGGTCTCGGTGACCTCGGGACTCGCCGGGCTGTGCGAGATTTCGCGCGCATAGGGGTCGGTGAGGACCTTGTTGGGGTTGAACCGCTCACCGTTAGGGCCGACATCGGCGGTGAATCCGGCGCTGCTGTTACCGGGGCGCCAGTCCGGGGAGATGTCCCAACCAGGCCCCCACACCCGGTAGCCATAGTGTGCGCCGGGCCCGACATTCGCGAGACGGGCCCGCCATATTCCGTCGGGGCCGCGGTCCAAGTCGACTTGGCTCAGCGCGTCCACCCCGACGGGACGCGAGAACAGCTCGAGGATGACCCGGGTCGCCCAGGGCGCGGCCACGGCAAAAGTTGTCGCCGACGCGGCGGGGTCGTAGTGCGCGCCAAGGGGGTACTCGGCTCCGCTCCAGTCGCCCGCGTCAATGGCGGTCGGGAGCGCGACCAGGGGGGTAAGTGGGAGAGTCACGGTGCGCCTTCGGGTGTGGGTCTTGGGAAGGGCGTTTCCCGACAGTCCGCGCACAGCCCAGAGAGGGCGGCATGGGCCGGGTCGAGCCGGAAGTCGAGCTCGTCGGCGAGCCGGGCGGCCACCTCGTCGAGCAGGCCAGCAGGGAGATCGTAAATCCTCGCGCAGTCCCGGCATTGGGCATGCAGGTGCGCCGCGGCCTCGTGATCGGCGAGGTGATAGGCCGTTGCGCCGTGCCCGAGGTGGATGTGTTGGACCACCCCGAGTCCGGAAAGTGCCTCAAGGGTGCGATAGATGCTCGTCCGGGCGATGGGTTTGTTGGTAGCGGCGACGGCCTCGAAGACTTCGTCCGCGGTGGCGTGCCCGGTATGCCGCGACAAGACGATCAGCACCGCGCGCCGTTGGCTCGTCATCCGCTCGCCGCGCTCGCGCAATTGGCCCCGGACCTGCGCGACGAGCGCTTGCGTGCCGGTGCCGCTCATGTCGACCACGGCGGCGGGGCCGGGGGCCGGGGGCGAGTCGGTGGCCGGGGACGAGTCGGTGGCCGGGGCTGGGTCGGCGGTTCGAGCCGGGCGCCCGTGGCGGAGCCCCCGCCGGTGGCGAGGGTCGGGGTGGTGCGCGAGCGCAGCGCGGCGAGGATGGCGAGGGCCACGAGTGCGGTGACGACGCCAAAACCGAGGGTGGGCCGCAACGGGATGGCAATGCCGATCCCGCCGCCGACTACCCAGAACGTTTGAAGCATCGTCTCCGACCAGGCAAAAACCCGCGCTCGGGTGTGTTCGGGGACGTCTTGCTGGATGAGGGTGTCGAGGCTGAGCTTGCCGAGCTGACCGAACAGTCCCGCCGTCAAGCCGAGGGCGAGCAGGCTCCAGATCGAATAGAAGGCCGTCGTTGTCGCCGCGGCAAGGAGAGCGAGTCCCGCGAGGGTCGTCGCGATGGCCTGGGGTGGCGGGTTGCGATGCCGGTTCCCGACGAGACTTCCGGCGGCATTGCCCACCCCCGCGGCACCGATGACAAGCCCGAGGACGAGGGAACCGTCCATGCCGGGGAGGGGATGTTCGCGCATCAAGAAGGCGAGGAACAAGGTGAGGAAACCCGACAACATCCGGGCTCCCGTAACAAGCCACAAGACGTAACGCACCGACAACGGCAGCGCCCGCAACCGGTGGCGCGGCCCGGTCGGCTCAGCCGAGTTGGCACCGAAATCGCGCTCGCCGAGGGCGGAGTCGACGCGCTCGGGCAGGCGAATCGCCTGGATTGTCGCCACGATGTACATCACAAACGCCAGCCGCAACGACCATTCCGGACCGATCCGAGAAAGTCCACCCGCGAGCGCGCCGCCGACAGTCATCCCGATGAGACCGGCGAGCGTCAGCCGCGAGTTGGCCTTGACGAGGGTAATGCTTGGCGGCAAGAGGCGAGGTACCGCCGCGGCTCGCGTGACGGCATACGTCTTGCTGGCGACGAGGGCGCCCAACGCGACGGGGAACAGCCAGGCCGTGTCGTCGACGATGGCTGTTACCAGCACCCAACTGAGGAACGCCCGCAACGCGAGGGTGGTCCCGATCGCCCACCGCCGCCCGTGACTGAACCGGTCGAGTAGCGGGCCGATCAGGGGGGCGAGCAGGACGAACGGGGCCATGGTCAAGACGAGGAAGAGGGCGACCTTGCCGCGGGCTTCGTCGGTCGGCAGCGCGAAGACCGTGCCCGCTAACGAGACGGTCAAGGCAACGTCCGCCGCGACGTTGACCGCATGTAACTCGGCGAGGCGGGCCAATCCGGACACATCGGCACCATCGGCGCTCGTGAAGGCGCGGAACTGACGGGCGGTGGCGCGCGATCCCCGACCTGCCACCCGCACCGAAGCCAAGGCGCCCCGGCGGGCACCCCGCGCCAGCGCGGCCGATCCACGTCGCACGGCGCCTCCCGACCGCGCCGAGCCTCCCGACCGCACCGGCCCCCCTGACCGCACGGGGCCTCCTGACCGCACGGGGCCTCCTGACCGCACGGGGCCTCCCGACCGCACGGGGCCTCCCGCCCGTGCAGAGCCTCCCGACCGCGCAGGCCCCCCTGACCGCGCGGGGCCACGCGGCGGCGGGGGCGGCGGGCCCG
>CAZACX010000055.1:16550-17917 GCA_964483685.1 uncultured Intrasporangiaceae bacterium
CGCGCAGGCCCCCCTGACCGCGCGGGGCCACGCGGCGGCGGGGGCGGCGGGCCCGCGCGCGGTGGCGGCGGGCCGGGAGGGTTGGTCATGGAGACATCCTGCCTTTCGCCGCTGACAACCGGGTCACAACGGACCGGGCGAGCCCGGGAAACGCTAGCCTGCGCTTGCCCAAGTAAGGAGTCCCTCATGCGGCCCAACGAGGCTCGTGCGGTCGGCGTGGTTGCCGGTGATGCGGCCGCTCACGTCGCGACGATCCTTCGTGACGCCCATACGGCGCTCAACGCAGCGGCGTTCAACCGCACCGAGCGGCTTGTTGGCGCACCCGCACGCCCGTTGCGACTTGTGGTCGAGGGGCTGACGGCGGGCACGTATGCCGCCCTCCGCGGCGGTTTGTGGGCGGGCGGGCGGATGGCCGGCTGGGGGGCCAGGCAGCGGCTCCTGACGATTGAGCAGCGCCGGGTCCAGGAGGGGTTCGAGCCCCTCGCCTCGATTAGCGCCTCGCCGAGAGGTAATCAGTTCGTCGCGGCAATCAACGGGTGGGCGGGCGACCGGCTCGACGGGGTGCGTCTCGCGCTGCACCTCGACATGCGGCTGCGTGTTGGTGGGCGCGATGTGGAGGCGACCGCCGAGGGCCTCCAAGCGGCCTACCCGCAGGCCCAGTCGGACCTTGTCGTCTTGCTTCCGGGGCTGATGGAAACCGAGGATTCTTGGCGATTCCGCCCGGGGCGGGCGAGCAATGTCCGCGGGGACTATGGGGCAGCGCTCGCCGCGGACACCGGGCGCACAGCGCTCTACCTGATCTATAACACCGGCCGTCCGGTGCCGGATTCGGGACGTGCACTCGCGCAACTCCTTGACCAGGTGATCGAACACTGGCCGGTTCCGGTGCGCTCGCTGGTCCTCATCGGGCACTCGATGGGCGGGCTCATCATTCACAGCGCCCTCGCCGCGGGAAAGCCCACCTGGGTGGATTTGGTGACGACGACAATCACCTTGGGCACCCCGCATTCCGGCGCGCCCCTGGAGCGTCTCGCGGATCGGGTTGAGCGGGCCGCGACCGGGCGACCGGCGCTCGCCTGGATTCACCGACCGGTGGCCAGTCGCAGCGCCGGAATCCGTGATCTGGGCTCGGGTCGGATCGCCGACGATCTCGACGGGGCGATCGGGGAGGGCTCAAGCACGTGCGCTCACCACCTCGTCACCGCGACGCTCATCGCCCGTGGTGGGCGGGGCCGCGGCGTCGTGGATGCGATCGGCGACCTCATCGTCCCTGTCGAGAGCGCCCACGCTCAGGGACGCTTACACCTCACGCGCGCAATCCGGCACGAGATCGCTGGCCTCACCCACCCGGACCTGCTCAACCACCA
>CAZACX010000056.1:0-7833 GCA_964483685.1 uncultured Intrasporangiaceae bacterium
GGCGGCGGGGGGGGGTTCGCGCCGCCCCGGGGGTGGGGGTGGGGGGGCCGGGGCCCGGGGGGGGGCGGGGGCCCGGGGGGGGGGGGGGCCGGGGCCGGGGGGGGGGGGGGGCCGCGGCCCGGCCGCCTCGGTGGCCGACGCGCTCGCGCGGCGATAGCCAAGGGGCCGCGACCTGGCGACCGGTGCTGGCGAAGGAGAAGGGCTGCGCGTCTGCGGCCGTCAGCGGGAGGCAGCCCATTAGGGTGACCTGCATGCGCCGCCGCCTCGCGATAACCCTTGTCTCGAGCCTGCTCGTGACGCTCGCCGCCTGCTCGGGCGGAGGGACGGCCAGCGACCCGGCCGCCGCCTTCGACACGGCGAAGTCGAAGCTCGACGGGTCCGCCGCCGTCACCATCAAGCTGAAGTCGAGCACCGGGTTACCCAAGGGGCGAAACGGGGTCTCCGAGGCAACCGGTACCGGCCTGATCAGCGCGACGACGCCGAAGTTCAAGGGGTCGTTGAGCGCGGTCATCAAGGGCACCCCCGGTGGCGTCGAGATCATCAGCGTCGGCAAGAACTCATGGATGTCCTTCTTCACCGCCGAGTTCTCCCCAGTCGATCTTGATGCCCTCGGGGCGCCAAACCCCGCGCTCCTCTTCACCCCAGGAACCGGGATCTCCTCGATTCTGTCCTCGGCGACGGACCGCAAGGGTGGCGAGGACCGGCGCCTCGGCAAGGAAGTGCTTCAGACTTACACCGGCACGATCCCCGGCTCCATCGTGAAGAACCTGCTGCGGCTCGGCGATGGCACGTCGACCTTCCAGGGAGTGTTCGGCATCCTCCCCGGTACCGGTGAGATGCGGCTCGCCGAGATCACCGGAGCCTTCTACGCCCCGACCATCTCGACGTACACCCTTGTCCTCACCGACTACGGCAAAACCATTGACATCCAGGAGCCCTAAAGCCCTCCTTGCGGTGGCGTCGATTGCGGTCGCCCTCGCCGCGGCCGACACGTATGTCGTCGTTCTCGCCCTGACCGACATGATGGCCGGAGTCGGTCTCGGGATCGAACACCTTCAGCGCGCGACCCCGATCATCTCCGGGTTTCTCCTCGGCTATGTCGCCGTGCTCCCGCTGATCGGCCGCCTCGCCGACCTCGTTGAGCGCCAACGAATCCTGTTGGGCTGCATGGTGGTTTTCACCCTCGGGTCCGCCGTGACTGCCTTGGCCTCCGACCTCGACACGCTTGTCGGTGGCCGCCTCGTCCAGGGCATCGGCGGCGGCGGGCTCGTGCCGGCGACCCTCGCCTTGGTCGCCGACCTTTGGCCGGTCGGGCAACGCGGTATGCCGCTGGGGATCGTGGGCGCCGTCCAGGAACTGGGTTCGGTGTTGGGTCCGGTGCTCGGATCATTCGTCCTGTCAGTGGGAACCTGGCGAGACATCTTCTGGCTCAACGCCGTCGCGGGGGTACTGCTCACTCTTGGCCTCGTGGCCCTGGGCGGCCGCGGCGCAGCGCAGAGCCAGGGCCAGGGCCAGGGCCAGGGCAACCGCATCCATCAGGCGCTGGCTGTCGTCGGTTTGGCGGTGCTGTTGCTGGCGCTGGCCGCTCCCGCAAAGTTGGCGAATTCGGTCGCGCTTGGGACACCCTTCGTGCCCTTCGGATCGGCAACGTCCCGGCTCGCCACACCGGTCGGCGTCCTCGCCCTCGCCCTCCTGCTCGTCGCCGGCGTGCTCGGCGCCCGGAAGTGGCAGCCGATCCTGCGCCAAGCCGACCTGCCCGGAGCGCTGCTCCTTGGGTCCGCCCTCGGCTGCGTGATCTTGACGTTCGCGGCCTCGGACCCCGAGAAGGAGGTCGTCGGGCCGCTTGGTTTGACCTTGCTTCCGGTCGCCGGGATCGCCCTGGTGCTCTACCTGTGGCGACACCGCGTGGCAGCCCTGCCGCTGATTCCTCGGGGGACGGTTGTCGGCCGCACCCGCATCGCGCTCCTGGTCTCGGTGCTCGTCGGGGTCGCCCTCGTGTCCGTTATCGTCGACGTGCCGCTCTTTGCCCGGTTGACCGGTTCGGGCGATCAGGTATCGGCGGCTCTCGTGCTCGTCCGGTTCCTCGTCGCGGTCCCGGTCGGCGCTGTCCTCGGCGGCTGGTTGCTGCGGCGGCTCGGGGATGGGGTCGTGTCGGGGGCCGGGCTGGCCCTGGCGACACTCGCGCTCATCTTCATGTCCAATTGGTCGCGGGGATCGCTCGAGGCTCCGGGCGCGACCGCGGTGTTAGCTGCCGCCGGCCTCGGGGTGGGCCTCGCGCTCGCACCCGTCAACAACGCAGCCCTCGCGGATAGCCCGGCCGATGCCCATGGCACCGCCAGCGCGCTTGTCGTCGTCGCCCGCACGGTCGGGATGGTGGTCGGGCTCGCGTTGCTCACCGCGATTGGGCTGAACCGTTACTACGCGGCGGTCGCGCTGTTGCCCGACAAGACGGACACGACGGCCCTGGTGGACGCCGGCCTGCTCCAGGTGAACACCGTCTTTAGTGGCGCTGCACTCGCCGCCGGAATCGGGGCGGCGTTGTGTCTGTTCGGGCTCGGGTTGCGCCCGCACGAGTCCGACCACGAGGGCCCACTCTTTTAGAACGTGCCCCGCCCACTCGGCCTCGAGCTCTGATATCGGCGGGCACGCGCGGTGGCTGCGGGCACGGCCGGTGCCACGGGCGGCCGACCATAGTTGAGCCGATCAGCTCGGGATGTGGGCGCAGATCGCGTCGCAAACGATGTCGGTCGCCTCGAAGCCGAGCATGTGGCCCTTCCCCGCCAACTCGGTTAGCGAGGACCCGGGGATGCCCGCGTGCAGCGCCCGGGCATAGGGCACCGGGGTGAGCCGGTCTTTGGTGCCGACAAGGATCGAGGTCGGCACCTGACCAAGGGCGTCCAGCGAGGAGCGTTCGTCCATGTCGCCCAGGGCCTGGAAGTACTGCCCCATGTTGCGGATCTTCGTACCGGCGATCGCCCGCCGCACCAGTCGGACATCGCGCGGATCCGCGTGATCACCGAAATTAAGGTGCCGTTGGTGTGGGCTGACGATGAAGATGCCCGCCGGGATCTGGGGCCCACGCGCCGCGGCCCTCATCACCCCTGTTTCGACCTTGCCGAACCACCCGGGCCGCTCGACCTCAGCCGCGGCCGTCGCGAGGAGCACCACGCCGCGAACCCGATCAGCGAGCTGGGAGCGGTGCCGACCGGCATACGCCATGACTGTCATCCCGCCCATCGAATGGCCGGCGAGGACGAGCGGACCGGCCGGCGCGGCGACGGCGATGACGGCTGCGAGATCGTCGCCGAGGGCACCGACCGCGGGATGTCCGGTGCCGGGGGTTGACTGGCCGTGGCCGCGCTGGTCGTAGGCGATGACGCGCACGGGGCGCCGGGCATGGATGCCGCGGATGACGCGCCCCCACAACGTCCGGTTGAGGGTCCAGCCGTGTGCGAGGACGATGGTCGGCAGGGATTCGTCGGCTCCGCCGACTGGGAAGTATTCCTCGCCGCGCAATAACGCACCGCCTCGGGCGACGACGGTGAACTCGCGGGCATCGAAGGCGGGCTGGGCGGTCATAGGGGCAGATCCTGTCCGGGTGCGGGGGTGAAAAGGTCGACGATGACGGGGGCGTGGTCGGAGGCGCCCTTGCCCTTGCGTTCCTCGCGGTCGATCGAGGCGGCGGCGACGCGGCCGGCGAGATCCGCCGAGCCGAGCAAGAAATCAATGCGCATCCCTCGACCCTTCTGGAATCGCAACTGTTGGTAATCCCAATAGGTATAGACCTTCGGGCCGGGCAGCAGGGGCCGGACGAGGTCGACAAATCCGGACTCAAGGAAGGCGTCGAACGCGGCGCGCTCACGAGGTGACACATGCGACTTCTCTTCGTAGAACTCCATCGACCAGACATCCTCGTCGCGGGGCGCGATGTTCCAGTCGCCCATGAGCATCGTCGGCCCGGCGCTCGCCCACCCCACGGCCTGCTCCCGCAATCGATCAAGCCACACCATCTTGTAGTCCATATGCGGGTCGGTCAGCTGGCGCCCATTGGGGACATACAGGGAGACGATGCGTATGCCGCCGCACGTCGCGGACAGCGCCCGCGCCTCGGGGACCTGGGGCTCTCCCCATCCCGGGTCCCCGGTGAACCCCGGCGTCACGTCCTCGAGGCCCACCCGCGAAAGGATCGCCACCCCGTTCCACTGGTTGACGCCGTAGTGGGCAACCTCGTACCCGAGTGCGCGGAGCCGATCGAAGGGAAATTGGTCGTCTCGGGCCTTCGTCTCCTGAAGGGAGAGCACATCGACGTCGGATCGCGCGAGCCAGGCCTCAACCCGATCGATGCGTGATCGGATCGAGTTGACGTTCCAGGTGGCTATCCGCATGGCGCTCACGGTAATCACCACCTCGTATCCTCGGGGCATGACAGTGGCATTGATCACCGGGGCAACCGCCGGAATTGGGCACGAATTCGCCAAACAGCTCGCCGAGAGGGGGACCGACCTCGTCCTCGTCGCCCGCAACGAAGCGCGACTCGAGGAGGTCGCCAAGGAGCTGCGGGCGGCATACGGCGTGGCCGTTGAGGTGCTCCCGGCCGATCTCGCCGACCGGGAGCAGGTCCAGCGGGTCGCGAACCGGCTTGCCGATGCCGCCCGGCCTGTCGATGTCCTCGTGAACAACGCCGGGTTTGGACTCAAGAAGACGTTCCTCGTCAACGACATCGCTGTCGAAGAGGAACTCTTTGACGTGCTGTGTCGGGCGGTGCTCGTGCTCAGTCACGCGGCCGTCGGCCCGATGATCGCGCGCGGATACGGGCAGATCATCAACGTCTCGTCGGTGGCGGGATTCATCGCTTCCGGCACGTATTCGGCGGCCAAGGCATATGTCACGGTGTTCACCGAAGGGCTCGCCGCACAGGTGGCCGGAACCGGGGTGACCGCGATGGCGCTCTGCCCGGGATACACCCGCACGGAGTTCCACGACCGGGCGAAGTTGCGGGTCGACTCGATGCCCGATCGGGTCTGGCTGAGCGTGCAGAAGCTCGTCTCGGAAGCGCTGGTGGATGTCGAAGTGGGTCGAGTTGTGTCGATCCCGGGGGTCCAATACAAGGTGGCCGTCGCCGCGCTCAAGGTGATGCCGCGATCGCTCCTGCGCCGCTTGACTCTGGTCGGGCGGGGCCGAAAGGGCAGTTAGACTCGGCCACCCCTGAGGGGCCGACGGGATGTCCGGGCCCTCACCGTCAAGCCCGTGAGGTGCCTGAAGATGACCAAGTTCCGTGCCCGACGTACCCTGACCGTCGCGACCGGGGCCATGCTCTCGGCTGGCCTTGCCCTCAGCGCGATGCCCACCGCGATGGCCACCCCGAAGGCGTCGCCAGCCGCTGAGGTGTCCCCAGCACCCGTCGCCAAGGCCGCAGCCGGAAACTTCCTCAAGCTGTGGTCGGCGGAATGGATGGCCGGGCAGCGGACCTTCAGCACCGCGCAGGCCGCGGATTTCGCCCGCCGGATGACCGTGATTGTCGCGGGGCGTGGGAAGTTCACCAGGGACGTCGCGGCGATGAAGGCCGCCAATCCTGCGCTCAAGGTCCTCGCGTATCGCAACGCGACGTTTGGGGGGAGCGGCTACCCGGACAGTCTGTACGCGAAGGATAAGAACGGCCGACGCATCTATGCGCGCAAATGGCCGACGACCTTCCTTATGAATATCTCCAGCTCGGCCTGGGCCAGCACGGTCGGCAAGAGTTGTGTCGAGCTGATTAGCGCGAGCAAGTATGACGGCTGCTTCCTCGACGTCCTGGGCTCCGGGCCGCTTATGGGCAACTACCTCTCGGCCCTCCCCGTCACTGGGGGGAAGACCTGGACGCACAACCAGTGGATCGGCTGGGCGGACAACATCACCGCAGCCTCGAAGGCGGCCACGCGCAAGACGGTGATGGGCAACGGTCTGGGCAGCGGACGGCGGTACTTCTCCGGTTCCATGAGCTCCAAGGGGTTGGTTCCGGGTAACGACGGGATGGAACCGGAACTCTTCGTTCGTGAGGCCCACAGCTCGGTCGGCAGCTACTACAGCGAGTCATCCTGGAAGCAAGATGTCGACATGATGATCGACGTGCAAAACCGTGGGAGCAGGGTCTTGTCGATGACGAAGTTGTGGACGACCGCGAGCGAGGCGCAAAAGAACGCCTGGCACAAATACGCCCTCGGAACCTTTCTCCTAGGAAGCAACGGGAACTCGCTCTTCTCCTTCCTCCGCGACAAGAACGCGGGCGCCTCCTGGGGCGCCCACCCGTACAACACCGTCAACATCGGCACGCCCGTGGCGGCATACGCGAAGGTTGGTGGCGTTTACGCGCGCACCTTCACGGCCGGTCGGGTCGTCGTCAACCCGACGAGCGCCGGGTCCACCGTTTCGCTGAGCAAGGCGTACGTAACCATCGACGGCACCCGGGTCTCCGGGACGGTGTCGGTTCCGGCACACACTGCGCTCATCCTCAAGGGCTGACCCGCGTCGGGCGTTAAGGTCGGCGGCATGACTGAGATTGCCGCCGACCGGGCCCGCCTCCTCGAGATCATCCGGGCCAAGGCCATCGTTCACGGCCGGGTCACCCTTTCCTCGGGGCGCGAGGCCGACTACTACGTCGACCTGCGTCGCATCACCCTCGACGGCGAGGCCGCCCCACTGGTCGGGCGGGTGATGCGGAACCTCACCGCGGACCTTGAGTATGCCGCCGTCGGTGGCCTCACGCTCGGGGCCGACCCGGTCGCGACCGCCATGCTCCATGCGGCGGCGTCGGCGGGGGAGCGGCTGGACGCGTTCGTCGTGCGCAAGTCGGGGAAGGCGCACGGTTTGCAGCAACGGATTGAGGGGCCGTCGATCGCCGGCCGGCCCGTCGTCATTGTTGAGGACACCTCGACGACGGGGGCCTCACCCCTGGACGCCGCCCAGGCCGCGCGGGAGGCGGGGGCCACCGTCGTGGCCGTGGCGACGATTGCCGACCGGGCGACTGGGGCCGCGGACGTATTTGCCGCCGCCGGTCTCGACTACCGATTCGCCTTCTCGCTCTCAGACCTCGGCTTGGCGTAAGCGGCTGACCGGGCTGCGTTTGCCCGGGCCGGCGGGGACGCGCCTTAGGATCGGGCGAGGGGCGCGGTGGCGCGTCCCATTTCGGGAGGTTCACACCATGATTCCGCTGATCATTGTTCTGGTCGTGATCGTGCTGCTCGCCTTGGGGGCTGTCGGCATCTACAACGGCCTGATCAAGCTGCGCAACCTCGTGCAAGAGGCGTGGCGCCAGATCGATGTCGAGCTCAAGCGTCGGCACGACCTGATCGGCAACCTCGTCGAGACGGTTAAGGGGTATGCGGCGCACGAGCGCGGCACGCTTGAGGACGTCATGACGGCCCGGAGTGCGGCGATGAGCGGGGGCCAGGGCCCAGCCGCGCAGGCGGCGAGTGAGGGATTGCTTAGCCAGGCCCTTGGTCGCCTCATCGCCGTCGCGGAGGCCTATCCCGACCTGAAGGCAAACCAGAACTTCCTCGCGCTCCAAAATGAGCTCACCTCGACCGAGGACCGCATTGCCTCGGCGCGGCGCTACTACAACGCCAATGTGCGTGCGCTCAACACCAAGGTCGAATCGGTGCCGAGCAACGTCGTCGCGGGGATGTTCAGCATCAAGCGCGAGGAGTACTTCGAGGTCGAGGGCCTCGAGCGGGAGACGGTCAAGGTGGACTTCGGGCAGAGCAACGCCCCGATCCCGCCGCCGAAGGGGTACACGATCCCGCAGGATTCCGCGCAACTCCCGTCCCCGCTCCCTAGTGGGCAGCCCCTTCCTGG
>CAZACX010000056.1:7933-17781 GCA_964483685.1 uncultured Intrasporangiaceae bacterium
AGGACGTATCGCGCGGCATACCTGCGCCCTCCTGCCGAGTGCCATCACCGCGATGGACTCCCAACAGGAAAGGGGCGCAACCATGGCCAAATCTGTCGGGTCCTGGTGGATCAAGGACCGCGTCGACGGTCGTCGACTCGAGGCTGAAGGCTTCGCGTCGACTCTCGGCGGGCTGTCCGAATTCGACTGGACCCATAACCACGGCGAGAGTGATGTCCGCGAGTCGGACTTCGTGACGACGGACGGCACGACCCAGCGCAGCGACAGCGTCGACGCGATGCAGATGTCGTCACACGGCTGGACCGACGGGTTCCTCGTCTGGGGAGGAAGCGTCACGACGAGCGAGGCCGTCGACTTCGGCAAGAGCGACCTCGAAATCTTTGCCACGCACGCCTGCAACCTCCTGGAGCACTCGTCGAGCAACTCGGTCGGCCGGTGGATCCCGGCGTTCGATCGGCTGCACTACCTGCTCGCCTTCCACAATTCTTCGTACTCGGGCGGCGGCCAGAATTCCCGAGGCACCTGGTTCGCGATGTATGCCGCGTGGCTCTACTACTGGTCGGGAAGTTGGCTCTTCCGAGTCGACATGCCCGTGCGGGAGGCGTGGGCCGAAGCCAACGAGATCGTCGAGGGCAGCAACGTTCAGTGGGCCTACCTGCGGGCCGACGCTCCGAATGCTCCGACCTACAACGAGCGGCTGCGCGTCGCCGAAACCACCGACCCCGTCACCAGCCGGTCCTTCTGGACCGCGCGCGGAACCTGCTGAGGAGCGCGTCATGCCACTGACATTCCGAGACATCGACTTCACGGTCGAACTGCCCGATATCCCCTCCCACGCACCGGTACTCAGCCACACCCCACCGTGCGTCAAGGACCGCGACGACACCACGCGCGCCCTCGCCGAGATCCTCGAGATCGACGTCGTGGGCACCGCTTCGGTGCCGCATGGGTATGCCGTGGGGAGCGACCGCGGCCAAGTCGAGGTCTTCTCGGCCAGCGGCGCGGTCCGGGCCCGCAACACCGAGCGGCTCGCGGCATACCCGGACGAGCGGCGGAAGTGGAGCGAGGTCGAGCGAGACGAGACGGGCACCTTCACGCTGGGCGGTGACCTCACCCGTGAGGTCGCCGGCCACGGGCTCGAGTTGCTCCGGCGGGTCGGCCTCGCCGATGAGCATGCGGCCATTGATGTCAGCCTTGGCCAGTGGGCTGAGCTGGCGGAGGATGGCACGGAGGTAGACAGCGGACCCGGTCGGGCGACTGTCCGCCTCTCGTATGCCGCGGAGGGACTGGCCCTCCTTGGGCCCGGCGCGAAGACAAACCTCCACTTCGACCCGAACGACGACGGGCGCAGCGTCACGCTTGCCCGAATGTTCCACGTGCACCGTGGGGCCGCAGCCAGTGGAGAGGTCGCCACGCAGGCGATCGAGGACGCCTTCGCCGGGCTCCTGGCCCAAAGCTGGTCCAGCTTCGGTCTCCGGGAGGGCGAGGCCCGGATGACCATTACGGCCGCCCAGTTCGGGCTGCTCGCGCTCCCGGCCGACGTCGTTCAGATGTATGCCGCCCCGGCGCTCATGGTCGAGGGCGAGATCAGTGGTGTCGAGGTCGGCACCGACCAGACGGTGAGCGTCCGCTTCGGGCACTACCTTCCGCTCGCCCACCCAAAGGCGCTCGCCGAGGCGGGCTTCGGGAGTGGGCACCTTGAGCCCGGGACCGTTGTTCGGGTCCGCGCCAAGGGGGAGTAGTCGCCGAGTCAGCCGTTGACAACCTCGGCGGGGTCCGCGAAGGGCCAACCCAGCTGCATACCGGCGGCCCGGCCAGGCTCGATGAAGTGCTCCCAGCCGAAGAAGGTTGTGAACATCTCCGGCGGCATCGAGAGGAACCCCTGAATGTCGGAGGCCTGGCTTTGGTGGGCCTCCAACGCCGCGCGTTTGTGGTCGACGTAGTTCGTCACGTCGACTTGCCAGTGGATCTCGGCCTCGGGGGTGCCCAACGGATTTCCGTCGTCCATGGGCCCGTCGGGGTCGAACGCCGTGCCGCCTTGCCCGGCCGCGGTGGCCAGCTGCATCAGGGTGCGGACGCGATCCCGGTTCATCGTCGATTCGAGAACTTTGGGTCGGCGCAAGGCGAGGTCTGCTGCGCGATGCGCGACGTGGTGCACCTTGACGTGGTCGGGATGCCCGTATCCGCCGTGCCAGTCATAACCGACGACGATGTCGACGTCTTCCTCGTCGAGGAGGTCGGCGAGACGCTGCCCCGCCTCGTCGAGGGGGGCCTGATGGAAGGAGTGCTCGTGCGCGTTCTGGTCCCATCCCGTCATCCCGGAGTCGGCGTAGTCCAACCAGGCGACGCGGGCAATGCCCAACGCGGCCGCGGAGTTGGCGGCCTCGAGGCGGCGCCGATCGACCAGGGTCTCGCCCTCGGCGAGGTCGTCGGGTTGCTCACCGTGATCGCCATTGGTCGCAAAGACGACGATCACCCGAGCGCCGGCAGCGGCGGCCCGGGCCATTGAACCGGAGGTCTGGGACGCCTCATCGTCGGGGTGGGCATGGAGGAAGGCAATGGTGTTCATTGGCGTGAAGACTATGCGGTCGGGGTGGCCGACTTGCCACGACGTGCCCGGACTATCTCAAACACCATCGGCACCACCGATACGGCAACGATCAGCAAGATGGCCGCCTCAAGGTGATCGCGGAGCACGGGGAATCGTAGGCCAAGGAAATAGCCGATCAGCGTGATCCCGGTTGCCCAAAGCGTGGCGCCGACGCCGCTCCACAAGAAGAAATGGCGACGATCCATTTTGCCGACACCCGCGACGACGGTGATAAACGTCCGAACGATGGGGACGAATCGGCCCAGCACGAGCGCCTTGGCGCCGTACCTCTCGAAGAACTCATGGGTCTGGTCGAAGTTCTTCGCATTGATGAATCGACCCTTTCGGCGATACAGCGGCGTCCCAATCGCGCGCCCGATCTCATAGCCAACGATGTTGCCAAGAAATGCGGCGAGTGTCAGCAGGAGGCACGCGGTGCCGAGGTTGATGTCTATTGATCCTTCAGCGATAAACAAGCCAACGGCAAAGAGCAGTGAGTCGCCGGGGAGAATCGGAAAGAGTAGGCCGCACTCGACAAACACGATGAGCAGCGCAATCAGCAGGAACTGCGAATCGTAGTTGGCAAGCAACCAGGCCGGGTCCATCCAGTCGGGTCCGAGAAAGTGCATGGGCCCCAGGTTAGGCCGCGAGGCTGTGCGGACGCTGCATGGTCCGCGCGCGAGGCGAGACGGCGGGGTCTGGCGGGCCCGGCCCCGGCTACGATGCGAGTCGCCCAGGGGCCGCCGTGTTCCCTCGCTCGTGCAGGAGATGCCATGCTCGTTCGTCGTTCGTATGCCGCCGCGCTCACCCTTGCGGCCCTCGCGTTGGCCGGTTGCGGCTCTCCCGAGGCCGGGTCCGTCGCGAGCTCCTCCTCATCGACGACGTCGGCAACGACGTCCTCGACCTCGTCCTCAAGCTCGTCTTCCGGGTCGACGATTGCGTCCGAGTGCGTTAAGGGCGCGGTGAAGACCGTTGCGGACGGCAAGCTGACGATTGGAACTGACACCCCGGCATACGAGCCGTGGTTTAGTGACAACGACCCCACCAACGGCAAGGGCTACGAGGCAGCCGTCGCGTACGCGGTCGCCGAAAAGCTCGGCTTCGCCCAGGCTGACGTCATCTGGAGGACGGTGCCCTTCAATAAGGTCGTCCTCCCCGGGGTGAAGGATTTTGACTTCGACCTCAACCAGGTCACGATCACCGACGCCCGCAAGAAGGCGGTCGACTTCTCGTCCGGGTACTACGACGTCGTCCAGGCGGTCATCACCTACAAGGGCAGCCCCATTGACGGGTTGGAGACGGTCGCCGAACTCAAGACGGCCAAACTCGGGGCGCAGGTCGGGACGACCTCCCTTGCGGCGATCAGCACGCAGGTGGCCCCGATCGATGACGCGGCTGTCTACGACACAAACGACGCGGCAGTGCAGGCCCTGAAGGCGAAGCAGATCGACGGCATCGTTGTCGACCTGCCCACCGCGTTCTACATGACCGCCGCCCAGATGGACGATGGCGTCATCGTCGGCCAGCTCCCGCCGGCCGCGGGCATCGCGGAGCAGTTCGGTGCGGTCCTCGACAAGGGCTCGGCGCTGACACCGTGCGTCAGCGCGGCCGTCGATGCGTTGCGGACGGACGGTGGCCTGGCCGCGCTCGTAGAGACCTGGCTCTCGTCTGCGGGCGCCCCCGCGCTGAAGTAGCCGCCCGATGGTGCGCCGCGACCCCGTTGCTGCGGACGGCTGGAGCCCCTCGGCGGTCCAACTCGACCGCAACGCCTTTCGTCAGCGCGCCACCCGACGTTCGGTTGTGCTCGCGCTGGTGAGTTCGGTCGCCGTGCTCGCCGCACTCGGGTATGCCGTGGCCTCCTCGCCGGGTTGGCCCGCCTTCCGAGAGACGTTCCTCAACTGGGACAAGGCCGTCGATTCGTTGCCCGCCGTCCTGAGGGGGCTGTGGCTCAACATCCGGGTGATGCTCGTCTGCGCGGTGGCGATCGGGCTGCTCGGCCTCATGCTCGCGATCATGCGCACGATGCGTGGCGCCGTGTTCTTCCCGGCGCGCATGATGGCCACCGCCTACGTCGACCTCTTCCGGGGGCTCCCGTTGCTCCTCGTGCTCTTCCTGCTCGGCTTCGGAATGCCCGCACTGCGCTTGTCGGGCCTGCCCAACTCCGCGTTGTTTTGGGGCGGCACCGCCATCGTCTTGTCGTACTCGGCCTACGTCGCCGAGGTGTTCCGGGCCGGCATCGAGTCGATCCATCCATCCCAGTGGGCCGCCGCGCGATCCCTCGGTCTGAGCTACCGCCAGACGTTGCACCGGGTGATTTTGCCGCAGGCTGTGCGCCGGGTCGTGCCCGCGCTGATGAACGATCTCGTGTCGCTGCAAAAGGACTCGGGGCTCATCGCCGTCCTCGGCATCATCGATGCGATTCGCGCGGCCCAGATCGAGACGTCCCTCGACTACAACTACACCCCGTTCGTCGTCGCCGGCTTCCTCTTCGTCTGCCTCACCGTCCCGATGGCCCGTTTCACTGACTGGGTCGCCCGCCGCCAGGGATCGAACGGGGGCCTGCTGTGAGCCTTCTCGCCGTCGAAGGTGTGCGGAAGTCGTTTGGCGCCAATGTCGTGCTGCGGGATGTTTCGTTCGAGGTCGACAAGGGCCAGTGTGTGGTGCTGATCGGCGCGTCGGGTTCGGGCAAGTCGACGCTGTTGCGCTGCCTCAACCTCCTGGAGACGGTGGACGACGGGGTCATCCGGCTTGCGGGCACCGACATCACCGATCCCCGGATCGACGCAGATCACGTTCGCAGCCAGATCGGTCTCGTCTTCCAGTCCTTCAATCTCTTCCCCCACCTCAGCGTTCTCGAGAACGTCATCTTGGCCCCGGTTCGTGTTCACCGGGTGCCGGTGGCGAGCGCCCGCACCGAGGCGATGGCCATGCTCGATCGGGTCGGGCTCGGCGAGAAGGCGCACGCCCGACCGGACTCCCTCTCGGGCGGTCAGCAACAACGTGTGGCTATCGCGCGGGCACTCGTCAACAACCCGAGTTTGATGCTGCTCGATGAGGTCACGTCCGCTCTTGATCCCGAACTTGTTGGTGAGGTGCTCGACTTGTTGCGCGCGCTCAAGGGGGAGGGGATGACGATGATCCTCAACACCCATGAGATGGGATTCGCCCGGCAGGTCGCCGACCTCGTCTGTTTCCTCGACGGGGGACGGATCGTCGAGATGGGGCCGCCGGAGCAGGTCCTCGGCGACCCGCAGCACGAGCGCACCCGTCGGTTCCTCGCCCGGCTCGTTGTGTGAACGAGGGCGTGCAGATATGGAGGGCGTGACGCCGGGTGCGGCGGCATCGGCGACCCCGATGGTTGAGCCTGTCGGGGTGGGACCGTGGGCCGGGGCGTGGCCTGCCGACCCCCGCTTCGACCCGGCGCTCTTGGCCGAGGGTGATCGCCGTAATGTCGAGGACCACTACCGCTACTGGCGGCACGAGGCGATCGTCGCGGACCTCGACACCCGACGACACGACTTCCACGTCGCCGTGGAAAACTGGGGGCACGACTTCAACATCGGGTCGGTGATCCGCACGGCAAATGCGTTCAATGCCAAGGCCTTTCACATCATCGGAAAGCGTCGCTGGAATCGTCGCGGCGCCATGGTCACCGATCGCTACCAACACGAAAACCACCACAGCGACGTCGCGGCCTTCGTCGCCTGGGCGCGCGCGGATGGCGGCGGCAGCGGCATACCGCTGCTTGGGGTCGATAACGTGCCCGGCTCCCAGCCGATCGAGGGATTTCGTATGCCGCGGGCGTGCGTTCTCGTGTTTGGCCAGGAAGGGCCCGGGCTGAGCGATGAGATGCAGGCGGCTTGCGAGGTGATCCTGCATATCACCCAATTTGGCTCGACTCGATCGATCAATGCTGGCGCTGCGGCGGCGATTGCCATGCACGCCTGGGTGACCCAACATGTGGCTCCCTCGTGATGTCGGAAATCCCCACGCACCACTAGCGCCGACGGTCGTCCGCCCCGCCAAGATAAGAGAACACCAGCGCACCAGCGATAAACGTGAGTATGCCCAGCTGTCTCATTGTGTCGACAAGGTCAGGGTTGAAGATGAAGTTTCTGCTCCAGGGGACCATTTTGGGAATGCTCAGGAAGATTGTCAAAGAGCCAGGTATTGCTACTGCCGCAATTGTCCCCCAGGCGGCGCAGGCGAGTAGTCCCACGCCCCATGCCGCAAGCCAAATCCCGGCTAACTGGCTGTAGTTCAGCTTGGCTGGAACGAGCGATACGGTCGCGATGCCGCACGCGGCTGAGAAGGACAGTTGAACACCGAGTCGGGAGGCTCGGATCAGGCGATCGTTGCGAGGGGAGAGCTGCAGCCAGCCGGACCCGTCGCGCCCGAGGAGGGCCAGGTGCGGCGCGGGAGTCAGCGCGAGAACGATCACCCCGAGCTGCTCCACCAGAGCGGTGGTGCCGTCGGGCATCTCAGGCGGAGCGATCCGTGGGAGCGCGACGAAAGTTGCCCCGAACAGCGCAGCCCATAGGCCCACACAAGCGACCACCAGGAGTGAGACGGCGGTTCGGTTACCCCGGGCGCCGAGAAGAAGGACCCTCATCGTCATGCGAAGTCGCTCATCTGGAGCTGACCTGCTCGGAGGGTATCGCGGTGCGTGATGAACCACAGATCCCGTTGTTGCTGACTCAACCCATCAAGGAACCGCGCCGCCGTCGCCGTCTTCGCCTCCTCAACGTAGGGCACTTCTTCGCCGAATTTGGCAAGTAGCCATCCCAGGAGCGGAGAAACCCCGTCTCCTGGCTCTGCGGGTACTGCGCCCGCCTCGGCTTCCGCTTCCGACAACGGCGGGCCAGAAAAGAGGGAGTAACCGAAATAGAGTCGCGTGTCTCGGGCAGCCGGAAGTCTGCTATTGGGGTTGAACATGATCGCCCAGTCTCTTTGGTCGGGCGATGGCTGTTTGGGCGTGACCAGATCGGGGCGAGCTTGCACCGGAATAGGGGCCAGGAGGCTGCGGATGTCGGCGTCGTATTGGGGCAGGGCCACCGCAAATGTCCTCTCGACACAGACCCGTGGGCGCTCACCAACGCACACTGGATCATCTGCCCCCGGGATCGGCGTCCATGCTGGCGGCAAGACGATGTTGATCGCCACGGCGCAGGCACACGTTGCCAACAATGGGCGCACCCACCGGATCTTTCGGAGGGCGAGGGCCAAGAGCAAGGCGGCAAACGCCACCCACCACGATGCGCGCAAGATCGAAGATATTGGGTGGGGAATCACGTAGTCCCACCCTGATCCGTCTGCTGACGAGAACAGCGGCACGAGGTCCGAGTCCCCCGCGTAAGCAACCAATGCCACATTGTACGCATAAGGAGCAAAGAGGCTAAGCGGAAGAGCGACAATCGTGGCAAGACTTGTTCCAACCCAGACACCAAAGGCGATGGACGCGACCACGGCCCCAAGTTCGACCACGCACAAGCCCAGGGTGGCTGCCCACCCACCAGTCGGCCAGGTATTAGATCTCCCGGTGCCCGCCAACATAGCCACAAGAACCGCGAGCTGACTCGCTGCCGCCCACGGAATAATAAGCTTCAGTAACGCCCACCGCGCTCCAGTGGTCCTATGGGAAATCATCTCATATTCCCGGACAATCGGGGCACGATGCGCTGAGGCTATCAGAGCGGCGGCCACACCCCAGGCAGGTGTCGCCAAGACCGACGCATCCTCCCACTTGCTGATCGTGGTCGGCAACCAGCCACGCCACACCGGCGAAGCGGTGAACATGAGCGATGTAAGGATCACGGTCAAAGATGCAGCAATCAAGGGCACGCCCCAACGGGCCCCCCGCCGCAGGTGCGGGAAATGTGACCTTGTCATCAACTCATGACCGCCAAGATCGATTAAGTGCACTCATGCCCCCCGCCTCCGGCGCGCCGACGTCCTCGATGCCTTGGGCGGTGAGAAGCAGGATGCTGTTGGCGACTTCTTCGACATCTTCCATCAGGTGCGTCGAAAGAATGACACACGTGTCCTTCAACGTTCGTACAATGTCATGGAAGGCGAGACGTTGGGCTGGGTCGAGTCCAACCGTGGGCTCGTCCAGCAGCAACGCTTTTGGGCGAGCAGCCAAGGCCATCGCGAGCATGGCCCGGCGGACCTCGCCCCCACTGAGTTGCCCCAAAGGGCGCCTGCGGAGATCGGTCAGGCCGCATCGTTCAAGCACCCCATCGACACCAGCTGCGTCCACCGGGCCCTTCAGCCAGGCCGAATACCGGACAGCATCTTCCACCGATGCAGAACGCGGCACCCCAACATGCTGCGGCATCCACCCCAGGACACGCCGAAACTCCTTAAGCTCGGACCCGGAAGCCCTCACGTTCGTCCCGCCAAACCTGACCTCTCCAGCAGCGGCGACGTCCAGAGTGGCGAGGCATCTCAGGAGCGTTGTTTTGCCGACCCCGTTTCGGCCAACCAAACAGGTGACACCTTGGGGTGCAGCAAAAGACAATCCCTGCTGAATAGTCCGATGTCCAACACGCAAGCTTAGTCCGGAGGCCTCAATTCGTGCAGGTGAGGTCATGAGAGTCATGACGGGCTAATATTTTGCCGACTCTGTGCCGCACGGATCAAGCCTAAATGAAATGTCCCGACAGACGCGGGCCCTAAAATTGTCGAAATGGCAGATCGAAGAAGATCCTCCCCGACCACTGCGATTGACAAATGTTGTACTATTTGTATTTCCCAGACCAAGTTTGCCTTCTTGCCAGAAGTCAGAGCAGGGTACAGACTGTTCAATCTTGAGTTGGATGTAAACATACTTACTCGGCAAATATGATCGTAGTGTTCCGCCACTAGCTCCCCCATTAGCGTTTGTCTCAGTCCTCGCCTGAGTTGCGCTTCCGTCGTTGGAGCCGAATGACACAGCATAGGCTGCTCCTGGGGAAGCAATAGCACAGACGAACGCCAGTCCAGGCAGAAGTCCGCGTGTTTTCGGCACCTCTCACCCCTTACGTCGATTGGCCTGCCTCGGCGAGGCAGTACATCCATGAACGCAAAGTAGTCGTTCGTCTGGGACTTGGCAAGACCTCCCGGTGACTCATCTGGGACCGGGGTGGGGCCCTTAAACGGCTCTTCGGCCGAGGCCGGTCCGCGCTTGGTGAGGCCACCGGGCCCATGACTTGGCGTACTAGGTGTACTGACCCGACAGGTTGGTTAAGCGGGTGATGGGTGGCTTGTTCCCGCAGGC
>CAZACX010000057.1:0-13690 GCA_964483685.1 uncultured Intrasporangiaceae bacterium
CCTAGTCCGCCCCCGCCTGGGAAGGGGCTGTTCTCGGATCCTTGGGTGGCGCTCGCGGTGGCGAGAAGGACTCTGTCGCCCACTTGCACGCCGCTGGTTACCTCAGCGTAGGAGTCGCCGACGACCCCCAGTTTGACTACGGTCGCGACCTGCTGTCCGTTGGTCACAAGGGTCACGGTCGAGCGATCCCCACGAGTGGTCACCGTTGTGGAAGGCACCGCCTCGGCGTCCTTGACGCTTGCGGTGGTCACGGTGACCGAGGCGGTCTGACCCAACCGGATGCTGTCGGGCACGTCGGTGAGTTGCACGGCGACACCAAACGTCACGACGCCATTGTTGGTTGTTCCCACGGGGTCGATGCTGGTGATTTTGGCTGTTGCGGCGGCCTTGTCAACGGCGGGGAAGGTCACTGAGGCGCTCTGTCCGACCTTGAGTGAGGCAATGTCGCGCTCCGGGACCGAGACGGTGACCTGAAGTTTGGTTAGGTCGGCGATCACGACGAAGTCCGTCGTTGAGGTCGAAGACGTTGCAGCGTCTGCGCCCGTCCCAGTTGCGCCGGCGCCCGATGTTGCAGAGCTGCCTGTGCTCGATCCCACCTTGCCATTCACCTGGAGTACCGTGCCGCCGATGGACGCAGTCAGGGTCGCGGCTGCAACGGCGGACTCGGCGTCCTCGACGGTCGCTTGGGCCTGGATGAGGCTGGCTGATGCGCTCGCGACTTGGGCGTCGTTGACCGTGGTGGTGCTCGACCCGGACTTGACGTCTGTCGTGGTCGTCCCTTCTTCGGCCGCGTCGAGCTGTTCTTGAGCGGCCTCGAGTTGAAGTTCGGCGACCTTGAGGTTACGGGCGAGGTCGCCGGTGGCTAGCGTGGCCAGCGCTGCGCCCTTCTTCACGGTCGCACCGACGGCGACCTTGATGGTCTCGATCGTGCCGGGGGTGGCGAAGTTGGCGGCGACTTCATTCACGGCCTCGACCGATCCGTCTGCGGTCACGGAGGCGGAGATATTGGCCTTCTGGACAGCGACCGTTCGGATTGCGGCCGTGTTAGCTGCGGCCGAGTCGGTCCCTCGAGCCAGGATGGCGGCACTGATGAGGGCCGCAACGAGGACCGCACCGAGGAGGCCATTGAGGAGCCATTGGCGTTGGGTTCGGCGCAGCCGTCCTCGTCGGGCGCGCAGAGGAGTGCGCGGCTCCCGAGCAGGACGGGCTTCAGCGGACTCGGACCGCTCGGTGGCCGCAAGCTGCTCAGGTGGGGGCGATCCGGCGGTATCAGGTGTCACGTCCAGGACCCTAGAAGCGGGGGCATCGAGCGACCTGCCGGTTACCTCGGGGTTTGCTGTGGACTTACCGCGGGATGGCTGTCTTCGGGGCCTTCGCGGCGAAACTCGACCGTGAAGGTAGTTCCGGCGCATGGCGCCGTTACAAGGCGAATCTCGCCGTCATGGGCTCGGACGAGGGAGCGCACGATCGCCAAACCCAGACCGCTGCCTGCGGTGGTGCGAGCACGACCGGGATCTGGCCGGTAGAAGCGATCGAAGACGTGGCCGGCCACCTCCGCGCTCATCCCGGGACCCTCGTCGGCGACCTCGATCAGGCCTCCGGCCGGCGTAGCCCGAACGCTCACGGTGACGTGGGTGCCGTCGGGCGTGTGCAGTAGTGCGTTGCGGACGAGGTTGCTGACCACCCGGCGCACCGCCTCGACATCACCGCGAACAGTGGCGGGCGAGGCGACCGCCAGGGTCACGGTGTGGTTGGGGGCGGTCGGTGACAGCATCGCGACGACCTCGTCACACACCCGGCCGAGATCGACCGGTTCGAATCGCAGTTCGGGGTGCTGGTCTAGGCGCGCAAGCAAGAGCAAGTCCTCCACGAGGCGGCCCATCCGTTCGGCATCGACCTCGATCCGGGCGACGGCGGCCAGCGCTTCCCCTTCGACCGGTATAGCCACTTGGCGGAACAGTTCGGCCCACGCCCGGATGGCCGTCACCGGGGTACGAAGTTCGTGGCTCGCGTCGGCAAGGACCTGCCGCATCCGTTGCTCGCTGGCGTCTCGCTCGGCCAGGGCGCCGGTCACGGTGTCGACCATGCCGTTGAACGTGCGGGCTAGGCTGCCGACCTCGCTGTGCTCATCGGCCCGGGGGGCGCGCACCGCCAGGTTCCCGGCCGCGATCTGATGCGCGGCGTCTTCCACAGCGGTCAAGGGCCGCAGGCCGACCCGGACCAGAGCCGTGCCCAGCACGACCAGCAGGAGCGCAGCGAGCACGCTCACCCCGGCATCGACCAAGGTGACCGCTCGGATGGTGGCCTCAACATCGGACATGGACCGCGCGACGACGATCACGTCCCTGGTCGAGCCGCCGCTTGCGACGATCACTCTGGCCCGGTAGGCCTCCGAATCCCCGTTGGCGTCGGCAACCCAGACGATGCCGGCCGGGATTTCCGTTCCGCCGGCGATCAGGGCCGAGATGGCCGACAGGTTCGGGGCTGCATTACCGGCGACCCCCGGCCCGGTCGCGACACCAAGCACGGCCCCGGTGGTCGGGTTGAGCCTGGCCACCACTCGCGTGTCGAGGAACTGCGGGTCAGGGCTGCCGGTCGACGGGGGGAGTTGCGGTCGATCCAGCGGTCCGACGCCGGGAGCGGCCCCCATCGGCATCCCCCCGCCGGGGACGGCAGTGAGCTGTTGATCGACCTGTTGGCGCAAGTTGCTGCGCAGGGTGAGCACGGCGACCAGGTTGACCGCCACCATCCCCAAGATCGCGGTGATGACCGAGGCCGCGACCAGGCGGAAGCGCAATGAGCGCGGGCGGGTCACTGACGGTCCGCGCGCAGGACATACCCGAACCCCCGGATGGTCTGGATCAGGTTGGGTCCGGCGAGGGCCAGCTTCTTGCGCAAGGTGCTGACGAACGTCTCAACCACGCTGCCGTTGCCGCGGAAGTCGTAGTGCCACACGTGGCCCAGGATCTGCTCCTTCGACATGACTCGCTCGGCGTTCTGCAGGAGGAACCGCAGCAGGGTGTACTCGGTCGGCGACAACTCCACCGGTATGCCGGAGCGGGTCACGAAGTGCCTCTCGTCATCGAGTTCCAAGTCGCCATAGCGCAGCACTGACGCGGCCGGATCGGCGGTGCGGCCGCGCTCGCGGCGCAAAAGGACCGCCCGCACCCGCGCCAGGACCTCCTCAAGGCTGAACGGTTTGGTGACGTAGTCATCGGCCCCCACCCCGAACCCCCGGATGCGGTCAGAAACCTCATCTCGGGCCGACAGGAACACGACAGCCGCGCCACCCCCGGCGAACACGAGTTGACGGCATACGTCATACCCGCTCATATCGGGAAGCATGACGTCGAGGAGAAGGAGGTCCGGGGACCAGGTGGCGGCCGTTTCCAGGGCGGATGTGCCGTCGTAGGCCGATTGGGCGTCGTAGCCGACGTGCCGCAATGCGACGGTCAGTGCGTCGGCGATATGCGGCTCGTCGTCGACCACGAGCACCCGGTGACGGGCCAGTTCATCCACACGGAGCATGCGCGCAGGTCCCTTCGACAGGCCAAATCACAAGATTCCACCCCCAACCTTAAAGTTGGGTGTGGATCGGCTGCGGGGAACCTGCCGGTCGGCCCAGCAGATGGAGGTGGCCTAGGCGACGCCCTGGGTTGCGGCGCTCGCGGTCAGGGTGGACCCGGTCGGGGACTTGGTAACGGCCAACCGGTGGGTGATGCGCCCGCGCAGGTCGGCGACGTGACTGACGACGCCGACGGCCCGACCGCCGTCACGGAGCGTGTCGAGGACGGACATGACGTGTTCGAGGCTTTCCTCGTCGAGCGAGCCAAATCCCTCATCGACAAACAGGGTCTGCAATTCCTGGCCGCCCGCGTTCTCCCGCACGGCGTCGGCCAACCCGAGAGCTAACGCCAACGAGGTCATGAACGACTCCCCGCCGGAGAGCGAGGCCGGTTCTCGCGAGGTACCCGTCCACTCGTCCAGCACCCGCAGGCCGAGTCCGCTGCGGGCACCTCGCGCCGCCAGCGCATCGTCATGCTGGAGCCGGAATCGGCCTTCGCCCATTACCGCAAGCCGCTCGTTGGCCAACTCAACAACACGCTCAAGTCGGGCGGCCAGGACAAACGAGGACAGGCGCATCCGATAGTCATTGGCTCCGCCGCCACTGGTGAGCTCGGCCATGGCAGCGACTTCGTCGAGGCGTTGCCGTTCCGGAATCAACCGCGTGCAGAGGTCCCCAATGCTCTCACCGAGCCTGTTGATGTCGGCGCTGAGCCGGGAGAGCACGTCGACGGCGCTTCGCCCGGCGAGTAACTGCGCCTTGGCCTCGCGCTGGCGGGGGCCAGTCTCGATGGGGTCCAAGGGGTGTGGATCAGCGAGCGCCGCGGCGACGACCTCGTCCGCCAAGGTCGCACCATGAACGGCCACCATCTCGTCGTGCCGTCGGAGCCGTTCGCTCAAGGGACGCATCTGCGCGGGGGTCAGCAAGGCAGCCGCCAGGGCGGCTCGATCGGCGAACGGGGAGCCCTTGAGACGTTCGGTGACGTCGGTCAGGGCGGCGTCGTGCCGTCGGCTCGCGTCAGCGTGCTCGTCGTGCGCCCGGCGCAGCGCGGCGATGGCCCGGCGCAGCCGACGATGCCGATCGGTCACGACGGCGAGGTCGGCGGACTCGGTTGACCCCGCGGATCCCGCCGACGGCGCGGATGCCGCGGATCCCTCCGACCCCGCGAGCGCCTCCGGCCCCGCCTCCGACGGCGCGGCTCCCTCCGGCCCCGCCTCCGACGGCGCGGCTCCCTCCGGCCCCGCCGGCGGCCCCGCGGGCTCCTCGGACCAACGTCCCGCGACCACGCACGGGCATTCGCGGGCGTGCTGGTGCATGAGCGATGCCGAGGCGGCGGTGGCGGTTGCGATCCGGGTCGTCAGGTCGTCGAGGACACTTCCGGCCGCTGTGACGGCGGTGAGGCTGGCGGCATGCACCTGCTCGAGGGCAGCGCCGCGACTCGTCAGCTCGTCCAAGTGTCGCTCGGAGAGCGCGGCCGCGTCCTCGGCAGCACCGGCGGCGTGCACGCGCGCCTCGGCCTCGGCGAGGGCATCGCGGACTGCCGCGAGTGCCGGAAGATCCGTGGTGGAACCGCCGGGGGAGACTGCGGTCGCTTCAAACTCGGCGATCAGCGTGGTCCGGCGGGCGGCCAGCTCGCGCGCCGACAAGTCAAGCTGGACATACGCCTCGGTGAGCGACGTGAGAGCAAGTTCGGCCGCGTCGATGGCCTCGGGGCTCCAGTCGGCGCCCCGGCTGCCTGGTGCCGGGTGGGTGACCGAGCCACACACCGGGCATGGACACCCCGGCGTCAGAGTTGAGGCCAACTCGCCGGAGAGATCGTCCAGGCGGGCCTGCCGCAGATTGAGCAAGCGTTCCTTGGCGTCCAGCTCTGCAGACTTTCCCACGGGCAGCGCCACCGCAAGGTTGGCCAGCGACGCGGTGGCATCCTCGATGGCGGCGCGCAGTCGAAGGCGTCGCTGGCACGTCGTCAGTGCCTCGCGAGCATCGGGGCCAGCGGCGGCCCGGCGGCGCTGGTCCGCCAATTGCTGCCGATACGCGAGTTGCGCGTCAGCGAGCGCCGCCAGCTCGGCCGATGCCGCGGCGAGTCCCGCGGTTGCGCTCGCGTGGTTGTCCAAACTGCCACGCCGGTCCTTGTCTAGGTCCGCGGCGAGGCGCGTCGCCTCGTCGGCGCTTGCGAGGACAGTGGCCCCCTGGTCGAGGCGCAGCTCGACCCGATCCCAGTGCGGCCCCCAGGTCGCGAGCAGTGCCCGCGAGTCGGCGAGCTCGTCGACCGCGGCAGCCGACTGGGCGCGCTGAGCCTCGGCGCTCGCCAGATCGTTGGCGGCGGTGCGCAAGGTGGCAATTTCGCCGCGGAGGGCCGACGCCACCATCGCCGCATCCAGGCGTTCTCGCAGCGCCTCGATCCCCTCGGACTCGGCGGCCCGGGCAACGAGGGCCTCCTGGGCTGCGAGGCCTCGGGCGCGGGCGTCGCTGGCAGCACGGGCGCGGCTGTCTTGGTCAGCGGCCGATTGCTCGTCGTGGATGGCGGTGTCGTAATCGGCCATGGCCGTGCTCGTGAGCTGGTGGAGCTGGGTGCGCAAGGCCGACACCGTCTGCGGCAGGTCGGCAGCGTCGACCTCCTCGAGCCCGGTCCCTGAGGCGAGGACGGCCGCAGGAGGAAGGAGGGCCGCGCCGTCGGGGTCTGTGGGTAGCCCTGCGACGAGGTCGGTTAGATGCCGCAGGTGGGCGCCGAGCTCCCGCTCGTCCTCCGCCACCGTACGGGTCAGGCGGCGGCGTTCGTCGAGGAGCCATGCCTCTGCGCGGGTGTAGGCGGTGACGTCGAAGAGCCGCTCAAGGAGCTCCCGCCGGGCCTCGACGGAGGCCCGCAAGAACGTCGCGAAGTCGCCTTGGGGGAGTAGCGCGACCCGGGCGAACTGCTCCAAACCCATGCCGACGACATCGTTGATGACGTCGGCCGCCTCGTCGATGCGCGTGGATTTGGCGCGCCACCCCCCTTGATCGAACTCCTCGAGAACAACCGAGGCGGGTGCTTTCACCGTGCCGGTGCCGCGCTTCTTGGGGCGCGGATGCTCGGGCTTGCGCGTCACTCGAAGACGTCGCCCCCCGGCGGTGAACTCCAGCCGGACCGTCGCGGCTCGATCGGCGGGCGCGAGGTCGCTGCGCAGGGCTCGTGCCGATCGGGCACCGGGAACGTTGGCGAAGAGGGCAAAGCAGATTGCGTCAAGGACGCTCGTCTTGCCGGCGCCGGTGGGGCCGTGAACAAGAAACAGCCCTGAGGACGAGAGGGCGTCAAAGTCGACGACCTGGCGCTCAACGAACGGGCCGAACGCCTCAATCGTGAGCTCGTGAATCCTCACGCAACCTCCTCGCGCGCAGGCGCGGTGGCCGCACCAACCGCTGCGGACCCGACCCCGTCGGCGGCCGCCGACGCCAATCGCCCGCCCTCGAGGGCCTCCCGCAAGAGGGCGCGCTCGCGGGGTCCCGCCGCCGCCCCTGCGCGGACATGGCTGACAAAGTCGCAGCACACCTCAAGTGGTGAGCGGGCGGCGACGCGCGCGGCATACGTCTGGGGGTGGGAGGAGACGCCCTCGGGGGCGAAGTCCAACTTGAGCATGTGCGGGAAGCGGCGGCGCAAGCGCTCCATCGCCGCAAGGGGGCGCTGCGCGTCGGTGAGGACCGCGGCGCACCAGGCGTGCTCGGCGTTCGCGTACGCGGGGTCGCTGAGCAAGTCGTCGAGGCGCCCGCGCAGAGTCGCGAGTGGTCGAGCGACCGGCGCCGCAACGTGCTCGACTGCCCGCAACCCCCGGTCATCGACCTCGACGATGCTGTAGCCCTTGACGTGGCTCGCCTCCGAGAACGACATGGCGACGGGCGCCCCGCTATAGCGGACCCCGTCGGCGACGAGCTGTTGGCCATGCAAGTGCCCGAGGGCGGCGTAGGTAAGGCCGGCGAAGGTGTCGGGGTGGACAGCGTTGACGCCGCCCACGCTGATGTCACGCTCGGAATCGCATGTGGCGCCGCCGGTGACAAACGCGTGCGCCATGACCACACCGGGGATCGCACGGGTCGCGAGGTCGCCACGCACCCGGTCCATCGCCGCGCGGAGCACGCCCGCGTGGGTGCGCTCCTCGGTCCCGAGATCCGGCGCGTTCACCGCCGGGTCAAGGTACGGCAACGGATAGATGGCCACCCCGGAGATGAGCACGGGGCGAGCGATGTCAGCGAGGGAAGTGCGGATGTGGAGCCCGGCGTTTTCAAGGAGGCTGGAAGCGAAGCCAAGCCGCACGGCGGAGTCGTGGTTACCACTGGTGAGCACCACCTTTGCGCCCGCGTCAATGATCCGCGCGACGGTCTGGGAGAGCAGCTCGATGGCGTCCGGGGCCGGCAATGCCCGGTCATAAATGTCCCCGGCGACAAGCACCGCGTCGAGCCGCTCAGAGCGCACCGACTCGACAATGTGGTCGAGCACGCCAGCCTGGGCATCGAGCAGGCCCACATGGTGGAAGGCCCGGCCCAGGTGCCAGTCGGAGGTGTGCAAGAACCGCATGATCTGAAGGCTAGGAGAGGCCACCGACAGCCCTGCGGATTTGCCTCGGTGCGCCGCAAACATCCGGGTCAGCCGCACCCAACCTCGGGATTGACCGCCGCAAACATCCGGGTCAGCCGCACCCAATCTCGGGATTGACCGGCACAAACCTCCCGGTCAGCCGCAACAACCATCGGGATCGGCGCCGCGCCGCGCTGGAAGGTGCCTGGCCCCCCGGCTCCCCGTGTGGTTGTCTGTGCCACGTGGGAGTCGAAGTCGAGGCCAAAAGGTACACACGCGAAGAGCGGCAGCGCTACCGGGAGAAGGTGCGCCAGAACCTCGACGTGTTCGAACGCATGCTCGCGGGCAGCCAGTTTGAGTTCGATCGGCCCATGACGGGGATGGAACTCGAACTCAATCTCGTCAGCGGCGACATGCAACCGCGGTTCGCCAACGCCGAGGTCCTCGCCGCCATCGCCGACACGGATTTCCAGACCGAGCTCGCGCAATACAACATCGAACTCAACGTGCAACCGCGGCCGCTGCCGGGGGACGCCGCGCTGGAACTGGAGCGGGACTTGCGGGCCGCGCTCAACGCCGCCGATGACAAGGCTCGCCCCACCGGAGCGCGCATCGTGCCGATCGGCATCCTGCCAACGATCATGCCCGAGCACTTTCAGGGCGAGTGGATCACCGCCAACAATCGGTATGCCGCGCTCAACGACTCGATCTTCTTCGCCCGCGGGGAGGACATCTACCTCGACATTGAGGGGCCCACGGGCGAGCACCTGTCCACCTACAGCGACTCGATTGCGCCCGAGTCGGCGTGCACCTCTTTGCAGCTGCACCTCCAAGTGACCCCCTCGACGTTTGCCCAACACTGGAACGCCGCCCAGGCCGTCGTCGGGCCTCAGTTGGCGCTCGCGGCCAACTCGCCGTTCTTCTTTGGCAAGCGACTCCACGCCGAGACCCGCATCGAACTGTTCTCCCAAGCGACCGACACCCGCCCGGTGGAACTCAAGAACCAAGGGGTGCGTCCCCGGGTGTTCTTTGGCGAACGCTGGATCACCTCCATCTTCGACCTATTCGAGGAGAACGTTCGCTACTTCCCCGCGCTGCTCGCCGACATCAGTGACGAAGACCCGGTGGCGGTGCTTGAGGCGGGCCGCGCGCCAGCCCTCGCCGAATTGCGGCTCCACAACGGGACCGTCTACCGATGGAACCGGCCCATCTATGACATCGTCGGCGGCCGCCCGCACCTGCGGGTGGAGAACAGGGTCCTGCCGGCTGGACCGTCGATGATTGACGTCCTCGCAAACGCCGCCTTCTATTACGGCGTCGTCCGGTTCCTCGCTCAGGAGGATCGCCCGATCTGGACAAAGATGAGTTTCGCGGCAGCGGAGGAGAACTTCCACCGCTGCGCGCGGGAGGGCATTGACGCGCGGGTCTACTGGCCCGGGTTCGGTGAAGTGGGGGCCGACGAGTTGGTCCTGCGGCACCTGTTGCCGATGGCCCACGAGGGCCTTGAAGATTGGGGGGTTTCCGAGGCGGTCCGCACCCGGTTCCTCAACGTCATCGAGGGCCGCTGCAAGACCGGCGTCAACGGCGCCGTGTGGCAAACCCGCGCCGTTGAGCGATTCGAGGCCGCCGGGGAGACCCGCCGTTCGGCACTCGCCAAGATGCTTGAAGCGTATGTCGAACACATGCACACCAACGCTCCGGTCCACACCTGGCCGCTCCCGTAACCGCGCGAGCGGCATACGCTGGAGTTGTGGCAAGGTATTTCGACGTTCATCCGCACGACCCCCAGCCGCGGGCGATCGCCCAAGCTGTGGCGATCTTGCGCGAGGGTGGGCTGATTGCCTACCCCACCGACTCCGGTTATGCCGTCGGGGGGCAGATCGGTGATCAACGGGTCAAGGACCGAATCCGGGATCTGCGGCGACTCGATGATCGCCACCATTACACGATCATGTGCCGAGACTTCGCGCAGCTTGCCCAGTTCGTCCACCTTGACAATTGGGTTTTCCGGCTCGTCAAGGCGTCAACGCCGGGGCCGTACACCTTCATTTTGCCCGCGACGAAGGACGTGCCCAAGCGTCTGCTGCACGCGCGCAAGAAGACTGTCGGCGTGCGCATTCCGAGCCACCCCGTCGTCAGCGCCCTCCTGGCCGAACTCGGTGAGCCACTGCTCTCGAGCACCCTCGTGCTGCCCGGCGAGGAGGACCCGCTCACGGACGGTTGGGACGTGAAGGAACGGCTCGACCACGTGCTGGACGCGGTCATCGATTCGGGGGATTGTGGTAGCGCACCGACCACGGTGGTTGACTTGTCCACTGGAACGCCCGAAGTGCTGCGAGTGGGGTCCGGCGACACTGCCAGGTTCGACGCAGCGGGCGATCTGACCTGACAGAATTGGAGTATGTCGCCTGTGGTTCCCGATGTCGTCCTCGATGCCGCTGACCACGAAATCTCCGGCCTGAGCCCGCAACAGCGCGCCCAGTTCCGGCAGCGGCTGGTTCGCTGGTGGCCCGATGTGCGCGCCGGACTCGGCGACCTCTACGCGGATTCCCACAACGTGGACGACCTCGGCGCGGACCTCGTCCGCCGCGCGGCCGCGGCCTATGCCGCCCGTCAACCGGATCTGCACGCGCTCGACTACGACCGACTCCTCATGCCCGACTGGCTACAACAACCCCGCATGGTTGGGTACGCCTGCTACGCCGACCGATTCGCCGGAACCATCGAGGGCGTCGGCACCCGCCTCGACTACCTCAACGAGCTTGGCGTCACCTACCTCCACCTCCTGCCGCTGCTGCGCCCACGTGAGGGCGATAACGACGGCGGGTATGCCGTGGCCGACTTCCGCAGTGTTCGTCCCGATCTCGGATCGATCGAAGACATTGAGACGCTCGCCACCCAGTTACGTGCGCGCGGCATGTCCCTGGCGATGGACCTTGTCATCAACCACGTTGCGCGCGAACACGAATGGGCGCAGCGGGCCCGCGCCGGGGAGGCGAAGTATCGCGACTACTTCTATATCTACCCGGATCGGACCGAGCCGGATGCCTTCGAAGCGACCGTCCCGGAGGTCTTCCCAGACTTCGCACCCGGCAGCTTCTCCTGGGACGAGGATCTCGCCGGCTGGGTGTGGACGACGTTCAACTCATGGCAATGGGACGTCAACTGGTCCAACCCCGACGTGCTCGCCGAGTATGTCGACATCATCTTGTTCCTCGCCAACCTCGGCGTGGAAGTCCTGCGTCTCGATGCGATCGCCTTCACCTGGAAGCGGCCGGGCACCAACTGCCAGAACCAGCCCGAGGTCCACGAGCTGACCCAAGTGATGCGCCTGATCGCCCGAATCGGCGCGCCCGCTCTGGCGTTCAAAGCCGAGGCAATTGTCGGGCCCAAGGACCTGATCCAGTATCTCGGTATCGGCGCCCACACCGGGCGGGTCAGCGACTTGGCTTATCACAACTCGCTCATGGTGCAGACGTGGTCGATGCTCGCCGGCAGCGATGCCGAGTTGGCTCGCCACGCCCTGTCCAACCTGCCGAAGACCCCGGCGACCGGCACGTGGATCACCTACGTGCGCTGCCACGACGACATCGGTTGGGCCATCGACGACGACGACGCAATGGCGTTGGGACTCAACGGTTTCTGGCACCGCCGCTTCCTCGCCGATTGGTATGCCGGTGACGTCGCCGGATCCTGGGGGAGGGGCTTGACCTTCCAGTTCAATGCGGAAACGGGGGACAAGCGGACGAGCGGGATGGCGGCGTCACTCGCTGGGCTCACGGCGGCGTCCTCGAAGGAGGAAACGGACCGCGCCCTGGCGCGGATCTTCCTGGCGCACGCGGTCGCGTACGGCTGGGGCGGCATACCCGTGCTGTGGTCGGGCGACGAACTCGCGATGGAGAACGACGTCGCGTGGGCCAGCGAAGCGGGCCATGAGAGCGACAACCGTTGGACCCATCGTCCGCGGCTCGATTGGGAGCTCGCGCAGGACCGGGCCAGTCTCGAAACGGTGACCGGCAAGGTGTTCCAGGGGCTGGTGCATCTGGGACGGATTCGGGCGTCGCTGCCCCAACTGCACGCCTCCGCGGAGTCCTATGTCCTTGAGCACATCGACCGCGGGCTGCTCGCGACCGTCCGCAAACACGCCTCGGGGCCGATGCTGGGCCTCTATAACGTCACGGAAGACTGGCGGCCCTTCCCTGGGATGGAGCTGACGGCCCTCGGGATGGAGGCGCCGGTCAACGCCCTCGGCGACGGGCATCCGGTCGCTGCGGGGGAGGACGGCTACGTCTGGCTGGCCCCGTTTAGTGCCTGGTGGGTCGTCGAAGGGACTCCTCGCTCATGACGAATTTGCCCAACCGACCCAACGACGCGCTCCTGGTTATCGATGTGCAAGTCGGCGTCATGGCGGCCGCCTATCACCGTGACGCGGTGATCGCGAACATCGCCACACTGGTCGAGAAGGCGCGCACCCACGATGTTCCCGTCATCTGGATCCAGCACTCCAGCGGCGAGCTTCCCCTCGGCAGCGACGCCTGGGCCTATGTCCCGGAGTTGTCGCGCCTCGCGTCGGAAACGCTGGTGCACAAGACGTTCGGTGACTCGTTCGAGGGCACGGGCTTGGAGTCGGTGCTCGCCGAGCGCGGCGTCGGGCGACTGATCGTTTCGGGTGCGCAAACCGACGCGTGCATCCGGTCGACACTTCACGGCGCCCTCGTGCGCGGGTATGACGCCCTGCTGGTTGCGGATGCGCACACCACCGAGGACCTCAGCGAATACGGCGCGCCGACTCCGGACAAGGTGATTGCCCACACGAATCTCACTTGGGGGTGGGCCGACGCGCCGGGTCGCGTTGGTGGGACCGTGCTCACCGCGGACGTGGCGTTTTGAGTCGGTCGCACCGGTTTGAGTCGGCCGCGCCGGTTTGAGTCGGCCGCAGGATCGCTGCACTGTCGACCGCAAGCCTCCGCTGTCCGCGCTGTCGTCACGATCACTTTCGCGTGGATCCCGTTGGCTCCGGGCCGCCCGGATAGGGTGAGCGTACTCAAAGAGCGGGGGAGTGACGATGGCCAAGGGGCGTCATGAGGCGAAACGGTCAGGCCGTTACGCCTGGCCAGTGGTGGTTGCGGTCATTGCGGCACTCGCCGTTTTCGGGGCGCTCATCCTGCCGAAGGTGTGGTCGGACCCTGACTCGGCCGCGGCGGACCCGTCGCCATCTTCGAGTTCGACGTCCTCCGCAAGTTCGACGTCCTCCGCGAGTTCGACGTCTGGCGCATCCACCTCCGGCACTTCTTCGTCGAGCTCCTCGTCATCGGCCGCTTCCACTTCCGCCTCCGACTCGCCTTCGGGGACTTCGTCGGCTGGCACGTCCTCGAGTACGTCGTCGAGTGATTCGTCTTCGAGTACCTCGTCGAGTGATTCGTCCTCAGGTACCTCCGCGAGTACGTCATCGTCTGGCTCGTCTTCGAGTACGTCCGCGAGTACGTCGTCCTCTGGCTCGTCTTCGAGTACGTCGTCGAGTGATTCGTCTTCGAGTACGTCGTCGAGTGATTCGTCTTCGAGTACGTCGTCGAGTGATT
>CAZACX010000057.1:13917-17231 GCA_964483685.1 uncultured Intrasporangiaceae bacterium
TCGAGTACGTCGTCGAGTGATTCGTCTTCGAGTACCTCGTCGAGTGATTCGTCCTCAGGTACCTCCGCGAGTACGTCATCGTCTGGCTCGTCTTCGAGTACGTCGTCGAGTGATTCGTCTTCGAGTACGTCCTCGAGTGACTCGACCTCAGGTACCTCCGCGCCGACCCCGTCTTCCTCAGGTACGTCCGCAGCGTGCGACGAACCCGTCCGGGTCTGGACCGGTAGCGCCAAGGACACGATCCCCGGAACGCTGGCCGCCGCCCTCGGCGCGACGTGTGCGGTGACCGCATCGAATGTTCAGGAGGCCGATGTCACGCTGGCCGTGAGCGAGGGGCCGGAGCGCCCAGTTGCGTTGACGCCATTGGTTCTGGCGATGCCGACGAAGCTCGCCAAGCTCCTCGATTGGGACCAGAAGGCGCCGACGACGGCGTCGCTCCAGGCACTGCTCACCGACCCGGACGGATGGCGCGGATATGGTCATTCGGAGTGGGGGCGGGTCCGGATCGTGTCGCCAGACCCGGCGACGGACGCGGTGGGAATCGCCGGGTACACCGGGCTCGCGACGCTCGCCAATGGCGGGCCGCTTACTGAGGCGCCGAACTTCGGCAACCCCAGTGCGGCGGATCTCGCGGTGATCAAGCTTGAGCACGCCTACGCCGGGCTCTCCGCTGATGCGGTGCAGAAGGCGATGAGCGCGACGACCGTCAGAGGATTCACCGCGCTGGGTTCGATGGTCGTCACCACCGAACGTGAGGTGTTGCTGCACAACGAATCGGGGGCCTTGCCGCTGACCGCGGTCTATTTGCCCGGGGACCAGGGTCTGGTCCCCGTGACTGCGACGGGGCCTGCTGAGGTTGTTGAGGGCCTGACTTCGAAGGCCGGGGTCGCGGCCCTGCGGGCGGCGGGGTGGCGCACGTTGACGGGGGAGAGGTCCGACCTCGGCGGCAGCCCGGTGACCATCACGCCCGCGACACGTTCCGCCGCCGACACCGCTGCGGCGTTCGCGAGTGGTCGTCAACTCTGGTCGGGGACGCACACGCGCACGTCGACGTTGGCGCTCGTTGATCTCTCGGGTTCGATGCAGGAGCGCTTCCCGGGGGATCCGCGATCCAAGCTCGATGTTGTGCGCACGATGGCCAGTCGGGCCTTTCAGGTCGCCTCACCGAACGCGCGAACGGGACTCTGGTTCTTCCATACCGATGGGGCGAGCAAACCGCTGATCGAGCAGGCGCGAGGGCTCGCGTTCAACCGATCCGACGCCGGGTCCGTGACCCATGCGCAGGCAGTGAGCCGGGCCATCGATCGCGCCTGGCCGTCGGGTGATACGCCGCTGTATGAGGCGATCCGTGACGCGTATGCGTATGCGACCGCCAACTACTCACGGACGATGAGCAACCAACTGCTTGTCCTCAGCGACGGCGCAGAGGACTCGACGAGCACGGTGACCCTTGATGACTTGCTGGCCTATCTCGAGCAGGCGTATGACCCCGAGAGGCCGGTCGCGATCCGGTGCCTGTTGACGGACCCGGGCGCCAACCTCGAGGAGCTCCAGGCGGTCGCCGCGACGACTAAGGGCATCGCGGTTCCGGTGTCCTCCGTCGACGAGATTCCCGCCGCGATGACGACGACGCTCTTCAACTAGACGTGGGCTGGCTCGCGATGGCGCGCCTGACCCAGCGCGGGTCGCTGGAGCGGATGACCCATGGCGTGTATCGCGTGGCAGGGGCACCTGCAGAGCCGCTGGACAGCCTGCGCGTTGCCTGGCTGACGCTGGACCCGGCGCGCCGCACATCGCAGCGAGTGCGCGATACGCGCCCTGAGGTGGTCTCGCATCGGTCCGCAGCGAACCTGCAGGGGCTGACAGCACTCAGGTGAGTAAATCAGCGCACTAGACATAATGTGCATTATCGGCGCTTGCGTAGACGAGTTGCTTCAGCCCCCAGGGACACAGCGCCGCGGATGATCGCCTATCGCGTTGGAGTGCTGATGCTGTTCCTGGCGGGTGCGACCGGCGGCATCCTCGGCCCGATCGTCACCCACCTCACTTGGTCGCTGGGCATGCTCCTTCTCCTGCCACCAGTCCTGGACGGGCTCTCGCGAAGGCGCATTTCCACACCTTCAAGTTGTGGAATTCTGCCGGTCCCTCCTAAACTCCTGCCCACGAGGGGAGTACTTCCCAAGCTCGCGCCGGTCAATACGACGACCTGATGGTGGTCTCGGCGCGGCACCGACCGGCATCCGGGCGGTGAAGGAGACCTCAAGACCGTCGTTCCGTCTTGAGGAGAACCATGTTCGCTACGCCCTTGTCCCAACTCGCCGCCGCGGAGCCCGCGCCCGCGCTGGACTCCATCGGCACGCCTACCCTGTGGGCCCTGACGATCGGCGGCGTCATCGCGCTGCTCGTCGCCGACTTCCTCATCACCCGCAGGCCGCACGAGGTCTCGATGAAGGAGGCCCTGGGCTGGTCGGCCTTCTACATCGCGATCCCCGTGGCCTTCGGCGTGTGGATCTGGCAGGCGCACGGGGGTGACCGCGGCCTGGAGTACTACACCGGCTACCTCGTCGAGAAGTCACTCTCCGTGGACAACCTCTTCGTCTTCCTCCTGCTGCTCACGGCCTTTGCCGTGCCGCGTGCGCTGCAGCAGCGGGTGCTGCTCATCGGCATCGCCGGGGCCCTCGTGCTCCGCGGCATCTTCATCGCCCTCGGCGCCCAGCTGATCTCGACGTTCGCCTGGGCTTTCCTGCTCTTTGGGATTGTGCTCCTGGTGACCGCGGTGAAGGTGCTGCGTGATGCAATGTCGCACGAGGACAAGGCCGTCGACCTCGCCTCGCTGCGCTCAGTGCGTTTCATCCGCCGCTTCATGCCGGTCACCGACACGTATGCCGGGACGCGGCTCACCGTGACCCAGGCCGGTCGCCGGTCGCTCACACCGCTGGCGCTGGTCATCGTCGCCATCCTCACCACCGACATCGTCTTCGCCATCGACTCGGTGCCCGCCGTCTATGGCATCACCGGCGACCCGTACCTCGTGTTCGCGACCAACGCCTTCGCCCTGCTCGGCCTGCGCGCCTTGTACTTCGTCGTCGAGGGGGCGCTGGGCTCGCTGCGCCACCTCGGCCACGGGCTGGCCGCCATCCTCGCGTTCATCGGCGTCAAGCTCGTGCTCCACTGGGCGCACGGCGTGTGGGCCTCGGTGCCCGAGATCCCAACGCTGGTCTCACTGGGGGTGATCGTCGGCATCCTGGCCCTCGCGACGACCACGAGCATCATCGCCAACCGTCGCGATGCCCGGCATGCCTGACCGGGCGAAA
>CAZACX010000058.1:0-17091 GCA_964483685.1 uncultured Intrasporangiaceae bacterium
CCTCATCCGGCGGCCGGATCTCGAGGCGGTCATCCGCGACCGCCAGGTCTCGGCGGGGCGGCTGGGCCCGCGTCCGGGTCGGCGCTCGCCTCGCGGTCGGCGCTCGCGTCCGGGTCGGAGCTCGCGTCCGGGTCGGAGCTGGCTTCGCGGTCGGAGCTCGCCTCGCGGTCAGAGCTGGCTTCGCGGTCGGAGCTCGCGCTGGCGTCGGAGCTGGCCTCGCGGTCGGAGCTCGCGTCCGGGTCGGACGCGAGCCGGGCGGCGAGTTCGGCGAGGTGGTTGTGTTCCTCGCTCCACGGGGCGATCGGGTTGCCGATCCACCGGGATTTGTCGGGAACCGACTCGCCGCGCATGACAAGCGAGGCCGGTCCGATCGTCGCGTGCCGCCCGATCGTCGCCGCGGGCAGGACGACACCGTTGGGCCCGAGCGTCGAACCGGCACGCATCGTCACCCGGTCGAGGCTGAGTACCCGATCGTGGAACAGGTGGGTCTGCACGACGCAGCCGTGGCCGACGGTGACGCCGTCCCGCAGGTCGATGAGGTCGGGTTCGGGCAGCCAGTAGGTCTCGCACCACACCCCGGCGCCGATCCGGGCACCCATCGTGCGCAGCCACAGGTTGAGCACCGGGGTTCCCGCGTGAGCCCGGGCAAACCAGGGCGCGGCCAGCACCTCGACAAAGGTGTCCGCGAGCTCATTGCGCCACACGAACGAACTCCACAGCGGATGGTCGCTCGCGCTGACCTTGCCGACGAGCAGCCATTTCGCCGCGGTCGCGAGGAGGGCGGCGAGCACCCCGGCGACGACCATGACGACCCCGCTCGTGGCGACGGCGAGCAGCCAACTCGTGTCGGCGAGGCGCTGGAGGATCCCGGCCACACCGAGGGCGAGAGCGACGGCAAGGCATTGCGGGACGAAGCGGGCGACCTCATAGAGCGCCCGCGCGACCCGCAGCCGCCTCGGCGGGTCAAAGGTGAGGTGGGGATCGACGGCGCCGGGGGCGCGGCGCAGCAACTCCGGTGGCGAACCAATCCACGAGGTCCCCGCCTTCGCTTCGCGTTTGCCCGGGGCCGCCGAGAGGACCGCGACGAGCCCCGCCTTGGGCACCCGCCGACCGGGCGCGGCCATCCCCGAGTTGCCGACGAACGCATGCTTGCCGACCTTGACTGCACCGATGTGCAGCCAGCCGCCACCGAGTTCGTAGCCGCCGATGAGGGTGTCGTCAGCGAGGAATGCGCCCTGGCCGACCGTTGTGAGGCTCGGGATCATCAACACGGTCGACGCTTCGACGCCGGGCCCGATCCGGGCTCCGAGGGCGCGCAACCACAGCGGTGTCAGTGTGCTCGAGTACAACGGGAACAACCAGGTTCGCGCTTCGTCGAGGACCCGAATGGTCGACCAGGCCTGCCAGGCCCGGCGGCCTTGCACCGGGTGGGGGCCCGCCGTCAGTCCCCACCCGAGCAGCCGAACGAGGAGGAGGATCACCAGGGCGAGAGCGACAAAACCCGTCAGAGTCCCCAGGGGGAGCCAGAGCGCGGCAGCCCGGACAGCGTCCGCCAATGAGTCCGTATGCCGCAGGCCCGGCCAGGCGGTCAGCGCCCCCACCGCGATCGCGAAGAGGGGCAGCCCGGCAATCACGAGGGCGCTGGCGGCATAGGCAAGGAGCCAGCGCGGTTTGTTGAGTGGTCGCCCGGATTCGTCGACCGGGGGCACCGTCGCCCAGTCCGTTGGCGCGCTCCCGTTGGCGCGGGCCGGGGAGCCCGACCAGCGCTCGCCGGCTGGCACGTGCCCGAACACGGCCGACCCGGCCACGACCTGCGCCCGGGGTCCGATGTCCGCTCCCGGGCAGAGCGTCGAGCGGGCGCCGATCCGGGCCTGCGCGCCGATCCGGATTGGGCCGACCTTCAGGCGGTCGCCGTCGAGCCAGTGCCCGGTGAGGTCGACCTCGGGTTCGACGCTGGCCCCGTCGCCGATGACCAGCATGCCGGTCACCGGTGGCAGCGCGTGCAGGTCGACGTGCCGACCGATCTTGGCCCCGAGGAGGCGCGCGTACCAGCGCAGCAAGGGTGCTCCGGCGGTGTTCGTCGCACCGACTTCGTCGACCCAGCGCTCGGCGAGCCACACCCGCATGTTGACCCGGCCGGCCCGCGGATAGTCCCCCGGTCCGATGCCCGCGAGGATGATCCGGGCACCTGCCGCGGCAAGCACCATGCGGCCCGGCGGGGTGATGAGCAGGGCGAGGCCGAGCAGGGGCCACCACCAGCTCACGGGGTGCAGCCACGGCAGGCCGTCGGCAGGCAACCAGCCCGACGCTAGCCAGCCTTGGTGGAGCCAGCGCGGTCGATCCTCGGCGAGGAGGTTGTTGGCTAGCGCGAGGTAGGTCAGCCACCGAAGTCCCCCGACCGTCGCCAGGGGAACGGCCGCGGCGAGCTGGCCGACTTGGGTCTTGCGTTCGACGGGTCGGACCGTCGCGTTGCGCCGTGAGGTCGGCGCGGTCATCTCGTCAAGGTGCGCGGCCAGGCCCGCCAGCGTTGGGTTCCCGTAGATATCGGCGATGGTGATCTCGGGATGCGTTTGCCGCAGCTGCGCGACCATTTGGGCGGCCATGAGACTGCCACCGCCAAGATCAAAGAAGTCGTCCGTCAACCGGTTGGGGGTCGCGCCGATGATCTGCCCCCACAACTCCCGCACGCGGGTCTGGGTGGCGTTGAGGTCGACCCCGGCGCCGGACTCGGGCGCGCCACTGCTCGGGAGCGGCCAGGGCAGAGCGTCACGGTCGATCTTGCCGCTCGTGCGCGTTGGCAGGCTCGCCACCGGTGCAAGCCTCGGCACCAGGGCGGCGGGCATCGTCGCCCGCAGCGATCGGGTCGCCGCGGGCGCGTCAAATGTCGCGTCGGCGGTGAGGTAGCCGACGAGAACCTTGGATCCACTCGCGGTCGTCCGCACGGCGGCGGCCGCTGCCGAAACCCCCGGCAGGGCGAGGAGTGCCGAGTCGATTTCGCCGAGCTCGATCCGGCGGCCACCGACCTTGACTTGGTCGTCGGCCCGCCCCAAGAAGCGCAATCCGTCGGGGTCGTTGACGACGAGGTCGCCCGAGCGGTAGGCGCGCTCCCAACCGAGGCTGGGCATCGCGGCATACCCGGCGGCGTCCTTGACGGGGTCGAGGTAGCGGGCGAGGCCGACGCCGCCGATGATGAGCTCGCCGCTCTCCCCGAGGGCGACTTCGTGACCCTGAGCGTCGACAACGGCGAGGTCCCAGCCGTCGAGGGGGAACCCGATCCGCACCGGACCCGTTGCCGTCATCTTCGCGCCACAGGCGACGACGGTGGCCTCGGTCGGGCCGTACGTGTTCCACACCTCGCGACCCGGCGCGACGAGTCGCGCGTTGAGTTCCGGCGGCAGGGCCTCCCCACCGAGGATGACGAGCCGCACCTTCGCCAGCGCGTCGAGGGGCCACAGCGCGACGAGGGTGGGGACGGTCGAGACGACGGTGATCCGGTTCGCGGTCAGCCACGGGGCCAGGTCCATCCCGGAGCGCACCAACGAGCGCGGCGCCGGGACGAGGCACGCGCCGTGGCGCCAGGCCAGCCACATTTCTTCGCAGCTCGCGTCGAAGGCGACCGACAGTCCGGCCATCACCCGGTCACCCGGGCCCAGGGGTGCCTCCTGGACAAACAGTCGCGCCTCCGCGTCGACGAATGCCGCCGCGTTGCGATGGGTGACGGCCACTCCCTTGGGCTTGCCCGTCGATCCGGACGTGAAGATCACCCAGGCATCGTCGCCCGGCGCCGGGCTCGCGTCGGACGAAGCGGCGTCCGCCAGGCTCGCGTCGAACGAAGCTGCGGCAGAGGTAGCTCCGGCGGCGGTAGCAGCGGCGGCGGTAGCAGCGGCGGCGGTAGCAGCGGCGGCGGTAGCAGCGGCGGCGGTAGCAGCGGCGGCGGTAGCAGCGGCGGCGGTAGCAGCGGCGGCGGTAGCAGCGGCGGCGGTAGCAGCGGCGGCGCCGGAGGTGGCGGAGGTAACGGCGGCTGAGGTAGCGGCGCCGGGAGTGGCGACCCCAGGTCCGATCACCAGGTCGTTCGTGAGGATCGCGGCGACCGCCGCCTCCTCGAAAACGGTTCGGGCGCGTTCGTCCGGGTCATCCGCGTCGACCGGCACGTATGCCGCCCCAGCCAAGAGGATCCCCATGATCGCGATGGAGAGATCCGTTGTGCCAGAGGCGATTCGGACACCCACCTTGTCGCCCGCACCGATCCCCAGGGTGACCAACGACGCCGCGAGCGCGTCCGCTTCGTCGGCGAACTCGGCATACGTCATGACAACGGCGCCATTGTCGAGGGCTGGTTCATCGCCGTGGCGCGCGACCGTCGCCCGGAAGATGTCCACGAGGGTGCGCGGTTGCGCCGCCAGCGGACCACGGCGCAGGCTCATCCCCGACTCGCCATCGCTTTGGTCATACACCCGACGGCCACGCACCCATTGTGACGGTCCACGTCGTCACCGTCGGCGAACCGACACGGGGTGGAATCCGGGCGCTCGCTACCGGGCGGGACGTACGCGCACCATCACGCCGTTGCGCGGGACGCTCGTGATGTTGCGAACCTTGGCTTTCTCCTCCCCGACGGCTTCGATGTCCCATGCCTTGAAGACCTCGCGCAGCACTGCGACGCCCTCCATCAGGGCGAAGCCGGCGCCGATGCAGCGGCGGGCACCCCCGCCAAAGGGGATCCACGAGTTGACCGGCGGCGACTGGCCGAGGAAACGCTCGGGGCGGAACTCCTCGGGTGCGGGGAACTCCTTGTCGCGATCGTGGGTGAGGATGATCGACGGGCCGACCGTGGCCCCGGCGGGGAACGCAAAGCCACCCACGGTCGCCGGCTGCTGCAGGGTGCGAACGACCATGGGGATGACCGGTCGGAGCCGCATCGACTCCTTCAGCACGGCCTCGAACCACGCCTCGTCGCCCGCGTCGCTGGCGGTGCGGGCCTGGGCCCGCAGGGCTGGGTCGCGGCCCAGTTCATAGAGTGCCCACGCCAGCGCGGTGGCCGTCGTCTCGTGGCCGGCGAGCAGCAGGGTGACGAGTTCGTCGCGCAGCTCGTCGTCGGTGAGCCGATCACCAGCGTCATCGACCCGGATCAGTCGCGACAGGACATCGGTCCGTTCGGCCAGATCGGGGTGCGTTCGGCGCTCCCGGATCTCCGCGTAGATGAGTTGATCGAGCTTCCGCTGGGTGTCGGCGGCTGCCCGCCACGGCCCCAGGGTTCGCAGTCGCGGGATGGCCCAGCCGAGCAAGATTCCTGGGCTGACGTCGACCGTCGCGTTGACCAGCGGGCGCAACGCGGCCAGCCGGGTTTCGTCGGTCACCCCGAAGACGACGCGCAAGATCACCTCGAGGGTCAACGCGTTCATCCGGGAGTGCGCCCCGAACGTCGAGCCGACCGGCCAGGTCGCGACCTCGGCGCGGGCCACCTCCGTGACGACCCCTTCATACTGCTTGAGGGCGGCGGCGCTGAACGCCGGCATCAGAAGCTTGCGGGCGCGTTTGTGCTCAAGCCCGTCCAGGAGAAGCACGGAGTGGGCGCCCATCACCGGGCCGAGGATCGCGTTCGCCTTGCCCGCGTGGAAGACCGCGGGGTCCCCGGCGAAGATCTCTCGGGCGGCGTCGGGGCCGGTGAAGATCGCAAGGGGGTTGCCGGTGGGTGCGACGCGCAGGGTGAACGCGCCCCCGAATCGTCGAGACATCCACGGGATGAAGGTGTGCCGAAACCGGAGCAAGGAAACGGTTTGCGCGACGGCTGGCCACCTGAGTCCGGGTGGGAGGACTGCTTTCCCCAGCTCAACTTTCGGCGCTTTGCCAAAGGGGCGCATCTCTTCGAAACGGGCCTCGGTCCGCTGCCAAACCTCTTGCTCCACGCTCATCGGGTCATCGTGCCACCGGCGAGCGGCTGGATGCCCCCGAACGACGGGCCGGGTATGCCGCGGCGGGCTAGATGGTGAACTCTTGGGTCGCGTAGTACCGGCCGTTGAGAGCGACCGACACGGCAATGCCGTGCGCGCTGAAGGTCGGGTTCTCGATGCTGATCCGATGGCCGCTCGCCCCGTCCGCGGCGTACGGGCCGGTCCCGAGCAACATGTCCAGGCTGGCCTGGGTGTCTGGGCCGCCCACCGCGGCATACTCCGCCCAGCCGTGCACCTCACTCAGCCACCCGTTCGTGAGACCTCCCGCCGTGGTCAGCGCATCGCTCAGCTCCGAGGTGTAAGAGATGTTCTCGCCGTCGACGCCCGGCGGCAGCGGAGCATGGTGTTCAAGATCCCCAAGGTCGACCATGTGATCACTCCACGGCTGCGCGATGGCCGTCAGGGAGGGACTCGTCGCCAGCAGCGGCGCCCCAACCTCCGCGCGGCGCAGATTGATCAGGCGAATCATCTCGGCGACGATGACTGCTCGGTTTTGGCCGACCCTGATCGCGGTGGGCATCGACCCCTGAGCGCCCATGGCATCGGTCGCGACCAGCGTGAGCGGGTAGAGCCCTGGCGTCGTCGGCAAGCCCGAGATCACGCCGTTCGTCGGGTCGAGGGTCAGTCCGGGTGGGAGGGTTCCCGCGATCGACCAGAGGTACGGGCCCGTGCCACCGGAGGCGGACAGCGGCTCTGCGTAGCTCTCGCTCTCGTAACCAATCTGTTGGAAGGGCCCGATAACGATGGCGGATGCGGCGAGCAGGGGGGCCGCTGCGGCGATGGTCAGCGCCGGACTCGCCCACGCCCCGGCCAGCACGACAGCCCTGCGGCGAGCGCCGGTACTCCTGCGTGGGTCCTCGACCATGATGCCCAACCTTCGCGTCGCCAGATCGGCAGGGGCCTGCGTCGGAGCCGACGGTTTGGCCTTGCCCTACTCCTTGACGAACGTAGCGCAGCCCTGCCCGGCCTGTCCGGGATCGCGAGAGGTGGGGTGTCCTCCCTTTGGGGGACACGCGACCGTGTGGCGGACAGCGAACCGGCGGGTGCGGCATACGCCTGGGCGCTCGAGAGGCGGTTGTCGGCGCCGTCGGCGAGACTGCTGGAATGAACGCAACGAGCGGTCGACGGTGCACGATCATCCCGCCCCACATCCTTGAGCGATTGGCGCTGGCGACCGACGACGACCTTGCCGCCCGGGCCCGCGCGGCGTTGGCCGAGAGCGGCCGCGCTCACGAGTTGTCCCACCTTCGCGCCGGGGACCCCAAAGTCAAGGCCCGGCCACGTCTGGCCCGGGGCGCGCTCGCGGACGGCCCGGTGCGCCTGATCAGTGACGCCGCCGAGTCGACGACGCTGCCCGGGCGCAAAGTTCGCGGTGAGGGTGATCCGGCGACCGACGATGTCGCGGCCACGGAGGCGTACGACGGGCTGGGGGCCACGTGGGCACTGTTCGCGCAGGACTACGCCCGCAATTCGTTGGATGGGCGAGGTCTGCCGCTGCGGGCGACCGTTCACTACGGGCAGCGCTACGTCAACGCCTTCTGGGACGGCACCCAGATGGTCTTTGGGGACGGGGACGGCGTTGTCTTCGGCCGGTTCACCGCGAGCCTCGACGTCATTGCCCACGAGTTGGCCCACGGGGTGACTGAGCACACCGCCGGTCTTGTGTATCGCGACCAGCCCGGAGCGCTCAACGAGTCGATGTCCGATGTCTTCGGTTCCCTCGTCAAGCAGAAGTCCCTGGCGCAGAACGCTTCCGACGCCGACTGGTTGATCGGCGCCGAGCTCTTGGTCGGCGAGTTGGCGGGCCAGGCGCTGCGTTCGATGCGGGCGCCCGGGACGGCCTACGACAACCCGTTGCTCGGCAAGGACCCCCAGCCCGGGCACATGCGCGACTTCGTCGAGACCGACGACGACAACGGCGGCGTCCACATCAATTCGGGGATCCCGAACCGCGCCTTCTTTCTGTTCGCCACCGCGCTCGGCGGCTTCGCGTGGGAGGTGGCCGGTGCGATTTGGTATGCCGTCCTCACCGGTCCCGGGATCGCCGCCGATTGCGATTTCGCCACCTTTGCTCAGCTCACGATCGACCACACGACGCAGCGGTATGGCGAGGCGTCACCCGAGTTGGCGGCCGTCCGGTCGGCGTGGGAGCAGGTCGGCGTGCTCGAGGAGTCAAGCCCCGCGCCGAGCGAGCCGGACGCGCCCCCGGCAAGCGACCCGGACGCGCCCCCGACGAGCGACCCGGACGCGCCGCCGGCAAGCGACCCGGACGCGCCCCCGACGAGCGAACCCGGGACCGTGCTCGTGACCCGCAGCGGGGGGTTTGTCGGGCAGACCGTTTCCAAGACAATCGCGATCGCCGATTTGCCGAAGCGCGACCAGAAGCGGTGGCGGACGATCTTGTCGAGCGACACCCTTCAGGGCCTTGGCGGGCTGGCGCAAACCCACCCGGACACCTACTGCTACGGCGTCAGCTGCGTGGAACCGTTCGTCGAAGTGGCGATCCCGGAGCAACACCTGCCCGAGAAGGTGCGCGACCTCCTTGAGCGGGCACTTCGGGATCAGCCGCCGAGCCCCTGACGTCAGCCTCAGCCGCCGAGCCCCTGACGTCAGCCTCAGCCGCCGAGCGCCTGACGCTGCCGGCCGGCGGAGTGTTACGCCGGGGGTTCGAGCGTCAACGATCGGGTGGCCACCGCGTCAAGGAAGAACGCCTTGACGTCGTCAAGCGGCGCCGTCCACGACCCGCCGACCCGCAACCGCACCGACGCGGTGCGTTCCTCGATCTCGCGGCCACCGACGACAAGCACCACGGGGACCTTGCGCATCGTGTGAGTACGGATCTTGGCCTGCATCCGCGCATCCGAGACGTCGGCCTCGGCCCGCAAGCCCGCGGCATACAGCTCGTCAGCAACGGCCTGGGCACCGTCGTTGAAGATCTCCGTCACCGGGACGACGACGATCTGCTCCGGCGCGAGCCAGAACGGGAAGGCCCCGGCGAACTGCTCGGTGAGGAAGGCAACGAACCGTTCGTGCGACCCGAGCGGCGCCCGGTGGATGACAACGGGTTGCTTGTCGGTGCCGTCGTTCGCCCGGTAGGTGAGCCCGAATCGGGCCGGGGTGTAGAGGTCCACCTGGTTGGTCGACGCGGCGAACTCGCGACCCGTCACCGACTTGATGACGAAGTCGATCTTGGGGCCATAGTGTGCCGCGCCGCCGACGTCGAGGACGAACGGGATTCCGGACCGTTCCATGGCGCTGCGGGTGATCCGCTCCGCCTTCTCCCACATCTCCTCGTCGTCGTGGTACTTCTCCGTGTTCGCGGGATCGCGCACCGCCAGCACCATGTGGAAGTCGGTGATCCCGAGACCGGTGTAGTACGTCTCGTGGAGCTTCATCACCTCAAGGAATTGCTCCTCGGCCTGCTCCTCGGTGCAATAGATGTGCGCGTCGTTTTGGCTAAAGCCACGGGTGCGCATCAGCCCCTGGAGCTGGCCGGACTTCTCGAATCGGTACACCGTCCCGTACTCACCAAGCTTGTACGGAAGGTCGCGGTACGACTTGGGACGTGCCCGATAGACCATGTGGTGATGCGGGCAGTTCATCGGCCGCAGGTAGTACGTCTCGTCCTCGATCGAGATCGGGGCGTACATGTCCTCGGCGTAATACGGCAAGTGGCCGGACAGGTAGTAGAGGTCTTCCTTAGCGAGGTGGGGCGTGACGACCCGCTTGTAGCCGAGGGCTCGCTCGGACTCCCGCGCCCAACGCTCCAACTCGTCGCGGATGATGGTCCCGTTAGGCAGCCACAGGGGCAGGCCCCTCCCAATGTTGGGGTCGAACGCAAAGAGGTCCAGTTCCTCGCCGAGCTTGCGGTGATCGCGCTTAAGGCGTTCCTCGCGCTCGGTCAGGTATGCCTTGAGAGCCTTCCGGTCGAGGAACGAGGTCCCGTAGATGCGCTGCAACTGCGGACGCTTCTCATCCCCGCGCCAATAGGCAGCCGCCGCGTGGGTGAGGGTGAACACCCCGAGGTACTTCGTGTCGAGCACATGGGGGCCCCGGCACAGGTCGCTCCAGGCGAGGTCACCGGCATACGAAAGGTTGTCGTAGAACGAGAGGGCGTCCTCGCCGTACTCATCCCCACCGAAACGCCAGGGCACCGGGTGGGTGGCGATGAGTTCCTGCTTGAGGGGCTCGGTGAGCACCGCACCCTCGGCCTCGGCGAGCGAGGAGGCGACGCGGCGACGGAAGAGCTGGCCGCCATCGACGATGCGCCGCATTTCCGTTTCCAGGGTGACGAGGTCCTCGGGGGTGAAGTTGTGCTCGGTGAGGAAGTCATAGAAGAAGCCGTCGGCCGTCGGTGGGCCGATGCCCAACCGGGTGCCCGGGAACACGTTCTGAACGGCCTGCGCCATCACGTGGGTCGTCGAGTGGCGGACGATCGCCAGACCGGCCGGCGAGTTGCGCGCGATGAGGCCCGCCTCAGTGTCGAGCGGCGGAACCCAGGTGAGGTCGCGCTCGATGCCGTCGTCGGTGAGGACGGCGACGATGCCCTGCAGCCCGGCGAGTGGCAATCCGGCCGCCGTGATGCTCTCGTGGACCGGGCTTCCGGCGGGCAGGGACAGGCGGCGGTAGCCCGCGTCAGACATGACGGGCGCCCCTTTCGAGCTGTGGATAACGGATTTTGGAGTTGCCGACCAGCATACGGGCCAGGTCTGCCGCCACTCCGCCGCGCGCAGGTCAGGGCCCGCCCGCGCAGGTCGGGGCCCGCAGCGCGCACAGCAGGGCCGCGCGCACGTCCGCGCCCGCCCGCGTGAGATCCCGCCCACGCGCAGGTCAGGGCCGCAACGGCCGACTCGGGCCGCGGGGCCAGGCCGTTAGGGCGAACCGGCAGGTGAGTCGGGGCGGCATACGGGCTCGCGGGGGGCCAGGTACGTACTGGGAGTCGGAGCAAGGGCGGCGGGCGGGCGAAATCCCGCCGGACGGGCCCCAGGAGGCCACCTCTGAGCGCCGGGACGGTAGGATTCGGGGAGATCACCGTCGACGCCACCTGTGTCGGCAACGCCGCTTAACCGACGAGGAGCATCGTGGCCGAGCGCCCTGACGTCACCCCTGTGCCTGAAACTACGGGAACCGAGATTCCCGCACCCGCAGACGGGGGGGCTGCGCTCCCCAACCCTAGCGGCGTGGACAACGACGCGGGCAAGGCGCCACACCACGAGTTGCTTGTCGACGACGGGTCCTACGACGCGAGCGCGATCACCGTTCTCGAGGGACTTGAGGCGGTTCGCAAGCGTCCCGGCATGTACATCGGCTCGACCGGTGAACGCGGCCTCCACCACCTGGTTTGGGAGATTGTCGACAACTCGGTCGACGAGGCGCTCGCCGGGTATGCCGACACGATCGACGTCACGCTCATGCAGGACGGCAGCGTGCGGGTCAAGGACAACGGGCGCGGCATCCCCACCGACATTCACCCGGTCGAGGGGGTCAGCGCCGTCGAGCTCGTGCTCACCCAATTGCATGCCGGCGGGAAGTTTGGCGGCGGCGGGTACAAGGTCTCCGGCGGTCTACACGGCGTCGGGTCGAGCGTCGTCAACGCCCTCTCGAAGCGCCTCGATGTTTGCGTCCGCCAAAAGGGCCACGCGTTCCGGATGTCCTTCGACACCGGCGTCGCGACCGGGCCCCTGACCAAAATGGAGGCGACCGCGGCCACCGGCACGACCGTCACGTTCTGGGCCAACGACGAGATTTTCGAGACCGTCTCCTATGACTACGAGACGATCCGGGCCCGCTTCCAGCAGATGGCCTTCCTCAACAAGGGCCTGACGATCAACCTCATCGACGAGCGGGTTGCCAACGTCGCCGACGATGAGGATGTCGACCTCGATGGCGTCACCGCCGACCTCGCGCAGGTCGAAGACTCCGAGGCCGAAGCGGGCGCCGTGGCCAAGAAGGTGACCGCCAAACGGGTTTCTTACCGGTATGACGGCGGGCTGGTTGATTACGTCACGCACCTCGTCGGGTCCAAGAAGTCGGACCCCGTCCACCCCGACGTCATTGCGATCGAGGCGGAAGACGAGAGCCGAAGCCTCAGCCTCGAGTTGGCGATGCAGTGGACGACCGCGTACAGCGAGTCCGTCCACACCTATGCCAACACGATCAACACCCACGAGGGCGGCACTCACGAGGAGGGCTTCCGGGCGGCGTTGACCAAACTCGTCAACGACTTTGCCCGCAAGCAGAACCTGCTCAAGGAGAAGGACGAGAACCTCACCGGCGACGATGTCCGCGAGGGCCTCACGGCCGTCGTGAGCGTCAAGCTCGCCGAGCCTCAGTTCGAGGGGCAAACGAAGACGAAGCTCGGCAACTCCGAGGTCAAGGGCTTCGTGCAGCGGGCGATGACCGCCGAATTCGGGCACTGGCTTGAGGGCCACCCGAGCGAGGGCAAGGAAATCGTCCGCAAGTGCATCCAGGCCGCGGCCGCGCGAATGGCGGCCCGCAAGGCCCGGGAAGCGACCCGCAAGCGGGTGCTCGAGTCGGGCGGCCTGCCCGGCAAGCTGCGGGACTGTCAGGCGAAGGACCCGGCGATTTCCGAGGTGTTCATCGTCGAGGGTGACTCGGCGGGGGGCTCGGCGGTGCGCGGGCGCAACCCCTACAACCAGGCGATCCTTCCGATCCGCGGCAAGATCCTCAACGTCGAAAAGGCCCGCCTCGACAAGGTGCTCGCGAACACCGAGGTCCAGGCGTTGATCAGCGCGTTCGGCACCGGTATCGGCGAGGACTTCACCATCGAGAAGGCCCGCTATCACAAGATCGTGTTGATGGCCGACGCCGATGTCGACGGGATGCACATCCGGACGCTGCTGCTCACGCTGCTCTTCCGGTTCATGCAGCCGCTCATCGAAGCCGGGTACGTGTACCTCGCGCAGCCCCCGCTCTATCGGCTCAAGTGGAGCAACGCGACCCACGAATTCTCGTTCACCGACCGCGAGCGCGACGGGATGATCGCCGAGGGCCAGGCCAAGGGCAAGCGCCTCCCGAAGGACAACCCGATTCAGCGTTATAAGGGTCTCGGCGAGATGGACTACGACGAGTTGCGGGTGACGACGATGGATCCCGCCGAGCGCACCCTGCTCCAGGTGACCCTCGACAATGCCGCTGCCGCCGACGAGATCTTCTCGATCCTCATGGGCGAGGACGTCGAGTCGCGACGCTCCTTCATTCAGCGCAACGCCCGCGATGTCCGCTTCCTCGACATCTAGCCCCGGGCCGATCGCGGCGCCCGGCCCGCGCCGAAGCCCGCAGCCGCTGCCCAGCCCGCGGCGAAGCGGCATACGGACTGAACGAACCGAACTGACGAACGTGAGACACGACGATGACTGAACTTCCGCCCGAGGGCAACGACGCGATCGCGCCGATCGACCTCAACACCGAGATGCAGCGCAGCTACATCGAATATGCGATGAGCGTCATCGTTTCGCGGGCGCTGCCCGATGTCCGCGACGGGCTCAAGCCGGTGCACCGCCGGATCATTTATGCGATGTGGGAGGGCGGTTACCGGCCCGACCGCGGCTTCAACAAGTGCAGCCGTGTCGTCGGTGATGTCATGGGCAAGTACCACCCGCATGGCGACTCGGCGATCTACGACACCCTCGTGCGGCTCGTCCAGGACTGGTCGCTGCGGTATCCGCTGATTCAGGGGCAGGGCAACTTCGGCAGCCCGGGCAACGACGGCGCCGCCGCACCGCGGTACACCGAGTGCAAGATGGCGCCGCTGTCGATCGAGATGGTGCGCGACATCGACCAGGACACCGTCGATTTCGCGCCGAATTATGACGGCAAGGAGAGCGAGCCGGGCGTGCTGCCGGCCCGTTTCCCCAACCTGCTCGTCAACGGGTCGGCCGGTATTGCCGTCGGGATGGCGACCCAGATTCCGCCGCATAACCTTCGCGAGGTTGCCGCCGCGGCGAGCTGGGTCCTGGAGAATCCGCACGCCACCCGCGACGAGATGCTCGCCGCCGTGATGGAGCGGATCTCGGGGCCGGACTTCCCGACCGGGGCCCTGATCATGGGCCGCAAGGGGATCGACGACGCCTATCGCACCGGGCGCGGCCTCATCTCGATGCGCGCCGTCGTCACCGTCGAGGAGATCCAGGGCCGCACCTGCCTCGTCGTCACCGAGTTGCCCTATCAGGTCAACCCGGACTCGCTGTCGCAGAAGATCGCCGAGCACGTCAAGGATGGGCGCCTTCAGGGAATCGCCGACATCCGCGACGAGACCTCCGGCAAGACCGGGCAACGGCTCGTCATCGTCCTCAAGCGGGACGCCATCGCCAAGGTCGTCCTCAACAATCTGTACAAGCACACTCAGCTCCAGACGACATTCGGCGCGAACATGCTCGCGCTCGTCGACGGGGTGCCGCGGACGCTGCCGATTGACGGGTTCATCCGGCACTGGGTCGAGCACCAGGTCGAGGTCATCCAGCGGCGGACCGCCTACCGGCTGCGCAAGGCCGAAGAGCGCATCCACGTGTTGCGCGGGCTACTCAAGGCACTCGATCGCCTCGACGAGGTCATCGCGCTGATCCGCGCGTCCCGCACCGTCGAGGAGGCCCGAACCGGCCTCATCGCGATGCTCGAGATCGACGAGGAGCAGGCGCAGGCGATCCTCGACATGCCGTTGCGTCGACTCGCGGCCCTTGAACGTCAGAAGATCATCGAGCAGCACGACGAGATCCTCTCGGAGATCCTCGACTTCCAGGACATCCTCGCGAACCCGTTGCGCCAACGCACGATCATCGGCACCGAGCTCGACGAGATCGTCGCGAAGTTCGGCGACGAGCGGCGCACCACGATCGTCCCGTTCGACGGGGACATGTCGATGGAAGACCTCATCCCCGAGGAAGACGTCGTCGTGACGATCACCCGCGGCGGCTACACGAAGCGGACCCGGGTGGATGCCTACCGGTCGCAGCGGCGTGGCGGCAAGGGGGTGCGCGGTGCGTCCCTGCGCGGGGTTGACGTCGTCGAGCATTTCTTCACGACGAGCTCGCACCATTGGTTGCTGTTCTTCACCAACCTCGGGCGGGTGTACCGGGTCAAGACCTACGAGTTGCCGGATTCGGCCCGCGACGCCAAGGGCCAGCACGTCGCCAACCTGCTCGCGTTCCAGCCCGAGGAGAAAATCGCCGCGGTGCTGGACATCCCGCATTACGCCATCGCGCCCTACCTCGTCTTTGCGACCAAGGGTGGGCTGACAAAGAAGACGCGCCTCACGGAGTACGACTCGCCGCGCAGTGGTGGCGTCATCGCGATCAACTTGCGCGAGGGGGACGAACTCGTCGGGGTTGGCCTCGTCTCCGACGTCGATGACCTGCTCCTCGTCTCCCGCAAGGGCCAGTCCGTGCGGTTCAGCGCCAACGACACCCAGTTGCGGCCGATGGGGCGCGCGACGAGTGGGGTCACCGGGATGAAGTTCCGCCGCAACGACTCGCTGCTCTCGATGAGCGTCATCCCCGCCGGGACCGACCCCGACGTCTTCGTCGTGTTCGAGTCCGGGCTCGCCAAGCGGTCGAAGTCGAGCGAGTGGACCACCAAGGGGCGCGGCATCCTCGGGGTCGCTGTCGCCAAACTGTCCGAACGCGGCGGCGATCTCGTCGGCGCCCTCACGGTTTCCGAGGGTGACGAGGTGCTCGTCGTCATGGAACGCGGCAACATCGTCCGCTCTCGGGTGGATGAGGTTCGCCTCACGGGCCGCAACACGATGGGTGTCTCGTTCGCCAACCCGGGCACCAAGGACGCCATCGTCGCGGTCGCCCGCAACACCGAGCGCACCATCGACGACGAGGAGACCCCCGAGGGCGAGACGCCGGAAGGTGCGACCCCGGAGGGTTCGGCGGGCGAGAGCGCCCAGGCCCCCGAGGGCGGGACGCCGAGCGACGCGAGTGGTGCGACGACCTCGGACGTGGGCGAGTCGGCATACGAAGGGGTAGCGTCTGACGAGGACTCCGGCGACGAGCCCGATGACAATGGCGACTCCGGCGACGAGCCCGGTGACAATGGAGGTGGGCAGTGAGCAGCAGCGTCGAGGTCGGCGCCACGGTGGCTGATCCGGCGTATGCCGCGTCGCAGCACGTCGGTGGCGAACCGGCTTGGGAGGACGACGTCGAGCAGGCCCGCTCCCGGAACGTCCAGGCCCCACCTGCGCGCCGGGTGCGGCTGACGCTCGCCCACGTCGACCCCTGGTCAGCGATGAAGGTGTCGTTCCTCGTGTCCGTCGGGCTCGGCATCGCGACGGTCATCATGATCGTCGTGCTCTGGATGCTGCTCTCCGGCATGGGCGTGTTCGACCAGGTCAACGGCATGCTCGCGAAGATCATCGGCGAGGGCGACAAGAAGTTCGACATCCTCGATTTCGTCGGGTTTGGTCGGGTGCTCTCGCTGTCGGTGGTGCTCGGCGTGCTCAACGTGCTGCTGATGACCGCGCTCGCGACGCTCGGCGCGTTCCTTTACAACATCTGCGCCGCGCTCGTTGGCGGGCTGCAGATGACGCTGTCCGACGACTGACGCACGCGGATCGGGCGACGGGCCGAGATCGTTTTTGTCCGGCCTGACCCGGTGCGGTAATCTCATGCGGCGCGCCCGCCGACGGCGCGTGCGGTTGTGCTGGGGCCTATAGCTCAGACGGTTAGAGCGCTTCCCTGATAAGGAAGAGGCCACAGGTTCAAGTCCTGTTAGGCCCACCAGCCACCGCCGCTGTGCCCGCCATCACGCGGGCCGAGGGGAGACACCCATGAAGAAACTGCTCGCCGTCATCGCTACCGCTATCGGTGCCAGCATCCTCAAGAAGAACATGGACCGCCAGCGGTCTGAGAAGGACTTGTGGTCCGAGGCGACCGGTGGGAAGCCGGCCGCTCCCGTCGAGTCCGCGCCCGCCGCGGATGCGTGGGCAGAGTCGACGGACAAGCCCGCAAACTAGTCCGTATGCCGCGACCGCCCGCCTCACGCGGCCGGTCGCACACGGGGCCATGGCGCAAGTGGTAGCGCACCTGCTTTGCAAGCAGGGGGTTGCGGGTTCGAGTCCCGCTGGCTCCACCCAAAGTGTCTTACGGGAACACGCGACATCGAAAGATGTGGGGTGTTC
>CAZACX010000059.1:0-1847 GCA_964483685.1 uncultured Intrasporangiaceae bacterium
AGATCATCGCCGAGGCCATGGACAAGGTCGGCAAGGAAGGCGTCATCACCGTCGAGGAGAGCCAGACCTTCGGTCTGGAGCTCGAACTCACCGAGGGTATGCGCTTCGACAAGGGCTACATCTCCGGGTACTTCGTCACCGACCCCGAGGCCATGGAGGCGGTCCTTGAGGACCCCTACATCCTCATCGCCAACTCCAAGATCTCCTCGATCAAGGACCTGCTCCCGTTGTTGGAGAAGGTTATGCAGTCGGGCAAGCCGCTGCTGATCATCGCCGAGGATGTCGACGGCGAAGCGCTCTCGACCCTCGTGGTCAACAAGATCCGGGGCACTTTCAAGTCGGTTGCCGTCAAGGCTCCCGGATTCGGTGACCGCCGCAAGGCGATGCTCGCTGACATTGCGATCCTCACTGCCGGTCAGGTCATCTCCGAGGAAGTCGGCCTCAAGCTCGACTCCGCGGATCTCGACCTGCTTGGCAAGGCCCGCAAGGTCATCGTCTCCAAGGACGAGACGACCATCGTCGAGGGGGCCGGCGACGCCGACCAGCTCGCCGGTCGGGTCGCTCAGATTCGCGCCGAGATCGAGAAGTCGGACTCCGACTATGACCGCGAGAAGCTCCAAGAGCGCCTCGCCAAGCTCGCGGGTGGCGTCGCCGTCATCAAGGCGGGCGCGGCCACCGAGGTTGAGCTCAAGGAGCGCAAGCACCGCATCGAGGATGCCGTTCGCAACGCGAAGGCCGCCGTCGAAGAAGGCATCGTCGCCGGTGGCGGCGTTGCCCTGCTCCAGGCCACCAAGGCCGCCTTCGAGAAGCTGACGCTGGAAGGTGACGAGGCGACCGGTGCGAACATCGTGCGCGTCGCCTCCGAGGCTCCGCTCAAGCAGATCGCCATCAACGCCGGCCTTGAGGGCGGCGTCGTTGCGGAGAAGGTTCGTCACCTCGAGAGTGGTCACGGACTCAACGCCGCCACGGGTGAGTATGTGGACCTGATCGCCGCCGGGATCATCGACCCGGCCAAGGTCACCCGCTCGGCCCTGCAGAACGCCGCGTCCATTGCGGCGCTCTTCCTCACCACCGAAGCCGTTATCGCCGACAAGCCCGAGAAGGCTTCGGCCATGCCGGCTGGCGGCGGGGACGACATGGGTGGCATGGGCTTCTAAGCCCGCTGCTCGCACTGCGGCCCGACCCTGGTTCCCAGGGTCGGGCCGCAGTCGTGCGCCCCGGCTATCTGGGCGGCCCCCAGCGGCCGCAGACCCCCTCGGCGCGCCGCGGCGGCATACGGTCCCGGGTATGATGAAGGTCAATCCGCAGTAGGCAGAAAGGCCGCTCATGGAGCTCAACCAGGACGAGATGCAGGCCGTGGTCAAGCGTCTCAAGCGAGCCCAGGGCCAGATCGGCGGGATCATCAAGATGATCGAAGATGGCCGCGACTGTCAGGACATTGTCACGCAGATGGCAGCCGTCTCCAAGGCGCTCGACCGGGCCGGTTTCGCGGTGATCGCCGTCGGGCTGCGCCAGTGCATCACCGACCCGGGCGGCCAGACGATGGATGTCGGCGCCATGGAGAAGCTTTTCCTTTCGCTCGCCTGACTCGAGATCCCGACCCGAGGCAGCACCGGCACGACCGAGGAAGGTGGCTATGCCCGCATCGAGCGTTGAGGCGTACCTTGCCGCCGTCCCGGAGCCCGGTCGCAGCACCCTGATGGAGGTCCGGCGGCGCATCCGCGAGATCCTCCCCGACGCCAACGAAGGCATGTCGTATGGGGCGCCCGCCTTCCTCGTGCACGGCAAGGCCGTGGTCGGGTACACCGCCTCCGCGGGTCACCTCACCTATCTGCCGCACAGCGGGA
>CAZACX010000059.1:1947-5564 GCA_964483685.1 uncultured Intrasporangiaceae bacterium
CGCGGCGGCCCGCCCCGCCCTCGGGCTAGGCGCGACCCGCCAGGGGGGAGGGGCGCGTGTCTGTGACGCTGCTGGTTGCCGACTCGATGAGGTGCAAGAAGGCGCCAAGCAGGACCAGCTCGTCGGCCGACGTCGGGGTGAAGTCGGTCAGGGCATCCGAGCAGACGATGAATGCGGCCCACTTGCCGCGTGAGATCGACACGTTGAGGCGATTGCGTTGGAGCAGGAACCCCAGCCCGCGGTGGCCCTCGGATGGGGCAGACACCGCCATCGACAGGAACACCACCGCGCCTTCTTGGCCCTGGAACTTGTCGACCGTGCCGACGGCTACCTCATCGAGGCCCGCCGCCGCCAACACCTCAGCCAACCGGCGCACCTGCGCGTTATAGGGAGTGACGACACGAATGTCGCCTTGCCGCAACGGTCGGCCCGGCTCATCCTCATCCGGGTCGAGCCAGTGCCGCCCAAGGAGTTCGTGGATGCGCGCGGCGATGACCTCCGCCTCCTCCACCGACTCCGCGGCGTTATCCCGGTGCGCAACCCGCACCACGTGGAGCCCCGGCAGGACGCCGTCGAGCGACCGCGCCGCGGTCACGGAGTCCTGAGAACGCAACTGTCCGGCATACGACAGGTCGGACACGGCGGCGCTCAGCGCCGGATGCATCCGCCACGTGGTATCGAGGAAGTAGCCCCGAGCGGGCGGCAGGACTTCCGCACCCTCGATAAGCCAGGCGAGGGCTGAGTCGCCGATGGGTTCGGGGTGGCTGCCGGTGCTGACCTCGGCAAGCTGGGCCGGGTCGCCGAGCAGGAGCAGCCGTTGCGCCGCCACGGACGCGGCCAGGGTGTTGGCGAGCGAGTACTGACCCGCTTCGTCCACGACGAGCAAATCGAGCTGGCCTCGGCGCACCCGGGCGGCGTTCGTCATCATGAACACGGTGCCGCCGAGCACATAACCGCGCTCGTGATGTTCCTGCGCGAAGTCAGCAATCTTGTTGTCGGGGACATCGGTCCAGGTCGGGGCGGTGCGATGCTTCGCACTCTTGCCGACCCGCGCGGGATCGAGCCCCGCCTTGACGACGGCGTCGAGGACGTTCTCGATGGCGGCGTGCGACTGGGCGATGACCCCAACCCGCCACCCATCCTCGGCCACGAGGTGGGCGATCACTTTCGCGGCGACATAGGTCTTGCCGGTTCCGGCGGGTCCCTGGACGGCGAGGTATGACCGGGTGAGGTCACGGGTCGCACACGTGATCGCCTCAATGAACCGCTCGTCGCCCTCTCCCACCGGGGGCAAGGCGCCGGAGGTCAGCTCGGGCGCCGTGCGGCGCAACACGGCCAGACCGGCGGTTGCCGGCACCTGGGGCCACGCGTCCGCAACTGCCGCGCCGACTTCTGCGAGCGCTTCATCGATCTTGCTGGTCGGTGGTGGTGGCGTCGGCGCCAGCGCAATCGGCACGTTGTCGTACGGCTCAAGCCCCCGGCCGAGCACCTCGAGGACCTCGAGACGTCGCACGCTCGCCCCGTCGGCACCCGACAACTCCTCAACGGCGAGCACCTCCACCCCCCGGAAGGCCCGCACGATCGGCGGTTCGACGGACATCCCGTCCGGCAGCGGGGCGTCATAGAGCGCGTAGAGCCTTGTCCCCACCTCCGGTCGGACGGAGCTTCCCGGTGCGTCGGTCAGCTGCAACACCCGGCGCAGGTTCTGGCGTGGACTCTCCTTGAACCAGCCCGGGTCGAGCACCTGGACATCGGTGACATGAACCGTGTCCGGGCCGTCAATCCACTGGTCGACCGGATCCTGGAGTCGGGCATAGTGAGCCCAGTACCAGGGTTTGTGCTCGCGGCGGTTGTATTGAATCGACGCGGCAACCATGGCGAGAGACTGCTCGTCGAGGGTGCGTGGTCCGACGAGCGCCGAGCCGAGGAGGTCGCGCAGCCGCGTTTCCAGCGGGTGCGGTTCCTCCGTCTCGGCGACATCGCGCACTTGCGCCCCGATCGTCACGCCGTGATCCCCGGCCTGGCGAAGCAGCCAATCACGCAGCCGCAACGTGGAGAGGCAGTCGTATTCGTTGTAGCTGCGGATCGTCTCGAGGAGCTGCGCAGCCTCGTCGAGCCGGCCCTCGATGCGCGCCTGGGTGTACTGGTGGTACACCTCGATGGACTCGCCGCCGCCCGTGACCTCGCCGACGCGATGGTCGGCCCCCATGTAGAGCGGCTCCAGCTTCTTGATTGAGTAGGAATCCTGCGAGACCCGCACCGAGGCTTTCACCGCGGCATACAGGTCGACGAGGATGCCGGCCTCCAACAGCGAGTCCACCTCGGCCTCGCACACGCCATAGCGCGCAGCCAACGACAGCAGCCGCGACTTCTCGTAGGCCGCGTAATGGTAGATATGCATGTCCGGGTGCTGTCGCCGCCGCTGCTGGACGTAGCCGATGAAGTCGATGAGGGCTTGCTTCTCGGCGAGGCGATCATGGGCCCAGAAGGCGCGAAACACTGGCGCCGCGGAATCGACCGGTGCCTCGATGATGCCGAAGAGGTACTCCAGCCCCCAGGTGGGGGAACCGGGCTCGCGCCACAGCGGGTCACCCTCGAAGTCGAAGAAGACGTCGCCATGGCTCGGGGCGGGCAAGGCGGCGAGCGCCGCGGGGTCGAACACCTCGGCGATGACGACATCGGTGTCGCGTTGCTGGAGCTGCAACCGGGCCTGGGCGCGGATCCGCGTCAAGGTTGCCTCGGGCACACCCGCAACCGGCTCGAGGCGCCCCACCAAGTCGGCCATCGTCTCGACCCCGGCGGCCCGCAGTCGTGTGCGGGTGGTGGCGCGCACCCCGGCGACGAGAAGCACATCGTCGTGGGCGACCAACTCCTCGTGGCACGCCGGGCAGCGGCCGCAGGCATGCCAGCGCTCGTCGCCCCACCTCCCGGCGCCCGCCTCATCCTGGTGCTCGTCGAGCAGGGTGAGCAGCCGGGCGCGCCTCGACCGGTAGACCGGGACGATGTCTTGCAGCGGGAACAGTTGGTGATCCCCCGAGCCGAGGACGAGCACCGCCTCGCGCGCCAGTGGCACCGAGCGTGCGTCGAGGTGATCGGCATACGCGGCGATTTGCAGCAGGGCTGGCACGTCTGCATGTCGCGCCAGTTTGGTGTCCCACACCTGCCACGGCCCCTGCGGGGAACGGACGACGAAGTCGGCGAACCCGAGGAACCGCGAGTCAAAGAAGGCGCCCTGATAGACAACGTCGACCTGGGGCGAGCGCAGGGCCGCCAACGCCGCCGCATCCGCGGCGGCATACCCCTGGGCGCTGTGCCTTGGGTGCCCGATGGCGACGACCCGGTCCGCGCGATCGGCAACGAGGTCGCGGAAGACCGCCTGCTCGTGCGCCGCACCGAGCGCCGCGGCGCGGGCCATCACCGGATCGTCGTCGAGCGGCATGGCCGCCCGACGCTGCAAGAGCACATCGACCTTCGCGATGAGCGCCCACTCGCACTGGGCCGCCAACCGCAGGTCGCTGGGGCTGACGATGACCCGCTCGATGCCGGGGAGTAAGAACATGCCCCCGACCATAGGAGAGGGCACTGACAACCCAGCGAAGCAGCGAGACAACACAGCG
>CAZACX010000059.1:5664-7911 GCA_964483685.1 uncultured Intrasporangiaceae bacterium
ACGGGCTCAGACCCAGCTGGGGAACCACATCCGCAGCCGCCAGGACGGATACGGGATCACCTGCGCGGTGTAGATCGGCCAATAGAAGGCGAACAGCGCCAACGTGAGCAGGCAGTAGCAGCCCACGACGAGCAAACCGATGCGTCGCCGCCGGATGCTTGCCTCAGCCGGCCCAAGGAGAAGGCCGAGGACGAATACGGCGGACAGCACGACATACGGCTGGAAGGCGATCGCATAGAACTGGAAGATCGTGCGGTGTTGGAGGTCGAACCAGGGGAGCCAACCCGCGGCGAGCCCCGCGAGGATCGCCCCGGCGCGCCAGTCTCGCCGCAGCGCCCAGTGGAAGAGCAACACGAAGATCCCGGCGGCGCCGAGCCACCAGATCGTGATCGTGCCCACCGACGAGATCGCTTTCGAACATTCGGTGACGAGGCAGCCGTCGGTGCCCTTTTTGGGTCCCTCATAGAAGAAGGAGGTGGGGCGGGCCTGCACGATCCACGCCCACGGGTTGCTCATGTAGTCGTGGGGGCTCGTCAGGGTCTGGTGGAAGTTATACGCCTCGGCGTGATAGCTCCACAAGGAGCGCAGCGCATCGGGGATCCACGGGTGCTCGGCCGGGTTGCTGTCCGCCCAATGCCGCTTGTAGCCCAGTGGGCTGAGGAACCACCCGGTCCACGACGCGAGGTACGTCGCAACCGCGGTCCCGACCATGACGAACGCGGCGATGGGCGCCTGCACGAGGAATGACCAGGTGACCCAACGCCGCACCCCCGCCGCCCGATAGGCCCCCACGTCCCAGAGCACCGTCATCAGCCCGAACGCGACGAGGAAGAACGCCCCACTCCACTTCGTGCCGGCCGCGAGCCCCAAACTGATCCCCGCGACCCAACGCCACGGTCGCCGCCCGAGGGTCGGCCCCCAGGTCTGAACGCTATGCCGCGAGACTCGCCCCAGGTGTTCCGCGAGGCGCTCGCGCATCTCGTCGCGGTCGATGAGGAGGGCACCAAACGCGGCCAGCGCAAAGAACATGAGGATGAGGTCGAGCAGGCCGGTGCGCGATTGGACGAAGTGGTGCCCCTCGAACGCGGTAAGGAACGCGGCAATCGTGCCCAGGAGCGTGGAGCGAAATAGTCGCCGGGCGATCCGGCCGACCATGAGAATGCTCAACGTGCCCAGCAAAGCGACCGAAAAGCGCCACCCCCAACTCGAGGTCCCCCCAAAGATCCACTCCCCGAAGGCGATCACCCACTTGCCAACTGGTGGGTGGACGACCATGTCACCGTCATCGGTCTTGAAGACGTTGAGGCTGCCCTGGGTGAACAGTGGATCGACGACCTTGCCCTCGCCGATCCAGCGCATCTCGACGCCGTACTCGAGCATCGAGACGCCCTGCTTGACGTAGTACGTCTCGTCGAACACCAATTGATGGGGGCGGTCGAGGGACCAGAATCGGATCAGGCCCCCCGCGAGGGCAAAGAACAGTGGACCGAGCCACCCCATTGCCGTGTCGGTGGGCCGGAAACCGAGCAGCCGCTCGCGCAGTTCCTCGGTTCGGGTGCTCACGCCGGTCATCGTAAGCGTTGAGTGTCAGGCTTCATCGGGATCGACCCGCGACAATGGCGCCGTGACCCTCGTCCTTGCCGCCACTCCCATCGGTGACCCGCGGGACGCCTCCGCGCGCTTGCGGGCCGAATTGGCCACCGCCGACGTCATCGCGGCCGAGGACACCCGTCGGACCCGGCGATTATGTTCCGCGCTCGAGGTCACCCCTGCGGGCCAGATCGTCAGCTATCACGAACACAACGAGGCCACCGCGACCGTCGAGCTGCTCGAGCGGCTGGCCGCGGGGGAGCGGGTCGTCCTCGTCACCGATGCCGGGATGCCGTCGGTGAGCGACCCCGGTTATCGGCTCGTTGCCGCCGCCGTTGCGGCCGGGGTTCGGGTCACCTGTGCCCCCGGTCCGAGCGCGGTGTTGATGGCGCTCGCGGTGTCGGGGCTGCCCGTGGACCGGTTCTGTTTTGAGGGTTTCCTGCCGCGCAAGCCCGGGGAACGGGCCCGGGTGTTGGCCGGCCTCGCGGACGAGCGCCGCACCATGGTCTTCTTCGAAGCCCCGCACCGGTTGGCCGCCACGCTGGACGCAATGGTGGTCGCGTTCGGTGCCCAACGGCATACGGCCGTATGCCGCGAGCTCACCAAGACCTATGAGGAGGTCCGTCGCGGACCGGTGGGCGACCTGGTGAGCTGGGC
>CAZACX010000059.1:8011-16997 GCA_964483685.1 uncultured Intrasporangiaceae bacterium
GTCCAGGAAGCCTAGGCGCGGTAGTTTTCTTAGGTGTCTACAACGACCGTCTCTTCACGTCCGAAATCGACTCGCGGCACGACTGTCGCCCTCAAGCTTCTGATGGCGGTGACGGGCCTCGTCTTCGCCGGCTTCGTCGCCATGCACATGTATGGGAATCTCAAACTGCTCGCGGGTGAGGAGTCCTTCAACACCTACGCCGAGCACCTGCGCACCTTCATGATGCCCATCCTGCCGAGGGAGGGGCTGCTGTGGATCCTGCGGATCACCTTGGTGCTCGCCCTCATCGGGCACGTCTACTCCGCGGTGACCTTGTGGAGTCGGGCCGGTGGTGCGCGCAAGACGCGGTATGCCGCCGGCAAGACCGCGATGAAGTCCGCCTGGATGCGCTGGGGCGGGGTCTTCCTGCTGCTGTTCATCATTTGGCACCTCATCCAGTTCACCATCGTCAAGGTCGACGTCTCCGGCGCCGGCACCGACACGGCCAACCCCTACCAGCTCGTGGTGGCGAGCTTCCAGGTGTGGTGGCTGACGTTGATCTACGTCGTCGCCCTCGTCGCATTGGGCATGCACCTGGCCCACGGCGTGTTCAGCGCCCAACAGACCCTCGGGTGGACGGGCTCGGCCGCGGCTCACAAGCGCGCCCAGCTCATCGGTCACGCGGTTGCCGCGCTCGTCGTTGTCGGCTTCCTGATCCCCCCGCTGTCCATTCTCTTCGGTTTGGTGAAGTGAGACTGACATGACCCGACTCATCCACGGCCTCTACAGCGAGGGCGAACAAATCGCCGACACGAAGGCGCCGGCCGGCCCGATCGACAAGAAGTGGACGCAGCGCAAGTTCGACGCGGCCCTCGTCAACCCGGCCAACCGACGCAAACTGTCGATCATCATCGTTGGGACCGGTCTCGCCGGTGGCGCTGCAGCGGCCACCCTCGGCGAGGCGGGCTACAACGTCAAGTCCTTCTGCTACCAAGACTCACCCCGCCGGGCGCACTCGATTGCCGCCCAAGGCGGTATGAACGCGGCGAAGAACTACAAGGAGGATGGCGACTCCGTCTACCGGCTGTTCTACGACACCGTCAAGGGCGGCGACTACCGCGCGCGCGAGACGAACGTCTACCGCCTGGCCGAGGTCAGCGCCAACATCATCGACCAGTGCGTCGCCCAGGGTGTGCCCTTCGCCCGCGAATATGGCGGCCTGCTCGATAACCGCTCCTTCGGTGGCGTCCAGGTTTCCCGAACGTTCTATGCGCGTGGCCAGACCGGGCAGCAACTCCTCATCGGTGCCTACCAGGCGTTGGAACGTCAGGTTGCCGCCGGGACCGTGGAGATGTTCGCCCGCCACGAGATGCTTGAGCTGATCATCGAAGACGGCCGGGCCCGCGGCATCATCGCCCGCGATCTCGTCACCGGCGAGATCGAGACCCACCTCGCCGACGCGGTCGTGCTCGCCAGCGGCGGCTACGGCAACGTCTTCTTCCTCTCGACCAACGCGATGGGCTCCAACGTCACCGCAACGTGGCGCGCCCACCGCAAGGGCGCCTACTTCGGCAACCCGTGCTACACCCAGATCCACCCGACCTGCATCCCGGTTTCGGGCGACCACCAGTCGAAGCTCACCTTGATGAGCGAGTCGCTGCGCAACGACGGTCGCATTTGGGTGCCCAAGCGTCGCGAGGACTGTGACAAGGACCCGCGTTCGATTGCCGAGGAGGACCGCGACTACTACTTGGAGCGGATCTACCCGGCCTTCGGCAACCTCGTCCCCCGCGATATCGCCTCCCGCCAGGCCAAGAACGTTTGCGACGAGGGGCGCGGGGTTGGCCCGGTCGTTGGCGACTTCCGCCGCGGCGTTTACCTCGACTTCTCCGAGGCGATCGCCCGCTTGGGCAAGGATGCTGTCGAGGCCAAGTACGGCAACCTTTTCGACATGTATGCGCGGATCACGGGGGAGAACCCCTACGAGGTGCCGATGCGCATCTACCCGGCCGTGCACTACACGATGGGTGGGTTGTGGGTCGACTACGACCTGCAGTCGACGATCCCCGGCCTGTTCGTCACCGGTGAGGCCAACTTCTCAGACCACGGCGCCAACCGCCTCGGCGCCTCCGCGCTGATGCAGGGCCTCGCGGACGGCTACTTCGTGTTGCCGAACACCATCCGGGACTACCTCGCTAAGGGTCCGTTCCCGGCGCTGTCAGTCGACTCGCCTGCTGTCGTCGCCGCCCAAACGGCGGTACAGGAGCGCACCGAGCGGTTCCTCGCGATCAATGGTGAGCGCAGCGTCGACTCCTTCCACAAAGAACTCGGCCACATCATGTGGGAGTACTGCGGGATGGAGCGCACCGAGACGGGACTCCTCAAGGCGATCGACCTCATCCGCGGTCTGCGCGAGGAGTTCTGGCGCAATCTGCGCGTCCTCGGGACGTCGGACACCCTCAACCAGAGCCTCGAGAAAGCTGGTCGCGTGGCCGACTTCCTCGAACTCGGCGAGCTGATGTGTATCGACGCCTTGCACCGCCGCGAATCCTGCGGTGGACACTTCCGTGGCGAATCCCAAACTGAGGACGGTGAGGCGCTGCGTCAGGACGACGAGTTCCTCTACGTCGCCGCGTGGGAGTTCGGCGCGGACGGCAGCGGCAACATGGCTGCCCCGGTGCTCCACAAAGAAGACCTTGCCTATGAAGCCATCCAGTTGAAGCAGCGGAGCTACAAGTGAACGTCACCCTGAAGATCTGGCGCCAAGACAGCCCCCGCGACGCTGGTCGCCTCGTGACCTACGAGGTGCCCGACATCAGCCCGGACATGTCTTTCCTCGAGATGCTCGATGTCCTCAACGACCGGCTCAACGCCAAGGGCGAGGAACCGGTGGCGTTTGACAGCGACTGCCGTGAAGGCATTTGTGGGATGTGCGGCCTGATGATTTCCGGCAGCGCCCACGGACCGGAGCGCGCGACCACCTGTCAGCTGCACATGCGCAGCTTCCACGACGGTGAGACGATCACTGTCGAGCCGTGGCGCGCCGAGCCGTTCCCGGTCATCCGTGACCTCGTTGTCGATCGGACCGCGTTTGACCGGATCATCCAGGCTGGTGGGTTCATTTCGGCGAATACCGGCAGCGCCCCGGATGCCCACGCGGTGCCAGTCCCGAAGCCCAACGCCGACCGCGCCTTCATCGGTGCCGAATGCATCGGGTGCGGGGCCTGCGTGGCCGCCTGCCCGAACGCGAGCGGGATGCTCTTTATGAGCGCCAAGATCACCCACCTTGGCGAGTTGCCGCAGGGTCAGCCCGAGAGGTGGACGCGGGTGGCCAACATGGTCGCCCAGCACGACCACGAGGGATTCGGTGGCTGCACCAACCTCGGTGAGTGCTCCAAGGCGTGCCCTAAGGGGATCCCGCAGGATGTCATTTCCACCTTGAACAAGGACTTGCGTACGTCCATGCGCAAGGGCTACTGACCCCCCGTCAGAGCCAGGTCCACCGCGACTTCACCAGGGTGTAACCGACGAACGCGACGATGTCGAGCACGGCATGGGCAACGATGAGCGGCCCGACTCGTCGCGTTCGGGCATAGACGACCCCAAAGAGGACGCCCATGAGGGCGTTCCCGACGAACCCGCCGAAGCCTTGGTAGAGGTGGTAGCTGCCGCGAACGAGCGCGGAGACCCCGATGGCGAGCGCCATCGACCAGCCAGCTTGCCGCCAACGGGTCAGCAGGTAGCCGACCATGACGACCTCCTCGAGCACCGCGTTCTGCAGTGCCGCGAGGCACAACACCGGCACGGTCCACCACGCCCCGGCGAGGTTGGCCGGGGCGATGGTCGTGTTGAGGTCGAGCGCGCGCGCGACAAGATAGAGACCCAGCCCCGGTATGCCGACCACGGCCGCGAGCCCGAGTCCGGCGGCGAGGTTGTGGCCGAGACGGGTCCGGTCGGCGCCGATGAGTGTGCGGGCGCGCGGATCGTCGCGGGTGAGTAGGTGCACGGCGAGGAGGGCCGGAACGACACCGAGCCCGACCCCGACGAGTTGATAGGCGAGGTCGAGCCAGGGCCGGTCGGGGGTCACCGAGTTGTTCATCGTCGTCGTCTGGGCGCCGAGGGCAACGGGTTCGGTGAGCTTGCGGATGAGGCTCAGGAGGGACCAAAGGGCGGACGCGCCGAGGGAGACGAGTAGGACGAGGACTGTTTCGGCGACGAGGTCCCGCCGAGGCAACGATGTGCGCGGCAGGCCGCCGAGTGCGGTTCCGCGACGGTCGCCGGTCACGGGAGGGCTGCCGACCGCGGCTGGGTCGCCCGCTCCGGGGCGGTCGCCGATCTTACGGGCGGGCTTGCGGCGCTGGTGTTGCCCATGGCGCTAGGCGTACGCCGTGGCGTCGCGCCCGCGCCGGTTGGCCCGCCACCGGTGGACCTTGCGCCACACCCAGAAGATCAGCACGACGAGGGCGAGCAGGGCGACGGTGACGAGGATGGGGATGAAGATGGCAATGAGGGACAGGCCGATGGCCGCGCCGTCCTCCAGTGTCGAGATCACCGGGGCTCCGGCACCCAAGGTGCCTGCGTTAATCATCGGTCGCGCGGTGGCTTTCCCGGTGTGGACGAGACCGGAGACGAGGATGCCGAGCACGACGCCGACCCAGGCATGGGACTGCATCCATGCGCTCTTGTCGAGATCCCCCGCCGCGGTCGTCGCGGCAAACACAAGACCGCCCATGCTCGGGCGAACGAAGGTCTGCACCGTGTCGTTGATCGTGTCGACGGCCGGGATCTTGTCGAGGACCACCTCCGCAGCAAGGAGCACCGACCCGATTCCGATGGCCCACCAACTCTCGATCCAGGCATACGAAGCGGGCAGGGCGAGGACGTCCGTGAACTTCGCGAGCAGGGCGACGATGAGGAAGGGAATGTAGGCGTTGAGGCCGGCAGCCGCCGACAACCCCATTCCGGTGAGCGCAGCGATCATGAGGCAACACTAGGGAGCGAGCGGGGGCAAACGCGGGATGCGCCGGGGAGCGCAGCGAACCGTCCCTAGAATTGGGTCTTATGACCAAGGTCCTTACCGCCGTTGCGTGGCCCTACGCGAACGGGCCGCGTCACCTCGGCCATGTCGCCGGGTTCGCGGTTCCCTCCGATGTGTTCAGCAGGTACATGCGGATGGCGGGGCACGACGTGCTCATGGTCAGCGGGTCCGACGAGCACGGCACCCCGATCCTCGTCCTCGCCGACGAGGAGGGCGTCACGGCGCGGGAACTTGTCGACCGCAATCACGCGATCATCGCCCATGAGTTGGCGGACCTCGGGTGTTCCTACGACCTCTACACCCGCACGACGACGGCCAATCACTATGGGGTCGCGCAGGAGCTGTTTCGGCAAAATTATGTCAACGGCTACATGGTCGAACGCGCGACGAGCGGCGCGATCTCGCCGAGCACCGGGCGCACCCTCCCCGACCGCTACATCGAAGGAACGTGCCCGATCTGCGGCTACGCCGAGGCCCGAGGCGACCAGTGCGACAACTGCGGCAATCAACTTGAGCCGACGGACCTGATCGACCCCCGGAGCAAGATCAATGGGGAAACGCCGAACTTCGTCGAAACGCAGCACTTCTTCCTCGACCTGCCCGCCCTCGCGGAGGCGTTGCGCGAGTACCTCAGCGGCCGCGAAGCCACCGGCACCTGGCGCCCCAACGTCATCAAGTTCAGCCTCAACATCCTCGACGACATCAAGCCTCGCGCGATGACCCGGGACATCGACTGGGGGATCCCGGTGCCGCTCGACGGCTGGCAGGACCTGCCGACAAAGAAGCTCTACGTCTGGTTCGATGCGGTGATCGGCTACCTCAGCGCGAGCATCGAGTGGTCCCGCCGCCAGGGCGACGCCGAGTCATGGCGGGCTTGGTGGAACGACCCCGAGGCCACCTCCTTCTATTTCATGGGCAAAGACAACATCACCTTCCACTCCCAGATCTGGCCGGCCGAGCTCCTTGGGTATGCCGGTAAGGGTGCTCGCGGTGGGTCGCCCGGCGTCTACGGCGAGCTCAATCTGCCGACCGAGGTGGTCTCCAGCGAATACCTGACGATGGAGTCCAAGCAGTTCTCGACGAGCCGTGGCCACGTCATCCATGTCCGCGACGTGCTGACCCGCTACCAAGCGGACGCGCTGCGCTACTTCCTCTGCGCCGCCGGACCGGAGACCTCCGACGCGGACTTCACCTGGCGCGACTTCGTCCAACGCACCAACTCCGAGCTTGTTGCCGGATGGGGCAACCTCGTCAATCGGACCGCGACGATGGTCCACAAGAGCTTCGGCGAGATCCCGCCATGTGGGCCTCTGCTGCAGGAAGACGAGAGCATTCTCGCCACCGTCGCCGCCGGCTTCGAGACGGTCGGTGGGCTTTTGGGCCGCCAGCGCCTGCGGCAGGCAACCGCCGAGGCCATGCGGGTCGTCAGTGAGGTCAACGCCTATGTGTCGCGCACCGAGCCCTTCCGGCTCAAGGGCGACGAGCAACGCGAGCGGCTCGGGACCATCCTGCACGTGCTCGTGCAGTGCGTCAGTGACTGCAACACCCTGCTCGCCCCAATGCTGCCGCATTCGAGCACGACGGTGCATCGCATCCTCGGGGGTAACGGTGACTTCATGCCGTTGCCTCGGATCGAGGTCGTGCCCGACCTCGACGACGGCAGCCCCTATCCCGTTATCACTGGGGACTATTCCGCGACCCCACCGTGGCGGCGTGTCGCTGTGACTCCCGGCACACCAATTGGCAAGCCGGTGCCGGTCTTCGTCAAGCTCGATGAGTCAGTTATTGCCGACGAACTCGCCCGGCTCGACGGCTGATTGATGGCCGCCTCCGCCGGGCACGGGCCCCCGCCCGCACCAGAGCCGCTGCCGCAGCCGGTCGTCGACAACCACGCCCATCTCGACATCGTGCGCGCGGACGGGGTGGGCCTCGACATTCCGGATGCGCTTGCCGCTGCGGCCGCCGTCGGCGTCGACCGGATCGTCCACATCGGGTGCGACCTGGAGAGCGCCGAGGCCGCCGTCATCCTCGCCCATCGGTATGCCGCGATCCTCGCCGGAGTGGCGCTGCACCCCAACGAGGCGCCCGGCCTCGCCGCGCGGGGCGAGCTGAGGGCGGCATACGCCCGAATTGAGGAACTTGCGGGGGACGACCGCGTCCGCGTCGTGGGCGAAACCGGCTTGGACTATTTCCGAACGGGACCCGATGGCGTTGGGGCACAACATGATTCATTTCGTTGGCACATCGATCTCGCCAAGCGGCTCGGCAAGACGCTGCAGATTCATGACCGGGACAGCCACGCGGATGTCCTGCGGATTCTCGACGAGGAAGGGGCCCCGGCGCGCACCGTGATGCACTGTTTTTCCGGGGACGCGGACTTCGCCAAGGAATGCCTCGACCGCGGGTTCTTTCTCTCGTTCGCGGGGACGTTGACGTTCAAGAACGCCACCGCCTTGCGGGCCGCAGCCGCGATCACCCCGCTGGAGCGCCTCCTCGTCGAAACAGACGCGCCGTACTTGACCCCGCACCCGTGGCGCGGCGCCGTCAATGCGTCCTATCTGCTGCCGCTGACGGTGCGGGCATTGGCCGGTGCCCGGGGCGTTGCCCTTGACGAATTGGTGGGCGCACTCAGTGCCAACGCGCAGGAGCTTTACGGGCCCTGGTGACCTGGACTACTCGTCCCGTTGGTCGCGGCCAGGGGACGACACCTGCGCGTGATCGGCCGTTACCGGAATTTGACCTTTGTCCATGTCCCCGTCATCGTGGACACGCAAGCCGAGGACGCCCCACGACCGCCAGCACCACGGACGCACGACCGGTCCCGCGTCGCTGACAGGACACGCGTCGGCCTCGGGACGACAACATTGGAGCAGTCTTGATCTTTCGTCCGGTTCGGCGCCTCGCCCAAATGGGCATTGCTGGCGCCCTCGTCACCGGTGCGGCCGGTGTGGCCCACTTCGATAAGTCCATTGAGCTCGCGATCGATGGCCAGCGCGCCGCCGTCCACTCCTTCGGTTCGACCGTAGGGGATGTTCTCGACAGCCGCGGCATCTCGGTGGGCGCCCACGACCTCGTCCTTCCGTCGCTAGACTCGCGGGTCTCCGATGGGCAGCAGATAGTCGTCCGCTACGGGCGCCTGCTCACGGTCACCGTCGATGGGGTCAAGAAGGAGTACTGGACGACGGCCACGAATGTCGGAGACGCGTTGGCCGAACTGGGCCTGCGCGCCGACAACGCCCAACTGTCCGCTTCCCGGTCGACAACGCTCGGACGCTCCGGCCTGACGCTGCGCATCAACATGCCCAAGTCCGTCACCGTGACCGTCGATGGCAAGAAGGTGACGAAGTCGAGCACCGAGCCGGATGTCCAAGCGCTGCTCGCCCTCCTTGAAATCAAGGTGGGTGCCGACGATTTGGTCAAGCCCGGTTTGGACTCCCCGCTGACCGACGGGCTCAAGCTCACCGTGACCCGGGTGACCGTCAAGAAGGTGAAGACCACCTCCTCGATCGCGTTCGGGACAACCAAGCGCGCGGACTCGGCGCTCTACAAGGGCCAGTCACGGGTCGTCACGGTCGGCCGCAAGGGCGCCAAGGTGACAACCGTTGAGGTCACGTCGCACGACGCCAAGACGTACCGCCGCAAGACGGTCAGTTCCGTCGTCACCGTCAAGCCGGTCACTGAGGTTGTCGCCGTCGGTACGAAGGTCCGTCCGGTCGCCCCGGCTGCGCCGAAAGCCCCAGCCGTGCCGGCTGCGCCGCAAACCCCGACCGTCACCAGTACCGGGACCTCGGGGGCGGGCATCAACCTCGCCAACGCGGCCATGTGGGATCGCATCTCCATCTGTGAGTCGGGTGGCAACTGGCATATCAACACGGGCAACGGTTACTACGGCGGACTTCAGTTCGACTACGGGACCTGGCTCGGCTCCGGCGGTGGCAACTTCGCCTCGCGGGCCGACCTCGCGACCCG
>CAZACX010000060.1:0-15257 GCA_964483685.1 uncultured Intrasporangiaceae bacterium
GCGCAATCCGGCACGAGATCGCTGGCCTCACCCACCCGGACCTGCTCAACCACCAGGCTGTGTATGCCGTAATCCGCCAGGCCCTGGCGCCGATCGCCTGACCTGACGGCACGCGACCAGACCGGCCGCGCACGGGGATCGCACGGGGATCGCGTGGGGGTGACCGCGCCCGGCCGCCGCGTCGCGCCCGGCCGCCGCGTCGCGCCCGGCCGCCGCGTCGCGCCCGGCCGCCGCGTCGCGCCCGGCCGCGGGGGTTACTCGATTGCTGGTGGGGTGCGTCGTCCCTACGATGTCGCGCATGGGGCGCTTCGACTTCATTGACGAACCAACGCAAGTTCTGGCCGAGGCCGCGGACTTCCTGGCGGGCGAGCCCGTCCTCACGACCGTGCTTGCGACGGTGACGGCCCGTGCGGCCGCGGACGACGCGGCCGGGGTGCCCCGCGAGGCGAAGGCCCCGCGATGGTGGTGCCTGGCCCGTGACAGCGTCGGCGCCGTGGTGGGGATGGCGATGCGGACGACGCTCGGGGCGCCATACCCGATCTATGTCATTGGGCTGGACGGTGATCGCGCTGCCGAGCTCGCTCGGGTCTTGCTCGCGCGCGTGGACGAACCGGCGATCAGCGCGGTGAACGGCAGCGCGGAGTCCTCAGCGGCTCTCCTGGGCGAGATTGCCCGCCATCGCGGGGGCACGGTTGTCGTCGAGGTGCGCAACCGGCTCTTTGAGGCGCGCGCCGTGACGACGCCACCGCGCCCGCCCGGAGGGTCACGCCTGGCGCAGGCAGAAGACGTCGACATCGTGGATGACTGGTGGGGCCGATTCCATCGCGAGGCGGCCGCCCAGGCGGGGCGAGCGCCGTCCCCGGGCGATGCTGCGTTCGCGATGTCCCGGGAGGACGTGGCGCGGCGCATCGCCAACTCGCTGGTTGCCCTGTGGGAGAACGAGGGTCGCGTCGTGTCCATGGTCGGGATCTCGGCCCCAGCCGCCGGGGTATGCCGCGTTGGTCCGGTGTATACCCCGCCGCAGGAGCGCGGCAAGGGGTATGCCGGGGCGGCGGTCGCTGACCTGACGGCCGCGACCCTCGCCGAGGGCAACCGGTGCTGCCTGTTCACCGACCTCGCGAATCCGACCTCGAATCGGCTGTATCAATCGATTGGCTACGAACCCGTCACGGATATGGTCGCCCTCGTGCTGCACGACGGCAGCTGAACCCTGCGGTTGCTGCTGAACCCTGCGGGCAGGATTCAGCAGCAACCGGCCGGGGTCGCGCGGGAGCGGTCGAGGAAGCCCTGGGCGATCGCCACCACCTCGGCGGACACCGTGTAATGCACCCACCGGCCACGCTTGTCCCGACTGACCAGGCCGGCGTGATGGAGCTTCTTCATGTGGAAGCTCAGTGTGGGCTGGCTGATGCCGAGGGCGTCGGGAAGGTGGCAGGCGCACGCGGTCCCGTCGGGGGAGGCGGCGAGGTAACGCAACAGTCGCACTCGGGTGGGATCGGCGAGTGCCTTGAAGATCTCCGCGATCGTGGTCGCCTCGTCGCCGGCCAGGAGCTGTGGCGTTCCGCCCGCGCAGCATGTCTCGGGCGCCGCGCCGGGCGCTGCGCCAGGCCCCGCGTCGGGCGCCGCGTCGGGCGCCGCGTTGTGCGAGGTGGCGTGCGCGGTGGCGAGGGAGTTTGCCAGCGAGGTGCCGAGCGGGTGGATCGCGACGGAGGTCATCAATCGACGATAGCCTCGTGTATCGACAGGCGTCAATGTATCGGCGCCGACCCGGCGACCGGGGTCGAGGGCCAGGACGACGGGTCAGGCCGGGTCGAGGCAGGAGGCGGGCAACTCGAACCAGCGCAGCCGGTCGAATTCGGCGCCGAGGTGGGCGGTGGCGCTCAGGTCAGGCGGGTCGGCCGACGCCAAGATGTGCTGTGCCGCAACGAGATAGTCGGCCAACGCGGACACCGGGGCGGTGGTCGTATGCCGCGGGTAGGCCATGGTGCCGTCCGCGGCATACGTGATGTCGCGGAGGCGAAGCGGCGGCTCGACGGGTCCACGCCGGTGGTGCCACAGGCCGGTGGTGGGGTCGAATCGGTAGTCCGGCAGCAAACGCCAGCCGACCCGGGCGACGAGGCGGACGGCGGCGATGACGTAATCCGCGACCTCGTCGGCGACGAAGTAGTTGAAGTTGACGCGGACCCAGCCCGGCTTAATTCCTTCGCAGCCGAGTGCGATCTGGGTCTCGAAGTCGTGCGAGCGGGCGAGGTCGATGTCGAGCAGGCGGTGCCCGTAAGGCCCGGCGCAGGAGCAACCTCCGCGCGTCTGGATCCCGAACAGGTCATTGAGCAGGGCGACAACGAAGTTGTGGTGGAGGTAGGCGCCGGAGGGACCGCGGATGATGAAGGAGACGATCGAGAGACGTCGCGCGTCGAGGTTGCCGAGGATGTCGATGGTTGGCTCGGGTGTCCAGGCGGTGACGGCGCGGGTGAGGAGGGCCTCCTCGGCGGCTTGGATCGCCGGAACTCCCACGGCGTCCTTGAGCTGGAAGACGAGGCCCGCGCGGATCGACTCGATGATTGCCGGGGTGCCGCCCTCCTCGCGATGCACCGGGTCGTCGAGATAGCGGTGCTCCGTGGGGTTGACATAGAGCACGGTCCCGCCGCCGACCACGTCGGGCACCCGGTTGGTGAGCAAGTCGCGGCGGGCGACGAGGACCCCGGGCGTTCCGGGGCCGCCGATGAACTTGTGCGGCGAGAGGAAGATCGCGTCCTTGTATGCCGAATCGTCCACTCCCGCAGGCGGGTTCATCTCAATCTCGACATAGGGGGCGCACGCGGCGAAGTCCCAGAACGACAGCGCGCCGTGGGCGTGCAGCAACGCGGAGATCCCGAAGGTGTCGGTGACGATGCCGGTGACATTGCTCGCCGCCGAAAAGGACCCGATCTTCAGAGGGCGGGCGGCATACCGCTCGAGCTCCGTGCGCAACTGGTCCTGGGAGATGTGCCCGTCCGCGTCCTCTCGGATGGTGACGACGTCGGCGATGGATTCGCGCCAGGGCAGCTCATTGGAGTGGTGCTCGAATGGTCCGAGGAAGACCACGGGCCGTTGGTCCGCCGGGATCTGCGCGCGCAGGTCGTAGCGGTCGTCGAGGCTCGCCGGAATCCGCAACCCGAGGATGCCGATGAGTTTGTCGATCGCCCCCGTCGTGCCACTGCCGGCAAAGATCACCGCGGTCGACTCGTCGCCTCCCACGGCCCGGTGAATGATCGCGCGGGCGTCCTCGCGCAGCCGGGTGGTTTGCAGGCCGGTGCCGCTGGCCTCGGTGTGGGTGTTCGCGTACCTCGGGAGCACCTCGTCCCGGATGAAGTCCTCAAGGAACGCGAGGCTTCGCCCGGACGCGGTGTAGTCCGCGTAGGTGACCCGGCGCGGGCCGTAGGGCCCGGGCATTACCTGGTCGTCCCCGATCACGGCCTCTCGGATAGCTCCCATAAGGGCCGTTGCGGGCGCGTCCGCGGGCCCATCCGCGGTCCCGTCTTCAGGCGCATTCACGGGCCCATCTTCGGGCGCATCCGCGCGCGCGGTCGTCGGCGTCACATCGAGTCACTGTAGCCATCGAGGGGGGCGGCGCCCCGATTGTCGGTCCTTCGAGTGAACATCGTCGTTGCGCTTCGGCGTCGGCGGCAATGATGACCCCCAACCGACGACCAGCCGCATGGAAGAGGAGACATGTCCCCACTGAGGGCCCTGCGCCGGGGGGTCAACCGCCGTGTCGACCTCGTCCCGATGAACCCGCTCGAACAACTGCGCGCCGGCCATCTCGCCCATCGCCTCGCTCAACTCGTGATTGGGCTCGTCCTGTTTGGCGCCTCGATGGCGCTGCTGCTGCGGGCGAGCCTCGGCCTCGAACCTTGGGGGGTGCTGCAGTTCGGGCTGATCCAGTACATCCCCATGTCGTATGGCGTGATGAGCATCGTCGTCTCCTTTGTCGTGCTCCTTGCCTGGATCCCGTTGCGGCAGTGGCCGGGATTGGGGACCGTCCTCAACGCCGTGATCATCGGGCTCGCAATCGACGCGACCCTCGCCGTGGTTCCGCCCCTGTCGGCACTGCCAGCACGGGCGGCTCTCGTCGCACTTGCCATCGTCGGCAACGGGGTGGCGGGCGCGATGTACATCGGCAGCCAACTCGGGCCGGGGCCTCGCGACGGGTTGATGACCGGGTTAGCCCGACGCACCGGCGCCTCGATCCGGCTCGTGCGCACCTGCCTGGAGATCTCAGTGGTGACCATGGGTTTCCTCCTCGGCGGGACCCTCGGTATCGCCACCCTGCTCTATGCGGTGCTCATCGGTCCGGTGGTGCAGTTCTTCCTCCCGATGCTCACGGTGCGACTCAATGCGCCGTCACCGCCTGGTGGCCTAGACCCCGAGCCCGAAGGCGAACCCGACCCAATAGGGAGCTGAGGCCGGGCTCAATACGTAAGCAGGCGGCATATGGACGCCCGATAGCCCATATGCCGCCCGCTCTCCGAGTCGGAGAGTCCCCTTGGTTTAGTGCTCCAAGGCTTCAGCCACCCCGTGACCGGTGAGGCTTCGGACCTCCATTTCGGCGTATTTGGCCGCGTCGTGCTCCTTGCTTGTGACCGAACCGAGCCAGCCCAAGAAGAACGCAAGCGGGATTGAGATGAGACCAGGGTTGTCAAGCGGGAACCAGTGGAAGTCGATGCTTGTATTCGTGATCATAGACGCACTTGGGCCGCCCGGAACGAGTGGAGGCTTGCCTGAAACGACGGGGCTGAAGATGATGAGGCCGATCGAGGAGAGCAGCCCGCCATAGATCGACCACAAGGCACCGCGGGTGTTGAAACCCTTCCAGAACAGCGAGTACAGGATCGTCGGCAGATTTGCCGATGCCGCGACGGCGAAGGCAAGGGCGACGAGGAACGCGATGTTCTGGCTCTTGGCGAGCATGCCGCCGAAGATCGCGACGCCACCGACAACGAAAGCCGCAATGCGAGCGACCTTGACTTCCTGCTCCTGGGTGGTCTTGCCGCGCTTGAGGACCTCCTTGTAGATGTCGTGGGCGTACGTCGCGGACGTCGTGATCGTGAGGCCAGCGACGACAGCGAGGATAGTTGCGAAGGCAATACCGGCGACGATGCCCAAGAGTGCGGATCCTCCAAGGGCATAGGCGAGCAGTGGCGCCGCCGAATTGGCCTTTCCGGGTGCCGCGTTGATCTTGTCGGGGCCGACGAGGGCCGCCGCGCCAAAGCCGACAACAAGCGTGAGCAGGTAGAAGCCGCCGATGAGCCAAATGGCCCATTCGACTGACTTGCGCGCCTGCTGGCTGGTCGGGACGGTGTAGAAGCGCTGCAGAACGTGCGGCAGGCCGGCGGTGCCAAGGACGAGGGCCATCGACAAGGAGATGAAGTCGATCTTCGTGGTCGTCGTCTTGCCGTACTTGAGGCCAGGGCTGAGCAACTTGTCAGCCGCCGCAGCGGTCTTCTCGTTCGCCGACATGCTCGTCGTCTTCACCGCGTCGTCAAAGAGCCCGCTGAGGTTGAAGCCGTACTTGGCGAGGACCCAGACCGTCATGATGGCGGTCGCGGTGATGAGGAGGACTGCCTTGATGATCTGCACCCAGGTCGTGCCCTTCATGCCACCGATGAGCACGTAGGAAATCATGACGATCCCGACGAGGGCGATCACGAGGTTCTGGGCGAATTCACCGCTGACGCCGAGGAGCAGCGACACGAGGCCACCGGCACCGGCCATCTGTGCAAGGAGGTAGAAGAGCGAGACGCACATGACGGAGATTGCGGTGGCGATCCGGACCGGGCGTTGCCGGAGACGATAGGACAACACGTCGGCCATGGTGAAGCGACCGGTGTTGCGCATAAGCTCGGCGACAAGGAGTAGCGCGACGAGCCAGGCGACGAGGAACCCGATCGAATAGAGGAAGCCGTCGTAACCCTGGAGGGCAATGGCTCCGGCGATGCCGAGGAAGCTTGCCGCCGACAGGTAGTCCCCGGCGATGGCGATGCCGTTTTGCCGACCGGAGAAGGCCCCGGCCGCGGTGTAGTACTGCTCGGCACTCTTCTTGCCTGAGGCGACCTTGATGACGATGATGAGAGTCGCGAGGACGAACGCGGCGAAGATGCCGATGTTGAGGGCGGGTGAGCCGACCTGGGTCGCCTCGGCAGTCGGTCGGGCCACGGAGAGGGCGCCGGAAAGGAATGCGCTCATGGTCAGTGCTCCTTGGAACCGTCGAGCTGGGAACCGACCAAGTCGGCGGCTGGGTCAAGCTCACGGCCCGCCCAGCGGGCATAGATGAAGGTGATGGCGAACGTGGTCACGAATTGCAGGAGGCCGAAGATCAGACCGATGTTGATCTGGCCAAAGACCCGCGTGCTCATGAAGTCGGTGGCAAAGATGGACAGGAAGACGAACAGGAAATACCAGACGAGGAAGAACGCGGTCACGGGGAAGACGAAGCCACGGAACTTGCTACGCAGCGCCTGAAATTCAGGTGTCTTCTGGACAGCGATATACGCCTCGCTGGTGGTCTGGGGCTTTGAGCTCACGGCCACCTCCGGGTCTAGGCAGCGGGCACGTCACCCGCCATTGGGTGTGCCTAGCGTGGTGTGGATCACCCCACGGCGCCAGCGGCTTGCCGCGGTCGGGCGCCTAGCGGGGGGTGCCTTCCGCCGTGCGGACGCCTGGCGGCCGACGAGCGGTCACGCGGCAGCGGCGAACGGTCCCACGCAGGGGCAGTGGCAGGGGCAGGGGCAGGGGCCCACGCAGGGGCAGTGGCCTAGGCAGGGACAGGTCAGCTGCCCGCGGTGGGCAGGATCGACTCGGGCGTGTGCAACCTCGTCAAGGTCGCCGCAGTATGCCGCGGGGTCTTCTTGGGCGTCGCAAGAGACACCCCGATCGTCGTCGCAAAGGCGAGTGGCGCCGACCACGCCGCGGGTTGCGAAAGCAACATGCCTAGCCACCCCGACTGGGGTCCCAGGACGATGGTCGAGCCCACCGAGATCGCGGCGGTCAGGCCGCCGACGGCTAGCCCGGCGGCGGCCCCAGTCGTCGTCAACCGCGGCCACCAGACGCCGAGGACGAGCAGGGGCGCGAAGGTCGAGGCGGCGACGGCGAAGGCCAGGCCCACCGTCGCGGCGAGGCCGAGCGGTTCGAGGAGCCGCGACAGGACGAAGGGGATCGCCACGGCCCCGATCGTCGCGATCCGGAACCCGGCCGCACCGAAGGCGTCCTCCCCGGTGAGGCGCCCCAGACGCGCCCGCAACACATCCTGGTCGAGCACCCCCGAGACGGACACGACGAGCCCCGAGGCCGTGCTCAAGAACGCCGCGAAGGCCCCAGCCGCAAGGAGGGCGGCAAGGAAGTCGCCGAGGGCGCCCGAGAAGACGATTTGTGGCAGCCGCAAGACGATCGAGTCGGGGCGCACTCCGGCGGGCAAGTCGGGCAGGTAGACACGACCGAGGAGGGCGTAGATCGGCGGAAAGATGTAGAAGAGCCCGAGCAGCGTGATGACGGCGACGGTGGTGCGGCGCGCATCGCGTCCGTCGGGGTTCGTATAGAACCGGACGAGCACGTGCGGCAGTCCCATGGTGCCCAAGCACAGGGCGAGGAGGGTGGAGTAGGTCGAGTACAACGAGGAGTGGGAGCCGGTGCCGATGGGGAACTGCCAGGTGATGTCCTGAACGGGAGCCGGGGCGCCAGCTCGGTGCCAGGCGGCGAGGAGCAGGAACGCTGGGATCGCGATGGCGACGAGCTTGATCCAGTACTGCATCGCCTGGACGATCGTGATTGAGCGCATCCCGCCCGCGGCGACGGCGATGTTAACGACGATGGCGACGACGAGACCGCCGACCCAGGTTGGCCAGCCCGTGACGAGTTGCAACGCGAGTCCCGCCCCTTGGAATTGGGGCACGAGATAGAGCCAGCCAATCGCGACGACCAAGACGGAGCACATCGTCCTGATCCGGCGCGATTCAAGACGGGCCTCGGCGAAATCGGGCAACGTGTAGGCGCCTGACCTGCGCAGCGGGGCGGCGATGAGGACGAGCAACACGACATACCCGACGGTGTATCCGATGGGGAACCAGAGCATGTCGACGCCACGGTCATAGACAAGCCCCGCGACTCCGAGAAAGCTTGCGGCAGAGAGGTATTCGCCGCCGATAGCGCTCGCGTTGCGCCACGGTGTCACTTGGCGTCCGGCGACGTAGAAGTCGGAGGTGGCCCGCGACAGGCGCAGTCCCCAGCTGCCGACGCCGACCGTCACCGCGCAGACGAGGGCGACGGCGAGCAGGCTCCAGTTCTGCATCATCCTTGCCGCACGACGTCGACGAACGCCGCCTCAAGGCGTTCACTGGCGCGCACGTAATACCGCGCGGCCAAGCCCGCTGCCGGGTAGATAAGGATACCGAGAGTCAACCAGGGCAACGGGATGCCGAGCAGGAGCAGGCTGCGCGCGCTCGGCATGGCGAGGAAGACGAGCGGCAACGCGCCCAGGACGATCGCGCCCACGAGCAGGACACTGGCGGCGAGCCGCAACTGGGCCCGCATGAGGCCACGGACATAAACCTCGCCAAGGTCGGTGTGTTCGGCAACCTCGTCGGCGGCCGGCCGGGCGGTATGCCGCGTCGCCTCGCGCCGCGAACTGGTCACCCGAACCCGGGGGGCAGGCCCCGGCCGGTCACCCTTCATGCCGCCCACAGTCCGTCATCGCCGCTCTTCGCTCTCACTCGCCACGGAACGGCTGGCGCAGGAGCCGCTGCCGGAGGTTGCGCAGATGACGTCGGCTCACCTGCAACTCCGTGGACCCGACGACGACGACGCATTTTCCATGGTCCATCCGCACTTCCTTGATGAACGCTGTGGACACGAGGGTGCTCCGGTGAATTCGGACGAATCCGGCTGGGCCCCACCGTTCTTCGAGAGTTGTCAGCGGGATCCGGACGAGGTGAGAGCCCGTGGCTGTGTGCAGTCGGGCATAGTCGCCGTGCGCGAGGGCGTAGCGGATGTCGCTGCGGTTGACGAATCTGGTCACGCCACCGAGCTCGACGGGAATCGTCTCGTCGTCGGGAGTCGGGTCCTCGCTCGAGGGGAGGGCGCTCCCGCCTGCCCGGGCGGTGACGACACGTCGGACCGCCTCCGCGAGACGCTCGGGGCGGACCGGCTTCATCACGTAATCGACGGCGTCCACCGCAAAGGCGTCGACGGCATGTTCGTCGTGGGCCGTCACAAAGACGACCGCGGGACGGTCGGAGAACCGGGCGAGCACCCTTGCCAGCGCCATCCCATCGAGCCCCGGCATGCTGATGTCGCTGAAGACGACATCCACCGACTCGCTCTCGAGAGTGCGCAGGGCATCCGTTCCCGACCCCGCCGTGTGGACGAGGCCGATCCGGGCGTCCTGCTCAAGGAGGTACCGCAGCTCCGAGCGGGCAGGCGCCTCGTCGTCGACCACTAACGCGGTCAGACCCTGGTCCGGTCCAGTGCTCATCGCTAGCGAGCCTAGCTGCGGCAGCGCGCCACGCGGCATACGGCGTGCGGTCCTTTAGGTGCGAACGTGCTCCTTCTTTGGCAGTGAGGTCGCAGCCGAGCCTGTCGGCTGTCTCGGAGTATCAAGACGGGGGCGGCCTCCTCTTAGTGGGTGTCCACCACCACACCCGATCCGGAGCGCCACCAATGATCACCGCCAAGGAACTCGAGAAGCACATCGGCGTGCTGCCCTACGACAGTGAGTTGTTCGGGGTCTATCAGTCGCTGCTCGGTTGGAAGTCCAAGCGCGCCCTGCGGCGGTTCGGCAGCGGACTCGCGCTGGACCAGGAGCGCGCGCTGGACGCTGTCACCAAGTCGTTCCGACCCCAGGTGAAGGCGAAGTTCCACGGCCACTGCGAGGTCGAGTTCCACCTCGAGCCGGGAACGGTGGCCAGTGGCGTGGTCCGCAGGCACGACAGCCACCTCATGGCGCTCATCGCCCAGGACCTCCCACCGATGGAGGAGTACGACGACGGCCAGTGGGAACACTTCGCCGGACCGGACCGGGTCCGCGAACTGCTCGAGGGACCGGTGCCCGAAGCCCTGCGCGAGGCGTTCCTTCAGATCTGCCAAGCACCGTTCGAGACGCGCACCTTGTCAGCCGGCCAGGTGGAGGCAGCCAAGAACGCATCGTTCCTCGACCAGCTCAACTACGAGTCCTCGGTCGCTGGCACTGTGCTGCACCTGGTGGAGAACAAGGAGTTCGCGCAGCTCAAGTCGTTGTTCTACGCGCAGACCAATCACAGCGCAGCCATCGCAGGCCTGCTCGACGTCCTCACGGCGGACACGGCCGGCGCGGCCTACGTCGACATCAACTCGCTGGACCCGCGAAATCGTGACCATCTGGCCAGCGTCGGGCTGTCGCCGATCAGCGTGGTGCACCTGTTCCGCCAGTACTTCTTCGAATTCGACTCCTTCTTGGGCACACCGGTCGGGCACGTGTGGCTCAGCCCCGGAAGCCAGGTCGAGCTGATCGAGGTCAGCACACGCCGGCAGTACGTTGAGCGCGTCATTGAAGAGGCGCTGGAGACGACGCTGCGGTCTGAGACGACGACCCAGGTGGCCGAGGAACTCTCGACAGCCGTGAAGGACTCCAACCGCTCCGAGATTTCGTTTGGCGCGACCGCTGACGCGAATCAGAGCTGGATCGGCGGCGAATTCAACGCGTCTGCCACCTTCGACATGGCGTCGACGCAGGAAAAGGCCCGCGAGGAGACGTACAAACGCACGCGCAGCCAGTCCGAGAAGGTCTCCACCGAGATCCGAAAGTCCTTCAAGTCGACGTTCCGGATGATCACCGAGACGACCGACACCTCGAGCAAGCGGTACCTGCTCAACAACTCAACGAAAGAGCTCGTCAACTACGAGATGCGGCGCAAGATGCGCCAGGTCGGCGTGCAGGTGCAGGACGTCGGCACGTATCTGTGCTGGCAGACGTACGTCGACGACCCCGGACGGGACCTTGGCCTTGGCGAGCTCATCCACATCGCCAAGGAGCCGGACGTCGGGGCCCTGAAGAACCCCGAGGAGCTGCCGTTGCTCGCGCCGTTCACGACGCAGAAGCAGATCAGCATTCCCTTCCAGCAGGCCAGCAGCGACGAAGGTGACAAGGACGAGGGCTATCGCAACGGTCGTGAGGTGGATACGGACTTCAACGAGGGCGACCTTGAGCGCATCGCGTGGAAGTTCAGGCAAGAGGCCTTCTGCGACCGAGCCAACTACTCCCTGGCCAACGTCACCTTCGAGGCGAACGGTGAATCGGTGGAGTTCGACCTCAACGCACTGAACCTCGCGGGGGCGGGCAACAAGTGGACCTTCGACGTGGTCCTGGCATTCGTCAACTTCCGTGGCAAGGACGCGCTCAACATCGGCGTCACCCTGCACTGGGAACCGGCCTCGAGCGCAAACGACGACATCACGAACGCCAACAAGTCCAAGCTTGCCCAGTACAACTCGTCGATCCGCGAGGCCTACGAGAAGGAGTTCGTTGCCAACGCCCGCGACCGGGTGACACTCGCCTCGAAACTCGCGCCAAGGCCGTACGAGGACCTGCGGGCAGAAGAGCGGATCGTCGTGTATCGGGCGCTGGTTCAAGACCTGCTGACCAAGGGCGTGCCGCAGCCGGACGACCGGACCCGGCACGTCGTGGCCGAACTGATCAATGCCATCTTTGACGTCGACAAGATGCTGTACTTCGTCTCGCCGGAGTGGTGGCGACCGCGACTACACCGGTCCGGCCAGGAGCTTGGCCCTCCCAATCTCCCGAAGCTCGGAGACACGAGCGCGCCCGCTGTGAAGAACCTCGCGGAGCTGACCGGCGTCGATGTGAGTATCGCTGCGAAGATCCCCGTCCTGGCCGCGCACTTCGGTGCGTCCACCGCGACCAAACCGGCGGCGAACCCGATGCTCGAAGGGAGCCTGGTCGGCTGGGGAGGCGTCAGGAACTGGCGCCGGGACAACTACTACATCACCGACGAGAGCGCGCCAGCCCGACTCGGGGCATCCCTAGGCTGGCTCCTACAGCTGGACGGGGACAACTTGCGCAACGCCTTCCTCAACGCGCCGTGGGTCAAGGCAGTCCTGCCGATCCGGCCCGGCATGGAGGAGGCAGCCCTCAACTGGCTCACCAAGGTTGAAGGCACCAACGGCATCGGAGACGACGACGTCTACCGGACCAACAACCCGAACGAGAAGGACCTCGCGGGCAACCCACTGAACGGCCAGAAGATGCTCGACGTCCTGCACGACCTGGCCAAGCGGGTGGCGCTCAAGCACGCCGCGGCAACCAAACCCGCGAGCTACCCCGAGGTGGACGAAGGCCCGGCGAACCCGGTCCTCGTCGACGCCGCCAACACCGTCACTGCCACCCCAATCGATCGCGTCTACGAGCACGGCTTCTACCCGCTGGTCGGGGGGTTCCGCAACAAGAGCGGGGACCAGCACTACCTCACAGTTGACCAGTGGGTCGAGATTCTGCCCACCGACCAGGTCGTGCCCGTGCCGGTCGAGTACGACCCCAAAACGGGTCGGATGGTCTGACCGTGGGATCGCCTCAATACCGTGCAACCCAAGGGGCGTTGGCGTTCGATGCCTACTACATCAACGAGTGGGGCGTCATCAACGGGCCAGCGAACTGCTCGACAGATGCATCGGACCGGCGGGAGTTCCACAAGAGCCGCTTCACGACCGTCGCGGCCACGCCCGGGAAATCAGTGGTCGAGCGACAGCAGGGATGGCGGTTCGACGCCAAGAACCGGGCGAACCCGCGGACCAACAAGGCACTGAAGGACACCTCGAACCCGGTCCCGGCGTCGGCCACGGACGACGTCGAGCTGCAACTGTTCGCCTCGAACCGCACCTGGGACTACGCGCGAGAGCGGACCGCCAAGCACGAAGCCTGGACCGATCCGGTGGCGGTCACCCTGTTCCACGCGGTCGGGCACGAGCTCAACCGTCATGGGCTGCGCAGCATGATCGAGACCGGGTCAGGACTCCAGGTCGTCATCCTCGTCCCGGGCATCGAACCCGACCCCAAGAAGAACGACCCCCGCTACGGGCTCACCGTCGACGACGCCCAGATCAAGGCGGCACTCAAGGACGGGTTCGGGATGACGGTGCCGCACGCTGTCAGGGTGCTCGCAGGATTCAGCACCGGGTCCTGCGGTCTCAACCAGTGCATCCTCAACGACTTGGTAAACCTGAGCGATGTCCGCCGAGTGGTCTTCTTCGACTGCCTGTACTCAAAGCAGTGCGGTGACACCGCCGCCGCGCTCAAGCGCGTGAAGTCGAGGGCGGGCGGGGCGTTGAGGATCGTCGTCTACCAGACCTCAGAGGCAGGCAACTCCTTTGTCAAAGGCACCTCGCAGCTCGAGGTGGTCGCCAACAACCACGGCCTCATAGACAGCCGCGGCGTCATCGGCAACCTCTACCAGCAGCCCCGCTACCAAGCGCTCATCGTGCACCGAGCCCTGGAGTCCGCCATACGCGACGGGGTCGTCATCCTGGACGCCACTCAGCGCAAGCTGTTCGACAACCTCAGCGCCGTGACGTCGTCCCTGCCACGAGGAACGCTGGTGTCGCGAAAAGAGACCTACGCGTGGGTGCACGGAGCGCTTCCTACCGGGGCGGTGGCCTACGACGACCTCGCCAAGGCACACGCCAAGGTGCTCGACGACTTCGCGAAGAAGCTGGGTCACCCATCTGCGAAGGGAACGTTCCGACACACTCTCTGGGCCAACCGACTGCCTGGCTGGGGCGGCGGGTTCGGCGAGGAGAAGCACGATCTCTTCCTGCCCGAGTTCGGGTGGGAGTACCTGCTCGGTTGAACAGCCGCGCCGCTGTCTGGCGACTTTGCCCCAGAGATGCCCTTCCGGGTTGGTACTGATTGGACGGTCGCAAGTCCCAATCTCCCCGCACGGCAGGGCATCTCGTCGTTACGCCGCGCTCACCCGCCCGAAATCACCGGTGGGTCCAGGTTTAGGTGCGATGGACGGCGGGGGAGTATTTCGGGATCCGGAATGAGACCCGTGTCCCGGACCCGGGGGCCGTCTCCACGACGAGGCCGAAGTCGTCGCCGTAGACCTTCCGCAGCCGAGAATCGACGTTCCCGAGGCCGTGCGAATCCGTCTCGTCCTCGCCGTCGAGGATGCGGCGGATGCGCTCGGGATCGGCGCCGACCCCGTCGTCTTCGATCACGATTTCCGCGTCGGATCCCCGGTCGGCCGCCGTGATCGTCACCGTACCGACGCCTTCCTTGGTCGCCAGACCGTGCCGTACCGCGTTCTCGACGAGCGGCTGAATCGCGAGGTCCGGCACCGTGACCGCAAGGACTTCCGGGGCGATGAGGAGCCGAATCTGGAGGCGATCTCCGAATCGGGCCTGCTCCAACACGAGGTAGCGCTCAATGTTGCGCAGTTCGTCGGCGAGGGAGGTGTACGCGCCGCCCTTGCGCAGGGCGTAACGGGTGAAGTCGGCGAATTCGAGGAGGAGTTCTCGGGCCCGGTCCGGGTCGGTGCGGACAAACGAGGCGATCGCCGCGAGCGAGTTATAGATGAAATGCGGACTGATTTGGGCGCGCAGCGCGGCCAGCTCGGCCTCGGTGGTGCGGGCCCGCTGCCGACCCAGGTCGACGAGTTCGACTTGGGAAGACAGCCAGCCCGCGACCTCCTCCGTCGCGCGGGCCAGGCCTGCAGTGGCTCTCGGTCCGTATGCCGCGAGCGCCCCGAGTACGCGGCCGTCCGCGACGATCGGGCTGACGACCGCGGCGCGAATCTGGCACGCCGGATTCGGGCAACCGACCACTTCTGAGTCGAGGACGACGGTCTTTCCGGTTTGGAGTGTCGCGTTGGCGTGGCGGCCCACGTCGCTTCGATGATGGGCGCCGGCGCCGTCCCAGGCGAGGGTGCCGTTGAGATCGGAGAGGGCAACGGCTTCCGTGCCGAGCATGGCCCGCACATGTTTGACGGCCTTCGCTGATCCTTCGGCGGTGAGGCCGCTGCCGAGGTGGCGGGCCGCCATGGAGGCCCGATGCAGCGTTTCGTAGGTCGCCCGGTCGGCGTCGCTAAGGAATCCGCGGGTGCGGCCGCGGACCCTCTTTGCCAGCCACCAGCCCGCCCAGGCGAGGGCGAGCAACCCCAGCACGCTGGCGACGGTCGGCAGGTGGAGACCTCTGGTCACCCTCGAACCATAGAGCCGCGCGCCGACCTTGCGGGTGG
>CAZACX010000061.1:0-9439 GCA_964483685.1 uncultured Intrasporangiaceae bacterium
GCCAACATCAAGAGCCACCACAACGTCGGGGGACTGCCCGACGACCTGCAGTTCGCCCTTGTGGAGCCGCTTCGGGCCCTGTTCAAGGACGAGGTCCGCAAGGTGGGGCTCGAGCTCGGCGTCCCCGAGTCAATCGTCTGGCGTCAACCATTCCCCGGGCCGGGACTCGGCATCCGGATCGTGGGCGCCGTCACGGCGGAACGCCTCGACACCCTGCGGCGTGCCGACGCGATTGCCCGGCAAGAGCTCACCGCCGCCGGGTTGGATCGCGACATTTGGCAATGCCCGGTCGTGTTGCTCGCCGATGTCCGGTCCGTTGGCGTCCAAGGTGACGGTCGCACCTACGGTCATCCGGTGGTTTTGCGCCCGGTCTCGTCCGAGGACGCAATGACCGCCGATTGGACCCGGCTCCCATACGAAGTGCTTGCGCACATCTCGACCCGGATCACGAACGAGGTGCCGGAAATCAACCGGGTCGTCCTCGACGTGACGAGCAAGCCGCCGGGCACGATCGAGTGGGAATGAGGCGCGTCGCCGAATACTCGCTGCCCCCGCCTCCGCCGCGCCCAGGGTGGCGCGACGGGGTTGACGTCCTGTCGCTTTTCCTGGTCGGTGCGGCCACGCTCGGGCTGGCGGTTGGTGTCGGCCTGACTCTCGTGTGGGGCCAAAACTTCGACCACCGGGTCTGGCGCAGCTTCCGGGCAGACCGCTTTGAACAGGGCGGGATCGAGGAGTTGCTCCACACGATCGAGGTCGGGCCAGTCCTCGTCATCACCGTGTTGACCAGTGTCGCCGCCCTCGCCCAACGGCACTGGCGTCTTGCGCTCGCCATACCGTTCTTTGTCATCGGAGCTAACCAAAGCACCCAGCTGCTCAAGTCAAGCGTGTTGACCCGCGGAGCCGGGGGCCCGGATCTCGCGGTGTCGATGCCGAGTGTTCATGCGACGATGGCGCTCACGTTGGCCATCGCCGTGGTCCTCGCGTCGCCGCGCCTCCTTCGCCCGTTGGCGAGTCTCATCGGCGGCGTCGCCGCGGGATTTGGGGGCCTCGGCACCATGGCCGAACGCTGGCACCGACCGGGCGACGTCATCGCTGCCGTGGGGATTGTGTTGCTCTGGGCGGCCCTGGCCCTCGCCGTCGCGGGGCAATGGCAGCGGCCGAGGATCCGGGCCGCCGGATTCGACCGCGCGGTGGGGCATGTCGCGCTCGCCGTCGTCGGGGTGGGGATCGCCGCCTACCAACTCCATCGGATGGGCATGGGGCCGATGCCTGGCTCGCGGGCGCACACCCTTGTCTATGGCAGCGTCCTCGTTGTCGGAACCCTCATCGGTGCCGGGATCGGGCTCTGTGCGCTCGTCGCCGACCGGCACCTCCACCGGGGCTACCGGCAGGGGCCCCGCGATGCTTGAAACGATCATGCGGCATCTCGTCGTCGGCCCGGCCTACCACCTGTTGACGAGGACCAAGGTCATTGGGCGCGAACACATTCCGCCGGTCGGTTCGGCGGCGATCATTGCGAGCAACCACCTCTCGTTCAGCGACTCGATCGTCATCCCGCTCGCTGCCGGACGACCGGTCGCCTTCTTGGGCAAGGCGGAGTATTTCCAGGGAACCGGGGTCCGGGGCGCGTTGATGCGGGCCTGGTTCGGTTCCTTCGGGACGATCCCCGTGGAGCGCACCGATGCCCGGGCGGCCGCAGAATCGTTGCAGCTGGCCCGCGCGGCGCTGGCCGAAGGTGGGGCGTTCGGGATTTATCCCGAGGGGACGCGGTCCCGGGACGGACGGCTCCATCGTGGCCGAACTGGCGTCGCCCGGCTGGCCCTCGACAGCGGGGCACCGATCATCCCGTGTGCGCTGATCGGGACGGCGTCGTTGCAGCCCCCCGACCGGCGCCTGCCGCGACCGGCCAAGGTGACCGTTGCGTTCGGCCCACCGGTCGACGTGGCCTCGTTGGAGGCCCAGTTCAGCAAGTCCGCACTGCTGCGGGCCATCACCGACGCAACGATGAACGCCATCGCGCAGATGAGCGGGCAGGAACGATCCGGTCGCTACGCCAGCGACGTCAACGCCGAGGTCAACCCCCCGGCGGACCCGGCGACCCCTTCGGCCCCGGGGCCCCATTCGACCCCGGCGGACGCGGCGGCCCATTCGGCCCCGGCGGATCCTGCGGACCGCGCATGAACAGCCAGGAGCCGTCGCGTCTCCTCGTGGTCCACCACACCCCCTCGCCCGCGATGCACGAATTGCTTGAGGCGGTGCTCGACGGGGCCCGCAACCCCGAAATCGTCGGTGTCGAGGTGACGGTGCGTCCGGCGCTGAGCGCCTCCGCGTCCGACGTTCTCGCCGCGGACGGGTTCGTCTTGGGCACACCGGCCAACATCGGCTACATGTCGGGTGCCCTGAAGCACTTCTTCGATCAGATCTATTACCCGACACTGCTCGCTCGGATTGGCGCCCCCTACGGGGTGTGGGTCCACGGCGCGAACGATGTCGGCGGGGCCCTGCGCTCGGTCCACCAGATCGCCTCCGGCCTCTCCTGGTCACGGGTTCACGACGACGTTGCCGCGACGGGCCCCCTCACGGGACCGGACGTTGCCCGGGCCTACTCCCTTGGTGCGACGGTCGCGGCCGTTCTCTCGCGCTGACGGTGCTCCGGTGGCCAACTAGGCTGTGGCGAATGTTGCGAACCACTGCCGCCGTGGCCGCGGGGAAGGCCGCGCGTACCCTCGCCCGCCGTAGAGGGGGTGGGTCCGCCTTTCCGGGGCTGGTCGCCGAGCGGCTCGACCCGAAGATCTTGGCGCATGCCCTGCGTGAGGTGGACGGTGGGATCGTTGTCGTCACCGGCACCAACGGCAAGACGACGACGACGAAGATGCTCGTCGCTGTATTGCGGGCCCATGGGCGCACCGTCTTCACCAACCCCACCGGCTCCAACTTCACCCGCGGGGTGATCTCCGCCCTCCTCGGCGAGGTGGGCCTGGCGGGGCGGCTCAAGGTTGACCTTGCTGTGCTCGAACTCGACGAGGCGCATGCCCTCAAGTTCGCGGACGCCGTCTCGCCCACCCACGCGCTCCTCCTCAATGTCGCTCGTGACCAGCTTGACCGCTTTGCCGAGATCGACCACACCGCCAAGCTGCTCGCTCAGCTCGCCGAGCGCACCTCCACCGGGGTCGTGCTCAACCTCGATGATTCGTTCGTCGCTCGGATCGCCGGGAAGTTGCGCGGCAACGTCCTCGTCCGGCACTTCGGGGTCGATGCCTTGATTGCCGATCGCCTTCCGGAGCTGATGGAGCAGGACGTGCGCTTCGACGACGACTTCGTGGCTCCGGCTCCGGGAGCCGGGGATGTCCTGCTGCGTCCGCGCGATGAGCGGAGCTTCGACATCCTGCTCGGCCCCGGCGGGAACGTCGGTATGGTCGGGCCGATCGAGCTGCGCCAGCGCGGGTTGGCGGCGATGATCAACGCGACAGCTGCGACCGGCATGGCACGGTTGCTGTTGGGTCGAGACTTTGACCCCACGGTTGCGGCGACCGCCCTTGCCGCGGTCACGGCGCCGTTCGGTCGAGGGGAAGTCATCGACGTCGACGGGTCACCGCTGGAACTTGTCCTCGTCAAGAATCCGGCCGGCTTCACCGTCGCCCTCGCGACATACGGGTCGACGCCGGTCGCCACGATGATCGCGATCAATGACAACTACGCCGACGGGCGTGACGTCTCCTGGCTCTACGACGTGAGCTTTGAATCGCTTCGGGTCGGGGGAGTAGCGCTGACGAGCGGGGTACGCGCATACGACATGGCGTTGCGGCTGGACTATGACGAGGTGACGACCGCCGCCGTCGAGCCGGACCTGGGCGCGGCGCTCATCCGGTTCCTCGACGCGCATCCCGGGGAGCCCAAGCGAATCTTCTGCACGTACACGGCGATGATGGCGCTGCGCAAGGACCTCGCGGCCCGCTACGACCTTCCAGCCTTCGGGGAGGAGGCGTCATGAGCATGGCGAGCGCGGGCGGATCTGCCGGGAAGAACGGAACAGCGAGCAAGGGGACGGTTCATGTCGTCCACCTTTATCCGCGCGAGATGAGCATCTATGGCGACCTCGGCAATACCCGGGCGATGGTGGTGCGGTTGCGTCGGCACGGGTACGCGCCGGTGCTGCACGAGCACCACCCGGGGGCGGCCTTCCCGCAGGAGGCCCACCTCGTGCTCGGCGGCGGCGGGCAGGACTCGGGCCAGGCTCGCGTCGAGGAAGACCTCGCGCGCATCGCCGACCGCCTGCGCGCTCTTGTCGCCGTGGGCACCCCAATGCTGATGATCTGCGGGATGTACCAGTTGTTCGGCAACGACTTCATCACGGTCGAGGGCAAGCGACTGCCCGGCCTCGGCATCCTCGATGTGACCACGCAGGGCAACCCGACCCGGATGATCGGCCCGGTCGTCATCGACACCGAGTTCGGCGACGTTGTTGGCTACGAAAACCATTCCGGCGCAACCCGGTTGGCGCGTGGGCAGGCGCCCTTCGGCACGGTGCGCGCTGGCTTCGGCAACAACGGCGAGGACAAGACCGAGGGCGCCCGGGTTGCCAACACCTTCGGCTCCTACCTGCACGGTCCGATCCTCCCGTCGAACCCGCGGTTCGCGGACGCCCTCGTTGGGTATGCCGCGCAGCTCGCCACGGGGTGCCCGTTCGAACCCGAGCCGCTCGATGACCACGTCGCCGACGAGGCCCGGGCCCGGCAGGTGCGCCGCCTGCTCGGCTGACCAGGGCCCCGGGCCCAGGGCCCCGGGCCCCGGTGCGCGAAAGCGGCGGAGTGGCGGCGTCTACCCGGCCGGGTCTTTGGCAGGCGGAGATGTCCCCTTGGGTGACGCCGACCAGGCGAGCCAGCCGAGGGCGCCGAGGGGAACTTCGAGCAGGTGGGTAAAGATCGAGAAGAGCACGACGCCCGCGGTTGCCTCGGCAGGCACGGCCCCGAACGCCACCAACGCCGCTGCCGCGCCGGTCTCGGTCACCCCGACGCCCCCTGGAGTCACCGAGATGGCAGTGAGGAGGCGCCCGATTGCGAAGGCGGCAAACAACTCGCCGTGGAAGAGATCGACACCGGTCGTGCGCATCACCAGGAGGAAGCACAGGTAGTAGAAGCCAAAGTAGCCAACGAGGCCAAGGGTCATGGGCAGCCACCCGGTGCGCACCACTTCGATGATGCGGGCGCGCAGATCGAGGACGAGGGCATCGACGCTCACCGGGCGGGCCCGCCGCTTAGTCCATGGCCTGACCAACCGATCCACGCCGCGACCCAGGGTTCGCCCCACCTTCTCGGAGGCAATGGCGCCGACGAAGAGGACGACCACGAGCAGGCCACTTCCGATCGCGGCGATCGCAGCGTCCCGCAACAGGCCGGTCATACCGCCCCGGCCGACAGTCAGCGCCACGACGGCAATGACAGGCAACGCGATGCGCGCCAACGTGTTCCACACCCCGGTGACGATTGCCGACGTCGAGATCGCACGGTTGGAAAAGCCCCAGGATCGGCAAATGGCAAAAGTTGCCGCCAACCCCACGGCTCCGCCTCCCGGCAGCACGTTGCTCACCGAGGAGCCCGCGATGTTGACGATAAAGGCGCGCGCGTGGCTCAGACCGGGCATCGACCCGGTCAGCGTGAAGGTGTACCACCACAACCCGATGAGGACGAGGCCAAGGAACTCGGCGGCCCGCAGCGGCGGCACGTCGACGAGTACCGCCCATACCTCGGACCAGGTCGTCTTGGCGAAATGCGGGAGCCCCCAGACGAGCAGGATCACCGATAATCCGAGGCCAACGACGAGCTGGGCGAAGTTCTTCGCGGTGGGCCGCCACACCGGGCCCGTTTCGGCGCCCACACCAACCTCGTCGGTGTTCACGGTAGCCCCGCGAAAATGTCACGAGACACCGGCGCCCCCGGCGGATGAGCGGGATCTCGGAACCATTCCCGCCCAAAGACGAGGTCAAACAGGGGGCGTGGCACCCGGAGGAAGGCCGCCAGGGTGCGATCCCCCGTCTGCGCACCGGCGCCTGCCGAGTTCGCCCCACCGCCGGTCGCCTGGGACGCGTGCGCCCGCATCGCCGCCCGCTTCGCGGTGGCCTGTCGCCACACCGAAATTCGGTGGGTGATCTGCGCGCGCGCGGTGTACGCGCGATCGAAGGTGCTCGGGTCGAATTCATCGGGGAAGCGATAGATCCGCCCGAGCAGGGCAATCACTCGCACGATGGCGTCGCGGGGGATCGTCGCCTCAAGGACTCGCGGAGTCCCGGCCAGGGCAGCGGCCGCCGCCCCCACCTCGTGGACCCGGATGTGATCGCGATGCCCGTAGCCACCGTTGGCGTCGTACGTCAGCAGCACATCGGCGCGTTCGGTGGTCAAGATGTCGGCCAGCGCGGCGCCGGCGTCGGGGATCGGGACTCGGCAAAAGGGTGGCGGCCCCTCCCGTTCCGGCGCGGGGTGGGGGCCGCTGCCGCTGTCGGCATACCCCAACCAGGCGACCCGGGCCACACCGAGGGCGCGCGCGCTCGCCTCGGCCTCGCGGAGCCGGACCGCGCCCAACCCTTCCTGCGGGTGAAAGTCCGGGCTCGCCAGGCCGCCGCCGCCGTCGGTCGCGAAGACAACGACAACCCGGTGGCCCGCGGCCGAGGCCCGAGCGAGCGTGCCCGCGGTGAGCAGGGCCTCGTCGTCGGGATGGGCGTGGAATGCCACGACGGTCCGTGGACGCTCAGCAGTGGTCATGTCGGGGTCATCTTCCCCCATGGCACCCTTGCGGGGTGAAGGTCGCCCTGCTTTCGGACTGCTACCCGCCCCGCATGGGGGGGATCGAGTCGCAGGTTCGCGACCTTGGGCAGCAGCTCCTCGAGGCCGGTCATCACGTCGAGGTGTTCACCGCCACCGCGGGCAGCACTGGTCAACGTCATGGGGTTGTCGAGGCAGATGCGGGAGTCCCAGTTCATCGACTGGCGCTGCGGGTGCCGTTTGGTTTGCCGGTGAATCCGTTCGCGCCCAGTGAGGTTCGGCGACGCCTGGATGCGGGCGGTTTCGACGTTGCGCATGTCCACATGGGCGTCGTCAGTCCGTTCGCCACAGACATGGCGAATGTGACCACAGGTCTCGGGCTCCCGACGGCGATCACCTGGCACTGCGTCTTGGGCGCCGGGAGCGCGGCCGTACTCGCCCGACTCGGGCACGCCCGCAGGTGGGTCCGCGCGGGAGCGGCCTTGAGCGCGGTCTCGGCGATGGGAGCGGCGCGGGTCGCCGGGCTGGTCGACCCGGGCGGGCGGATCTCGGTGTTGCCCAACGGGATTGACGTCGCCAGGTGGCGGCCAGCGGCTGGTGACGCAGTTCTCGAGGACGACAACACTTTTCGGGTCGTCGCCGCGTTACGGCTCGCGCCGCGGAAGCGGGCGTTGCCCCTTCTCCGCATCCTCGCCGACGCCCGGCGGCGCGTCCCGGCTGACATCCCGATGTCGGCGACGATCTTCGGAGACGGCCCGCTGCGCCCCATCGTTGAGCGGGAGATCACGCGCCGCGACCTGGGCTGGATCACCCTGGCGGGACGGGTGACCCGCCCCGAGCTTGCCGACGCGTATGCCGCTTCGCACGCCTTCGTCTCGCCGACTCGCCTTGAGGCGTTCGGGATCGCGGCGCTGGAAGCGCGCACCGCCGGGTTGCCTGTTGTGGCGGTCGCGGGGTCGGGAGTCGAGGACTTCGTCAGGGAGGGCATCGAGGGCCTCTTCGGCGCCACCGACAAGGATCTGGCCGCCGCAGTGACCCGACTTGCGACCGATCGTGGACTGCGAGAGCAGATTCGGGAGCACAACACAGCGGTCCCGCCCACGCAGGCTTGGCCAACGGTGATCGAAAAGGTTCTGGCGGAGTACCGACGCGCCGGAACGCGGCAGCCATGAGTGGGCGCCGGAGAGACCCGTCGTTCGAGGCACCCGATCGTGGAGTCACCCTGAAGGCGGTGACCCAAGGTGGCGGCGTTGTCGCGCATCTCGACCTGACGCACGGCGTGGATCCCGGCGCCGCGCTGGCGGCGCTCGGCTGGAACTACCGGGGGATTGAGTCCGCCGTGCTTGAGTCTGGCCGACGGGGCCCGACCATTCGCGTCACCGTCGACGCCGCGGCGCCACATTCCGTTGGTGGGCCAGCTGTGCCCTCGACTCGGCTGTCGCTCAACACCCCGCTTGAGATGCCGCCGCCGGGCGCCGCGGTGACTCGGCGGCAGCGGCTCGCGGCATACGCGGTCGTGATCTCGCAGGGTCGGCTCCTCGCAACCCAGCTCTCCGCCCAGGCCGGGGGCGCCATGGTCGGCGCGTGGACGCTTCCCGGGGGAGGCGTTGACGATGGCGAGGACCCTGAAGATGGGCTGCGCCGCGAGGTGTGGGAGGAGACCGGTCAGCGATTGGGGGAGGCCGTGCTCATCGACCTGCTCACCTCGCACTGGATCGGCCGCGCGCCCGGTGGGGAGTGGGAGGACTACCAGGTGGTCCGGCTGATCTATCGGGCCACGGTGCCGCAGCCGGGCCCGTTGCTCGTCCACGATGTCGGCGGCACAACTTCTGCCGCGGAATGGGTGGATCTCGGAGTGCTCGCGGAGCGTAAGTGCGCCGCAATTCTCACCGCTGAGTGGTTGGGCCGGTGGGTGCGCGAGGCGTAATCGGTGCCCCCGTGGGTACGCGAGCCGGAGCGAGGGCGAGGGGTTAGCGGCGGGCGCGTAGCGCGACGAGCCCGATCACGGCGAGCAGAGCGCCGAGGCCGATGACGGCATACGGACCGACGGCGTCCCAGACGACCGCGCCGCTGGACATCTGGCCAGCGAGGACGGCAACGGCGACCGCGAGCAGCATGAGGCCGCCAATGACCGTGCCGATCGCGGGTGAGTGGCGCTTGGGTGCGGAGCTCATGAGCTGGCCTTCCGGATGATGAGCTCGCCGAACTCAACGTTGGCGTTGACGACGAGGTCAGCGCTGCCGTCGCCCTGCGACGTCACCCGCGACACCGCCTTGCCGTCGCTCGTCGTCGACGTCACGGTGCCATTGTCGTCAATCTCGCCAAACCGCACGTTCGCGTTCACGGTGACAGTCAAGTCGGCGGGAATGTCAATCCGCAGGGACCCGGCGTCGAGACGGACGCTGATCTGGGGCGCCGTGGCGGTGGTGGGCCGGACGAGATTGCTCAAGTCGAGGGTCGCGTCTCCAAGCCCCAGCGAGTAGCTCGTGCGGCTGAGGTCGCTCGGGATCCAGACGCGGTCGCCGACGCCGTCGCGCCAGGTCGACGTCGTTCCTCCCGCAGCGATCGCGGTGGCTAGCGCCAAACTCCACCCGAGAAACGAGGTGAGTCCCCCAGTACGCCCGGACAGTCCGATCCCGACGAGGACGACCGCGACGAGGGCGAGCGCGGCACCAAGCGCGACC
>CAZACX010000061.1:9539-12419 GCA_964483685.1 uncultured Intrasporangiaceae bacterium
GGTGCCGGGGCCCCAGGCCGTCGCCGGGGTTGCCGTGGTGTCGGGGCCCCAGGGCGCGTCGATGGGTGCGGACCCGCTCACCGGCGGGGCTGGCTCGATGCGACGGCGTCCGCGCCAATAGAGGGCGATCCCGACAAGGGCGGGGACGACGAGCCAGCCCGGGAAGAGGAACCCGCCCCCGAAGTCGACCCGGGACCCGGACCCGACGACGAGGACAAGGGCGAGGGCGGGAACGGCGATCAACGCCGCAACGGAGGCCCACGAGTAGCCGTGGCGGGCCATGGCCTTCTCGGCGACGCTTGGCCGGTCGACGTGTGGCAGAAGCATCCACCCGACGAGATAGGCAACGAACCCGATCCCAGAGAACATCGTGAGCACGATGAGCCCGACGCGCACGACGACCGGATCGATCCGCACCCGCTGAGCGAATCCGCCGCACACCCCGGCGACCCACACCTCATCGCGGGAACGCCACACCTTCAACCGGTGAATTGTCTCGAACAGGTCCTCGAGGAGGCGCTGTGCCGAGTCATCGCCTGGCCCCCCGGCCCGTTCGCCGCTCCCGGCGGCCGTTGCGGGGAAGTCCGCTCCGCGGGCCGCAGTGGTGGGCTCGGATGGCGCGGGGGTCGGGGAAATGGGCGCCGTCACTCAGCAATCCTCGCTTCCCGAGCTACCGCCCCTCCATGCGGGCCACCCCGGACCTCACCCTGAGCCAGTCCCTTGGCGGTGGCCGGGGCTTCGTCGATTGTCGGTGGCATCGTCCAGACTGAGCAGGTGGCCCTGCCGTATGACCGTTCCCGTGCCGAGACGCCGGCGCCCAAGATGGTGCGCCCCCGCGAGGGACGCGTCATCGCCGGGGTGTGCGCGGGCCTCGCCGAGCACCTGCAGGTTCCGGTCAACCCGATCCGCATTGTCATGGTGGTGCTCGCCTTCAGCGGGGCTGGACTGGTTGGGTACCTGATGCTGTGGGGCCTGACCCCGCAAGAGGGCGAGGAGGGCGTCCCCGCACCATCATTAGCCAGCGCACCATCATCAGCCAACGCACCATCATCACCAGCGCAGGCAACGGCACCAGCACCGTCAGCACTGGCCACGGCTGGGGCCGGTGAGGTGGCCGTGGCCCCGGCGGACGTGGTGGCCCCGCAGCCACGCTTCTCGGCCCGAGGCGCGGGTGACCTCCGGCGGGCCGGCGCCGACGAACGACGGCGGCGTGGTGCTGCTCGTGGGGGTAGCCGTTGCTGTGGTCGGCGTGATTTGGTGGGCGCAACGGGCCGGATTTGTCCGACTCGGTCTCCTGATCCCGGTTATCGCCATTGCCGCCGGCGCCATGATCGGCCTGTCTCAGCTCGACGCGAGTCAACGCGGTCGATGGCTGGGGCGTCCGGGTTCCGGGTGGCGGGCGATCACCCGGCTTGGGGTCGGCGCGGCGGTGACGGCCACGGGTGCCGTCGGTCTCGTCTCTCGGGGGTCAACCCTGCGCCAAACCTTCGACGTTGGCTTGGCGACCCTCGTCGTCCTCCTCGGGATGGCCCTCCTGATTGCGCCCTGGGCCTACCGAGTCTGGAGCGATTTGCGCACCGAGCAGGCGGCCCGAGCGCGGGCCGACGAGCGCGCCGATATCGCCGCACACCTGCACGACTCCGTCTTGCAGACGCTCGCGCTGATCCAACGCCAATCGGGCGATGCCCCGCGTGTTGCGACCCTCGCGCGCGCCCAGGAGCGTGAACTGCGGGCCTGGCTGTATGCCGGTGGGCCCAATGCGCAGGCCTCCCTCGCCGACGCAGTTGCCGCGGTGATCGAGGAGATCGAGGCCGGGCACGGCAGACCGATCGATCTGGTCAGCACCGGCAACCGCGAGATGGACGAATCGGGCCAGGCCCTCGTGCGGGCACTGCGTGAGGCGTTGACCAATGCGGCCACTCACGGGGCGCCACCGATTTCGGTCTACCTTGAGGCGAATGCTTCGGGTGTCGAGGCTTTTGTGCGCGATCACGGCCCGGGCATCGACCTGGGGGCCATCCCCGACGATCGCCTCGGGGTGCGCGAATCGATCATCGGTCGGATGACGCGCCATGGCGGTTCGGCAGACGTTCGCCGCCTCGACCCCGGCACCGAGTGGACCTTGACTCTCCCCGCACCCGCCCTCGAAGGAGCCTCCTGATGGTCACCCCCGCAGCCCCCACGCCAGCGCCCGGCCCGATCCGGGTCGTCCTCGTGGATGACCACCATATGTTTCGCACGGGCGTCAAAGCCGAGCTGGCGCAGGTTGCCGGGACGTTGCTGGAATTCGTCGGGGAGGCGGCAAACGTGGATGCGGCCATCCCGCTGATTCGGGCGGAGCTGCCTGACGTCGTCCTGTTGGATGTGCACCTGCCCGGCGGCAACGGGCGCGGCGGCGTCGACGTGCTCCAAGGGTGCGTCGCCGTCGATAGCCGCCGCGGCCAGCCGGTGCGCTTCCTCGCGCTCTCGGTCTCGGATGCAGCCGAAGATGTCATCGCCGTGATCCGGGCAGGCGCCCGCGGCTATGTCACCAAGACGATCAAGGCGAGCGACCTGGCGACGGCAGTGCGGCGCGTCGCCGAGGGTGACGCCGTGTTCTCGCCACGGCTGGCAGGGTTCGTGCTCGACGCGTTTGGCACCGCCGCCGGTGAGCTCGCCGAGGTGGACGAAGAACTCGATCGACTCTCGATGCGCGAGCGTGAAGTGATGCGGCTGATCGCGCGCGGCTACCAATACAAAGAGGTCGCCAAGGAGTTGTTCATCTCGATCAAAACCGTCGAAACCCACGTCTCCTCCGTTCTTCGCAAACTGCAACTCTCCTCACGGCACGAGCTGACGGCCTGGGCGATGGGCCGAAAGCTGGTGTGACACCGGGGCGTT
>CAZACX010000061.1:12519-14706 GCA_964483685.1 uncultured Intrasporangiaceae bacterium
AACGCCGGGCGCGCCCGCAACGCTTAGGGTTGCCCGCATGGAGATCCTCAAGAACGTGCTCGTCCTCGTCCACATGGTCGGGATGGCATGCATCATCGGTGGCTGGCTGAGCCTGCGTGCTCGGTCGGTGGTGTCCGGTCCGGGGCTCTCGCTTGTCGTGTGGGGCGCGCGCTTCCAGATCCTCACCGGTGTCGCCTTGGTGGGCATCCTCGAGTCCCTTGATGAACCGATCAATCACGCCAAGATCGGGATGAAGCTCGCCGTCGCGCTTGCTGTCGCCGCATCGGCTGAGATGGCCGCGGCTCGGGCCCGCCGGGGGAGCGAACCTGGCCCCGCGAAGCTCATCGACGCTGCCGGTGCCCTTGCCGTCGTCAACATGGCCATCGCAATCTTCGTCTAAGCCCGCTGCCGCACCCCCGCGGCGCCCTCGGCAGCCACCCCGCGGTGAACGCGCACGGCTGCCTCACTCGGCGTCGTGCCTGGGCGCCGACACTTCCCGCCCGGGGTCTAAGGACGGGTCAGGGGAGCAGCAGGAGTTTGCCGGTGCTGCCTCGACCCTCCAAGTGCGCGTATGCCGCGGCCGCCTCCGCAAGGGGCCAGCGGCCGCCGATCGCGACGTGCAGCCGTCCGGCTGCCAGCTCCGTCAGGACGGCACGGGCATGCTCGAGGAGTTCGGCCCGGGTGCTGACGTGGTGCCCGAGCGAAGGCCGGGTGACGAAGAGGGATCCGCCCTGGTTAAGGCGCTGAAGGTCGAAGGGCGGCACCGGTCCACTCGCGGCCCCAAAAAGGACAAGCATTCCGCGTGGGCGCAGGGACGCGAGCGAGCCATCGAAAGTGGCCTTCCCGACACCGTCATACACGACATCGACCCCTCGGCCCCCGGTGAGGGTACGCACCTGCGCTGCAACATCCGGCGTCGCCGAGTAGTCGATGAGGGACCTCGCGCCTAGTTGCTCGGCGATGGCGAGCTTTTGCGGACTCCCCGCCGTGGCGATTACCTCGGCGCCCTTGGCCACGAGCATTTGGATGAGAAGTTGCCCGACCCCGCCGGCCGCGGCATGGACGAGCACGCGCTCGCCGGGGCGCACGGCATACGTCGTGTTGACGAGGAAGTGCGCGGTCATTCCTTGGAGCATGGCGGCGGCGGCGAGAGTGACGTCCAGGCCAGCCGGGACCGGAACCAGCTGCGCGGCAGGGAAATTCGCGAGTCCGGTCGCGCTGCCGAGACACATCGCCCACGCCACCTGGTCACCACACTGAAGGGGGACCGCATCGGAACCGGGCCCGCCAAGGTCGGCGGGATCACTCTGGAAGGGGGCCGCGGCGGGGGTGGGCGGGCCAATCGCGACGACCTCGCCGGCGCCCTCGAGGCCAAGGACAAACGGTGTCGGGATCGGATAGATGCCCTGACGTTGGTAGACGTCGATGAAGTTGACGCCCGCGGCCGCCACCCGAACCTGCACCTCGCCCGGGCCGGGGGCCGGCACGGTGCGCTCGGCAACGGTGAGCCGGTCCGGGCCGCCGTGCTCGGCAACGATCAGGGCCGTTGTGGTCGTCGATCCGGTCATCGGTGTCCTCCGGAATCAGCCGTCGTGGGGTGCGCCAACGTCACCGGAGCTGGGGAGCGGAGGTCACCGAGACGGACGAGAGTGGCGCCGTCGACCCGGTAGTCGATCCACTCATCCATGGGGGTCGCGCCGAGGCTGTCATAGAACTCGATGCTCGGGGTGTTCCAACGAAGCACCCACCACTCCAGTCGCGGGTAGCCGCGCTCGACGCAGATCTCCGCAAGCCGCTGCAGGAGGGCCTTGCCGAGGCCGCTGCCGCGGTGAGACTCGGCGACAAAGAGGTCTTCGAGCCTGATCCCGGGCTTGCCGGTCCACGTCGAGAAGGTGCGATACCAGATCGCCATCGCGACGACCACGCCGTCGACCTCACCGACCAGCCCGTATGCCGTTGGTGCACCGTCGGACGGGAACAGCGCAGTGGCAAAGTCGGCCCGGGTCGCGGTGACGGCATCCGGTTCGCGTTCGTAGGTGGCCAGCGCCCTGACCAGGTCGAGGATCCGGGGAATGTCGGTGGGGGCCGCCTCGCGGATCAGGGTTGCCATGGTCGGTGATGCTACGCCGATGCGGGGTGTGAGTCGTGAACGTGGCGTCCAGGGGTTTGTGCAGGTCAACCCTTACT
>CAZACX010000062.1:0-9545 GCA_964483685.1 uncultured Intrasporangiaceae bacterium
GCGCACCGACTTCGCCCTCGCCGCCTGAGCGAGCCTCGAAGTCCGTCAGCCTGAGCTAGTTTCCGTCTCAGTGCCTGGCGTCAGCTAGGAAACTTGCTGCGTCGTTATGTCGGGGGACGACGCGGGACTCTTACTCGACTGGGCCTGTCAGGGGACGCGTGCGTGCGAGTCCTGGGGCCGAGAAAATCCGGACTGCTCGCTTGCGAGTTGTCCTAGCGCACTGCACCCGGAGAAGTCCTGGTTCACCGTCAGTGGACGCGGGTTCGATTCCCGCCACCTCCACCATCGGGTCAGTCACATCACGCGTTCGACGACGTTGGCCCGCGCCCAGGTGCGGGCCAACGTCATGCTCTTCCCGGGCAAGATGCGTCCCCCTGGCAAGATGCGTCCCCTGGCAAGATGCCTCCCCTTGGCAAGATCCCTGCCCCTGGCAACAGGTGTCCCGCTGGCAAGATGCCTCCCCCTGGCAAGATGCGTCGCATGAGCATCGATGACCCCACGAGCTGGCGGACTGCGCTCGGCCGGGCCTGGGTGCGCGCGATGGCTCACCTGGGCGCCACGCTGCGACGCGGCCATCGGTGGTCTGTCGGCAACGTCGCGCTCGTGGTGACGATGCTCATGGGCGGGGCTGTCGTGGCCGCCGGGACGCTGGTGGCCGGCGAGGTCTACGAAGGGGTCGTCACCGGGGACGATGGACTCAGCGGCCTTGATCAGCCGGTACTTGAGGCGTCACTGTCGATGCGCAGCCCCGGGTTGGACGCGGCGATCACCCAGTTCACGGATGTCGGCGGGACCTCCGGTATGCCGATCCTCGCGGTGTCCCTCACCATCATCCTTGCGCTCTGGTTGCGGTCGTGGACGCCCGTGTGGCTCATGTCGATTGCCGTTGCCGGTTCGCTCACTCTCACCGTGCTCGGTAAGGACCTCGTCGGGCGGTTGCGCCCGCCCTTTGCTCTCGCCGTGCCGCCCGTTGAGTCCTCGCCCTCCTTCCCGAGCGGCCACACCCTCAACGCGACGGTGGTCACCTCGATCGTGCTCTACCTCGCGCTCACCCACCTGCGTTCGTATGCCGCCCGCGCTGCGGTACTCGTCCTGGGGGTCGCCTTTGCCGGGGCGATGGGGCTGAGCCGGGTCTTCCTGGGCCACCACTGGATCAGTGACGTCGCCGCCGGCTGGGCCATCGGCATCGCCTGGGCCGCTGTCGTCGTTACCGCCCACCGGGTGTTGCTCACGCTGCGCGATGACGGAACCGCGGCGAAGGCGGCCTCGGGCCGATAGCTTGCCGGGTCGCTCAGGCGAGGACCATTTCCGGGCGGCTCAGGCAACGCCTTGTCGGGCGGTTCAGGCAACGCCTTGCGGGCGGCTCAGGCAACGCCTTGTCGGGCGGTTCAGGCGAAGACCATTGTCGGGCGGTTCAGGCAACGCCTTGCGGGCGTCTCAGGCGAAGAGCTGGCTGCCCCAGTCACCCGCTGGACCAAGGCCGGGCGGGCACGCGAAGAGGGCTGATCCGGTGTGTTCGATGTACTCGTTGAGGATGTCGGCCCGAGCAAGCGCGCGCTGCATTGGCACGAATTGTCGATGAGCGTCCCGCATGAAGGCGATAAAGAACAGCCCAGCGTTGAGGTGCCCCGCACCATCGCTGCCGTCCGTGAAGTTGTAGCCGCGCCGGAGGATCCGGACGCCGTCGAGCCTGCTGTGGTGCGCGAGCTGGATGTGCGACACGGCCGGAATGCGCGGCTCACCGTCGGTGCCGAGACTGGTGAAGTCCGGCTCTTCGAACTCGTCCGAACCCCCCAGGGGCGCGCCGACCCGCTTGTCGCGGCCGAAGATCTGCTCCTGCTCCCGCAGCGGGGTGCGGTCCCAGACCTCGATGTGCATCCGGATCCGCCGGGCGACGAGGTAGCTACCGCCGGCGAGCCAGGACGCTTGACCGGGGACGTCGCCCGGGGCGACCCAGACGTGCTCGTCGAGCCCGGGGGAGTCCTCGGCGGTGAGGTTGGCGGTGCCGTCCTTGAATCCGAAGAGGTTGCGCGCAGTGACCTGACTACGGGAGGTCGACGATGTGCGCCCGAAGCCGAGCTGGCTCCAGCGCACCGCGACGACCCCGAACCCCATCCGGACGAGGTTTCGCACCGCGTGTACGGCAACCTGGGGGTCGTCGGAGCAGGCCTGGATGACGATGTCCCCGCCGCAGGTCGCCGGGTCGAGGTCGTCACCCGTGAAGGCCGGCAGGTCGTGGAGCGCCTCCGGGCGACGGTTCGCCAGGCCGAAGCGGGCGTCGAACAGCGACGGCCCATACCCGATGGTCACCGTGAGGTGCCCCGGCGCGAGGTCGAGGGCTTCGCCGGTGTCCTGCGGAACGTTCCACGGCCCGCCGCCGACGACCCCGCCCGGAGCCGCCTCGGCCCCGTAGGTCATGCGCTCGGCGGCACGTGTCCACCGGGTCAGCAGGTCGCGCAGCTGCGCCGGGTCGTCGGTGACGACATCGAGGGCGACGAGGTGCAGCCGGTCCTGCGCCGGGGTGGTGATACCGGCCTGGCGGATACCCCGAAAGGGGACAATTCCGGCATCCTCGGGGGTGCCGGCACGCTCGGGGGCGCCGACAGCGGCGGCCGGACGGGCGGCATACGCGAGGCCCGCGGCGGCGCTGGCGACCGCGGCCCCGGCACCACTTGCGAGGGCCGCGCGACGGGTAGCGGAGGAGGTCATCCCTGCGCCACGACCCCGGCGACGGTCGCGACCGGCTCGGAGAAGGCGTCGAGCGCCGTGGTGAGCTTCTTGATGTCCGGCGGCGTGAGCTGGGGGTACAGCACGAAACCGTCACCGTCGCGGTAGGTCTCGAGGAGGTCGCCGAGGGCCGCTCCCCGCTCGTCGATCGTCGCGACGAGGGCGGGGTCGGCCTCCAAGAGGTAGGGCCGCAGCGCCTGGATGGCCGCCTTGGACCCCTCGAAGTTGGCCTCGAAGTCCCACAGGTCGGTGTGGCTGTAGCGCTCCTCCTCACCGGTGATCTTGCCGGTGGCGATCTCGTCGAGCAGCGCCTTGGAGCCGTTGGCGAGCTGGAGGGGGTTCAGTTCGACCGCTTTGGCGAGCGCCACGAGCTCGGTGACGTCGGCGAGTAGCCGGTCGGCGATGGCGGCCGAGTCGAGCTGGAGCCCGCTCTCCCAGAGGTCGCGCTCGAGGCGGTGGTAGCCGGTGAATTCCATTCCGTCGTCGACGACTTCGGCGCGCCCGTCGATCTTGGGGTCGAGGTCGCCGAACGACTCCGCGACGGGCTCGATGCGCTCCCAGTAGGAGCGGGCCGTTGGGTAGAGCACCTTGGCCTCCTGCACCTTCCCGGCCTTGACGAGAGCGACGAATTCGCTCGTGCGGGCGAGGAATGCGTCGGCTTGGCTCGCGACGTAGCGCTGGTACTCGGTGGTCGCGGCGGCGAGGTTCTCGTCGTCGGTCAGGGGCGCGGCCGATGCCCCGGTCACCGTGAAGGTCGTGCGGATGCCGTCGCCCACCATCCCGGGCTTGCACGCGGTCTCGTAGGTGCCGGGTTCGGCGAGCTCGACGTGGAAGGTCCGAGTGAGGCCGGGGGTGAGGTTCTCGACCTCGCCCATGATCCGGTCGCCCTGTGCGTAGACGTAGAACTCGTTGGTCTTGCTGCCCGTGTTGGTGATCGTGAACTCGACCTGCCCGGCGGGGGCCTGCGTACGAGCGACCTCGCACGTGGTGTCGCTGGCGGCCACCGTGATGGGGCCGGCGGCGTCGACCGCTGAGTTCTGCGTCGACGCACAGCCGGCGAGGGCGAGGGCCGCGGGTGCGGCGAGGGCTGCGGCGAGGGCGATGGGGCGGGTGCGCATAAGGGCTCCTGGGGCGCTGCGGTTTTGGTTGCGAGCGGTGATGTGGCTGCGACTCGTGGTGTGGTTGCGTGCGGTGGTGTGGTTGCGACTGGGCGTGTGGTTGCGAGCGGTGGTGCGGCTGTGAGCGGACTGTGGTTGCGAGCTTCTGCTGAGGTGGCGAAGGGGGGACCGTCAGGCGCTGGGTGCGTCGGCCGCGCGGGACGACGCGGACGGCATCCGGTTCGTCGGCTGCGTCGGTTGCGGGCGTGCCGGGCGCAGGAAGAGGAACAGAACGGCGCCGACGTAGCTCACCCAGGCCACTGCCTGAAGGAGAGTGGTCTGGGGGGTGAAGTTCAGGGTCCCCTTGAGCAGCGCGGCATACCAGGAGCCCGGGTCGAGGACCCCGGAAATGTCGAAGGCAAGGGTGTCCAGTCCCGGGACGATGCCCGCTTCCTGGAGGTCGTGGATGCCGTAGGAGAGGATTCCGCCGGCGATGACCACGAGCATTGCGCCGGTCCAGCGGAAGAACTGGGCGAGGTTGATGCGCAGGGCGCCCCGGTAGAGGAGCCAGCCGAGCAGGATCGCCAGGGCGAACCCGACGACCCAACCGAGGAGCGGCACGGAGTTGCCGGCTCCCGCGGCCTGGGCGGTGGCGTAGAAGAAGATCGCGGTCTCAAGCCCTTCCCGGCCAACACCGAGGAAGCCGACAAGTGCGACGGCGAGCGGGCCGAGGTCCAGGGCCCGGTCGAGCTGCCCCTTGAGTTCGCCGGAGAGCGAGCGAGCGGCTGACTTCATCCAAAAGACCATTCCGGTGACGAAGCAGACCGCGACGATGCTGGCGACCCCACCGACGAGTTCTTGGGTTTCGAAGGAGAGCTGGCGGGTGCCAAACGTGAGCACCGCGCCGAGGGCGACGGAGAGCGCGATGGCGGTACCGACGCCCACCCAGACGTAGGGGATGCCCCAGGTGCGGTTCGACTTCTTGAGGAAGGCGAGCAGGATGACGACGACGAGCGCGGCCTCCAGGCCCTCCCGCAAGCCGATGAGTGCGTTGCTGGCGAACATGCCGCGTCCTCTCACTAAGGTAAGGCGTACCTAAGTAAGGCAACCCTAAGCGGCGACGCACGTCAAGTCGCCGCGCCCGCGAGGCGACTGAGTGTGATCAGTCGCACCGCCGGGTGCGGGGGCGCGGTGTGACGGCGCACGTCAAATCGCCGCACCCGCGACGCGACTTGGGGCTGTTAGGGCGCCGACAGGTCGAGGCGCCAAACGTCGCCGTCCTGCCGGAATCCGAGGCGCTGGTAGTAAGGGGCCACCATGCCCTGTGGGGTGACGATGGCGCGGAACCCTCTCCGGCGGAAAAGGTCGCTCTCGCGATAGACGAACTCGCCGGGGGAGAAGTCGCGGAACTGCGGGGTGACGTAGTCGAGCTCGACGTGGGCGACGCCGTCACCGCGGTCGCGAACGACGACGACACCGGCCGTCTCGTGGCCGTGCTGGATGAGGTAGACCGACCGATCCGTGGGCAGGCCGGCAACGTCGAAGAGCGGGAAGTACCGGCGAATGTCGGCCCCTTGCACCGACAAGAAGTGGCTGAGGTAGGTGTCGGACGCGGGGACATCCAACACCTCAAACGCGCTCGTGCTGTGCCGTTCGCGGCGAAGCTTGATGATGAACCACACGTTGATCGCCGCGAGCGCCGCATTCATTGCGACCATCGGCCATACCCGGATACCGACGTTGAAGGCGAGGAGCATCAGAGTTGCTTGGAGGTTGAGGACGCGCAGCCGCAGGATTCGCGTCTGAACGATGGAAAAGATGAGCAGCGCGGAGCCAGCCCAACCAAGGGCGTCGAGCAGGGTCATCGGCTCAGACCCAAACCCACCGAACGAGAACGGAGGAGGTCACGGTGTTCTCGCCCATCTCCACGGCCGGCCCCGAGGCCTTCGCCGCCATCATCTCCCGTTGGTCAGACATCGGATAGGGCATGATCGGGCCGCTGGGGGAGTCGACGACGAAGACCACGGGTCCGAGCGAGCGCCCCGCCAGGGTGGCGAATTGGCGCGCCTTTGCGGCGGCGTCATCGAACGCCTCGCGTCGGGCCCGCTCCAGCAGGGGCTTGGGGTCATCAATGTGCAGGGAGATGTTGTCGATGCCGAGGGTGTTGCCGGCGATCTGGGAGAACGCAGCGATCAACGGCCCAACCGACGCGCGCTCGCGCACCCGCAACCGCAGCGACTGTTGGGCAAGGTAGGAGGTCACGTTGACCCCATCGCGGTCGTACTGCGGATAGACGTTGGCACCGGTGGTCTGGAGGTCTTTAGCCGCAAGGCCCTGGGCCTTGGCCGCGTCGATGAGCCCGGCCATCGTCGCGTCGGCCTCGCCAAGCGCCGCCGCGACGCTAACGCCCGGGCTACGCACCGCAACGTCCAGAGCAACGACGTCGGGCGCCGCCGACGCGCTGCCAATGCCGGTCATTTCCACGAACGGTTCCATGCGCAGCACAGTAGTTGGTCGCAGCCCGACCAGACGGCGACAGTAGTCTGATCCCTTGCCGTTATCGCCGACCGAAGTTGAGGGCCGCCCGTGGCTTCCTCCTACAGCCGGGCCTGGCTGACACTGTTTGTGCTCAGTCTCGCCGTCGGTTCCTGGATGCTCTTCACCCCCACCCCCGATTCGCCCGCGCTGTTTCCGAATGCGGACAAAATCGTGCACGGCCTCATGTTCGGGGTCTTCGCCGCCACCGGGCTCTTGGCCCGGATCTCCCGCCGCTACCTCGTGCCCGGCCTTGCGGCATACGCGGTGGCGTCCGAGCTGATCCAACGCCAACTCCTCCCGACGCGCGCCGGGGACCTACGCGACGTCGTCGCCGACCTTGTTGGGATCGCCCTCGCGGTGGCCGCGGTCGGCTGGGTTCAGGCCCGGGCGGGTGCGGGCAGCAATCGGATCCGGGGCTGACCCGTGGGCAATGGGCCGGGCACGGAGCGCGGGGCCAACCTCACCGGTCGGCTCCTCGTCGCGACACCCAGCGAGGGCGGTGGGGTCTTTGCCCGAAGCGTCGTGCTCCTGCTCCACCACGGCGACGACGGCGCCCAAGGGGTCATCCTCAACCGGCCCCTCGCGGCCGACGTGGATGTGGTCCTGCCGGGCTGGGGTCGCCTCGCAGTCGGGCCACCGACCCTGTATCAGGGTGGGCCAGTTGCCCCGGATTCGGCGCTCGGGCTCACCACGGTGCGCGATGTGGGGAGCGCTCCCCCGGGGGTTCGTCGCCTTGTCGAGGGGAGTCTCCTCGTCGGCGGGACCGGGCTCGTCGACCTGGACATTGAGCCGCTCGACCTCCTCGGCGTCGTTGACGGGGTGCGGATCTTCGCCGGGTACGCCGGGTGGGGCCAAGGTCAGCTCGAAGCGGAGATCAGCGACGGCGCCTGGTACGTCGTCGACGCCGAGGCGGGCGACGTCCTGACCCGGCACAACGACCGGCTCTGGGCCACCGTGTTGGCCCGGCAAGGCGGCGCCCTCGCCATGGTTGCCTTCTTTCCCGCCGACCCCAACTGGAACTAGAGGCGGGGGATTGGTCGGCGCCGCAGGTTCCGTTTCCTACACTTCGCCGTATGACGCATGCGAGCCTGCCGCTGGACGACCCCCGGGCCCCCGCGGCCGAACCGGGCACGAGCACAGCGCTGCTGGAGCGCACCGAGGTCGTCCCGCAACTCCAGGAGCCGGGCGACCATGAACGGTTTGCCCATTACGTCCGGAAGGAAAAGATCCTGGAGTCGGCACTTTCCGGTGACCCGGTGATCGCCCTGTGCGGCAAGGTGTGGGTGCCCGGGCGAGACCCAAAGAAGTTCCCGGTCTGCCCGACCTGCAAGGAGATCTACGACGGACTGCGCGCCCCTCAAGACGACTGACGGGATTGGCCAGGGTGGCGTGAAACGTGAGCTGACCCAGACCTGAACCGCTTCAGGCGGAAATGTGGGGCCGTGCTGGCATGATCTGCGCGTGACCACCACTTCCCGCCGCACGATCGTCAGTGGAACCCTCGGCGCCGTCGGTGCCGCGCTGTCCGGGTGCGCCGGAAACACCCACGGTGGCCGCCCGTTTCCGGTCGCGGCGACGACCTCGGGTGCCAGGGCCAGCGCCCCAAATCTGCTTGTCGTGATCACCGATGACCAGCGGTGGGACCACATCTCCGTCGCGCCCAGCGCCCCGGCATACCTCTCCACCCCCGCGTTGGACGCAATGGCCGCCGCAGGTGCGCGTGGCGACAACGCCTTCGTCACGACCGCGCTGTGCTCCCCGAGTCGGGCCACCTTCCTCACCGGCCTTTATGCCCGCAGGCACGGGGTGCAGAACAACCTGACCGCGTGGAACCCGTTGCAGCGCACCGTGTTCGAGCCGCTGAACGAAGCCGGCTATAACTGCGCGTTCATCGGAAAGTGGCACATGCCCGGCGGCATCCCGGACCTGCGCGGGGTGAACCAGTTCATCACCTTCACCGCGCAGGGCGGCCAAGGCCAGTATTTCGACTGCCCGCTGCTCATCGACGGTGTGCTGACCGAACGCCCCGGCAGCTACATCACCGAGGACCTGACCACTCTTGCCCTGGAGTGGATTTCGCGGCAACCCACCGACCAACCCTGGTGCCTGTTCGTGGGCCATAAGGCGGTGCACCACCAGTTCGAGCCGCCGAAGCACCTGCACGGTCTGATGGACGACGTCGACCTGTCCGACATGCCGCCGGAAGCCTTCGCCTTCATGAGCACCCTCGACCGCAACGTGTGGGAAGGGACGGTGCGCGGCTACGAGACCCTCTACCGGCGTTATGTCGAAACGGTTCTCGGGGTCGACGAGCAGATGGAGCGACTCCTCGCCCAGATCGACCTCGGCGCGACCAACGTGATGTTCACCAGTGACAACGGCTACTCCTGGGGGGAGCACGTGCTCACCGGCAAACGCTGGGCGCATGAGGAGAACACCCGGGTGCCGTTCCTCGCCGCTGGTCCCGGGGTGGCCGCGGGGACGGTCCGCCCCGAGTTGATCCTCAATGCGGACGTCGCGCCGACGCTGCTGGATTGGGCGGGGGTGACGTGGGGCGGCGAGGGTGGCCCCCAGGGGCGGTCGCTTGCGCCGCTCCTTGCGGGATCGGCTGCGGCACAGGGCGCTTGGCGGGAAGATTTCCTGTACGAGTACTTCCTCGACTTCCCTTACAACGTGCCGGCGATGACCGCCTCGCGCACCAACGAGTGGCTCTACATCGAGTTCGAATCGGAGGATCCCCCGCAGCTCTTTGACGTTGTCGCCGATCCGTCGACGGCGATCGACCTCGCGGCCGACAAGGCGGACGTAGCGAGTGAGATGGCCGAACGGCTCCGACGTCTGCGCGAGGTTGTCGCGGCCGGGGGGCAGGTGTGAAGCGGCTCGCGGCAGCGCTGATTCCGGCCCTGAGTTTGCTCGTGGGCGACGTGGTGATCACCCGCTTCCTGGGGAGGGTCGATCTGCTCGGGGAGTCGGTGTACGGCGTTGTCATGCCGGGGGCGGCGTTGGCCCGGTACGCGGGAATGTTTGCGTTGGCCGGTCTTTCCTGGTGGCTGATGCGCCGACTCGGGGCCGGCCGGTGGTGGCGGGTTGCGGCGCTGGTCAGTGGGCCCACGGCCTACGCGATCACCGCGGTGTGGCACATGGCGCGCTGGTTCCCGACGGGTCAAGCTTTCTACTATGCGA
>CAZACX010000062.1:9645-14598 GCA_964483685.1 uncultured Intrasporangiaceae bacterium
GCGGTGTGGCACATGGCGCGCTGGTTCCCGACGGGTCAAGCTTTCTACTATGCGATCAACCCGCTGACGTTGGCGGCCCTTGGATCGTCGGTGGCGATGGTCTCGGTGGCGGAAATGTTCTGGCGACGGCGGGTGGTGCTGCCCCTGGTGGGTGCGGCGGTCGCCGGGTGGGGCGTGCTGTTCGGGACGGTGCTTTGGCACGGCGGGGTGCACTGGTTTTACATCTACCAACAGGGCTTCGAAGCCCTCTTCCGCTGAGAGGCAACGATGGACTGGTTCGACAATGGCGTCTACATGGTGCGAGACGCCGGATTTGGGCGTGACTTCACCCCAAAGGTGTGGGTCACCCTCATCGCGCTCGCCCTCGTCGCCTGGGACGTGCGCCGCCAGCGACGGTGGGACTACGCCTGGGTGTTCCTCATCGGAAGCGTGATCTGGGCACTCGCGGAAGTGTTTTTGTCGGTTCAGGGGATTCGGGACATGCCCGAGCGCGTCCTCTTTGGGTCGCCGATGCCGATGTGGGCCTCCTACGTGTTGCAAGGGACGTCCGAAGCCGCATTCGTCGCCGTGCTCGGCCTATTCGTCGGTGACCGGCTCCTCGTCCGGGCGACCCGATCGCGGGCCATGGGCTTCTTCGTCGCCATCACTGCGCTCACGGTGGCCGCGGTATGGCGCGCCGGCCGGCTCGTCGAGCGCGGCGAGGTTGCCTCCCGTCGGGACCTGCTTGCGCCGACGGCCCTGATCGCCCTCACCGTGGTCACGCTCGTCACGGTGTGGTTCATCTGGAAACGGGTGCCATGGCGACCGCGGGCACTCGCGATGGCCGCGGTGATGCTCCTGTTTGCGACGCTGTGGACGATTGCTCAGGTTGCCGCCGGTGGGCGCTGGGTCGAGGTTGGCACCGCTACCGGCGGGTATGCCGCGGCCGCACCGTTGGTCTCGTTCGCGGGGCTGGCCTTCGATGTCGTGGTCGAGATTGTGATCGCCTACGTCCCGTTCCTTGCCTTGGCGGTTGGGCTAGGTCTCATGCGTGACCCGCGACCTTTGGCAGAGGTCTGAGCGGCGGGTTAGGTTCTTGATGTTGTGGGTCGCTCACCGGCGCCTGCACGTTGTGGGTCGCTAACCGGCGCCTGCGGGGAATGAAAGGACCAGCTCCTGATGTCTGCTCGACTGCTCGTGACTCTCCCGACCGCCGTGGTGCTCACCCTCGTTGCGGGGGCCCTTCCTGCGCAGGCCAAGCCGTCGGGCGCCCAAGACGGGACGCCCGCCTGCGTGACCCACACCGAGCCCGGCCACGGTGAGCGGGCCCAGGGTGGCAACCGCTGGGACCCGAATTCGTTGACCACCAGCGAAGTCGACAACGCCGAGCGGCTGTTCGCCAAAGCGTTGGCGGATCGGGGCCTGCGACAAGACCAGGCGGGCCGGGTCGTTGACGCGGCCGGGGCCCTCGCGCCCGCGGTGACGGTTCCGGTCTACGTCAACGTCATCACTGCGGGGACCCAGGGGAACGTCAGCTCGACCCGGATCCAGCGGCAACTGAGTGTCTTGAACAACGCCTATGGGGCGGCCGGATTCACCTTCGCACTCAAGGGTGTCAAGAGGACGAACAATGCGGCCTGGTACCGCAACTTGGTGCCGGACTCGGCCGCGGAGCGGGCGATGAAGTCCGCCTTGCGACGAGGTGGGCCCAACGCCCTCAACGTCTACACCGCCGACCTGGGCGAGAGTTTGCTCGGCTGGGCAACGTTCCCCTCGGATGGCAACCCCGGCGACAGGCAGGACGGGGTGGTCTTGCTCGACGCGAGCCTGCCCGGTGGCTCCGCCGCCCCCTACAACCTCGGAGACACCGCCACCCACGAGGTCGGTCACTGGATGGGGCTGTACCACACCTTCCAGGGGGGTTGCTCCGGCGGCGACCAGGTCGCCGACACCCCGGCTGAGCAGAGTCCTGCGAGTGGTTGTCCCACCGGCCGTGACACCTGCCCGGCCCTGGGGTTTGACCCGATCAAGAACTTCATGGATTACAGCAACGATGCCTGTATGACGATGTTCAGCACCGGTCAGCGAAACCGGATGAAGGCTCAGTGGGCCGCCTTCCGCGGCTGACCCTCCCCCCGACTGGGCCGCGATCACTTCGCCGCGGCCACGCCTGCGGCGAAGTGATCGCGCACCCGTCTCAGGAGGTTGACGGGGCCCCGGCGTGGGCGACGAGCGGGCCGGTGCGGTGGTGGAGGTGGGTGATGAGGGAGATCGCGGTGTTGGCCCGGATCACGTGGGTGTCGTCGACGATGAGGTCAATGACCCGGCCGAGGTCCCGGTTGTTGCGTGCAACCACCTTGATGAGGACATCGCCGACTCCGGTGATCGTGTGGATCTCCAGCACCTCGGGGATTGCCTCAAGGTGCTCGACAACGCTGGCATGACCGAGGCGCTGCCGGATCTCCAACGTGCAGAACGCCGTCACGGGGAACCCCAGCGCCCGGGTGTCGATCGTTGGCGCGAAGCTGCGGATCACGCCACGCTGCTGGAGTCGGTCCAGGCGGGCTTGCACGGTGCCGCGGGCAACCCGAAGGGCCCGGGAGGCGCCGAGGACGCCAATGTCGGGGTTGTCGCTGAAGGCGGCGATGAGGCGGGCGTCGAGGACATCGATAGCTGGGAGCGGCATACGGCAGATTGTCCAGGTTGTCTGGCCTTTGCGCCAGGTTGCCTAACAAACTGTGTATGAATGCTCGCCTCGGTTGCGCAGCCTGCCTGCCCTCGGACACGCTCGCGAGCATGACCATAACGTCGCCCGCCGACCTCACCGCCGCCGAGACCTTGGCCGAACTCGACGTGGAGCAGCTCAAACAGCTCATCGGGCTCGTCGATTACGACGCCAGCAAAGACCCGTTTCCCGTGACCGGGTGGGATGCGATCGTGTTCGTCGTTGGCAACGCCACCCAGAGCGCGCACTACTACCAGAGTGCGTGGGGGATGGAGCTGATCGCCTATTCAGGGCCTGAGACCGGCAATCGGGACCACAAGGCGTTCGTCCTCAAGTCGGGGTCCATCAAGTTCGTCGTCAAAGGTGCCGTCAGCCCGGATAGCCCGCTGATCGCCCACCATGCAAAACATGGCGATGGGGTCCTGGACATCGGTCTCGAGGTCCCCGACCTCGACCGGTGCATCGCCCAGGCCCGCCAGGCGGGCGCCCGCATCATCGAGGAGCCGCACGCGCGCAGCGACGAGTTCGGTGTCGTCCGGTTGGCGACTATCGCCACCTACGGCGACACCCGGCACACCCTCGTGCAGCTCGTCGTCGATGGCGTTCGGTATGCCGGGCCGCACGTCCCCGGGTATATCGCCGCGACGTCCGGCTACGTTGGCCGGGCGGGCGCACCGAAGCGGTTGTTCCAGGCCCTCGACCACGTCGTCGGCAATGTGGAACTCGGCAAGATGGACGAATGGGTGGCGTTCTATAACCGGGTCATGGGGTTCGTTAACATGGCCGAGTTTGTCGGGGACGACATCGCGACGGACTACTCCGCGTTGATGTCGAAGGTGGTGGCCAATGGCAACCACCGGGTCAAGTTCCCGCTCAACGAGCCCGCCATCGCCAAGAAGCGCAGCCAGATCGACGAGTACCTCGACTTCTATTCCGGGCCCGGGGCCCAACACCTCGCGCTCGCCACCGCGGACATCCTCGCTACCGTCGATGCGCTGCGGGCAGAGGGTGTCGAATTCCTTGCGACACCGGACGCCTATTACGACGATCCGGTGCTCCGGGCACGGATCGGAGTGGTGCGTGTCCCGATCGAGGAGTTGAAACGGCGCGGCATCCTCGTTGACCGTGACGAGGACGGGTACCTGCTCCAGATCTTCACGAAGCCGCTCGGCGACCGGCCGACGGTCTTCTTCGAGATCATCGAACGGCACGGGTCGCTTGGGTTCGGCAAGGGCAACTTCAAGGCTCTTTTTGAGTCGATCGAGCGCGAGCAGGAACGCCGCGGCAACCTCGAACTCTCCTGACCTGAGGCCCTGTCGCGTGGCAAATTGTGCGGCGTGCGGCGGCTAACCCCAACGCTTGGCGGGGTCGAGATTCACGTACGCTTGAGCAGAAGGATCTACTTCCACCCGTTCGAAGAATGCGGCCAAGCCGTCGCGATCTAGCCCCGCAGCGTCAGTCTGCAGGAGAGAGGCTCCGCTATCCGGGAGGCGCTCGCCGTCACCGACGATGCCGCCGTCAGCGGATGTTATGCCGTCCCTTGCCAGCATGCACCACTCGGAAAGCATTTCCCCGGACCCTGTGTTCAGCCATTCCAGTCGCGTAAACACCATATAGTAGTCGTGTCCGACGAGAAGCCAAGGACTGTCGACTGAATCTTTGAATGCTGTCTCCTTGCCGTGATCATATATCCACCCGTTGGGTGTTAGTTCACCTTTGAGCGGAAGTTTTGGTTGAACCCGGGCGTTCCCAAATTATATCTTCCATGGAATATGTAAGTCGGCGCAGAATCAAGCCGTACTCGCTCTTGATTTCAGAGTCCATCATCGGCAGGCGACTTTCGCCGGTGATGTGGATGCGGACAAGCGTGTCCCCGTAGGTCTTGAGTTCGGTAAGGGTCTGGAAGTCGGGGAGGAGTTTGAGGTCTCCCAGTATCAGCGCGAATTCCTCGGGACCACTAACGAATTCTTTGGGAGTCTCGACAACTTTGCTGGCAGCGGTGGTCGACTGTGTTGCCACGCCAGCTGTGTTGACGGATGCTTGAGGACTATCGTTCACTGCAACAACGACAAGGCCAGCAAGCACGAGCCCAGTGCCCGCCAACATCCTCCGCCCACGGGATTCGGGCTGACGCGACTTCTTTAGTCCCCACATGAAAAAAGGCTAGACCGCGACGGGTCTGACGTCAAGGTTTCGACGATCCTCAGAAGTAATGCCCGTGTAGCGACGGTCGTGCCTCATAAGTGATT
>CAZACX010000063.1:0-14148 GCA_964483685.1 uncultured Intrasporangiaceae bacterium
CCGAGAACCTGTAACCCAATGAACGCCAGAAACACCGTTAATCGGACAGTCCCGGCTCAGGGCTCGGAGCGCGTTGACGTCGGCCCGGCCGGGGACCCCCAGCCAGCTGACGACTCCCCCGGCGGCGAGCAACCCCGCACAGGCGAGCATCGCGAGCCGATACGCCGGCGTCAACGCGAGCGGATCCGCATACGAACTGCCGGTGAGGCCGACGAGGGTGGGCAAGGCGGCGACGGCGAGCAGCGAGCCTGACCTGGCCACCGCGTTGTTGACCCCGCTCGCCACCCCCGCGAGTCGAGTCGGGGCGGCGGCCAGGACCGCGGCCGTCAGCGGCGAGACGAGCGCGGCGAGGCCGAGCGCAAAGAGGACCATGCCCGGCAGCACACCGAGCCAATACCCCGTGCCCGCACCCACCCCGAGCAGGCCGACAACCCCGGCCGCACACAGCAGTGGGCCGAGCGCCATCGGCAGCCGGGGGCCGGTGCGTTCGGCGAGCCTCGCCAGCGGGGCCGACAGCAGCAGCAAGGCGATAGTCACCGGCATGGTTGCCAGCCCGGAAGCGAGGGGGCTGAACCCGGCGCTCACCTGCAACTGCAACGTCAAGAAGAGCATCACCGCACCGAGGGCGCCATAGACAAGAAACGTCATCATGTTGGCCGCGCTAAACACCCGGGAGGCGAATAGTGACATCGGCACCATCGGCGTGGCCCGGCCGCGTTCCCACGCGACGAAGGCGACGAGCAGGCCCACGCCGACCAGGACGAGCAGAGGCGCGGCGAACCGGGGCCAGTTCGAGCCCCCGATGAGCCCGAGGGTAAGGGCGGCGAGCCCGGTGATCGTCAGGGCCGCGCCGCCACGGTCGGTGACCTTGGCCGCCGTCAGATCACGACTCTCGGGGACGTACCGCATGCATAACGCGATCACGGCTGCCGCGACCGGCAGGTTGATGAGGAAGATCCAACGCCAGCCACCATGGTCAAGGAGGAAGCCACCGAGGAAGGGCCCGATCGCCGTAGCCACGCCCGAGATGCCCGCCCAGGTGCCGATCGCCGATGCGCGATCCTGTGGCCGGAAGCTCGCGGAGATGATGGCGAGCGCCCCCGGGGTCATCAGCGCCGCCCCGATGCCCTGAACCACCCGGGCGAGGACGAGCAGTGTCGGGGTTGGGGCGAGCGCGCACGCCAGCGACGCCACCGCGAACCAGCCGATCCCGAACAGGTACAACCGGCGCCGGCCGAGCCGGTCACCGAGCGACCCGGCGACGAGGATCAGCGACGCGAGTGCGAGCAGGTACCCGTTGACGACCCATTGCAGGTCGCCCATCGTCGCGTCGAGGTCGGTGCCGATGCGGCGCAACGCGATCGTCACCACCGTGCCGTCGAGCATGGCCATCGCGGAGCCAAGGGTGACCGCGGCCAGGGCGCCCCGACCGCGGGCCGAGGTGCGGTCGAGCAGATCGGCGGGGACGGAGCTGGTCATGGCGGCCATTCTCGCCCGTCCCCTCGCTTCGCTCGGCCATTTGACCACGCCCCGCACCGCCCGCTGGCGCGGCCCCCTGGGTTAGCGTGTGAGCCCCGAGCCCCGAAGGCAGTACATGATCCGCTTCGACGCACTGACCAAGACCTACCCGGGGGGCGCCGTCGCGGTTGACGGGCTGACCCTCACCGCCCCGACGGGCCAAATCACCGTGCTCGTCGGCCCCTCGGGCTGCGGCAAGACGACGTCGCTGCGGATGGTTAACCGGATGATCGAGCCAACATCGGGCACGGTCTTCATCGACGGCGTCGACACCGCAACGTTGGACCCGGCGACGCTGCGCCGAGGCATCGGCTACGTCATTCAACATGGCGGGCTCTTCCCGCATCACACCATCGAACGCAATATCGCCACCGTTCCGTTGCTCTTGGGCTGGGACAAACGGCGCGCGTATGGCCGGGCGCGTGAGTTGCTCGACATCGTCGGGCTCCCAGCGGCGATGGCTCGCCGGTACCCTCGCCAGCTCTCCGGCGGTCAACAGCAACGGGTCGGGGTCGCCCGGGCCCTCGCCGCTGATCCACCGGTCATGCTCATGGATGAGCCCTTCTCGGCGCTCGATCCCGTGGTGCGCGAACAGTTGCAGGAGGAGTTCCTGCGGATCCAACGGGAGCTCAGCAAGACGATCCTCTTTGTCACCCATGACATCGATGAGGCCGTGCGGCTCGGGGACCTCGTCGCCGTTATGCGCGTTGGCGGGCACCTTGCCCAGGTGGCGGCACCGGCTCAGCTGCTCGCGCACCCGGCTGACGACTTCGTCGCGGGATTCGTCGGCCGGGATCGGGGCTACCGGGCGCTTAGCTTCCTCTCCGCCGAGCTCCCGGTGGATTCCGAGGCGACCGTTCCCCTCGGTGCGCCGATGGCGCTCGCCCGGGAACATAGCCGGGATGGCTGGGTGCTCGTCGTTGAGGAGAACCGGCCGATCGGCTGGCTCGCCGTCGACACGACCGGGGATGACGGGCAGCGCACCGTGGAGCGCGCGGATCTCGCGTTGGGCGGGACGCTGGCGGTCGCGGGCGGGCCACTGCGCCTGGCCCTTGACGCGGCCCTCAGTTCGCCGAGTCGCCGCGCCGTGATCGTCAATGACGACGGCCGACTCGTCGGGACGGTCCGCGCTACCGCGGTGCTGACGGCAATCGAATCCCGCGAACGGGTCGCCAAATCGGGCGGGGACCCCCGGTGAGCTGGGCCCTCGAGCATCTGGGGCTGATCGGCGAACTGGCCGCGCGGCATACCCTCCTGGCGGGCCTGCCTTTGGTCCTGGGGCTCGTCGTGAGTATCCCGATCGGCTGGCTGGCCACCCGGCAGCAGTGGCTCGCGCCGGTCGCGCTCGCCGGCACCGGGCTGCTTTACACGATCCCGTCGCTGGCGCTCTTTGTCCTCCTCCCCTTGGTTCTCGGGACCCGCATCCTCGACCCCGCCAACGTCGTCGTCGCGATGACCATCTACACCGTGGCGCTGCTCGTGCGGACGGTCGTCGACGGGCTCGGATCGGTACCCGCAGACGTCCAGGCGTCGGCAACGGCCATGGGATTCGGGAGCGTCCGACGACTCTTTTCCGTCGAGCTTCCGCTCGCGATCCCCGTCATCGCCGCGGGCCTGCGGGTGGCGGCGGTGAGCAACGTGAGCATCGTCAGCGTCGCCGCGCTCATCGGCGTGAGCCAACTTGGCTCGCTGCTTACCGATGGGTACAACCGGAATATCCCTGGCGAACTCTGGGCGGGCGTGCTCGCGTGCCTCCTGCTCGCGCTGGCGTTCGACCTCCTCATCCAACTCGGGGCGCGCGCACTGACTCCCTGGCTCGCCAAGGTGAACCCGTGATTGGCGCGATCTGGGCCTGGCTCACCGACCCGACCTCATGGTCAGGGACGGGGGGCATCGGCGCGCGCCTCGTCGAACACGTCCGATACACGCTTATCGTCATCGCCCTTGCCGCCGCCGTCGCCATCCCGCTGGGACTCTTCGTCGGCCACACCGGCCGCGGCCGGTGGCTCGTCACCGGGGCGAATGCCGCCCGCGCGGTGCCCACGCTGGGCCTCCTCTTTGGGCTGAGCCTGTGGCTGGGGCCGCGCCTGCACAGTGACCTCGCCTTCAGCCTGCCGAGCATCGTCGTCCTCGTGGTGCTCGCCATCCCGCCGATCCTCGCGGGCGCGTACGCCGGGGTGGAATCCGTCGATCCCGCTGCCCGCGATGCCGCAACCGGGATGGGCATGGGGCCTGGCGAAGTGTTGCGCCGTGTCGAGATCCCGATCGCGTTGCCGCTGCTGCTGTCGGGGCTTCGGGCCGCGACGATGCAGGTCATCGCGACGGCGACGATTGCGGCGTACGTCGGATTGGGCGGGCTCGGGCGTTATCTCGTCGACGGGCTCGCCGCTGGCCAGTACGACGTCACGGCCGGCGGCGCCCTCCTCGTGTCCGGTTTGGCGTTGCTCGTCGACGTGCTCTGGGCCGGCGCCGCCCGCGGGCTCGTTAGCCCCGGTCTGGTCGCCTCCGGCCCGGTGAGGCCCGGCCGGACCGGGAAGGATCATCGCGCTCGCGGTGTTGTCACCCCAACGACAGCCCAGGCGGGTGGCTAGCGCTCGCCTTCGGTCACCCTTACCTCTTGGAGTCCCGTATGCCGCCCACAGCCTTTTCCCGTACCCCGGCCGCGGCCGGGCTCACCCGCACCCCCTTCATCGCTTCCTCGCGGACCGGCGCCCGCCGCTCGGTCGTCTCCGCGGGGCTTGCCCTCGTTGTCGGCGGGGCACTGGCTGCCTGCGGCAGTGGCGGCGACCCGATGAGCACCTCGACCTCGTCGTCGAGTTCCGCGGGGGCGGCCACGAGCATCGTTGTCGGGTCGGCGAGCTTCTCGGAGAGCATCCTGCTCGCCGAGATCTATGCCGGGGCACTGCAAGCCAAGGGGATCAACGCGACAACGAAGACCGGTATCGGCGCCCGCGAGCTCTATATCAAGGCCCTCGAAGACGGGTCCGTCGACCTCGTGCCCGAATACACCGGAGCACTTGCCACCTACTACGACAAGGCCTTCGCCGAGGTCGACCCCGACAAGGTGTATGCGGCCCTCGCGCCTCTTCTCCCGGCCACCCTGGAGGTCCTCGCGAAGTCCGCCGCCGAGGATAACGACTCGATCAACGTCACGAAGGAAACCGCGGACGAGTACCAACTGACCAGCATCGAGGACCTCGCGAAGGTCGCTGGCGAACTGACCTTGGGGGCTCCCTCCGAGTTCCAGATCCGACCGCAAGGTGTTAGCGGGTTGACCAAGACCTATGGGGCGACGTTCAAGACGTTTCGCCCGTTGAGTGGACAGGCCCTGGTCCAGGCACTCAAGAACGGCCAGGTGGACGCGGCGAACATCTTCAGCACCGACCCCGCTATCCCGGATAACGGCTTCGTGACCCTGACCGACCCGAAGCGGCTCTTTGGGTCGCAGAATGTTGTGCCGCTGATCGTCAAGGCCAAGAATTCCGCCGTCATTACCGCGACTCTTGATGGGGTGTCGGCGAAACTGACGACCTCGGCGCTGGTGGACTTGGTCAAGCGTGTCGACGTCGAGAAGGCGGACCCGGAGACCGTGGCGAAGGACTTCCTCACGGCCAACGGTCTCGGCTGAGCCCGCCGCCACAGCGATCGCCGCGGTGTGCGGACGTGGCCCGAGCGAAGTCTCGCGGGCCACGTCCCGGTCCGCACCCCACGTGGCCACGTCCCGGTCCGGGCCACGTGGCCACGTCCCGGGGAGAGCGTGGATGCGTCTGGGGACAGCAGAGCGGCGGCTCGGTCCCCATCGAGCCGCCGCGGTTGCTGGGGCGCCACTCCTGAAAGAAGACGCCAGCGCCCAGGATTCAAACCCATCCCTCCGGGATTTGAATCAACCGGTAGCCGGCCTGAACTGGGAACAAGATCATTGTGAAGGAAGGGAGCGGGGCACCGCATCAGCAAAATCACTCATATTTGCTGCTCAGGTAGCCTGAAGTCGTGCTTACCCCCTGCCTCGGTCGACGTGATCTCCTCGCGGCGATCCACGCAGGGTTGACGGGACGTCGCTGGGTCACCATCGTCGGGCCGCCGGGCGTCGGCAAGACTCTCGCGGCCCGGCACGCCGCTTTGGCGATGGGCGGGGCGGTTTGGATCGACCTGCAGGGCTTCCAGACTCTCGAGGAAGTCGTTCGGGAATGTCTGCAGGACCTCAACTGCGACCTGGCCCCGGGCGACTCCGACGTGTCCGCCCTGCGGCGTGCCCTCGATGACGGGAACCGGCTGCTCGTTCTCGATGGAATAGAGGGTGAACGGGTCGAGGGCCTCGCGGCGTTCGTCGAGTCAATCATCACGTCCACGCGCGACACCAAGATCCTCTGCACCGCCACGGAACCGGCCGGTTCAGGGTCCGAATTGGCACTCGATGTGGGCCCATTGCCGATACCGGCGCCGCACGAGCCGCTTGAGGGTGCGGCGGTCGAACTGTTCGTGAGCCGGGTGGCCGGTGCCGGCGGGGCACTGATCGACGTCTCCGCCGCGGACCGCCCAGTCCGGGCGCTGCTTGAGGCGAGTGGCGGCCTGCCGCTGCTGCTCGAACAGTTCGCCGTTCAGGCGGCTCGGGTTGGCCTCGACAATGTTGTTCCGTTCGACTCGCTCTCGGGTGCGGTGGCTGCCTCCTATGACCTGATGGATGAGCACGTGCGGAGGGCGTGCCGCCGGTTGGCCGCGATGCAAGTCCCGATCGGGCTCGACGTTTTTGCCGAAGTCATCGAGTCCTCTCGAGTTCAAGCGATCGCGATTTCCGCACTCCTGGAACGCAACTCACTCGTTGTCCTGGATGTGGAGGGGCGGGTGAATATGTTGGCGCCGGTCCGCCGCCAGGTCATGGCCCTCGCTGCGGGGAGCGACGATCCGGCCGCAGCGTTGGCGGGGATCATCCGGTGGGCCGACCGGGCGCTGCCCGTCGGCGATCACGCAGGGTTAGCCAATGCCCCGTGGTTGGCCGAGATGGACACGCTCACCCGCGCGGTCGCTGCCGTCTGCGCCGACCGTGACACCCTGGATTTCGGGTATGGGCTCGCCAACCGGGCGTTTGGTGCCCTGTACACCGCGATGCGTCCGCGAGAGGCCCTCGAACTCCTCGAGATTCCGCTTGCGGCCGGAGAAGGGCCACCGAACGTGGGCGCTCAGGCGGCGCGGCGGGCCGCGATCGCCGCCTCCGAGGTCCGTGGCACCTTTGAGGGCCTGTCGTTCCTGGACCGGGGCGAGGCCCACGCGGTGCGGTGCGAGGACCCGACGATGCAATTGGCGGCGTGCGCTTCTATCCGTGCGGAAATGCTCCTCGACGCCGGCCAACTCGATGATGCCTTCACCGAGGCCAACCGGGTGTTTTCGTTGACCACCGACGGGGCTGCGGTGCGCCAGGCCCGACGCACCTGCATGGACGTCGACGTGAGTCGCGGCAACTTTCTCGCCGCCGAGCGCCTCGCGCCGCTCATCATTGATGGGGCGCCCGAGGAGGAGCGCTGGGTCGCCATCGCCAGTCGACTGCTCCTGGGGACCATCGCCTGGGAGCAGGGGCGTGCTCTGGAAGCCGCCGCCGTGGCCCGCTCCGCCCGCGAGGACGCGCTGGCGCTCGACGAGAATCGCGTCGCCCTCCTGGCGGACATCCTGTATCGACGCGTCACCGGCCAACGAGGTGAGATCGCCCCCGATATCGAGCAACTCCCCTGGGCGGTCCGGCTCGGCTACCAGTCCCAGAGTGCGCGCGAGGCGCTCGCTGCGGGAGATGTCGCTCGCGCGGCAGGTCTCGCCGCCGACACCATCGTCCTGGGCGACAGTAGCCGCCTCGAACGCGATGGCATCGAGGCGCGCATCGTGCTCGCCGATGCCCTTCTCGCCCAGGGTGATTCGGTGCAAGCCATGAGCACGTATGCCGTGGCCGTCCGCCGGGCGGTCGCCTGCCCGCTGCCATTGCGGGCGGCCGATGCCCTGGATGGGATTGCGGTTGCCCTGGCCAGCACCCGGCCGGGGCTTGCGGCCAAGTGCGCGGGCGCGGCATACGCCCTGCGCGCTCCACGGGGTGCCGTGCGGGGGCCCCGACCCGGACTGGACCTCAGCGGCATACCGCCCATGAAGGCTCCGCTCGGCTGGGTGGTGGATGGCGCTTTGACCCAGGACGGCTTGGCGGCCATCGCCCGGGCGGATCTCGGCGCAGAATCGGAGCCGAGTTTGGGAGCGGTCGCCGTGCTGACCAAGGGCCAGCTCGCCGTCGCGGAGCTTGTCGGCCAGGGGATGACGAGCAAGGAGATCGCTCAACGGCTCTACCTCTCGCCGAGGACTGTGGACAACCACCTCGCCCAGATCTATCGGCGCCTGGCAATCCCGTCCCGGGCACACTTGGCCATCCTCATGGCCAACAACGGCTGACCCCTTCGCCGATCGCCACCATGGGGCAGGCTGTGGCCATGGATTATGCACCGGGACCACGTGGCCTTGACGAGGTGCTGTATGCCGTCACGGACGGGATCGGGCGGGTTCGCCTCAACCGGCCGCGGGCCCTCAACGCGCTGACCGGGGCGATGATCGACGACCTGAGCGTGACTCTCGACGGCTGGCGCGATGACGCGGCCGTCGAGCGGGTCATTCTGGACGGCGCCGGGGAACGCGGCCTATGTGCGGGCGGTGACGTCAAGGAGATTCGGCAACTTGCCCTCGTTGATCCGGTGGCCGCTGCGGACGTCTGGGCTCGCGAGTACGCCCTCGACGCCCTGATCGCGACGTTCCCGAAGCCCGTCGAGGCCCGGATGAACGGCATCGTCATGGGCGGCGGTCTGGGCCTCGCCGGGTATGCCGCGGACCGGATCGTCTTTGCCGACACGCGGATCGCCATGCCCGAGACCGTCATTGGGTTCTTCCCCGATGCCGGCATCACCCATTTGTTGGCGCGGGCCCCCGGCGAACTCGGCACCTATCTCGCCCTGACCGGCGCGACGATCGGGCCTGCCGAAGCCGTCCTCGTCGGGTTGGCCGACCGGTACGCCGCCCCCGAGTCGCGCGCCGCCGGAAGGTCGGCCACGGAGCAACCCGCCGCCGGGACACCAGACGCCGGGTCCTTCCCTGCCGAGGCCCCCGATGTTGAACCCGGGCTGGAACGTGATCGCCGCTGGATCGACGAGTGCTTCCTCGGGAATGACGCGGCGGTGATCGTCGCGCGGCTGCGAGACCATGCGGAGCCCCGCGCCCGCGAGTGCGCGGCAGACCTTGCGGCGCGCTCGCCGTTCGCGGTTGCCGTTGCCCTGGAACGGGTTCGCCGGGCGGCGAGCGAACCAACGGTGGTCGAGTCCCTTGCCGTCGACACGGCCCTCGCCTACGCCTTCATGCACCGCAGCGACTTCGCCGAGGGCGTCCGGGCGCGGGTGGTGGACAAGGACAACACTCCGCACTGGCGGCATACGAGCCTGACGGAGGTGAGCCGCGGTGAGGTGCTCGACGCCTTCGCGGCAGCGCCAACCGTCAGCTGACCGTCAGGCGTCGTTGCGGCGGACCGCGGCGAGCAACATCTGCGCGACGTCAACCACCTCGACCTGCTCGAACCGTCCCTCAGCCTGGCGCGCTGTCAACCCGTCCGAGAGCATGACCCGGCAGAACGGGCAGCCGACCGCGACGCGTTGAGCTCCCGTGGCGAGGGCTTCGTCGGTGCGGTTGAGGTTGATCCGGCTGCCGAGCTTTTCCTCCATCCACATCCGGGCGCCACCGGCGCCGCAGCAGAACGAGCGTTCGCCGTGGCGGGGCATCTCGACAAGGTGGACGCCGGGAAGGGCACCGAGCAGTTCCCGAGGCGGCGCATAAACGTGGTTGTGCCGCCCGAGGTAACAGGGGTCGTGATAGGTCACGGTGTCGGCGCTCGAGGCGGGGTTCTTGCCCGTCGAGGAGCTTGGTTCTGCGCCGGGCCGCGTGACGGGGACGAGCCGCTTCTCGCGGACGAGCCGGTTGAGCAACTGGGTGTGGTGGACAACCTCAAAGTTCCCGCCGAGCTGCGGGTACTCGTTGCGCAACGTGTTGAAGCAGTGTGCGCAGGTGACGACGATCTTCGTCGCCCCAAATTCGCCGAGCACCTCAATGTTCTGGGCGGCGAGCATCTGGAAGAGGACCTCATTGCCCGCGCGACGTGCGGAGTCGCCGGTGCAGGTCTCGCCGTCCCCTAGGACGGCAAAGGACACCCCGGCCGTATGCAGGAGCTCGGCTACCGCGCGCGAGGTCTTCTTGGCGCGGTCCTCGTAGGCTCCGGCGCAGCCGACCCAGAACAGATAATCCACCTCGGAGAGATTCTCGACATCGGCGCCGACGATGGGCACCTCGAAGGGCAAGTCCTTGGCCCAGTCCATTCGGGCGCGGGGCGCCATACCCCAGGGGTTGCCCTTGCCTTCCATGTTCTTGAACAGGCCGGCCAGCTCTTGCGGAAAGGCGCTCTCGACGAGGGTCTGGTAGCGGCGCATGTTGACGATGTGGTCGACGTGTTCGATGTCGACGGGGCATTGCTCGACGCAGGCACCACAGGTCGTGCACGACCAGAGCACGTCGGCGTCGATGACCGCGTCGGGGCCGTGCGGGTTGTAGGCCGTCAACGGGTTGGCCGCGTCGTAGCCGGTGGCCCCGATGAGCGGGACCTCGGTCAGGGCAGCGAGGTCGGGGTTGCCCTCGAGGAGTGCCGTGCGGCTGTCCGCGGCCGCAGTCAGATAGGGCGCCTTGGCGGCCGTGTGATCGCGCAGCGTCATCATGAGGAGCTTGGGAGAGAGCGGCTTGTCGGTGTTCCAGGCTGGGCACTGGCTCTGGCAGCGGCCGCACTCGGTGCAGGTGGAGAAGTCGAGCAGGCCTTTCCAGGTGAAGTCCTCGACCTTGCCGACCCCGAGGGTGACGTCTTCGTCGAGTTCCTCCATGGCTTCGAGGGTGAAGGGCTTGCCCTGCAGCGTCATGGGGACGACCGCGCCGAGGGCGGTGCGGCCACTCGACTCACGCTTGAACCAGATGTTGAAGAACGCGAGGAAGCGGTGCCACGCGACGCCCATGGTCGGGGTGAGCGAAATGGTGATCATCCAGGCGAAGGAGATCAGGATCTTGATCATCGCGATGAGGTAGATCCAGTTACGGAGGCCGTCTTCGCTGGAACTGCCCCACAGGCCGCTTGCCCAACCGGTGAGCGGGAAGTGCAGCGCCAGGCTGGTCTCCGGCTCGGTGAATTTGATGAGCGCAGCCTCGAGGGTGCGCAGCAGCAGGATGCAGATCGTGACGCTGAGAATCGTGAACTCGACGTAGTAGGCCTGCCACCAGGACGAGCCGAAGAACCGGGATCGACGGCCGTTCTCCCCGGCTGCGGTGCGGGGGTGGGCGGTTTGTCGCACGGCGATGAGCACGAGGATGCCGATCAGTCCGCCCCACGCGAAGGTCTCGATCAGCCACTCGAAGGGCGCGAAGTGGCCGAGGATCGGGAGTCGGAAGTCGGCCCAGATGAGCTGGAAGAACGCGTTGACCAGGGTCGTGAACAGCACGAGGAAGGAGAGCGCCGTGAACCAGTGCGCGACGGCCACGACGGGCAATCGGGACATCCGGGTGTGGCCGAGGAACTCCTTGACGAGCGTGATCGAGCGGCCCATCGGGTTGTCGAGTCGCGCGGCCGGTTGCCCGGCTCGATAGAGCTGCGTGAACCGGGCCACTTGGCGAAAGAGCAACGCCCATCCCGCGAGCGGGATGGTGAAGCACAGCGCGATGGCCACGACCTGGAGCGGTGACATGTTCGGGAGTCTACGCAGCACTAAGCGCGCGCATACCTCGAGTGTGACGACCGGCGCACGCGCGTTTCGCGGTTCCCGCTCCGCAACGCCGCCGGGGGTGCTCCGACAAGGTCGGACTTGAGCGGAATAGACTCAACTTTGAGATCGTTGGCATCGGAAGCATCCGGTTCCCACCCTGGTCAAGGAGTCATGCCCCATGGAACTCAAACCCACCGCCAAGGCCGCCGAGATTCTCGCTATTGCCCAGCGGTCCGCTCAGTCCGCGGGCAACCCCGAAGTCACCCCGGCCCACCTCGCCCTCGCCGCCGTCGAGGTCCCCGAAACCGTGGTCCCCGCGCTCCTGACCGCCGGAGCCACGACCCCCGAGGCGGTGGCCGCCGCGGCCCGCACCGCAATCGGCGGTATGCCGCGCACCTCCGGTTCCGCGCTCGCCGCGCCAGGGCTCGGGCAGGCCGCGCTGGGAGTCCTCCAGCACGCCCATACGCTCATGCAAGCCTGGGGCGACTCCTTCCTCGCTGTCGACGCACTCGTCCTCGCGCTCGCCGAAAAGGGCGCGATCAAGGCGGACGCCAAGGCCATCGAGGCCCAGATCGAGCAGCTGCGCGCGGGGCGCAAGGTGACCACGGAAAACCCGGATGCCACCTCGGAAGCGCTCGACAAGTACTCGACCGACCTCACCCAGGCGGCACGGGACGGCAAACTCGACCCGGTCATCGGGCGCGACACCGAGATCCGCCGGGTCGTCCAAGTTCTCTCCCGGCGCACCAAGAACAACCCCGTGCTCATCGGCGATCCCGGTGTCGGCAAGACCGCGGTCGTCGAGGGGTTGGCTCAGCGGATCGTCGATGGCGACGTCCCGGAATCGTTGCGCGACAAACGGCTCCTTTCCCTCGATCTCGCGGCGATGGTGGCTGGCGCGAAGTACCGCGGCGAGTTCGAAGAACGACTCAAGGCGGTACTGGAGGAGATCAGGGCTGCGCAGGGGCAGGTCATCACCTTTATCGACGAGTTACACACCGTCGTCGGGGCCGGCGCCAGCGGTGAGGGCGCGATGGACGCCGGCAACATGCTCAAGCCCCTCCTTGCTCGCGGGGAGCTGCGACTCGTCGGCGCGACCACGCTTGACGAGTACCGCAAACACATCGAGAAAGACCCAGCGCTCGAGCGGCGCTTCCAGCAGGTCTATGTCGGGGAACCGAGCGTCGAGGACACGATCGCGATCCTTCGCGGGCTCAAAGAGCGCTACGAGGCCCATCACAAGGTGGAAATCGAGGACAGCGCCCTCGTCGCCGCGGCGGCCCTTTCCGACCGGTACATCGCCGGTCGCCAGCTGCCAGACAAGGCGATCGACCTTGTCGATGAGGCCGCCTCCCGCTTGCGGATGGAGATCGACTCCAGCCCCGTCGAGATCGACCAGCTCCAACGCGCCGTCGACCGGCTGCGGATGGAGGAGTTGCACCTCGCCAAGGAAAGTGACGACGCCTCGATCGAGCGGCTGGCTCGGCTCCGGGCCGACCTCGCCGACAAATCCGAAGCCCTCGCCGCGCTGAACGCCCGCTGGGAGGCAGAGAAGTCCGGCCTCAACCGCCTGGGCGACCTCAAGGCCCAGCTCGACGATCTGCGCACTGCGGCGGACCGGCTGCAACGTGAAGGGGCCTATGAGGCCGCCTCGAAGCTCCTCTATGGCGACATCCCGGCCCTCGACCGGCAACTCGTCGAGGCCGCTGCCGCGGAGGTGGCGACGAGCGGCGCCGACCTCATGGTCAAGGAGCGGGTTGGCGCCGACGACATCGCTGAGGTCATCAGCGCCTGGACCGGTATCCCGGCCGGGCGCCTGCTTCAAGGCGAGACCGAGAAGCTCGTCAACATGGAGTCGATCCTCGGCGCCCGGCTCATCGGGCAGGCGGGCGCCGTCCAGGCCGTCTCCGATGCGGTGCGCCGCGCTCGGGCCGGACTGTCCGACCCCGACCGGCCGACCGGGTCATTCCTCTTCCTCGGACCCACCGGCGTCGGCAAGACCGAGCTCGCCAAGTCGCTCGCCGACTTCCTCTTTGACGACGAGCGCGCCATGGTGCGCATCGACATGAGTGAGTATGCCGAGCGGCATGCGGTTGCGCGGTTGATCGGTGCCCCGCCCGGCTATGTCGGCTACGACGAAGGTGGCCAGCTGACCGAGGCGGTGCGTCGGCGGCCATACAGCGTCGTCCTCCTCGATGAGGTGGAGAAGGCGCACCCGGAGACGTTCGACATCCTCCTGCAGGTCCTCGACGACGGCCGCCTCACGGATGGTCAGGGCCGCACGGTCGACTTCCGCAACGTCATCCTCGTGCTCACCTCGAATCTTGGCTCCGCCGCGCTCATCGACCCCACCTTGTCGCCGGAGCAGAAGCGGGCGACGGTGCTGGCGGCCGTGCGTTCGGCCTTCAAACCCGAGTTCCTCAACCGACTCGACGAGGTGGTCCTCTTTGACGCCCTCACCCGGGACGAACTGAGCCACATCGTCGACCTCCAGGTCCGCCAGCTCGCCACCCGACTGCACGATCGCCGGATCATCCTTGAGGTGAGCGACGAGGCGAAGGCGTGGCTCGCGCGCACCGGCTACGACCCGGCATACGGGGCTCGGCCGCTGCGACGGCTCGTGCAGAAGGAGATTGGGGACAAGCTCGCGAAGGCGATCTTGGCGGGCACGGTGCGCGACGGCGACGTTGTGACAATTGACCACGACCCGACCCTGGACGCGCTCGCGCTGCGGTAGCCGAGGCCCAGCGGTTGCGGTTGCGGTGGCCGCGGCCCTGCGGTGGCCGCGGCCCGGCGGTTGCGGTGGCCGCGGCCCGGCGGTTGCGGTGGC
>CAZACX010000064.1:0-6052 GCA_964483685.1 uncultured Intrasporangiaceae bacterium
GCGAGGCAGCGGCCTGCAAAGCCGCGTACACGGGTTCAAATCCCGTCTCCACCTCGAAAAAACCCGAACGGGCGATTAGCGCAGTGGTAGCGCGCTTCCTTGACACGGAAGAGGTCACTGGTTCAAACCCAGTATCGCCCACCAGCACGAAACGGCCCCTGAACTGCGGAAACGCAAGGTCAGGGGCCTTCTGCTTTCCCCGGCATGTCGGATACGACTGTGGCAGGAATCGTCTACAGGTAGTGTTATCTGCATACGAATGCGATCAGGAGGAGGTCGAGCACCCTGGAGACCTTGACGCCCAATCAGGCTGCAGACCTCGGGATGTCCTCGAGTGGTCTCTACCGAGCTGCCCGAAGCGGCCGCTACGCCAAGATCGCCCGGGGCATCTACCGCGAGGCCGACGCTCCCGCGGCGGACTGGGACCGGATCGAGGCGGCGACCCGGCGAAGCGACGCAACCATCTGTCTTGCTTCGGCATTGGCCCATTACGACCTGACCGACACGATCCCTACCGCGCTGGACGTCGCGATCCCGCGAGGATCTCGCATCCCGGCAGGCAACTCGGCCATCGCGTGGCACCTGTTTGACCGAATGACGTTTGGCCTGGGACGCCACCAGATCGAGATCCCCGGTTCGACCGTGACCATCGGCATCTACTCTCCGGAGCGATGCATTGCTGATGCGTTTCGCCTCCGTGCCGACACCGGATATGAGCTGGGTCGCGACGCTCTGCGTGAGTGGCTGCGACGGGGCGGCAAACCGACACGGCTGATGGAGATCGCTTCGCAACTCCCGCGAGCCTCGGGACCGTTCCAGCGCACGCTTGAGGCACTTGCATGAGCCGCGGCGAGCAGGTCTTCGCCCAGATCCAGACGGCTACGCAACGTCGAAGCGGTCCAGGTCCATGACCTTGGTCCACGCCGAGACAAAGTCGTGGATGAACTTCTCCGCTGCGTCGTCGCTCGCGTACACCTCGGCGAGCGCGCGCAACTCGGAGTTCGACCCGAACACGAGGTCGGCCCGCGTGCCAGTCCAGCGAAGCTCGCCGCTGGCCCGGTCACGGCCCTCGAAATGGGACTCGTCGGCCGAGGTGGCCTGCCAGTGCGTGCCCATGTCGAGAAGGTTGACAAAGAAATCGTTCGTCAGGGCGCCGACCCGGTCGGTGAAGACCCCGTCGGTGCAGCCACCGTGGTTGGCACCGAGGACCCGCAGGCCGCCAACAAGGACGGTGACCTCCGGAGCGCTCAAGGTGAGCAGATTCGCCCGTTCGATGAGGTGGTGCTCCGTTGGCAGGAGAGCGCCCACACCCTCGTAGTTGCGGAACCCATCGACGGTCGGTTCGAGCGGCGCGAAGGACTTGGCGTCGGTTTGCTCGGGAGTCGCATCGCCGCGCCCCAGTGTGACGGGGACGGTCACGGCATACCCGCCTCGGCGTGCGCCATCCTCAACGCCTGCCGCACCGGCGATGACGAGCATGTCAGCCATCGAAACCTGCCCGCCGCCTTCGCTGTTGAACGCGGACCGCACCCCTTCGAGGGCGTCAAGAATTCGGTGCACCTGGGCCGGTTGGTTCACCTCCCAGCTCCGCTGCGGCTCCAACCGGATCCGGGCTCCGTTGGCGCCGCCCCGCTTGTCGCTCCCGCGGAACGTCGAGGCAGACGCCCACGCCGTTGAGACCAGTTCCGAGACGGTCAGGTCGGTGGCGAGCACCCGGGCCTTCAACGTGACGACATCCGCCGCACCCAGGGCCGGGGTGGGCGCCGGGGCGATGGGGTCCTGCCAGATGAGTTGCTCACTGGGCACCTCGGCCCCGAGGTAGCGCGCAATCGGGCCCATGTCACGGTGGGTGAGTTTGAACCAGGCGCGGGCGAAGGCGTCGGCAAACTCCGGCAGGTTCGCCTTGAACCTCCGCGAGATCTGCGCATAGGTCGGGTCCATCCGCATCGCCAGGTCGGCAGTCGTCATCATCGGCGCGTGCCGCTTGGCGGGGTCGTGGGCGTCCGGCACGGTGTCATCGGCGGCCCGGTCGGTGGGCCGCCACTGTTTGGCGCCCGCCGGGCTCTCAACGAGTTCCCAGTCGTAGCCGAAGAGCGTCTCGAAGTAGCTGTTGTCCCAGGTGATGGGGGTCGGGGTCCAGGCCCCTTCGATTCCGCTCCCCACCGCGTCGTATCCGCCGCCGGTGCCCTGCGGGTTGCGCCAACCGAGGCCCTGCTCGGCGAGCCCAGCCGCCTCAGGCTCGGGGCCGAGGAGGGTGGCGTCACCGTTGCCGTGACACTTGCCAAAGGTGTGGCCGCCGGCGGTTAGGGCGACGGTCTCCTCGTCGTTCATCGCCATCCGATCGAAGGTCTCGCGGATATCGCGGCCGGAATCTATGGGGTTGGAGTTGCCGTCCGGGCCTTCGGGGTTGACGTAAATGAGCCCCATCTGCACCGCGGCGAGGGGGTTGTCGAGGTCGCGATCGCCCCGGTAACGCTCGGCGCCGAGCCACTGCGTCTCCGGGCCCCAGTAGACGTCCTCCTCTGGTTCCCACACGTCGGCGCGGCCCCCAGCGAACCCGAAGGTGGCAAACCCCATCGACTCGAGGGCGACGTTCCCGGTGAGGACCATGAGGTCAGCCCAAGAGAGCGCCTTCCCGTACTTCTGTTTCACCGGCCAAAGGAGGCGGCGTGCCTTGTCGAGGTTGACGTTGTCTGGCCACGAGTTGAGCGGTGCGAAGCGTTGCTGACCGGCCCCCGCGCCCCCGCGGCCGTCGTGGATCCGGTACGTCCCGGCGCTGTGCCAGGCCATCCGAATCATCAGCGGGCCATGGTGACCGTAGTCGGCTGGCCACCAGTCCTGAGACGTCGTCAACACGGCCTTGATGTCGTGCTTGACCGCCGCGAGGTCAAGGCTCAGGAAGGCCGCCTTGTAGTCGAAGTCCGAGCCCATCGGATCGGCGGCAGGGTGGTTCTTCTTGAGGATCTGCAGGTTGAGTTGGTTGGGCCACCAGGTGCGATTGCCGCCGCCCTCGGTGGGGTGGTTTGGCCGGGCGTGCGCGACGGGGCAGCGCGGATCAGGCGCATCGACGTTGACATCGCTCAGAACGGCATCGTTCTCGTGGCTCATGACAATCCTTCCAAACCTGCAGTGGCCGCCACCTCACACGGGGAGGGACATCTGGAGACTCGCGCAGTTTCTGGAATCAGTCAAGAGTTGTCAGCTGGGCGCGCGGTCGAACGGCATGCGGAGCAACGGCCCCAATACGTCACTTCCGCCTCGTCGATCTCGAACCCAAGGCTGTCGATGACGTCGAGGCAGGGTCGGCGACCGGCCGCACAGTCGACGTCAACGAGGGTCCCGCAGCCGCGGCATACGAGGTGATGGTGGTTGTCCCCGGTCGCGATCTCATAGCGCGCGCGGGCGCCGGCCGGCTCGATCCGGCGCACGATCTGCGCGGAGTACAGCGCCCCGAGGACGTCGTAGATTGCCTGGGTGGAGACGGAGCCAAGCTCCGTGCGGACCGTGGCGGCGATGACGTCGACGTCGGAGTGGGGTTCACGCGCGAGGGCCGCGAGGACCGCCAGGCGCGGCCGGGTAACCCGCAAACCGGCATCGCGCAGCAGCGCGCTCGGCTCGACGTGCGTGACCATATCGCCACCCTACCGCGGCTAATCTGGACTAGATCAATAATTCCTGGTTGCGCGCGGCTGCGCCGTTGGCATGATGTCCCCATGACCTCTCCCGCGCCCGTCCACGCAATCATCGGTTCGCCGCTCGGGGACCTCACCGCAGTCGCGGTCAGCGAGAACCTCGTCGGTCTCTATTTTCCGGGTCACCAGCGCCGCACGCGGCTGCCGGGGCTCGGCGCGCTGGTCGACCTCGAGGCGAACCCGGTCCTCAGCGCGACGGCGCACCAGCTGGGGGAGTACTTCGCGGGCGCTCGCACGGAATTTGACCTCCCGTTGGCGCCCGACGGTGACAGCTTCCAGCAGCGGGTCTGGACGCAGTTGCGCACGATCCGGTACGGCGAAACCTGCACGTACGGCGCCCTAGCCCGGGCCATTGGTCAGCCGGGCGCGGCGCAGGCGGTCGGCGCGGCCAATGGCGCCAATCCGATCAGCATCGTCGTCCCCTGCCATCGGGTGATCGGCGCCGACGGATCGCTGACGGGGTATGCCGGTGGCCTGGATCGCAAGCGGTTCCTCCTCGAACTCGAGGAATCCGAGGAGACCAAAACCGCCCGCCTGTGGTGAGTCCGTTCCTCGATATTTGGGTGAGCTTTCCCGGCTAGCGAGCTAAAGTCGCGTCCTTGTGACGGTCGTGGGAGTTGACGGGTTGGCGCGCCCGGCGTGGGCCGCCAGTGATCCGCTCATGCGCGACTATTACGACACCGAGTGGGGGATGCCGGTGCGCGACGAGCGGGGCCTCTTTGAGCGTCTCTCGCTGGAAGCTTTCCAGTCCGGGTTGTCCTGGGCGACGATCCTGCGCAAGCGGCCCGCCTTCCGGGCAGCGTTCGCCGATTTCGACCCTGACGTTGTCGCCACCTTCGCTGCGGATGACGTCGAGCGGCTCATGGCCGACGCCGGCATCGTCCGCAACCGGCGCAAGATCGAGGCAACCATCGGCAACGCCCGCGCGACGATCGCCCTTCGCGCCGAGGGTGGCCTCGTTGACTTCATCTGGGGATTCCGCCCCGACGTTGCCCTATGCCCGCGCACCCAAGCCGACGTCCCCACGCGCACCGCGGAGTCCGCCCAGCTGTCGAAGGCGTTGCGCGCCAAAGGGTTCAACTTCGTCGGTCCAACGACGATGTTCGCCCTCATGGAGGCGATCGGCCTCGTCGACACCCACCTCATCGGAAGCCATCGCCGCGGGACCTCGGGCGTGTGGCCCTGATGTGGGCGCGCTACCGCTCGGTGTTGGCCTCCTCGGGAGTCGTCCAGGCCCTCGTCCTCGGCTTCCTCGTCCGCGTGCCCGTTTGGGCGAGCGGCGTGGTCCTGACCCTGCACCTCGTCGACACCCTCGACCAGACGTATGCCGCTGCCGGGCTCGTCGTCGCCAGCGCCACCGTGGCCGCCGCGGTCTCGGGCCCCTGGCGGGGGCGCCTGGTCGACCGGATTGGTCTGCGACGAACCGTCGGCCCCGCACTCGTCATTGCCGCGTGTTGCTGGTCGACCGCGCCCTTTGTCGGGTACTGGCCGCTCCTGGCCTTGGCCACCGTCTCCAATCTCTTCCTCGTGCCGTCCTTCGCGATCATTCGCCAGGCGATCATGGTCGCCGTACCCCCCCGGGAGCGCCGCACCGCGATCTCCCTCGACGCCGTCGTTACCGAGGCCTCGTTCATGGTCGGCCCGATCCTCGGTGTCTGGGCGGCGACCCAATGGCCGACGCCGTGGGTGCTGTTTACCGGTCAAATGGCCGGGGTCGTCGCCGGCGTTGCGCTCTGGTGGATCGATCCGCCGCTGCGGAGCGAGAGCCTCGACGCCGGTGACATCGTCCGCGTTCCGCGACGCGAATGGTTCCGGCCCACCTTCATCGCCCTGTGTCTCGGGGCAACCACCGCCACGGTGATCCTCGGGGGCACCGAGATCGCCGTCGTTGCGGCAATGCGCGACTTTGGCCGCACCTCGCAAATCGGTCTCGTGCTCGCTGTGTGGGGTCTTGGTTCGCTGCTCGGCGGGTTGCTCTACGGCGGGCTCCATCGCTCCATTTCGGTGAGTTACCTCCTCGCCGGACTGGCGCTCGTCACGATCCCGATGGCCGCGGCCCGGGGGACACTGAGTTTGACGCTGCTCGGATTTCTCGCCGGATTGCTCTGTGCCCCGACGATTACCGCAACGATCGATCAGGTCTCCCGCGTCGTTCCGGAGGTCGCGCGGGGCGAAGCCTTGGGGTGGCACGGCTCGGCGCTCATGGTCGGCTCCGCGTTCGGCGCCCCGATTACGGGAGCCGCCATCGACACCTGGGGATTCGCCGGCGGATTCATTGTGTGCGCACTTGTCGGGCTCGTCGTCGCACTGATCCTCCTCGGCGTCATCGAGGGGACCCGTCGCGCGCGCCCAGCCGCCGC
>CAZACX010000064.1:6152-13976 GCA_964483685.1 uncultured Intrasporangiaceae bacterium
GATCCCGTGCTCGCCGCCTCGATCACCAGCCGATCGACCTCTTTGACCTGCTGAACCAAGCCAAGCATGTGCCCCGCCAAGTCCGTATGCCCGATCGGGCGGACTCCCAGCGCCGTCACCGCGCACGTCGTCTCGATGATCGCGTCGTCGGGCAGCGAGGGGATGCTCCCACGGTTAGCGACGTTGAGGATGAGCCGCGCCGGGATGTCCCGGGCCAGGGCCCGCATCAACGCGAGCGCCACACCTTCGTAGCCGCCGCTGACCAGGTCCTCCTCGGCGCGTTCCTCGCCCGCCCCGCGGGTCTCCGCCATGTAGGTGGCGTTCCGTTCCGTGAGGACGCCCTCCCACACCCGCAACGAGGAGGCCGGGCGGGCCGCAAGTGCGCCATAGAACGCGTTCTGTTGGTCGCGGAGGAACTCCCCACGGGTGGCCGGGGCCGCCAGCGCGGCAGCCACCGCTTCCTTCGTGAAGTAGTAGTAGTGCAGGTATTCGTTGGGGATTGCGCCCAGGGTCCGCAGCCAGGAACCGCCAAAGAGCTGCGCCTCCTCCATCGGGGCGAGCAGGGCATCATCCTGCAAGAGTTGGGGTAGCAGGTCGCGCCCCTCGACGGTGAGTGAACGCAACCAGCCAAGGTGGTTGAGCCCGACGTAGCCCAACTCCACCTCGGCCAACTGATAGCCCAGGGCTCGGGCGGCTCTGCGACCCAGCCCGATCGGCGAATCGCAGATCCCGATGACGCGATCCCCAAGGTACGCGCGCATCGCCTCGGTGATCATCCCGGCGGGATTGGTGAAGTTGATGACCCACGCGTCGGGGGCGACGCGGCATACGGCCTGGGCGATCTCGAGGGCAACGGGCACGGTTCGCAAGCCGTAGGCGATCCCGCCTGGTCCGGTCGTCTCCTGGCCGAGCAGGTGCAGGTCGAGCGCGACCCTTTCGTCGGCGACCCGCCCAGCCAGCCCGCCGACCCGGATGGCGACGAAGACAAAGTCCGCGCCCTCCAGCGCAAAGTCGAGCGAGGTCGTCGTCGTCACCGTCGGCGCCTGCGCTTTGCCGTGGCCCAGGTCGGCGAGGACGGCGGCGATGCCCGCCAACCGGTTGGCGTCGACATCGTGGAGGGTGACTCGATCGATCCGGTCGACCCCGGTGTCAGCGAGCAGCGCCCGGTAGACCAGCGGCACCCGGAAACCGCCGCCGCCGAGGATCACAAGTTTCATGTCCCCACTATGCCGACCCCTGGCACGATAGGGCGCAGTGGCCGCGACACCGCGGCCCCGCGTCAGGCCGCAGTGGCCGCGACCACCGCGACCCCCGCGTCGGCGAGGCGCCCATGACAACCGAAGGAGCCGACGGTGCTCGAGAGCCGGTTCGACCCGCTGAGCGCCGTACGCACCGACGGAGCGCCGGAGTTTGACGTCTTCGTCTGGGGGACCGTGTTCCTCGACATCATCTTCACCGGACTCGACCGCTGCCCCGCGCCCGGAACCGAAGAGTGGGCCGAGGGCATGGCATCGTGTCCGGGCGGGATCGCCAATCTCGCCGTCGCGGCGCAACGCCTTGGCCTGCGCACTTCCCTCGCCGCAGCGTTCAGCGAGGACGACTACGGCGACTTCTGTTGGCGGACGATGGAAGGGGGCGAGCACATCGACTTGTCACGGTCGCGCAGATTCGGCGAGTGGCACAGCCCGGTCACCGTGTCGATGTCGGTCAGCGCGGACCGGAGCATGGTCACCCACGGGCACCGGCCGCCGATTTCCGGGTCCGACCTCATCGGCCAACCACCGCGCACCCGCACGGCGATCGTCGACCTCGCCGAGTCCGAAGATGGGCAGACCCCGGCCTGGGTTGAGCTCGCCCGACAATCGGGGGCGTTGATCTTTGCCGATGTCGGGTGGGATCCCAGCGAGCAGTGGAGCCCGCTGGTGCTCGAGCGGCTGGCGTCCTGCCACGCGTTCATGCCGAACGCCACCGAGGCGATGGCGTACACCCGGACCGACACGGTCCAAGACGCCTTGTATGCGATCGCCGACCTCGTCCCGCTTGCCGTCGTCACCAACGGCGCGGACGGCGCACTCGCCATCGACGCGACCACGGGGGAGGAGGCGTCGGTGCCGGCGCTGCGGGTTCACGCACTTGACCCCACGGGAGCGGGTGACGTCTTCGGGGCGGCGATGGTCCTCGGCACGCTCGCAACCTGGCCACTCGCAGATCGCCTCGCGTTCGCGAGCCTGTGCTCCGCCCTGGCCTTGCAGCAGTTCGGTGGCTCGCTCGCCGCCCCAGGCTGGGGCGACATCGCCGATTGGTGGCAGGCCCTTGAATCCGCAAAGGACACTGACAGCTACCACCACTCGATCCGGCGCCGCTTCGGATTCCTTCATGACATCGTCCCGCGCCTGCCCGAGCACGGTTGCCGTCGGGCGACGGCGACCATCGCTCGACGCGCCGATGTCCAGGGCCTCACCTGAGTCGATGTGCTGGGATGACGCTCAGGTGCGGAAGACGACCTTGCCGGAGACCTCGCCCGCCACCATCAACTCGAATCCGGCGCGGGCGTCGGCGAGCGGCCGCACCGAGTCGACCTTCGGCTCGATTCCCGCGGCGACAACGAACTTGGCCAGCCGCTCCAGTTCGTCGCGGGTCCCCATTGTCGACCCGACGACCCGCAGCTGCTTGAAGAAGATCTTCGTCAGCTCGGCCTTGGCGGGTGCGTCGCCGGACGTGGCGCCCGAGATGACGATCGTCCCGCCGGGACGCAACGCGTTGACGGAGTGCGACCACGTCGCAGCGCCAACAGTTTCAAGCACTGCGTCGACGCGATCAGGCAACCGCGCCCCCGACTCAAAGACCTGTTCGGCCCCCAACTCCTGCGCCTGGGCGCGCTTGGCCTCGTCGCGGCTCGTCGCCCAGACCCGCAAACCGGCGGCGGCCCCGAGTTGGATCAGCGCGGTGGCAACGCCACCCCCGCAACCTTGGACGAGCACGGTCGCACCAGGGCTCACCGCGGCATTCGTGAAGAGCATCCGGTAGGCCGTCAGCCAGGCAGTTGGCAGGCACGCCGCCGCCTCCCAGGACAGTCCGGCGGGTTTGGCGACGAGATTGCGCGCCGGAACGGCAACCTTCGCCGCCAACGTCCCGGGATGAAGCTCCGAAAGCAAGGTGCGGCGCGGGTCAAGGGTCTCGTCGCCGCTCCACCCCGGCGAGGCGACGACGGCGTGAACGAGGACCTCGTTGCCGTCCGGGTCCGTGCCCGCAGCGTCACAGCCAAGAATCATCGGCAACCGATCGGGCGCGAGGCCAACGCCCTTCAGCGACCACAGGTCGTGATGGTTGAGCGCGGCCGCGACGACGTCGACGACGACCCAACCGTCCCGAGAAGTGGGGTCCGGTTGCTCCCCGACGAGGAGCCCGCTCAGGGGGTCGGCGGGGGACTGGGCAACGGCGGCTACGGCAAGCATGCGTTTACCGTAGCCGCGCACCAACGTCAGATCAGTCGAGCCACTGTGCGAGAGCCGTCGAGACGGGACTCGTCTACGCTCGCGGTCGTGAGTTGGGCACGTTTTGGCGCGCAGACGGCATACGACGTCGTCACCGTCACGGACGACATCGACGAGATCCGCGCGGGGTTTTGGGCGATTGTGCTCGACTTTGAATCCACCCTGACCGCGGTGCGGTTCGCCCATCAGGGTCGCCGGTCGATGGCGCGGCCACCCGGCTATCGCGACTGGCGACCGCTCGACCAAACGTGGCGCACGAGCCTCGATCACGTGGCGTACACCGACGCCGTCCGCGAGGTGCGCCGGCGTGTCGCGGCCGGCACCGTCTATCAGGCGAGCATCTGCCGCGTGCTCAGCCATGACCTGGACGATGATGCCTACCTGCCCGCGTTGGCCCGGCTGCTCACCCGCGGCAATCCGGCCCCCTATGCGGCGACGATTCACGCGCCCGAGCATGGGCTCGACGTGGTCTGCGCGTCGCCGGAGCTCTACCTGCGCCGGGACGGCGATCGGCTCGTCTCCAAACCGATCAAGGGCACCTCGACGACGCGGGAGACGATGCTGCCCAAGGACTATGCCGAGAACGTCATGATCACCGATCTCGTCCGCAACGACCTTCAGACCGTATGCCGCCCCGGCACGGTCGCGGTCGACGAGCTGTGCGCTGTCGAGTCCCATCCGGGGCTCGTGCATCTCGTCACGGACGTGTCGGGGCAACTGTGTCCTGGGGTGGGATGGCGCGAGATCCTCGAGGCAACCTTCCCGCCAGGTTCGGTCTCCGGAGCCCCGAAATCGACGGCGCTCGCCGCCATCGCCGACCTCGAACCCGTATCCCGCGGCCCCTATTGCGGCGCGATCGGGTGGATCGACGCCGACCGGGAGCGGGCGGAACTCGCGGTGGGGATTCGCACGTTCTGGGCGACAGGGAACCTCGGTGCGCGGGTGCTCAATTTCGGAGCCGGAGCGGGCATCACCTGGGGATCGGATCCGGAGGCGGAATGGTTGGAGACGCAACTCAAAGCGGCGCGCCTGATCGGCCTCGCGTCCGGCACGGTGGCACCATGAACGACGTGATTCGGGTATGGGTGAATGGCCAGACGTATGCCGCCGGGGACGCCGCCCTGGCCGCCATCGATCATGGCGTCACCGTCGGTGACGGGATCTTTGAAACCTGCAAGATTGTCGACGGGCAGGTGTTCGCTCCAACTCGCCACCGGCGTCGGCTGGATCGATCCGCGGCCGGATTGGGGCTTCCGCCGATCGATCACGCGGTGATCGATGCCGGTGTGGCCGCGGTCCTCGGCGCCGGTGCGCCGCTTGCGTTTGGTCGGCTGCGCTACACGGTGACCGGTGGAGCGGGACCGCTCGGCTCCGACCGCGGCGATGCGCCTCTCACCTATATCGTCACCGCCGCCCCGGCCGCCCCGCCGCCTGGCCCACTCCGTCTCGCCGTCGTCCCCTGGGTGCGCAATGAGCGCTCCGCAGTGGTCGGTCTCAAAACCACGTCGTATGCCGAGAACGTCGTCGCGCTGGCGTATGCGCACGAGCGGGGCGCGGACGAGGCTGTGTTCGGTAACACGAGAGGCGAGCTTTGTGAGGGCACGGGAAGCAACATCTTCGTCGTCGTTGACGGGACGATCTGCACGCCCCCGCTGTCCTCTGGGGCACTCGCCGGGGTGACCCGGGAGCTGGCCCTCGAATGGGGGCTCGCGGCCGGGCTGCCGATGCGGGAGGTCACGCTGCCGTTGTCCGTCCTCGAGACGTGCGACGAAGTATTTGTGACGTCGTCGACCCGGGATGTGTTGGGTGCCGAGGATGTTGGCGGCCGCTCCGTGCCCGCTCCCGGACCGATGTGCGCCGAGTTGGCCGCCATCTTTGCTGCCCGCTCCGCTGACAAGGTTGACCCTTAAGGTGGCCTCGTGACTACCGACGACGGCACTCCTGGTCGGGACGTGGGCCCTCGCCGGGTGTCTGAGTTCGACGTGGGCGGAGTCCACGCCGAGGAGGATGACCGGCCCCCCAGCAGGAGCGAGAGCTACGCGACCATGCTGAACGACGACAACATCATGCTTGACGCCGCAGACGACGACTGGGCGTGGCGCCGCAAATTGCGTGCCAATCCCGCCAGCGCACGGCTCTACCGGGCGACGGTCGCGTTCGTCGGCCTGATCGTCGTCACCGCCGGCCTGCTGATGATTCCGTTCCCGGGCCCGGGATGGCTTGTCGTCTTTGCCGGGCTCGCCATTTGGGGGAGCGAGTTCGAGCGGGCCCAACAGGTCCAGAACTGGGTCACTCGGCATGTGCGGCGGTGGGATGCGTGGGTTCACACCCGGCCACGCTGGCAGCAAGGTGTCTTCTTGGTTCTCAGCGTGCTTCTCGTGTTGATCGTCGCCTATGCCTTCCTGCGGGTCTCCGGGGTGCCGGCCTTCCTGCCCGACCAGGTCGAGCGTTTCCTGCGCGTCCAAATCGCGCTCTAGCTCGGCTTGGCCTGATTTCGCCAGGGTCGTGGCCGCCGGGTATCCTTCCTAGGCCCCGCCGGTGCGGTGGCGAGGACGTGTAGCTCAGTTGGTTAGAGCGTTCGCTTCACACGCGAGAGGTCATGGGTTCGAGTCCCTTCACGTCCACTCCTCCGTCGTGCCCCGTGCAGGGGCCCACCTTCACGTCCACTCCTCCGTCGTGCCCCGTGGAGGGGCCCACCTTCACGTCCACCAGAACCGTCCACCTCGAACCGCGGGCCGGCGGCTCGTAGAGGAGGATGGTCAGCGAAGGCTCGCCTTCCGCTCTGACGAATACCTCGTGCGAGCCGGATTCTCCGAGGCGTCATTCTTGTGTTGGGGTGTCGATGGGCGCGTGACGGGCCTGGCGGACGGCCCCGGCGCGTCCGGCATTGCGGAGGCTTCGAACATGATGGTTCGCGCGTCGTGGTGGACGTGGGCGTATTCGTCGAGGTGTAGGACGACGTACATCGCTTGATTGATTCGGGCCGGTTGCTCGTCGGGCGCCACCTCATAGAGCGTCGCCGCGTCTCCCGCGAGGGTGAGTGCCGCGCGCATGACGTGGATGCCGATCGCGAGCTGGGCTGAGGTGTCACCCATCTGCTCTTTGATGGACTCCCACGGCCGGTAGCCGGCGCCTGCCGAAGCCCGCAAGGCATAATCGGAACACGTGACCCGGCTCACGTCTAGAGACCAGAGTGGGAGCTGTCAATGTGCCGAGCTAGAAGCGATCGGTACTACTACCGCTGCGAATGGGGCGCTGCGCGCCTAACACGAGTGCTCGTTGGTGCGGCCGTTGAGGTCGGTTCATCTGCAGTTTGGAGCGCGCTCGACACCGCGACCACATCCTCCCTGGAGAAGCTGCGGTCCGCGACGCTCGAAAACCTCACCGAGGCGATCGCATCTCTCACGACCCCCGAGCAGGAGGATCTCCGAGGGCATTTCCCGAAGCGTCACGTACACTTCATATGCTCGATTGCGGCAGCAATAGGTGACGCCTGCGCCTCGATTGCATCGGCGACCGGAGACATCGCGAAACAGATAGGGGAGGCTGCTCGGAAAGCATCAGGGTCGACAGTTCTTGGCAAACTTGCATCCATTGTGGTGGCCAAGTGGCTCGACCACGTCGCCCCAGGTGTCGCCCAAGTGAAGCAAATTGGCTTGATCGCAGACATGGTTGCTGTCAGCGCCTGCCCCGCACAGCAGACCAAGAGGCCGGGTGTTCATTCCGACGTTGTCAAGTGTGCTCAACGACTGGAACGCAAGGTGACACAGGATCTCGTCAAGAAGATGTTGAGCGACCCAGCCGCGACCTGATTCCGAAGGAGATGCCGTCCTCGGGCTAAACCCGCCGGCACACCGGGAGCGCAGCGACGGCGCACCTGAGCTTGCTAGCCGACCAGGCAGCGGTTTTCGCAGGAAGCTTGAATCGCAGCTTGCTCGGTAGTCGAGACATCGCCTTCGAGTTCGTCCACGGTGGGTGCGGCGCCGGCGATGAGTCCGGTCTACGAAGTACGCCGTAGCCCGCGATGAGGTCGTCTTCATTTGGAGGACGTCGTGTACTCGGCCGAGGCCTGTGCATCCTCGATCTGGCAAATCTTTGCGCGTCGGGCGGCATTGTCGACGACCCCTGAAGACTGTTCAGTTGCGCCGCTTGAAAAGTGATCACTCACCAAGATCGGACAGTGATCACTTTGGAGGACTGGGCTTCGATCGGTCGGCTGGCGGCCGGTGGTGTCGGGCAGGCGGAGATCGAAAGGCAGTACTAGTGGTGCGTGTGGTTAGTTGTTTTACGGTTGGTGTTTTGGGATGATGGGGTATGGCGAATCGGGCTG
>CAZACX010000065.1:0-13826 GCA_964483685.1 uncultured Intrasporangiaceae bacterium
CTCGAATCCGGTGGCTTCAGACCCCAACTGCTACACCCTCAATTGGGATGAGCCACTATCTGGGCGGCCACGAGCCATGGTCACCATTTAGTGAGGTCGCGGACCTCGGTGCCAAATGGGATGAAGTCAACAAGACTTGCCCACAGCCCGGCTAGGACTTCATGCTCGGTTATGGAGAGATCCCTCGAAAAATCACTGATGACCGCCACCTACCTCGTTAGCGACACGGTCACAGGCTGCTCCCACTCTTCTGTTGACGAATGCGTTTGAAGGTAGGTTGTCGGGCATGGGTGGAAACTCGACGGCCGGGGCCATTCCGGCGGTTGGCGTCCGGATGAGAAGTGCGCGGAGGCGTTGGGCGCTGGTGACCGGGCTCGTGGTGGCGCTCGTCCTCGGGGGCGGCTTGGGGTGGGCAGCGCGTGTGCTGCTCGCTCCACCAGCACCGCTTCCGACTGGTCCAGCCTTTGTTGTGATGGCGGCGACGGATGATTCAGTGGGCCGAACGATCACCTTGAATGCGCAGGCCCGGTGGACTGGTGGTGGTTTCGTCGCCAACGTCGCGACGGGGACGGTCACCAAAGTTCGGGTCAGTGGCCCGGGAGAAGTTCAGGCCGGTGACCCGGTCTACGACGTCGACCTCGAGGCGGTGCGGGTCGCACAGGGATCGGTACCTGCGTTCCGGACGCTGGGGCCAGAGGCTCGCGGGGACGATGTCCGTCAGCTGCAGGCCCTGTTGAAGTCATTGGGGCTGATGGACAGCGCGCCCGATGGACGCTTCGGCCCGAGCACGGCAAGGGGTGTCGAGCAGTGGCAGCGCAACCTCGGCGAGCGCCCCACAGGAGAAGTGCCGCTTGGGAGGCTTTTGTTCGTCCCGCAACTGCCGGCCAAGGTGGCTCTTCAAGGCTTATCTGTCGGTTCGGTGGTGAGCCCGGGCGGTTCTGCGGCTCCGCCGGATGACACGACCGTCGGCCAAGAAGGCGTGGGTATCAAGGTTCTGCCAGCTGCTCCAACGTTCACGATCACCTTGCCGGAGAACCAGGCAGCCCTGGTACGGACCGGGATGACGGTGCAGATCTCGAAGGGCGAATACACATGGGACGCCCAGATGACGGAGATCGGAGATTCCGGAACCGATGGTGCAGCCATCGCACGGCTAGGCCCGGCCAAGGGAGCAGCGTCGATTTGTGAGCAAGACTGCTCGAGCATCCCGCCGGGCGGAGACACTGCCCTGGAGGTGAGGATCGAGCTCATCCCCAAGACCGCAGGGGTCGTCGTGCCGACCACTGCCCTTGTTGTCGGCACCGATGGGAGCGCCTCCGTAGTAGCGGAGGACGGGACCCGGATGCCGGTGACCGTTGTGACGAGTTCCGGCGGCCGGGCCGTCGTGGAAGGCATCGCGACCGGGCAGAAGATCCGGGTCGCTGACGATGCTCAGCCCTAGGACTTCGCCGGGGGGTGCGCACGTTGTCCCGCGCGTCACGGTCAGGGGCGCGGTGTTCGGGTATGGGAGAGACAGCCCGGTCGTTGACGATTGGAGTTCGGAGTTCCACCCCGGAACGGTCACAGCGATCACCGGGCCATCAGGCTGCGGAAAGTCCACCCGCCTGTACCTGCTGGGGCTCATGGTCAAACTGACGGCTGGCGTTGTCGAGATAGACGGTCAGCGGGTGGACCACCTCTCCGATGCCGCTCGTGCGCGCCTGCGAGCCTGGAGGTTTGGGTTCGTGTTTCAAGATGCCGCACTCGATACCACCCGTAGCGTGCTGGACAACAGCATCGAAACGTCCCTGTACCGGAACCAGTCGCGGCGTGAGGCCACACGGCGGGCTCGCGAGCTCATGGACCGGTTCGACATCGCCATCCCACCCGATCGCAAGCCGGGTCAGATCTCGGGAGGACAGGCTCAACGTATTGCGTTGTGCCGGGCACTCATGCGTGAGCCGGACATCCTCCTCGCCGACGAGGCCACAGGCAACCTGGATCCGCGGTCGGCGGCCACCGTGCTCGAAGCGTTCCGGGAACACGCCGACGCCGGCGGGTGCGTCATCGTCGTCACCCACGACCCCGCGGTCGCGGGGTGGGCCGACCGGCGCATCTCACTCGATCCGCAACAAGAAGGGGTCACAGCGTGACCCCGGCCAGATACCTGCGCGAGGTTGCGGCGTCCGCGTGGTCGCAACGGGTCTTCACAGCGGTCACCGCGGTCCTCATCGCCGCAGCGACGACGACAATTCTCATGACCAGTGGCCGCGCGGCGGCCACCGAAGAAGCCGTCCTGCGGACTGTGGACCAGCAGGGAACACGCACGCTCGTCATCCAGTCCACTGGCGAGCGCCCGCTGTTGGCCACCCAGTTGGTCGACACCATCGCAACCATTCCCCTCGTCGAAGCCGTCGTCGGGTTCGGGCCGGTCCGCGACGTCACCGCCGCAGCGCTACCAGACGGGGCCCGCGTCGGCGCGCGGCCGACATACGGAGTGATCGGCAACATTCGGGCCACCTCGAGCACCCCGAATGCAGCCACAGAGCAGCTCGCCTGGCTCTCGACGCAGGCCAGCCGAACACTTGGACTCCCGCCTGCGGCCGGAAGCATACGGATCGTCGACGGCCCGGAGTACTCGGTCGCCGGCGTGGTCACCCCACCGGACTACTTTCAGTCCTTCGAGCCTCTCATCGTGATCCCGACGCCTGCGGATGCCCACGGGAAGGCCAGCCTCTCAACCATTGTCATCCTCGCCAAAAGCCCGGAGGGCGTCGCCTTCCTCGGGAAGCTTGTCGCCCCCCTGCTGAGTGAACTCCCACGAGAGAACGTCACCCTCTCGACCTCCGAACGACTGGCCACGCTACGTCAGGCCATCGGAGGCGAACTCACCAAGCAAGCCCGCGTCATCGTCCTCGGCGTCCTCGCTGTCGCCACCGCGATCACGCTGGTCATCGTCTGGGGATTCGTGCTCAGCCGCCGCAAAGACCTCGGCCGCCGCCGCGCCCTCGGCGCCACCCGAGCGACGATCATTGCGCTCGTCGTCGGCCAAGTAGCGCTCACGGCCGCACTCGCCTCCGCGATCGGCGCCCTGCTCTGTACCGCCACCCTCGCCCTGCTCAACACCCCCACCCCCCGCCCGAGTTACATCATGGCCGTAGCGATCGGGCTCACGACCACCGCAACCCTCGCCGCCAGCCTTCCGGCGATCTTTGCCGCGAACCGCGACCCACTCCACGAACTCAGGGTCCCGTAGGCGGGGCGGGGCGCAGGAGTCCCTGGACGAGGAACTCCCGGATCGCGTCCGCGACGAGAGCCTCCGCATCCGGGTGGTGGCCGCACTCGGCGACGACTTGGACCGCGATTTCGGCCAACGTCGACGGCGTTCGCGCAACGAGCCAGACGACCGTCCCGATACCCATCAACCGCATCGGCAGCGGACCGTTGAGTACGAGGATCTCGCCGTCCGTCTTGAGCGCGTCGCGCCACGGGGCGCGCACATATCGGACCTGCGGATCAACGACCGGGTCCGCCTCGCCGGGATAGCCCTCCCACACTTCGCCCACCTCGTCGCCCGAAGGCGGCAGGGCGGTCCACTCGTGCGTGCCGGGCTCCGCGCGCGCGCCGACAAGCAGGTCGACGATGAGCTCGCGGCAGGTGTCGATCTCGGCGTAGGAGAGCAGGTGGACCCCACGCCCCTGAGTGAGCACGCGGGCGAGCCCCGACAGCGGTTCGGGCTGCGTGGGCAAGGAGGAGGACTGCGGAATGGTGGCAATCAACGCATCCATCAGCCGCGACGGCTCGAGGCGAGGCTCGACGAATTCGTCATCGCGTCGCAAGATCACCGTCGCGGCGAGCCACGTGTCCGCCGGGGCGACGAGCAGACCCAATTCGTCGGGGCTGAACTCTTCCTTGTGGCCGTGATGGTCCGGCCCACTGATCATCGACAGCGGTTTGGGGTGGGCGAGCATCGACATATCAGGTCGGATCGCCGCCGTTTCGTCCGTGAGGTAGCCGAGGAAGCGGCCAAGTGTGCGCGTCGCCGTCGTCTTGCCCGTCCCTGACGGAGCAACGAGGACGAGGGTCGCCCCCGTCTCCGGGAGCGCGAGGGCCGCCCCGTGCAACATGGTCATCCGGCCAGCCTGGGCCGCAACCGAGCGACGGGTCAGATCACCGGACAGGGAGTAGGCAAAGCGGTCCCGGTGACGGTCGACCTGGAGGAGGTCGGCGTCCTTGGCCGTGCCCTCGGGCTTGGTCGCGACCCCGAGATCACCCTCGCCACCGAGATCACCCGCGCCCACGGACTCGACTGCGCCGTCGCCGAGGAAGACGTCCTCGTCCGCGATCGCACGGTCGCCGTCGCCGAGGAAGACGTCCTCGTCCGCGAGGACCTCCACCTCACTCTTGGCGAGTGGCGGCCCGACGCGCACAACCTGCGGAAAGCCGTCCGGCTCAGAGACATCGGCATCGGGCGCGGCCGCACGAGCCCACAGCACCTCGACGCGCGCGGCGAACTCGGGCTTGAGAGCGGACAGGTCAAGGTCCCAGCGACACCCAAGTGTGTTGACGCGCAGCAGGCGATTCACGCTGTCCTCCCCGTCGGATCGTTAGCAAACAATTGCACCGAACCAATAATCTCGAATCCGGCCCGGAACAGCGAACGCGCCGAGCGGGCGTTGCCTGGCGCGACCCCCGCGAGCACGAGTTCGTCCGGCGGAAGGCTAGCGAGGAGGTCGGCGACGAGGGTCGAGCGGGTACCCGGCGCGCTCGCCTCGACCCCGACCTGGGTCAGCCCGGCCAGCCCACGCCCGACGGTCGCCACGTCTTCGCGCTCCCGATCCGGGTACCCCCAGACCACAACCTCATCCCGGGTATGCCGCGCATGCACGGCTCGCGGGTGGTTGGCCAGGTCGGGCCGGGGCACCAGCGCGAGGTCGGGCCGGGGCACCAACGCGAGGTCGGGCCGGGGCACCAACGGGGTGGGGCCCGCGGGGGCGCGTCCGCGGCATACGAGCAAGGCATCGAGGCAATCCACCCAGCCGCCGGGTCCGGCGAGGGCGGTGAGCACAGCCGGATGACTGGCCCCACCGAAGCCGTCAACGCCGAGCGCCGTAAGCGTCGCATCGGGCACGCCGGGGGCGCCGCAGATGTAGGCGTGCCCGGTGAACGCGACGACGGCACCGGTGCCGGGACGCCACGCCGGCAGCCGAGTCCAGCCGCCGTCGACCGCCGGAAAGTGCCCATCCGCGGCGCCTCGAACGATCTCGGCGAGGGGGTGTCCGGTCGGCGTCGCGGGGTGATTGGGTTGCACAACAACCCAGGGTGTCACGGCCCTGGTCACCTACCATGCCGACATGACCAAGCCGCACGCCGCCGCGATCCTCGAGGATCGGTGGAATACGATGCGCGCCGATCGGCTGGCCGACAAGGGGTACGCGACAAAGATCATCAGCTACACCGGGTATGGCGGGCCGCGGCATGCGCGGGTACTCGCCCGGGTGCTCATGACGAAGCGTCCAGATGAGCGGTCCGCCGCGGACGCCGAGGCGACCGAGTTGGAGATCAACCACGCGGTTAGGGACCGGCGCGGCTGGCGGTCGTTCATGACCACGCCCGCCGTCCAGGTGCCTGTGACGATCACCCTGGGAGAGCGGACTATTCGGACCAAGACGGATCGCAGCGGGTTGCTCGACGTAACCCTCGGCGATCACGGTTTGGGGCCAGGTTGGCAGACCGCGATGCTGCGCTCGCCCGATTCGCGCGACTCCGACGCGGCGGTGCTCATCGTCGACGACACGACCACCTTTGGCATCGTCAGCGACATTGACGACACGGTCATCAAGACGATGTTGCCGCGACCGATGATCGCCGCGTGGAACACCTTCCTGCGACACGAGGGCACCCGCTCGCCCGTCCCCGGGATGGCGACGATGTACCGCGACCTGCTGGAGAAGAACCCCGGGGCCCCGATCGTCTATGTGTCCACCGGGGCGTGGAACACGGTCCCCCAGTTGACAAGGTTCCTGCGCGACAACGGGTATCCGCTCGGGCCGCTCCTCATGACCGACTGGGGGCCGACCAACACCGGCTGGTTTCGCAGCGGTCAAGACCACAAACGGGGCTGCCTGCACCGCCTTGCCCGCGAGTTGCCCTCGATCCGTTGGGTGCTCGTCGGCGACGACGGGCAACATGACCCGGCGATCTACGGCGAGTTCGCCGAGCAACGGCCAGAACGGGTGCGTGCCATCGCGATCCGGGTGCTCACGGCGACCGAGCAGATGCTCTCCCACTTCACGCCGCTCGCCAACGCCGAGTTGGCTCCGACGCGTCGCGCACTGATCAGTGTGCCGATCTGCCAGGCGCACGACGGCTGGGGTTTGGCGCGCTTGCTCAAGGTGTCCCTTGGCGACCTGCCGGTGCCCGATGATGTGGTCGTGAGCTAGCGATGCCGGAGTTGCCCGAGGTCGAGGCCCTCGCTGCGTTCCTTCGTGAACGGGCGGTCGGTCAGGCTGTCGTGGGGGTCGAGCTCGGATCGATCTCGGTGCTCAAAACGTTCAATCCGCCGCCGTCGGCTCTCGTGGGCGCCCCGGTCGAAGCCGTGTCCCGACGCGGCAAATTCATCGGAATCGATTGCGGCGGAACGTATCTCGTCTTTCATCTCGCGCGCGCTGGCTGGTTGCGCTGGTCGGAGCAGCTGGCCGCCACCGTCATCCGACCGGGCAAGTCCCCGATCGCCCTGCGGGTGCGTCTTGACGACGGGTCGGGCTTCGACTTGACCGAGGCGGGCACCAAGAAGAGCCTCGCCGCCTACCTTGTCGGCGACCTCAAGGACGTGCCCGGCATCGCCAGCCTCGGGCCGGAGCCGATGTCGGAGGCGTTCACCGAATCGGAATTCGCCGCCCTGTTGGCGGGGAAGCGGGCCCAGATCAAGGGCGTTCTGCGCGACCAGGGCACGATCGCCGGGATCGGCAACGCCTACTCCGACGAGATCCTCCACGTCGCGGCCATGTCGCCGTTTGCGATCGCCGCGAGTCTCGACGCCGAGGCCGTCGCGCGGCTGTATGCGGCGATGCGGGCAACCCTGGCCCGGGCGGTCACCGCGGCGAGTGGGAAACCGGCCGCACAGTTGAAGGATGCCAAGCGCGCCGGGATGCGGGTCCACGGTCGCACCGGTGCGCCGTGCCCGGTCTGCGGGGACACTGTGCGCGAGGTGTCGTTCGCCGACTCCTCGCTACAGTACTGCGCCACCTGCCAAACGGGGGGCAAGCCGTTGGCCGATCGGCGCACCTCAAAGTTCCTCAAATAGGCACCGGTGGGCAACCCGCCGACGCCGGTGCCTCGTTGTGGGCCCTTCACGTCTTGGCTAAGGTCGGTGGGTGTCGTCGACTCAAGATTCGCCTTCGGGCACCACACCAGTGACCTCGCCAGCGAGTCCGCCGGCTCAGCCCCAACCTGAATCAACCCCGGCGCTGCCCGCGCCAAACCCGGCGCTGCCCGCGACGACCCCTGCGGCGGCCGCGACGACCCCTGCGGCGCCCGCGCCAACCCCTGCCCGGATTGAACCGAAGGACGACCTCGTCGTCACGCGGCATACCTTGCGGGTGGGCGGAGAGTCGCTGTCCTACACGGCAACCGCCGGGCGGTTCGTCATCCGCGAGGAGGTCCTCAAGGAGGGGGTCTTCACCGGCCACGAGGCGAAGGCGACGTTGTTCCTCACCTCATATGTCCGCCAGGACGTTGACCCGGGAACGCGCCCAGTGACGTTCGTGTTCAACGGCGGGCCGGGCAGTTCCAGCGTCTGGCTGCACCTCGGTCTGCTCGGGCCGCGCCGCATTGTCATGGGCGATGCCGGGGCGTTGACACCGCCGCCGTACGCACTTGCCGACAACCCCGAGAGCCTCCTCGCGGTGTCTGACCTCGTCTTCATCGACCCGATGTCGACGGGCTACTCGCGCGCTGTCGAGGGCGGGACGCCGGCGGCCTACCATGGCTTTAAGGGCGATGTGGAGTCGATCGGCGAACTCATCCGCCTGTGGACGACCCGCGAAAAGCGTTGGCTCTCACCGAAATTTCTCTGCGGAGAGTCGTATGGAACGCTGCGCGCGGCGGCGCTGGCCGAGCATCTGCAAAGCACCTACGGGATGTACCTCAACGGGATCATGCTTATCTCCAGCGTCCTGGATCTGTCCTCGGTCGACTTCGATGACCAGCGCAATGACCGCGCCCACGCGCTCTACCTCCCGACGTATGCCGCGATCGCGCACCTCCACGGCAAGCACCCTGGTCGCACCCGTGCGGACGTCGTCGCGCAGGCGCAGGCGTATGCCGACCGCGACTACCCGTGGGTGCTCTCCCGGGGCGCGCTGCTCAGCGCGACGGAGCGGGCGCAAGCGGTGGCGACACTTGCCGAACTCACCGGGCTGACGCCGGACTATGTCGACCGGGCGGAACTGCGGATCGAGCACTGGCGATTCTTCAGCGAGTTGCTGCGGGCCCAACGGCTGACCGTCGGGCGTCTCGATGCTCGCTTCACCGGTCCGGCGCAGAGCGCGATTGCCGAGACAATGGATGCGGATCCGGCGATGGATGCGTTCGACGGCCCGTATGCCGCCGGCATCAATCACTATCTGCGGGCGGAACTTGAGTACGAGTCGGATCTGCCCTATGCGCACATTTCCGAGAAGGTCTCGCCGTGGTCCTTCAAGGACTTCGAGGGGCGCCCCATTGATGTGTCGCCGATGCTGGAGCGGGCGATGCGCGCCAACCCGCATCTGCGGGTTCATGTCGCGTTCGGGATCTATGACGGCGCAACGCCCCCGGGAGCGTCCGAGCAGGTCTTGGCCCACTTGCGGCTCCCGGAGGCGTTGCGCGGCAACATCGAACGGGCCTACTACGAGGCCGGGCACATGATGTATGTACACCAACCTTCGCGGGTCCAGCAGAGTGCAGACCTCGCCGCGTTCGTCACGCGGGCGAGTCGCCCGACCTAAGGTCGGGCTAGTTGGCCCGACCTGCGCGTCGGGCTAGTTGGCCCGACCTAATCCTCGTCGCCGCTGCCTTCACCGGACGTCGACGTCGTGCCGGAGACCTCGCCGGTCCAGACCGACTTGGCGCCCGTGTGACCCGCGCTGGTGACGGCGAACCCCACGAAGAGCGATGCGAGAACGACGATGGCCAGCGCGGCCATGCTGCGTCCCTTGTCGGACTTTTCTACCTGCGGGCGGATGAGGACAAAGACCGTCAGCAGGACGGCGCCAGCAAGGACCGCGAGGCTGATCGCCGCCAGTTCGCCAGCCTCGGCATGGTCAAAGCCGGGCTCGCCGATGCGGTGCTCCAGGGCCTCGCCGCTTTGGGTAGCGACAAACCCCAGCACGGCGGACAGAACCGCAAGGCCCGCGGTCGGGTACTGGAGTCCGCGGCGCCAAGCCGGCCGGGCGGCATACGCAATGGCGAGCAGTGCGGCAAGGGGGCCGAGCACAACGACGCCGTGGATGACGAGCGGATGGATGGGCAAACCGGAAATGAGATCGAACATGGCCGACTTTCTCTCGCATGGCAGAGGGATCCCCCGGGACAGAAGGCTCTCGGTGCCGAGCGTAATTGTCGGGTGCTGAGAGCGTTCTGAGAGGGTGGGCGGGTGCGGGTGCTCATTGTCGATGACGAACGCGCCCTCGCCCAGACGCTGCGCCAGGGCCTGGAAGGCGAGGGTTTCGTCGTCGACCTCGCCCACGACGGGCAACACGGGCTGACGTTGGCGACCTATGGCACGTATGACGTCCTCGTCCTGGACATCATGCTGCCGCGCCGCAACGGGTACGACGTGCTCAAGGAGTTGCGGGCCAGGGACGTGTGGACACCGGTGCTGATGCTCACCGCGAAGGACGGCGAATTCGACCAGACCGACGCCTTCGAGCTCGGCGCCGATGACTATCTCATCAAACCGTTCAGCTTCCCGATCCTCGTCGCGCGGCTGCGGGCCCTGATCCGGCGCGGCGCCCCGGAGCGGCCGATGGTGTTGCGCTGCGGGGACCTCGAACTCGACCCGGGCGCCCATGACGTGCATCGCGGTGGGACACCGATTGCGTTGACACCACGCGAGTTTCGGCTCCTGCACTACCTCATCCGCCAGCCGGGACGCGCGGTCACGAAGGCCGAGATCCTTGCCAACGTCTGGGATTCCGACTACCCGGGAAGCGACAACGTCGTCGAGGTGTATGTCGGGTACCTGCGTCGCAAGGTCGACGCGCCCTTTGGGGTCGCCTCGGTGGAGACAGTGCGCGGCGTCGGATACCGCCTCGTCCCGGTCACCGGGCCCGTCCCGCCAGTGCCCGTCCCGCCGGTGCCTGTTACGCCGGTGCCCGTCCCGCCAGTGCCCGTCCCCCCGGTGCCCTTAGCCGTGGATGGGGGCAGGTTCACCCCATCGGGAGGTGCGTGAGCGGAACCGGCGGTTACCGCGGCAGGGCGAGCTCAAAGAGGCACCAGCCCGCCGGGTCGGCGCCGCACGTGAGGCCACCTTCATGAACCCGGGCGAGGTCGGCCGCGATCGCGAGGCCGAGTCCGCTGCCACCCCGGTCGCGGGCGCGCGAATCGTCGAGCCGGACGAAGCGTTCAAAGATCGCCTCCCGGTCCTCGTCCGGAACGAGCGGGCCGTCGTTAGCGACGAGAACCAGGGCGAGTCCGTCCTCGACACGCACCTCGACCCGAACTGCCGTCCGCGCGTGCGTTGCCGCGTTGTCGAGCAGGTTGCGCACGATCTGCGTCAGCCGGTCAACGTCGGCGTGCAGACGCACCGGTTCGAGTGCCAAGTCAAGCCGGATGCCGCCCGGCCGGGTCGTCGCCCTCGCCTCGGCGAGGACGAGATCGTCGAGGTCGACGTCGGTGCGTCGCAACGTCAACACTCCGGCGTCCGACTTGGAGAGGGTGAGCAAATCCTCGACAAGTCGGCGCAAACGCTCGATCTCCGCGCGCATGGTTGCTTGGCTCGCGGCCCAGGAGGCACCCGTCGGATCGCCCTGTGCGAGATCGAGATTGGCTTGCAGGGTCGCGAGCGGGCTGCGTAGTTCGTGGCTGGCGTCGGAGACGAACGCACGCTGAGCTCGGTCGGTGGCTTCGACCCGATCCAGGAGATGGTTCATCGTCGTGGCGACCTTCGCGAGTTCGTCGCCGGTCGACGGAACATCGACGCGCTCATCCAGGGTGCGCCCGTCGATGCCTTCGAGCTGCCGTCGCATGTGCTCGACCGGAGCGAGGGACGCGGTGACCGCCCACCTGACGAGCAGCGTCGCGATCGCGAGGAGGCCGGCGGCCGCGGCGGCGACGACGAAGACCGAGCGCGCGCGCTGGCCCTCCTCGACGTGGATCGGGACGGCGACAACGACGGTGACCGCTTCGCCACCTTGCACGGTCGCGGGTTGGAACGCGAGCAGAAACGGGTCGTCGTCGAGACCGGCGAGACGCGAAACCCGGATCGTCCGCGGCTCCGACGAATTCGGGGCTGTCGAGCTTGCGCCGGACCCGCTCGGGCCGGACGAATTCAGGGCCGTCGAGCTTGCGCCGGACGAATTCGGGGCTGTCGAGCTCGCGCCGACCTGGCTCAGGTCGGCAATCGGTTGGGCGGCCGTCGGGTCGGAGGTCGCGAGCACACTGCCATCGGCCCGCAGTATCTGGAGGTAAATGTCCCCCGTCCCCCCGCCGGGCCGAGATGTGACGACATCGGGCGCCGCGCGACCCACGAGGGCGTGGGCGATCGTCGTCGCCTGCGCAGCGGCATACGACCGGGCTGTTGTCGTTAGGGCACTCTCGAGGAGCCAGAGGTAGATCGCGCCGGCGCTGGCCAGCGCAGCGAGGAGGGCGATGAGGGCGACCGCGACGATGCGGGTGCGGACAGCGACAGTCGTGAACACGGCAATGTCACGTGGTGGGAGCGGCCGACATGCGCTGATCGTCCCCCGTGGGCGCGGTGAGGGCAAGACGGGCTTCCCCCAGGGGGTTTGGGGTGCTACAACCGTGCCATGGCGAACACAGCATTCAAAGGCACCCCCGTCCACACCGTCGGCGAGCTTCCTGCTCCCGGGACCCCCGCTCCGGCGTTCACAGCGACCGGCGCGACGCTCGCCGAGGTCACGCTGACCGAAGGCACCCGCACGATTCTCAACATCTTCCCCAGTGTCGACACCGGAGTCTGCGCGATGAGTGTCCGCAAGTTCAACGAACTCGCCGCCGGCCTCGAGAACACTCAGGTTGTCTGCGTTTCCGCGGACCTGCCGTTTGCGCTCGGCCGCTTTTGCGGCGCGGAGGGCATCGAGAACGTGACCGTCGCCTCGACGTTCCGGTCCGATTTCGGGGCGGACTATGGGATGACGATGACGGATGGTCCGCTTCGTGGGCTGCTCGCCCGGTCGGTCGTCGTCGTTGACGCCGACGGTTCCGTGCTGCACTCGCAGGTGGTCCCCGAGATCACGACGGAGCCGGACTACGACGCCGCCCTCGCCGCCCTCGGCTAACGCCTCCCCCGGCGAGCTCGCCCTCGGCGAGCTCATCCCCGGCGGACCCATTCCCGGCGGACTTGTCCCCGGCGAGCTCGTCCCCGGCGAGCCGTGTGTGCGACACGCGATGTCGCTCTCTCGCGATGTATGCCGCTGACGCTAGATAGCCGAATACGCTGCGATCGTGGATCCAATTCGCAACCCCTATGCCCCCGGGGCGGGCCAACGCCCACCCGAACTCGCCGGGCGGAATGAGCAACTCCAGTCCTTCGACGTGGTGTTGGAGCGAATTGCCCGTGGCCGCCCGGAGCGCTCGATCATCCTCACCGGGCTGCGCGGGGTCGGCAAAACCGTGCTCCTCAATGCGCTGCGTTCGGCGGCGGTGCGCGCGGGTTGGGGGACCGGCAAGTTGGAGGCGCGGCCGGATCAGGCGCTGCGCCGCGCCCTCAGTTCGGCGATCCATCAGGCGGTCCGCGAGCTGGGCCATCCCAACGACGCCGAGTCGGCGCACGTGTTGGGCGTGATCAAGTCCTTTGCGCAGCGGGAGAACGCGAGCGGTCGCATCCGCGAGCGCTGGAACCCCGGCATCGACGCCCCCTCGGTGCCCGGCCGCGCCGACTCGGGGGACATCGAGATCGACCTCGTCGAACTGTTTACCGATGTCGGCGGGCTCGCCGCGGACACCGGCCGAGGGGTGGCGATCTTCCTCGATGAGATGCAGGACCTTGCCTCGGAGGATGTCTCCGCCCTGTGTGCCGCCGCCCATGAAATCAGCCAAACCGGGCTGCCGATCATCGTCGTCGGGGCGGGCCTGCCACACCTCCCGGCGGTGCTCTCGGCAAGCAAGTCCTACTCGGAGCGGCTGTTCAGATATCAGCGGATCGACCGGTTGGATCGGGCAGCCGCCGACGCCGCCCTGGAGGTGCCCGCCGCCGAGGAGGGGGCGGCATACAGCGCGGAAGCCTTGGCAGCCCTGTATGCCGCGACCGGCGGCTATCCGTACTTCGTGCAGGCCTATGGGAAGGCCGTGTGGGACCGCGCGCCACGCTCGCCGATCACCGCCGAGGATGTGCGGGTTGGGGCACCGGAGGCAGAGTCGGAGTTGGCGGTCGGCTTCTTTGGGTCGCGCTTTGAGCGGGCGACTCCTGGGGAGCGGGAGTATTTGCGGGCGATGTCCGACGCGGCGATCGCGATCGCGGAAGCTGCTGGCGCGGACTTGGATGAGGTCTCCTCGGTTCCCACTGCCGACGTCGCGGCTGTGCTGGGTAAACGTCCGCAGTCGCTGTCACCGGCGCGAGATGCGCTGCTGAAGAAGGGGCTGATCTACTCCAATGAGCGCGGACGGATCGCGTTCACCGTGCC
>CAZACX010000066.1:0-12244 GCA_964483685.1 uncultured Intrasporangiaceae bacterium
CCTAGCCCCGTCTCGAGTTGGAACCCGAATGGCGCCTTGTTGATGCTGATCGGCGCGACTCCGCTGGACTGCCCGCCCGGCGCATAGGCACCCTTGACGTTTTGCGGCAACGTGTCAACCAAATCCCCTGTCCGTCCGCAGACCAGGCAGAGGCCAACCTTTCCCGAGCCCTTCTTCGCGGCCGCATACGTCGACCAGAAGCCGATCACGGACGATGCAAGGTGCGCGTGGCTCTGGTCAACCGTGACCAGCACACCGTCCTTCGCGGTCCACGACTCCGGCTTGACCAGGCGCTCCGGCCCCCCTGACGTCAGGAAGGTCAACAGCGCCTTGGGCACCGGATCGTCGGCGGCTGTATCGCTTTCCGCCCACTTTCGGGTGAGGTTGACAAACAGATCGTGCCGCTCTGCAGCCTTCGGTGCAGACACCCCGTCGTCCGGCCAGCCAAGAACGTACGCGACATCGTCGGAGGCGAGCATGGGCGAAGCGCCTGAAGAGCGCGTTATCCGGGGCAACTCGAAGAAGGCCCCGGCTTGCGTGGCACTCTGTCCGCGGACAACCGTCTCGTGGGTTAGTGCCGTCAGGTGCGGCGAGGACTCCACCCCCTCGGAAGTTATATTGAGTTGCCACACCAGCTTGACCTGCGAGTGATACGGCTTCGGACCGTCAACCCTGCGCCCGAACGCCGCCAACGACTGGTACAGCGTGGTCATGACGGTTCTCCGGACGGGATCCCGTGTTCGGGAACGTGCATGACCCCGTTGTCGAGGCGGGCCGTGAACCACGACGACCTGGGGTGGGCGCCGCCTTCCTGGAAGGCTATCGAGTGGAGCATGATGCCCAGGTCCGCGCTTTCCCGGATCGGCGCAGCCGAAGTCGGGTCGCCGAAGAATGCCACGAACTCGCGGGTTCCGAGGTAGGGCTGGCTAAAGCAGGCGCCTCGGGTGACCCGACGACGGAACTGGTCACGGTACTTCGCGACGGGCTCGTTCGCGCGTGGTCGAAGCACCACGTGCGCGTGGACGCGATAGCGCACGTCCTTCAGGTAGGTGGCGGAGCGTTGGGTCCGGGAGGCGCTGGTGTCCGCACGCTGACCCTGCAGTGCGGCATTCCAGGTCACGACTTGTTCGGTCTCATTGCGTCGAACAGTCGCCTCCTTGATGGGGTTGAGCACCTCGATGGCCTGGATCTGCCATGAGAACTCCGGTTTCCAGAAGATTGCCTCCAGTACCCCAATAGCGGCTGAGGGCGTCATCACGGGATACGTGAGCCGCTCGACCTTCGCCTCCGGCCGAGTGAACAAGGCCGCTGGGCCCCACACTTCGACCGTGACCGGAGGAAACCCATCGATACTCGGCAGCCCGTCAAGCACTGGGACCACTCAAGGTACGCATATCCATTCCTTTCTTCACCACACGGTGTCATTGGTTGTCGTCAGGTCGATTCCGACCAGGTCGCTATAGGTGCCGCGCCAGACCCTCAATCCGGGCGTCACCTCATCGATGTAGTTCTTGCACCCCGGGTCGGCCAGAATCCTCGCCGGGAGCGACACGGCATACGGCTGCAGAAGGCGCAAAAGATCGGTGGGAACGCTGCCGCCGGCATCCAATCCCGCCGACATCTCTTCGATGAGTTTCCGGGCCTCGGCGTCGAACTCGACCAAGACACTGATCGACGCGTCATCGATCATCTGGAACCGATCCGCAACGGTGTTGAAGAGCAGTTTGGCGCGAGCCCGGTTGGTCTCGACCGGTTCGGGCTGCCCGTCGGGGCTTAGCGCCGCGTACAGTGCCTCGTAGTAGGCGCGCATCGCGACAGGGTCATCCAAACGGGCCTTCCCTGGTCCGAACGTCTGGGTCGTCTTGGCGATGCCAGTGCGATACGCGGTCAGGCTGGCCAACTCTGGGCAGTCGATGACCACCAACTCGCCACTGGACATGCCACCCTCCCGGTTGGCCCGGCCCCCGGCCTGGAGGAGCGACTCGGCCGGTGCCATGGCCCGGAAGACCACGGGAAAGTCGATGTCCACCCCCGCCTCGATCAGCTGAGTAGACACGACAATGGTCGCGATGCCTTGACGTAACCGCGCAATGACTCTCTCAAGGACTAGTCGGCGATGCGCCTGACACATCCGAGTTGACAGGTGAAAGACCCGATCGTCGCTGAACTTGTCGGTCAGGCGGCGCGCGAGGTGCGCCGCGTCTGCGGTCGAATTCACCACCACCAATGCCTGTCGCCGCCCGGCGACGAGGTCGACAACCTCCACCAGGGTGGCGGCGTGCACCCACGACTCCTGGAGTCGGGTCATCGACGCATAGAGTGCCGCCGGCTCCGCGATCACGTCATGGACGCCGAGCCGGCCGCTCCAGGGTTTGAGCATGTCCCAGGCGGGTTGCGTCGCCGAGGCCAGCAGAACCGTGCTTCCGAAGTGCTCAACCAACACCCGCAGCCCATCAAGGATCACCGGAAGGACTCTCGGCGGGAGCGCCTGGATCTCGTCCAACACGATCACCGCACCAGCTAGCCGGTGGAGTTTCCGGGTCTTGCCGGGCCGGTTCGAAAAGAGCGACTCGAACAGTTGCACAGTCGTGGTCACCACGAACGGCGCATCCCAGTTCTCTACCCCGTAGCGAGCGCGTTCCGTCGGCTCGATCGCCGAATGGTGCTCGATAACGTTCTGGGCCCCTACCAGCGACCTGTACGCGTTGGCGTTCTGCTCGGTGACTGTGAGGAATGGGACGGCGACAACTACGCGCCGCAATCCGTGCCGAGCCGCATGGGTGAGTGCGAAGCCCGCAGCTGCGATGGTTTTGCCCGAGCCTGTGGGCGCCGCCAAGCGGAAAACGCCTGGCGACACCCTGGCCGCGGCCACAGCCGCCTCGTAGACGCCGTGACGGGCCCGGTTGACCGCCGTGGCGCGGGTGCCATCCAGCTGAGCGGCGCGCGCCTGTTCGAACTGGGCCGCCAGGGCTGGCATGTCCGCAGGTGCGCGTAGGGCGATCGGGGTTGCGTTGAAATGGGCCTGGGTGTCGAGGAAGTCGGCGTCGACCAGGGCCGAATGCAGCATGCGAGTGGCGAACTCTGCCAGGGCGGGGTCCTTCTTGTTTCCCTCAATCCAGCGTTGTGGCAGCAGGTTTGGTGAGGCGATCAGAGAGGCTGCCTCCGGGACGGCGTCAAGGAACGCTTGACGTTGCCCAGCGTCGATCCTTCCTGAGGTTATCGTCGAGCTGAAGTCGGGGATCCCTCCGTGGTGCCCGCAAATCGAGAGTAGTCCTGGCGCACGCGCCGCAGACGCCACCAGCATGGCCCCCAGGTCTTTGTGGTCGACACGGGATGCAGGTCGCCGCGCTTCTAACGCCAACAACCGGTCCTGCCACTCGGACTGAACCTTGCCCGCGTCATGCAGCAGACCGACGGCGAAGGCTGCCTCGCCTGCCCCGAACATGTCGCCGAAGGACCGCGCCAAATTCGCAGTCCCCAGCAAGTGCTCACGCAGGCCATGGCGATTGCCGACGACATTCGCACTGTGAGCCCACTTTTCGGCCATGTCCCTGACATTACATGGCGACACGCCAAGGCCTATCGCAAAGAGTTCCGGGATGACATCACGGCTGTCGCCCGTCAGGTCGAAGCTCTTCTCCGGCACCTGTCAAGCAGATCGCGAAGGGTTTCACATCTGCGCGGGTGCTTGTCGAACTGGATGAAGAAGGTCGTGCGGACGTCGCTCGAATATAAAACCCACACGGCGCCTTGGTTTCCATCGCATAAGCAGGCGGGTTTCGGAGGCCAAGAGGGCTACGAGGAGGTCCTCTGGTGCGTCCCCGAGCCTGGCCACGCACGAGCTGACGGCGAACTGGGTGTGGAGCTAGCTGGACGACCCGACCCTGCTGGCGTGGGCCCATACCTGGTAGCCGCCGTACCCCACCGGCAAGGTCGGTCGTGCCATCGCTCGGGAGGTCGGCGGCGAGAGTCCTTTCAAAGGAAGAGGCGGCACGTCCTCCCAACGCGGGCGGCGGCTCAGTCCTCCCAACGGAAGAGCTTGGCGGCAATCAACCCGAAGCCGACCGTGAACGCGAGCAGGATGGCAATCGGTTGGACGATCGCGCTCGGGCCCTCGCCGCGGACCATGACATCGATCATTCCCTCGTTGAGGTGACCAAGAGGCAGCAGCTTGGAGATGGTGACGAGCCAATCCGGGGCGCCCTCGAGTGACACGAACGAGCCCGACAAGAAGGCCATCGGCAGGATGATCACGTTGGCCAGCCCCGAGGCTGCCTCCGCTGTCTTGCTGACCGCGCCGGCGATCAGTCCGATGGCCATGAACGACAGGGTGCCAGCGAGGATGATCGGGATCGACAACCACCACCACCCGGATAGCTGTAGCCCAAACAAGACGACCCCGACCGCGAGGAAGATCGCCGTCTGGATCAGCGCGACGGCGAGCGCGACGACGAGCCGCGAGCCAACCAACGCGGTCGTCTTCACGGGGGATAGGCGCAACCGTCGCAGCAACTTGCTCGTTCGCCACGTCACCAGCGGCATGGCGGCGCCGAAGGTTGCGCCCATCGCCACGGCCCACCCCAGCAACCCAGGGGCGAGGAACTGGATCGGTTTCAGGGACTCGTCCTCGACCCGTTCGGTGCCCAGGGTGAAGACTGCGGGGCCGCCCGAGAGCGCCAGGTTTGCCCCATCGACGAAGCCCGACAAGGTCCCGAGGACGGTCGCCGAGGCCACCTGGTCCGCGCCCGAATAGAGCACCGTCAACGTGGTACCCGTTTCGCGGACCACGGCATCGACTTCGCCCTTGCGCACTGCCGTGGTTGCGGCGGCGAGATCGGAGTACGTCGTGGTGTCAAAGAGCTCATCGAACTGCGCCCGGGCATCGGCGGGCATCTGCTCCAGGAACTTAACCTGGCCAACCACACCCAAGCCGCGCTGGGAAACCCCGGCGTCGCGGAACAGTGACCCAAAGATGACCAAAAACATCAGCGGGAAGGCGAGCATCCAGAACCAGTTCTGTTTGTCCCGCCAAAAACCCTTCCATTGGGCCCGAGTCAGGGCACCGAATGCGGTCATGCCCGGTACTCCCGTCCGGTGAGGTTCAAGAAGACGTCTTCCAGCGTGGCGCTGCGCACCTGCAGTCCGGCGAGGGCGTTGCGTCGCGCCAACGCGGTGAGGACACCTGCGGTCTCATGGGTCGTGATCGCCAACGTGCCATCCTCGGCCACGGCAGCATCAACGCCAGGTATGCCGGCGGCCTCCGCCGCACCGATCGCCCCTTCGTTGACGAGGATGCGCTCGGCCTGGCCCAAGTGTTCGATGAGAGCACGCGGTCGATCCGTGGTGAGAATCCGCCCCGAATCCATGATCGAAACCTGGTCACAAAGCAACTCGGCCTCTTCCATGAAATGCGTCGTCAAGATGACCGTGCGGCCCTCTGCGTTGATTGCGCGCAGGAGGTCCCACAGGTTGCGCCGGGCTTGCGGATCAAGGGCCCCGGTCGGCTCGTCAAGGAAGACGATCTCCGGGTCGTGGATCAGGGAACAGGCGATCGACAGGCGTTGGGCCTGACCGCCGGAGAGGTTCTCGGTGCGGGTTGTCCTCTTCTCCCCCAACCCGACCAACTCGATCATCGCCTCAACCCGAGTTTTGCCGACGCCATACAGGTCGGCGAAGGTGCGTAGCTGCTCCTCGACGCTGAGGCGATCAAAGAAGGCGGACGACTGCAACTGGACCCCCATCCGGGGCAGGAGGGCGCTGTTGCGCGGCCAGACCGGTAGCCCGAAGATCTCCGCCGACCCCTCGTCTGGCTGGCGAATCCCCTCGATCAGTTCGAGCAGGGTCGTCTTCCCGGCCCCATTGGGTCCGATGATTCCGTAGAAAGTTCCGGCTTCAACCTCGAGGTCGACGTGGTCAACGGCGGTGAGGTCGCCGTAACGTTTCGTCAGGCCTCGGGTCGCAATCACAGGTGCGGCCATAGCGTCGACAGTAACGCGTATTGATCACGCTGAGGCTGGGTGGGCGTTGCTGCTGCAAGGGGCCAGGCATGCGCGACGAACCGCCCGATTCGGGCTCCAACGCGGGTAGTGTCAGTTCCGGTGCCACCTTCTCCGGCGCTGTCGAAAGGTAAATCGTGATTGTCATCGGTCTCGTCCTCATGCTCGCCGCTCTCGGGGCAGGGGCCTGGCTTTTCCTCGCCTCCCAGACCGTGGCTCAGGCCACCGATCTCAGCCAGTGGGGGGTGACGGTCGGCTTCACCCCGTTGGCCTTGTTGATCACGGGTGCAGGCATCACGATCGCGTTCCTTTCCGGGCTGTCGCTCGTCCGTTTCACGATTCGCCGTCGAAGCCGACGTCGCAAGAGCCTCAAGGAGGCCGAGCGGCTTGCCGCCGCTCAGCGGGCAGATGCCGAACAAGCGACGACGCGCCGCCTCGAGTCGGAGCAGGGCCGCCTGGCGCGGTTCACCGACCCGATGCCCACCTCACCGAGCGACGAAGTCACCGGCCAATTCTCCGGCCATGTTCCGCCGCCACCCGCCCGACTCGGCTGACGGGTCGGGCGCGAGGCGAGCAAGCTCCTTCTGGCCGTCGCCACCCGCTCGCCGGGCTAGGCGCACGTCTCTGGCGGCCTCAGCACTCAGGGACCCGCTCCCACCAACCGTGGCCCCGCCCTCGCGGTGGCCGTCGCCAGCCGCTGCCCAATGAACGGCAACTGCACAGGCACCTGGGTCTGCAATTCGGCAACACCGGACGCAGACAGGGCGCACCGCACCGGGCTCGCACGGTTGCGTGCGGCCAGGGCAAGCCCTGCGCGACAGGCCTCGTCCGCCCCCTGACCGGAGGCGTAAGCCCCGGCGGCGGCAATGGCCCCGAGGTCAGCGGCCGCTCGCGCGCGACCGCTCGCGGAGTAGGCGCTGACGATCGTCATGGCGATCAGTAGGGCGACAAGCAGGACCCCGATGAGGCCGAGCGCGAGAACAGTCCCGGAACCGGCCTGCCGATCGGCGGCGAGCGCGCCGCCCGTCCGCTCATCCACCGTTCGGCTGCCCGAAGGCTCACCGCGCGGCAGCTCAGGACCGCCCTGAACGCGCACGCCCGGGCAAGGCAGCACCGGCTGAAGCATCGACCTTGCGAGGTCACGGAACATGGAATGGCTCCCTCGGCGCCACCGACGACCCGACGGCGGCCACACCGACCCCGAGGGCCGCGAACAATGGCCGCTTCGGCGCCCGCACTGTCACGGTCACTGTGTCGCCAGCGACGCGAACCGTCACGGTGGCCCCCTGCGGAGCGGCATCGCGCGCTGCGGCGACGACCGCACCGGACGGCTCGGCCCGGGCGGCGAGCCGGGCACCAACCCGGCTCGCCTCCGCGCACCGAATGTGGTCAATGCCAGTCGCCACCGCAGTGAGACAGAGCATGAGCACGAACACCACGCCGGTGATGGTGACGGCGAACTCCGCCGTCACCATCCCCCCCGATCGCCGGCGATCGACCCGGAACCACGTCGCGCATCGGGCCCAATCCCGCGTCCGCCACCGCATCCAGGTCGTCATGGCAATCAGCCCGTGAATGCCTTGGACAGAACGCCCTTGAGCAGCCCCGGTCCAAGTTCACTGATCGCGGTCAACAGAACCAACGCAAAGGCAACGGCGGCCAAGGTCACCATCGCCCACTCCGCCGTCGCCATGCCCTGCTCCGCCTTGCGCATTGCGCCCGTGTGCAGTCGAACCATGGCCGACTGGTACTTCGCGGACAGCTTCTTGCTCATCGAAATCGTCCTCCTTCGAGTTGGGCACCGACCCCTTGCCGGTGCCTGACCCCAACTCTGCAAGGACACCGGCGTGAGGGCGAGAGACTCGAAATCCCCTGTGGACCAACACGATTGGGCCGACGGCACTGTGGACAACCCCGACAACGGGGCCGGTCAGCCGAGGCCGCGGGACACGAACGCGACCACCGGGCCGGTCAGCCAAGACCACGGGGCACGTGCGCGACGATGGGGCCGGTCAGCCAAGACCGCGGGGGGCGAGCGCAACCGCGATCGGCAGCACCGTGGTGAAGGTAAACGCGGGCAGGAAGAGCAGACCGAGTGGCAGCACGAGCATCGTGCCGGCCCGCCCCGCGGCCGACTCCAACCGGCTGCGTTCCGAGGTAGCTAGCCGTTCCCCCGCCGCGCGAACGCCGGCGGCGGGGGCGGCGCCATGGTCCAGGGCCAGCTCCAGCGCGGCCGCGACCGGTTCCCAGGCGTCCGCGGCATACCTCCAGACGTCCGTGTGCGGCAAACCCCACCGATAGGCCGCGGCCACCCTCGCCAGGTCCGCGGCGACCCGGCCACGGCTGACCGCGGCGACCGACTCGAGTGACTCGACGACGGCCGTCCCCGACGTGAGCACCAACCCCAGCATCAAGGTGGCTTCCGCGACGTCGTCGACCGTGCTCGCCGCATGGGGCGGGTCCGCGGGCAGCCCCTGGGGCACGAGGGCCCGCGCGAGGATCCGTCGGGACACAATCCGGCCGGTCGCTGCGCAGCCAAGGCCAATAAGGCAGGCGATCCCGGCGCCGATCGAGCCGTACATCTCCCGCGGGGAGAGCCCCATCATCAGGCCAAACAGTGGCCCGGACAACGGCAAGAACAGCAGCAGCCCGATGGAGGCCCGTGCACCAGCCGTCGCCGCGTCGAGGCGCTCAACGGCCGCCCGGCGTTCCCGGACGTGAGCTGCCGCCCAGCTCATGGCCGGTTCGAGCGCCGACCCGCTGCGCTCGGTCAACTCCCACGCCCCAGCAACCAACTGCAACGACGCCACCCCGCCCGTATGGCGCGCCCAGACTGCCCGGGTCGGCTCACCGCGGGCGACAGCCCGGCCAACCTCTCGGAAGGCTGCGGCGACGAGGGACTCAGACGGCAGCCGACTGGCGGCGATCTTGACGCTCGCCGCGGGGGTGAGCCCCGCCCGTAGACACATCGCCAACGAGTCCAAGGCGGCGGCCACCTCATTGGCCAGGTCGGTCGAGGATGCGGGCCCGCGAGCACCGAGCCGAACCGAAGCCAGCCCCCGGCGCGGCCAAATGGCGACCGCCACCGCGCCCAACAGCAGGGCAATGAGGACGCCGCCGGCCAGTGGCCCACCGCCGAGCATTGTCAAGGCACCCGCAGCGCGCTGATCGAGTCAACCACCCGACCCGAAGGACGCCGCGAGACATGAACGACCATCCGGATCGCCGTCGCCACTTGGGCATGAACGGCCTCCCGAGACAGATCAGCGAGCGCGCCGAGAGCCTCGAATCGCGCGAGCACGTCGGCGGGGCTGTTGGCATGCAAGGTGGCGCACCCGCCCTCGTGGCCGGTGTTGAGGGCCTGCAGCAACTCGCGCACTTCAGCGCCACGGACCTCGCCCACGACCAGCCGGTCCGGCCGCATCCGCAAGGCCTGGCGCACGAGGTCGACCATGGTGACGAGTCCCTTGCCTTCGACATTCGGCGGGCGCGCCTGGAGACGCACGACATGGCCCCGCGAGAGCGGCATCTCGAGCACGTCCTCGACCACGAGGATGCGCTCGCACGGATCAACCTCCGCGAGCATCGCCGACAGCAAGGTCGTCTTCCCGGCACCCGTCCCCCCGGTCACGACGAACGCCACCTTGTCCCGCACGAGGGCACGGAGCTGCTCGGTCTGCTCCGGTGAGCACATTCCGCCACGTTCCAGGTCGGCCAGCCGCACCTGGACTTGTCGCAGCAGTCGCAGGCTCACGCAAGCGCCATCGGAGGCGAGTGGCGGCAAGATCGCATGGAGCCGGACGGAGCCGGGGAGGAGGCCATCGACCCACGGCTGGGAGTCGTCGAGTCGGCGCCCGGCGACCCCGGCGAGCCGCACGGCATAACGCCGGACCGCCTCAGCATTGGCCAGGTCGTGGTCCGGGGAGCGTTCGAGACCGCCGCCGCGATCGACCCACACCTCGCCGTCCCCGTTAACAAGAAGGTCGGTGACTCCACGCTCGCGGGAGAGTCCGTCAAGGGGGCCCAACCCGATCATCTCGGTTTGGAGGCGCGCCCGTTCGCGCATCACCCCGCGGTCCCCAAGCTGCATCGCCCGTCCCGACACGAGGTCGGCAATCGTGTCGTGATCGGGTCCCTGACCTGCCCTGATCTGATCGTCCATGCCGGGGTAGCTCGCCAGCGCCGGGATGTCACGCGCCCGAGCATCGGGCGGGCGGTCCGCCGACTCCGCTGCGCTGCGCTCCTGCGCCCAGCCTCTGCGCGGAGCCCCGTCGCGTCCCTGGGGAGCTGCCCGGTCGGGTCGTCGGCCGCGGAACGACCTCATCGCCGGGCCGCCACTGCGCCGCGATCCGGAACGGCCAGCTCGCTAAGGGCGGCCAGGACAAGTTGCTCGGCAAGTCGATGAAGTGCCCCACGGCTGGCCCCGGGAGCGAGGCCCGAGTCGGCGGCGCGGCGCACTGACCGCTCGTCAGGCAGACACCCGAGGAGGGGAAGGGACATCGACTCCGCGACAGACTCGGCCAGGGTGGGGTCACGTCGCTCGCTGCGAGTCACCACGCCAGCCAACCGGACACACGGGTGCCGATGCACCCAAACCTGCGCATCGGCAAGGCCACGCGCCGAGACCTGCGCGAGGAGAATCGTGTCGGGTTCACGCTCGCGCCCGCTCGTGACACCGACCGGCTCACCCGCACGACCCCAGTCCAGGATCAGGAGGTCGCTGCACTCCGCGAGCGCCATGAAGACGCTCCGCAACGCCACCGCCGACACCTCATCGGGCATGCCCAACGGCGACGTGGGGCCGATCCCGGCGGAGACAAAGACGCACTCCCCGATCGCGGGCAACTCGGCGCGAAGCCGGTCGCCATCGAGGGACCCGTCAATCTCGATGAGGTCGGCCCACCGGTGACCAGGCAAATGCTCGACCCCGGCTGTCACCTGAACTCCACCCCCCTCGGCCGCCCCGTCAAGGACCGCGGCCCGCATCCCGAGTCGGGCCGCGGCAACCCCCAGCGCGCAGGCAAGCGTCGACGCGCCGACACCGCCCGACCCGCCAACGACCCCCAACGCCACCATTGCGCCAGACTGCCTGCCCCGATCCGCGCGGGCCAGCGCGCGGCATACGGGCTGTGAACAGCGAAAACCTGCCCGGCGCCCTGTGGACAACAACGGCGCCTACAGTGGCCGGGTGTCCGACGCTCTCGCCGCGCTTGCCCGATTCGCCAGCCTGCCTGAGGTCGCTGCCCACAGCGAACGGGCGCGGCTCGCATGCACCGACTTGCGCTGGCATCAGGCCCTCCGGCGCCGCATCCCGGAGGCGTCGGCCGAGTCCCGGATCCGGGGCGCCTGGGCGAGCGCCGAACTCGACGGGGCCCGTTCGTCGATCGCCATCGTCCGCGACCTCATGCGGGGAGCACGCCCACGCTCCCCCGATCCCGACCCCACCGAACGCGTCCTCTATGGCGCGATCGCGGCCACCGCCGCCACCGAGGAACTCGGTTCGCTCGCCGCTGCCAGCCCCCGCCAGGCCCTGGCCCGCCTCCACCTCGCCGCCGCCGCCCACCTTGTCCCCCATGACGAACTTGGCCGACCACGCTCCGCCGCTCAGGTGTGTCGGGAATTCGTCGAACTCGACCCCCCGCCGGCTCCCGAGGAGGTCGCCGCCCGACTCGCCATGCTGGACGACATCATCGCCAGCGACCTGCCGGCCCTGCTCGTGGCCGCAATCGCGCACGCCGAGGTCGTCCACCTGCGCCCCTTCACCCGTGGCAACGGACTCGTCGCCCGGGCGTATGAACGTGCGCTCATCCACGCGAGCGGGCTCGATCCGACCGGGGTCGCCGTTCCGGAGCACGGTCATGGGGCAGAGTCGAGCGCGGCGTACCACGGAGCGCTGGCGGCATACGGGCAAGGTTCGACCGCAGGGGTGACGCTCTGGGTCAAACACTGCGCTGATGCCGTCGTCGCGGGCGCCAAGGAGGGGGCGGCCATCGCCGACGCGGTGTTGGCCGGACGCCTGACGTAAGTCGAGAAGTCCGGCACGCTCCGTGAGCGAATTGCTCCCTGTGCGGGGGTGGAACCTTCGACAGGGGACTTGCGCAAAGTCCCTTCGATGACTCACCATTATCGCCGGGTCAGCTCGCTCTTGGGCTTGAGCAGACCTGCGTGTGGATAAGGCTTCCCCCCCGAGGCCCCGCACGCTCGGCCCCGGTTGTTCCCCCCCAACCGGGGCCGTACCCATTTCACCG
>CAZACX010000067.1:0-3535 GCA_964483685.1 uncultured Intrasporangiaceae bacterium
ACTAGCGAGTTGCCTCGCTCATCTGGCGCAGTTCCTTCTTGAGGTCGCCAATCTCATCGCGCAATCGGGCTGCCACCTCGAACCGCAGGTCAAGTGCGGACTGGCGCATTTGCTCGGTGAGCTCCTGGATCAGGTTCGCGAGCTCGCTCGCCGGCAACCCCTTGATCGTCGCCGTCTGGCCGGTATCGGCGAGCAGGGCACCGCGCCCGCCACGCCCGGCGCCCCGGCCCCGGGACTGGCTGCGACCCGATCCCAGCAACGCGTCGTTGTCCGCTTCCTCGCGTTGCAGCAGGTCGGTGATGTCGGCGATCTTCTTGCGCAAGGGCTGCGGGTCGACACCGCGTGCGGTGTTGTAGGCCACCTGCTTGGCGCGGCGTCGATTGGTCTCCTCGATCGCCTCCGCCATGGACGGGGTGATCTTGTCGGCATACATGTGCACTTGACCGGAGACATTGCGGGCCGCACGGCCGATGGTCTGGATGAGGGAGCGCGCCGAACGCAGGAACCCCTCCTTGTCGGCGTCGAGGATGCTGACCAGGGAGACCTCCGGCAGGTCGAGCCCCTCACGCAGCAGGTTGATCCCGATAAGGACGTCGTACTCCCCCATCCGCAATTCGCGAAGGAGCTCCACCCGGCGCAGCGTGTCGATGTCGCTGTGGAGGTAGCGCACCCGAACGCCCTTGTCGAGGAGGTAGTCGGTCAGGTCCTCGGCCATCTTCTTGGTCAACGTCGTGACGAGGACGCGTTCGTTGCGCGCAGCCCGTTGATGAATCTGGTCGAGCAGGTCATCGATCTGGCCGCGGGTTGGCTTGAGCACGATCTCGGGGTCGATCAGCCCCGTCGGCCGGATCACCTGCTCGACGTAGCCATCCGATTTCGCCAGCTCGTAGGCCCCTGGGGTGGCCGACAGGTACACCGTTTGGCCGATCCGACCGAGAAACTCCTCCCATTTCAGCGGCCGGTTGTCCATCGCGCTGGGCAACCGGAACCCGTGGTCGACAAGGGTGCGCTTGCGCGACATGTCGCCCTCGTACATCGCGCCAATCTGCGGGACGGTTTGGTGGGACTCGTCGATGACGAGCAGGAAGTCCTCGGGGAAGTAGTCGAGGAGACAGTGCGGCGCAGTTCCGCGCTCGCGACCGTCGATGTGCATCGAGTAGTTCTCGATGCCCGAGCACGACCCGATCTGGCGCATCATCTCGATGTCGTAGGTCGTGCGCATCCGCAGCCGCTGGGCCTCAAGGAGCTTGCCCTGCTTCTCGAAGAGCGCCAGTTGGTCGGCCAGCTCCTTCTCGATCCCCCCGATAGCGCGCTCCATCCGCTCCGCACCGGCGACATAGTGGGTCGCCGGGAAGATGTACATCTCCTGCTCCTCGCGGACCACCTCGCCGCTCACCGGGTGCAGGGTGTAGACCCGCTCAATCTCGTCGCCAAAGAACTCGATCCGCACGGCGAGCTCCTCATAGACGGGGATGATCTCGACGGTGTCCCCCCGAACCCGAAACGTGCCTCGAGTGAACGCGAGGTCGTTGCGGGTGTACTGAATCTCGACAAACCGTCGCAACAGCGCGTCGCGTTCCATCCGGTCTCCCACCCGCAGCGGGACCATCCGATCGACATACTCCTGCGGGGTGCCCAAGCCATAGATGCAGGACACGGAGGCGACGACGATCACATCGCGGCGGGTGAGTAGCGAGTTCGTTGCGCTGTGGCGCAGGCGCTCAACCTCGTCGTTGATCGACGAGTCCTTCTCGATGTAGGTGTCGGTCTGCGGGACGTACGCCTCCGGCTGGTAGTAGTCGTAGTAGGAGACGAAGTACTCCACGGCGTTGTTGGGCAGCAACTCCCGAAACTCATTGGCCAGCTGAGCGGCGAGGGTCTTGTTGGGTGCCATCACCAGGGTTGGGCGTTGCACCGCCTCGATGAGCCACGCCGCCGTCGCGGACTTGCCCGTCCCGGTTGCGCCGAGCAGGACGACGTCTTGCTCGCCCGCGGTGATCCGGCGCTTGAGGTCGGCAATTGCCGTCGGCTGGTCACCACTTGGGCTGAAATCGGAAACCACCTCAAAGGGGGCCACCCGCCGCTGCAACTCGGTCGTTGGACGCATGGCAGACACGGTATGCCGCGCCACCGACAACGCTCGATTCCGCCCGCGACCGGGGCGCCCGAATCGCCGCCGCAACCGGCGGCGCCAGCTCCAAGCGGCTCGGCCCCGAGCCGCCCAGCCTCAGGGATCAGCGGCGGCGAACGGTCCGGCTATTCGGGCCCCACTCTCGACGCGGACCCGCCTGACACGGTGATGCCCGAGTCGAGGCGGCCCCGCTCCGCGTCGGCTGCGAGGGCAGCCCGCAAACGGTCCCGCATCGTCCACGGGTCGATCGTGTTGATGTAGATCCGGGTCCCGCCCTCGAACCCGGCCGGCGTCGAGATCCGCCACTTCACCACGGCGCGCAATGGCACCGGGGCCAAGACGCCGGGCGGGCGGAAGTGCCACTCTTCATTCGTCGGCACGGCCGAGCCGGTCGCGGTATGCACGGCGTGGAGCAGGTCGGCCCAGCCGCCGAGCTCCGCCTCAGTCAACTCCCACGGGGCGGCGTCCCACCGGCGGGCCCAGACTTCGACCGCGGGATAGCGGTGTCCGATGCCAACAAATGCCACCGCATGCTCGTTGGCGGCGACCCAAAGGTCGTGCCGGTCGACGGGTGCCAGGACGGCGTTCTGGAAGAGGTTCGGGTCGCTTTCGAGTCGACGAAGCTCCTGCTCCCGACGGCGGCCGAGGTCGTCGAGTCCGACGATTTGCTTGTGCATGTGGTCGAAGGACGCGCCCGCCGGGCTCAGCCAGTTCTGGAAGGTGGCAACGTTCTTGACCAGCGGATTCGACTCGATCATCGCCGACATCGCGGCGACGGTGAACGCAATGAACTGACGGTGCTCCCCCGTCGTCAGGGTCCCCGCGGACGCTAGCTCATCCGCGCAGACGGCCCCATCGACGAAGTGTCGGCGCGCGATCACCACATCGTGGAAGCCGCCGAAGAAGTCGCCGCCATCCTCGTGGCCGACGCCCAGCGACGGCTCAACCGGCCAGGTCGCAGTCCGCCCCCGGAGTTTGCGCAACCGTTTGACGTGGGCCAACCCCGCGGGTGTGGCGAGGTAGGCGCGCCGCCGCTCCTCCGTCGCCGCGGACGGCCGGTAGCCATGGTTGATCCGCCAGTAGTCGACGCTGACGATTTCAAAGAGGTTGGGCACGAGGCGGAACTCCGCGCGCGACCCCGTCACCGCTTCGGCGCTCAGCCCGGTCACCATCCGCCAGCCATCGTCGGCAATGATCAGTCGCGCCTTCTCCGGTGGCGTCTCGAGATAGCGCAACTCGCAGAACGCACAATGGCGTCCCCACTCTTGCGGGTCGATGCGTTGGTGCATCCCCACCGACGTCGGGAGCGGCCGATCCGCGCGCCCCGGCACGGTCCACACTTGGGTGCCCGTCAGGGGGTTGACCTGCTTGACCGTGCCATCGGGGAGACGCACGAGGGGGTCG
>CAZACX010000067.1:3635-4840 GCA_964483685.1 uncultured Intrasporangiaceae bacterium
CAGGCCGGGTCCATCACTCCCCACGCCTGGTGCGGCGAGACCCGGGCAGGTCCGTCACTCCCCACGCCGGTTCGTCACTTCCCAGGCCGGTGATCCAAGGACGCGGACGTGGAGTCGGGCCACGTTGCCCGGGTCGGCCGCCCCAAGGAGGATCTTGGGCCAGCTTTGTCCGTGCGGCCCATGATCAAACCACTGCCCTGGGTATGCCGCGAAGCCCGCCTCCGCGAGAGCGTCGACGACGGCGGGGTCGGCGACTTTTGCCAGGTCGGCGACGCCCACTTGCGCGTCGAGGAGCCCGTTCGACGTGACCCCCGGGCGCACCCCATCGAGGCGTTCGAGTCGGACGTCACCGAGAACGCGCGCGAGCCGGGCGCGCGTCCGGGCGGCCCGCCCCGCCAGGTCGAAGCCACTCCCCGCGCCCGCCTCAGTGTCAACTGCGCCGGGGCCTGAACCTGCGGCGGGGCCCGGGCCCGGGCCTACGCCGGAATCCGCACCGGTGCCCGCGACAGCGCCAGCATCCGAGTGCGAGGTTGGAAGGCTCCGGGTCAGGGGCAGCGCACTGGGCGTGCGCGCGCGGAGGTTCGCGGCATACGGACGTATGCGGTCGTCCCAGAGGTGATCAATTTTGGCAACCAGGTCGGCGGGTGCGCCGTCGTTGCGGATCAGGACGTCACAGGCGGCTACCCGATCGGCGTCGCTGGCCTGACTGGCGATCCGGGCCCGGGCATCGGCCGCCGCCAAACCTCGAGAGTTAACCAGCCGTCGGACCCGCTGCTCCTCGTCGGTGAGGACGCCGAGGACGAGGTGGTATTGCGCCGTCATCGCCTTTTCGACGAGAAGTGGCAGGTCGTGGACGACCACACCATCGTCGGGGGCAGCGGCGAACTGGCGGCCGGTCTCGGCCCAAATCAGCGGGTGGGTGATGGCCTCAAGGTCGCGCAGGGCGCCGGGGTCCGCGAAGACGACCTTCGCGAGTCCCACCCGGTCCAGGGACCCGTCGGCCAGCAGGAGCGCGGCCCCGAATCGGGTACGCACCGCCGCTAACCCTGGGGTCCCCGGCCGCAGGACCGCGCGCGCGATCGCGTCGGCGTCAATGACGACCGCGCCACGGCTGGTGAGGTGCCGAGCGACCGTGCTCTTGCCGGAGCCGATCCCGCCGGTCAGTCCGATCTTCAGCACAAGGAGGAACTCTAGCGCGCAGGTGC
>CAZACX010000067.1:4940-10571 GCA_964483685.1 uncultured Intrasporangiaceae bacterium
TGTGCTTCCAGGACAGCTCGGAGACGTGGACGAGACCGTCAACCCCACCGAGGTCAACGAAGGCACCGAAGTTGACGATGCTGGAGACGACACCGCTGCGGACCTGGCCCTTTTGCAGCTCGCGCAAGAAGGTGCTGCGCACCTCGGACTGGGTCTGCTCAAGCCACGCGCGCCGCGACAACACGACGTTGTTGCGGTTCTTGTCGAGCTCGATGATCTTGGCCTCGATCTCCTTACCCACGTACGGCTGGAGGTCGCGGACCCGGCGCATCTCGACGAGGGAGGCGGGCAAGAAGCCGCGCAGGCCGATGTCGAGGATGAGGCCGCCCTTGACGACCTCGATGACGGAGCCCTTGACGACGCCGTCTTCTTCCTTGATCTTCTCGATCGTGCCCCAGGCGCGCTCGTACTGGGCGCGCTTCTTGGACAGGATCAGCCGACCTTCCTTGTCCTCCTTTTGGAGAACGAGGGCCTCGACCTCGTCACCGACGGCAACAACCTCATGGGGGTCAACGTCGTGCTTGATCGACAGTTCACGCGAGGGGATGACACCCTCGGTCTTGTAGCCAATGTCAAGCAGGACCTCGTCCCGATCGACCTTGACGATGCGACCGGCAACAATGTCGCCGTCGTTGAAGTGCTTGATCGTCGCATCGATGGCGGCGAGTAGTTCTTCCTCAGAGCCAATGTCGTTGATGGCGATCTGAGGGGCGGTCGAGGCGACCGTAGTGGCAGTCATAGAGATGGGACTCCGATGTGGACAGGTTGAATAGTGCGGACAGTGTTGGTTGCACGCCTGCGTACCGACTGACCACTCAACCGGACGGCTGGGCTTGGGCAGCACAAGACACACACGTTGCCCCGGCATTCTAATGGGGCAGTTCGGCTCGGTCAACGCTCGCGAGACGCCCGGGTCAACGCGTCGCGAGACGCCCGGGCAACGCTCGTGCAACCCTGTGAAACCCCGTGAACACTCTTGGAAGGTGCCCAGTGGAGGAAGACGTTGCGGTGACGCGTCAGCCCGTGGACCAGGGGGCGTCCGTTCGCGCCCAACGTGCCTGGTGGGACGCGGAGGCCGACGAGTACTACGCCGAGCACGGCGCCTTCCTTGGTGACGCCGACTTCGTCTGGGGCCCCGAAGGCTGGACCGAGGCGGAGCTCCAACTGCTCTCCGGCGGATCCGGTATGCCGCGTGGCCCAGTTCTCGAGATCGGCGCGGGCGCTGCCCAGTGCTCTCGCTGGCTGACCGCTGCGTCGGTAGAGGTCGTCGCGAGTGACCTTTCGGGCGGGATGCTCGCGCGCGCCCGAGACCTCAACGCGGCCGCACCCGGCGGCGCACCACCCCTGATTCAATGCGATGGCACCCGGCTCCCCTTTGCCGACGCGACCTTCGCGACCGTGTTCACGGCATACGGCGTGGTGCCGTTTGTTGCGGACTCCGCGGGGCTCATGCGCGAAGTAGCGAGGGTGCTGCGTCCGGGTGGGCGCTTCGTCTTTTCGACGACGCACCCGATCCGGTGGGCCTTCGCGGACGACCCGACCGAGGCGGGGCTGCGGGTGCTGGCGCCCTACTTCGATCGCAGCCCCTACGTCGAGACGGACGCATCCGGGCAGGTCAGCTACGTCGAACACCATCGGACCATCGGGGACCGGGTGCGTGAATGTGTCGCCGCCGGACTCACCGTCCTTGACCTTGTCGAGCCGACCTGGCCGGAGCGGAATGTCGCCGAGTGGGGCGGCTGGTCGCCACTTCGCGGGGAACTGATCCCTGGAACATTGATCGTCGTCACCCGCAAAGACACTGCCGTGTGTGCGTAACATCGCGCCATGAGCGACCTGTTTGACGCACACCCCTATCGGGACCGCTACCCAGTGTTGCGTGGCCTGCCCGAGGAGGGTCGTGATCGGGCGCAGGTGCTCACCGAGTTGCGCGAGATGGCGAGCAGCGAGGACCAGGCCTGGGAGTCAGGTCAGTGCTCGGGAACGATGTATTGCGGCGACAAGGACCATTACGCGTTCCTCACGGACGCCTTCGGGCTCTTTGCCCACCAAAATGCGCTGCAACGGGACCTGTGCCCCAGCGCCACCCGATTCGAGGGCGAGATCATCGCCATGGCCCTCGACCTCATGCACGCGTCCGCGGTGACGGACACGACTCCGGTCGGGATGGTCACCAGCGGCGGAACGGGCAGCATCCTGCACGCGATGATCGCCTACCGGGACCATGCCCGGGCGGTCCGCGACGTCCGGGCACCCAACGTCGTCAAGCCGGAGACGGCACACCCCGCGTTCGTTAAGGCCTGTCACCTCTTTGGGATCGAGCTGCGCACTGTCCCGGTCGATCCGGCGACAACCCTCGTCGATCCGGCGGCGATGGCCGACCAGATCGACGACCAGACGATTGCCCTCATCGCCAGCGCCGGCAATTACCCCTACGGCACGATTGACCCGATCGAGGAACTCGCTGCCCTCGCGCTCGAGCGGGGCGTCGGGCTCCACGTCGACGGGTGCCTCGGGGGCTTCCTGCTTCCGTTCGCGGAGGAGCTTGGGTATGCCGTGGCCCCCTTCGACTTCCGCCTCCCCGGCGTCACGACGATCTCGGCCGACACCCACAAGTACGGCTACGGCCTCAAGGGGACCTCGACGCTGCTGTTCCGGGACAAGGCGATACGCAACGCCTCGTACTTCTATGGGCTCGATTGGTCAGGCGGCAAGTACGCCTCGCCGGGCCTGGACGGCTCCCGCAGTGCCGGACTCCTCGCCGCGACGTGGGCCTCGCTCGTTGTCAACGGGCGGTCCGGATTTCGTCGACACGCGGCGACGATCTTCACCGTCGCGGCCCACCTCGCTGACGCGGTCGCGGAGCACCCCCAGTTGCGGCTGCTCGGAGACTCTCCCTTTGTCGTCGCGTTCACGTCCGAAGTCCTGGATGTCTACCACGTCAACGACTTCATGAAGGGACGCGGCTGGCGGTTCAACGGCCTGCAATACCCGAACGCGCTTCATTTCGCGGTCACCCGCCCGCAGACGCAGCCGGGGGTCGCCGACCGCTTCGCCACCGACCTGCGAGCGGCCGTCGCGTATGCACAGGCCAACCTCGGAAAGCCCGCGAACTCGGCGGCGATCTATGGCGGCCTGCCGGGGGGGCTGACCCCCGAGGCGGCCCGCTTCATCGAGTCGGCGATGGCGGCTCTCATGGATGCCCAGCAGGCGGTGCCGAGTCAATGAGCAACCAGGGGCGGCACGTCCTCGCGATCGATCTCGGCAGCGGGGGCCCGAAGGTAGCGTTTGTCGCCCTTGATGGAACGGTGCGCTGGAGCGTGGTCCACGCCGTCGGCACCGACCGCCCCGGCCCCGGTCGCGCCGTGCAGGACGCGCAGCAGTGGTGGCAACTCATCCGAGACTCGACCCGCACCGCGATGCGCGAACGGGTTGTCGATCCGTTCAGCGTCATCGCCGTCGGCATCACCGGCCAATGGGGCTCGGTAGTCCCGGTCGGTGCCGACGGGAACCCGGTCGCGCCCTGCCGCACCTGGATGGACACGAGCGCCGCCAGTCATTCGGCGCGGCTGATCGGTGGCCCAGTGCTGGGCTATCACCCAACGAGGGTGCTGACCTGGATTCGCAAAACCGCGGGGACCCCCTCCCCCGCCGGCGGCGACCCGCTAAGCCATGTCCTCGGTTTCCAAGAAGACGAACCCGACGTCGCCGCCGCCGCGCGCTGGTTCCTTGAGCCAGTGGACTACCTCGCGATGCGCTTCACCGGCCGGGCCGTCTCGAGTCCGGCCTCGCTCTCGGGGTGGTGGCTCATGGATACCCGCCAGCTTGAACGACCGCGCTATGACCCGCACTTGCTGAAGCTCGCTTGCGTGCAGGGCCACCGACTGCCACCGCTCGTCCCCTCGGGCAGTGTCATCGGGTCGGTGAGCGCCGCCACTGCCGCAGATCTCGGTCTGCCGGCGAACGTCGCGGTCATCGCCGGCGTCCCGGATCTCCATGCCGCCTGGGTCGGCTCCGGGGCGATCGACGACTTCGCCGCGCATCTGACGATCTCGACGACGTCCTGGATCTCGGCCGCGGTGCCCTTTAAGAAGACGGACGCGCTGCATTCCATCGCGACGATTCCTGGCCTGGACCCAGGTCGCTTCCTCGTCGCCAACAATCACGAGGCAGCGGGGGCTTCCCTCGGGTGGCTCCAGTCAAAGGTCTTCGGCGCGTCATTCGAGGAGTTGACGACGTTGGCGGCCAGCAGCCCACCGGGCGCCAATGGCGTCTCGTTCACCCCATGGCTCGCGGGCATGCGGTCGCCGGTTGATGATCGGCACGCCCGGGCCGGGTGGCACAACCTCACCCTTTCGACGGATCGTGCCGATCTCGTCCGCGCCCTGTTGGAGGGCGTCGCCGAGCAAAGCGGTTGGCTTTTCGATCACGTTGACCGGTTCGCGGGACAGCGACTGGACCACCCCCGCATCCTTGGCGGCGGCGCCCTCAGCGACCTGTGGTGCCAGCTGCACGCCGATGCGGCCGGTCGCAGCATCCACCGGGTCGCCGACCCCATGACCGCCCAACTGCGCGGTGTGGCCCTGATCGCGGGACTCGCCCTGGGAGTGCTCGATCGGGACGACATCGCCGATCTCGTCCCGATCGATCGGGTCTTTACCCCGGACGCCCGCTCGTCGCTCGGCGCCCGGGCCCGAGTCGCCACCTTGCCTCAACGGTATGCCGCGGAGAAGCGACTCTTCCCGCGCGCGTAGTTCGAGGCGGCATACCCGCTTTGCGGGCCGGGAGAACCGTCCCCGGGAACCATCCGCGACGCGGACCCAAGGGATCCGTCGTCGTGGGTCGAATGAACGTCAGCCGTGCAGGATCTGCTCGGTCACCTCGGGGGCAAGGGGTGGGGCGGCGAAGGCCTCCCGCTCGTCTTGCTCCCGGAACCAGTCGATCGTGCGGCGTAGGCCCTCCTCAACTGGAACGACGGGCCCCCAACGAAGGATCGAGGTCGCCAACGTCGTGTCCGGTTGGCGCACCGTCGGGTCGTCCACCGGCCGCTCAATGTGCACGATCTCGGAGGTCGAACCGACCAGCTGCACGATCCACTTGGCGAGCTCAAGCATCGTCAGCTCGTGCGGGTTGCCAATGTTGATCGGCCCGGGATGGGTGTGGTCAGCCATCGCCAAGATGCCGGTGATCAGGTCATCGACATAACAGATCGACCGGGTCTGCTGGCCATCGCCGGCGACGGTCACCGGTTCACCCGCGAGGGCCTGGCGGATGAAGTTGGGGATAGCGCGCCCGTCGTTGGGGCGCATCCTCGGCCCAAACGTGTTGAAGATGCGCACGATTCCGGTGTTCACACCATGCGTGTGGCGATACGCGAGGGTCAACGCCTCGGCAAACCGCTTGGCCTCGTCATAGACGCCTCGAGGACCGACGGGGTTGACGTGGCCCCAGTAGGTCTCCGGTTGCGGGTGGACCTCGGGGTCGCCGTAGACCTCCGAGGTTGACGCCAACACAAACCTCGCGCCCTTCTCCTTCGCCAACCCGAGACTGTGCAGCGTGGCCACCGCGACCCACAGCAGGGTATACAGAGTCACCCGCACGGGAGACAGAGTTGTCGGCGGCGCGGGGCAA
>CAZACX010000067.1:10581-12125 GCA_964483685.1 uncultured Intrasporangiaceae bacterium
CGTGGTGGCCCCCAACACCAACCCCGCCCCCTTCGCCTTCGCCAACCGGCCACGGTGCAGCGTGCCGATCGCGCCCACCTTGAGGGTCGCGATCGGCACGCGCAGGTAGTCAATTGGTGACGCCGGGCTGGCGAAGTGCAACACAACATCGACGGGTCCGGCGACGTGCACGTAGTCCGTGACGTCGGTGCGGACCAACCGGAAACCAGGCTCCTCAAGGAGGTGCGCGACGTTGTCCGGCGATCCGGTGAGGAAGTTGTCCAGGCAGACAACTTCGTCACCACGACCGATCAGACGCTCACAAAGGTGGGACCCGAGGAAGCCGGCACCGCCGGTGACAACGAAGCGCACGCGGTGTCAGGCCCGGCCGGACTCGTCAGGCTTACCTGAGCCCTTGCTGAGATCGATTCCGTCCTCACCGCTGGTGGTGGGCGTCGTCCGCACGGGCTTGGTTTGCGCCGAGGACGAGGCGTTCGTCCGGACCGGCGGCTTCGACGGTCGCGCCGAGCCGGCGGCGGCACCGGAGGCTGCTCCCCGGGGCGCGGTTGCCCCGGACGCTGCGACCTTGTTGCGCCCGAGCTTGGCTGCGGCCATCAGCAGGCCGATGGCGAGGAGCGCGACACCGAGGATGCCGAGGGTGATCGGGAACGTCGAACGCACCATCTTGAGGAGCGTCGCCTTCTGACCAAACTCGTCGGCGTTCTTCTTCACCGTTTCGGGCGTGAACACGGACACCGTGTCGAGGGCGACGATCGGGTTAACCCCGGGCGCCTCGAGGAACTGCTTCTGGTGCTCGGAGACCTTGAGCATGACACCGGTCTCCGGCTCCACCCAGATCACGCGCTCATTCTCGTAGTAGCGATCCGCCATGATCGCCGGGGAGTCAGAGGCCTGACCGAACAGGAAACCGGGGACTTCCAGGGCCGTGTACTTCTCCTTGGGGACCGACTGCTCGAAGCGGTAGGCCTTGACACCCTCGATCTCCTCCTCGCCCTTGAAGTCGATCGGGAAGGGCTTCTGCAAGGTCCCGTCCCAGTACTGGTACGTCTTCTGCTGCGTCTGGAACGGGAACTTCACCACGAGACCGGAATGCTGCGCAGCGACGCCATCGATCAGCTCGCCGCAGCAGTTGACCGCTTCACCGGTGTAGCGGTCGAAGACGACGCGGTCGGTGCCAGCGGTCGCGGGCGGGGCCTCGCCGTTGTTGTCCGTCGATTGCCCCTTGTCCCAGACGGCGAGGTCTCGGCCGGTCTCCTCGGACGCCGCCTTGCTCGCGTCCGGGTCTCCGATGACCGTCGCAACGGTCGTCAACAGACCAGTCGTGATTTTGAGGTTTTCGACATCGAGGTACGTCGAGTCGGGGCCCTCGACGACCTGCCGGGTGTTCTGATCCAGCGGCACCACCGCGAGGCGTGGGTAGGCGTAGAACTTGAACAGCAGCCCACAGGTCAAAAAGAACGCGCCGAACCCCAGCACGATTGCGGACTTACGCACAAAGCCTCCTAGGTGAAATGTTTACCGGACAGTAGCAGAACGGGACCCCT
>CAZACX010000068.1:0-11414 GCA_964483685.1 uncultured Intrasporangiaceae bacterium
CAACGACGTGTCGCAATTTCTTAACCAACCTGTCGGGTCAGTACACCTAGTCCGCTGAGCGCGCCGCGTCAGCTGAGTTGCGCCTCCAGGGCCGCGGCGACCGCCTCGAACTCGGCGAGGGCCGCCGAGAGGTCTTCGACGATTTCGCGGGCGAGTACGTCGGGAGCGGGCAGGTTGTCGAGGTCCTCCAGTGACTCATCGCGCAGCCAGGTGACGTCCAGGTTCGCCTTGTCGCGGGCCGTGATCTCGTCATAGGTGAAGGACTTCCAGCGGTCGCCCTCGTGTCGCTGGCTGCGCGGCATACCGGCCTTGTATGCCGCCACAAACTCGTCGAGGTCGACCCGCCGCAGCGGGTTCTGCTTGAGGGTGAAGTGCTTGTTGGTGCGCAGGTCATAGACCCAGAGTCGCTCGGTCCACGGCTGGCCGGGGCGGGCGACCTTCTTGTCGAAGAACAGCACATTGGCCTTGACGCCCTGGGCGTAGAAGATGCCGGTGGGCAGGCGCAGCATCGTGTGCAGGTCGAAGTCGGTGAGCAGTTTGCGCCGGATCGTTTCACCGGCCCCGCCCTCAAACAGAACGTTGTCGGGGAGCACGACGGCGGCGCGGCCGTTGCGCTCCAGGATCGTCATGATGTGCTGGACGAAGTTGAGCTGCTTGTTGCTGGTAGTCGCCACAAAGTCTTGGCGTTCAATTTCGCGGTCTTCACGGGCTTCGCGTCCGTCGGCGCCAATCAGCGTCACCGACGACTTCTTGCCGAAGGGTGGGTTGGACAGCACGACCGACCAGCGTTTGCCAGGGTCGGCGATGAGCGAGTCCCGGACGTCGATGAGGGAGTCGCCGTCGGCGGTGCCCATGCCGTGGAGCAGCAGGTTCATCGCCGCGAGCCGGGCCGTTCCATCGACGAGTTCGTACCCGGAGACCAGCTCATCTTGGAGTTTCGCCCGCTGGTTCGGGGTCATCGTTTGGGCGCCCTGTTCGGCGTACTCGTGGGCCACCAGCAAGAAGCCGCCGGTGCCGCAGGCCGGGTCGACCACCGTGTCGTTGACGGTCGGCTGGATGACGTCCACGATCGCCTGGATGAGCGCACGCGGCGTGAAGTACTGCCCGGCGCCGGACCCTTTGTCTGACGCGCCCTTGCTCAGCAGGTCTTCGTAGGCGTCGCCTTTGATGTCGGTGCCGGACTGGCTCCAGTTCTCCTTGTCGATCAGGTCGACGATGAGCCGCTTGAGTTTGGCCGGGTCCTGTATGCGGTTCTGAGACTTGCGGAAGATGGTGCCGATCACCCCCGGGTGCCGCGCCAGACCGACGAGGATCCGGGTGTACTCGCGCTCGAGGTCGTCGCCCTGGGCGTCAAGGAGTCTCTGCCACGAGAAGTTTGCGGGGACGATCTGCTGGGCGTTGAGCTTGCGGGTGGCCCGCTCGTGCGCCATCTTCAAGAACAACAGATACGTGAGCTGCTCGGTGTACTCGATGACCCCGACGCCGTCATCGCGCAAGACATCGCAGTACGACCACAGCTTGTCCACGAGGCGGCGGGAGTCGGTCACATTGAGCACTCTCCCACGCTCCGGCGCCCGTTGTGGCACGCAAAGGTGGGAGCCGGATGAAGAAAGACCCGACCCACGAGGGGCCGCGTGCGTTATGGAATCAGGCTAGCGCAGGTCGACGCTGGCTACATGACACTTACTGTGAAGTTCTCCAGTAGGTGCATGGAGAGGCCTCAGCCATGGATGACAGCCAAGAATTCGTCGAGCTCGTCGTCAGTCAGGTCGATGCCGCTCGGTTCTGGACTGCGACGGGCCCCTGCGATCAACGCATCGAGGGTCGGCTGAGCCGGAATGGCGAGCCGCTCGTGAAGTGAGCGCATCGCGGTCACGGAAGGGCCTTCCAGGCGGTCATGCTTCGCCCCCGCCGCTCGAAGCAGGGGGCCGGTGGCCGTGACCGGGAGCCCAACGAGAGCACGTGCTTCGGTGGGGTTTCGCACCGCTGCGAGGTCGACAGCATTCCCAACGGCATCAACCAGGCGAAAGGCCGCGCTCTTCAAGTCGACCACCTCAAGCAGCCCATGAATGACCTCGTCATCGGCGCTGTCGTGGCCGATCAGCCGATTCTCGTCGTCGCTCATCCTGCACCTCCCTGGGCTGGTCCGAGTATTCCAGAACGCAACGAACGCGCCCACGACGATTCGACCGCGCCCAGGGTTTCCAGACGAGGGCGCTCGGCAAGTGAAGACCCCCCTGTTGCGCCTCATCGAGAGGCGTGGGGGGTGTGGTTGTTGCAACGGTAGCGGTCGCGATCCTCAATTGCGAAGGCGAGGCACGCCTCGACATGAGTCGCTGACCGACGGCGCCCAGGATGCTGTCGAGCACGTCACCCAGACACGTCCTTGGGAGCGCTCGTCCGGAGTCACCCGCGCTCCGCACTTGAGGAACTGGCGATCTCTTCGATGACCTCGGCATCCGTATGCCGTCCGGTCAGCTTCCCCTCGAACGCGGCCGCCAGTACGGCTCTCCTAAGCGCTAGTTCGCGCCGCTCAGCGGCCCAGAGCTGCATTCGCAATCGTCGAACCAACTCGTCAGCCTCTTCCGAGCGCTTCACGGCCGATCGCTGCTGTGCAAGAGAAGGGACAGGGATCCTCCAGGCCTTCAGAACGCCTTGGCTGATATTGGGCTGAGCTCCGCCTTTCCCAGACCGGCGAAGTGCTCGACGTTGCGACCGCAGGAACCAGAAGAGGTACTCGGCCGTCACCGTCTCGGGTCGGACCACGGCCGCAGCAATAGCCTGGTTCGTGCTCATTGCCGCGTCGTTAATCGCCAACTTGCCGATGGTTGCGCCATACATTGCCACGAGAACAGCCCCCGGCTCGATCATTTTCGCAGACGACGAATCTAGTCCCAGCTGGGTGATGGATTTCGGGACGGATGCCAACCGTCCGTCATTCAGGTCTCCACTGTTGCACCAGGGGATCTCTCCTCCCTCGTAGAAGGCGGCGTTCCCGGCAGCGGGCGTGCCGCCGCTCGACCAACTGGCGATTTCGCCCAACGGCACTACCGGGGCGTCGAAGGAGAACGTCGAGAAGAGGGTTGATTCCCGGAGGGCCTCAGCGCGGTACAGCGCTGTCTCTAGGTACCGGTGGCCACGATCGAGGTGGGAGAGGTGGTCTTCGAGGATCTCGACGATCCGCCGCTGCTCATGCAAGCTGGGCAGTGGAATCCTGAACCGGGCCAGGTCCTTTCCCGCAAGGCGCATGCGCCCCGTAGTGCCCGTCATCATGCCTTTCGCCTGATCTCGCACCCCCGGCTCAAGGCACCAGTGGTAGAGGTACGCGGGATCTACGAGTTCTCCCGGACGAACCACGATGAACTCCGTACTTCCTCCAGAGGGCAGCGCCTCTTGTGAAAGCTGGGCTACCTTTCCGTTCTCAAGGCACGGCGTGATCCGGGCAAAAAGGACATCATTGGCGCAGGCACGCACACCACCTCGATTGCCGCGAGGCTCGGTGTACGCCGGGAATCGTGAGCCCACGCGAACGGCATCCATCGGGATGAACGGAGAATCGGCCGAGAGGGCAGCGTCGCGCGGTCCGACCGAGCAGACCGTGCCCAAGTCCACGTACTTGACGCTCATGCGGTGAGTTCCTTGCTGAGTTCGTCGAGGAGGTCGCCGGCGCGGTCGCCGAGGTCGCGCAACGCACCATCCACGCCACCCTTCTCTGTGAACGGCGCCCGATCGAGGTCGTCAGCCGAGATACCCGCCGACGACGCAATCACGTCAACCATCCGGTCCAGCCACCACCGCTCCACGGCCGAAAATTCACTGCCTGCCTGCTCCTGCTGGGCCAGCCACGCGGCATACCGCTCCTGGACTCGAGTGGCATAGGGGACCAACTCACGATCGACCCCCACCGTGAAGCGCAGCAGCGACACCAAGTCGGTCAGCGTGTGGTGGTCGTTGTGCCGGACCCGGCCAACGTCGACCGCTTCGTACGCATTCCAGATGATGTCCGAGGTCCAGTTGTAGGGCGGGCGGGAGATGCGGTCGGCCAGTTCCTGGATGTCAGCGAACGCGATCCGCCGCTCCTTGGCTTCGGTGGCGATCTGGATGGCGGTGATCTCGTCGCGGTGATCCAGCAGGTATTGCGCCCACGACTCGACCACCGACGTGGCCCGGTTGGGGTCCACGACGCCGTGCGCGTCAAGCAACACGTCCTTGTTGACCTCGTCGATCACCCGGTCGTGGGTGGCGCGGAGCTCCAGGATCCGGGTGCGCAGTTCCGGGCTCGATGCCACCGGTTGGATCGCCCGCTCCAGGAGATCGCGCCGAGCCTGGTCGGGGTCGGCGGCACCGTCAAGCACCTTGGCCTGGGTGTCCGGGTCCACGGCATCCACCAAGCCACGGATGATGTCGCGCACCGGGCGTTCGGCGACGTCGTCGAGTTCGATTCGCTCGGCGGGCGTGAGCTCCAACTCCAGCTTGGCCAGCCGGGACGCGAGGGTCGCGGTTTCGTCTTCGGTCAGGGTCAAGGTCGCCGCCTTGTCCAGGAGCTTCTTGAGCGAGATTCCCTTGTCTCGGTTCAGCGGCGGGTCCACAAACGGATGCTCGGTGACTCCCACGGCATCCACGATGACGAAGCGGGTCTTGGCGGCGGCATCCGGAGTCACGGACTGAAAGTCGGCGGGTTCGATGGTGCGCGAGCCGCGCCCCTTCATCTGCTCGAAGTACTGCGCCGAGCGGACATCGCGCATGAAGAACACACACTCCAGCGGCTTGACGTCCGTGCCGGTGGCGATCATGTCCACGGTCACCGCGATCCGCAACGACGGCGAGGTGCGGAAGGCCTTGAGTTGGCCCTTGGGGTCGGTCGCTCGGTAGGTGATCTTCGCGGCGAAGTCGTTGCCCTTGCCAAACACCTCCCGCACGGCGGTGACGATCTCTTCGGCGTGCGCATCGTCTTTGGCAAAGATCAGCGTCTTGGGGACAGCGGAGCGGCCGGGGAAGATCTCGGTGAACAGTCGGTCGCGGAAGGTCTCCAGAACCAGACGAATCTGGGACTTCGCGGTGACCGCGCGGTCGAGCTGGGTGCGGGTGTACTCGAAGTCTTCGTCGATCGCTTCCAGGCGCTGAGCGCGGGTGCGACGGTCAACCTTGGGCACGATGGTTCCGGCCTCGATCGCGGCGCCCTGCTCGCTGATCTGAGTGCGGATCCGGTAGATGTCGAAGTCGACGTTGACGCGGTCGGCGACGGACTGCGGGTAGGTGTACTCCGAGACCAGGTTCTGCCGGAAGAACGCGAACGTCTGCTTGCCCGGGGTCGCGGTCAGGCCGATCACGTGCGCGTCGAAATACTCCAGCACCCCTCGCCACAGGCCGTAGATCGAGCGGTGCGCCTCATCGACAATGACCAGGTCAAACGCCTCCGGCGGCAGCCGCGGGTTGTAGGTGACCGTGACCGGGGCATCGGGGATGAAGTCGTCGAGGTTGGGGTCGTCGCCCTCGGGAATCTCCTGGCCCCGCAACACCGAAAAGACCCGCTGGATGGTGGAGATCACCACCCCGGAGGAGTCGTTCATGCCGGCGCTGGTCAGTTTGTCGACCGCATAGATCTCGGTGAAGCGCCGCCCGTCGCCGGGAGTGCGGTAGTTCTGGAACTCGGCCATCGTCTGGTCGGCCAGCGTGTTGCGATCGACCAGGAAGAGGACGCGGCCGAACCCCCCGAACGTCAACAGCCGGTATGCCGCGGTGATCGCCGTATACGTCTTACCTGCTCCTGTGGCCATCTGCACCAGGGAGCGGTCGAAATGCTGGTCGGCAATGCTCTTCTCGATGCCGTCGATCGCCGTGATCTGCGCGGGGCGCATCGGAGCCGGGTCCAAGGGCGGGAGGTGTTGCACCTTGGCCCGCCAGGTCGGGTTGTCCGGGTCGGACTCGGAGTCGCGGACCGCCTTGGCCAGGGTCGAAGGCTTGGGGAAGTTGAAAATCCGGCGCGCCCTGGGGTGAGGGTCATACCCGTTGGTGAAGTGGGTTTCGGTGCCGCTGGCCTCGAACACGAACGGCAGACGACCGTCGATGGTGACTGATCGCAACTGAGCCTCGGCGGGCAGGCCGGTGGCGTACATCGCCGACTGCCACTCGATGCCGGACAGGGTCGTGCCTTCGGGTTTGGCCTCGATGACGCCGACAACCTGCTTGTCGACGTAGAGGAGGTAGTCGGCGCGGCCGTGACCGTGTTTCATGACGGCCTCGCGGCAGGCGACACCCTCGGCGGCGAACAGGTTGAGGTCCTTCTTGTCTTGCACCAACCACCCGGCAGCGTGGAGCTGGCGATCGATGAGCACGCGCGCACGCTGCTCAGCCGCCAACCTCGGGTCTTCGATGCCAGTGCTCACTGATCGCAACCTTACGGGGACCAGTGGCTCACGTCCCGGAAGTGCGCCACATCGAGGGGCTCATCGCATACTCCAGGTAGCGCGGGGGTCTTTGGGCGATTTTCCTCTCCACTCCAGATACCCCGCATCGCGAAGCACCCGAAGTGCCCTGTTGACGGTCGGACGACTGAGCCCCGTGGCGTCCATGACCTCTCCTGTCCCCAACGGAAGGGCAGCAGTGCGGAGGACGGAGAGGATGAGCTCGGCTCCCCTCGGAAGGGCGTTGCGGAGCTCATCCGGCAAAGCGGCGGACGCCGAGAGCGTCAGCCGGGTCGACTGGGGACTCTGTCGATAGATCGGGTCGGACAGCCCCGCGATCCTCATCTCGTCAAAGATGCGGTGAATGCCCTCACCAAGTTCTCGGCCAATATTCAGGTCAGCACATACCCGAGCAATCCTCGGATTTCGCGCGTAGCGGGAGATCTCTAGGGGTCGGGTTGGATCCACCAGCCCAGGGAATCGGCCTGGACTCTCGATCTCGACCCTGTTGGGGAAGACCTCGACCCGAATGTGATCGCCGACGGCGCTGTAGGAGCGATGGACCACCGCATTGACCAGACCCTCGAGCCAGGCATCGCGAGGAATGATCGGCACCGGTTCGAAACGGCCCGACTCCGCGAGCGCCCGCCGTCGGGGGATCCACCCCTCGATGACATCGGCTGCCTCCTGGAGGACGACGGGGATGGGCCCTTCGCAGCGGCGATCGGCGTCCGCGTCGAGGGTGAGTCGCGCACCCGTCCCACGCTCATTTTCCAAGTACCGCAGCACCCGAACGTGCGCATGCGGCATACGCTCACTCGGTTGTCGACCAAACAACAGGTATGCGGCCGTGGTCACCTGCTCACCTCGAGTGAGGCTGCGCGCGTCCAGCAGGTGCGCGACATCCAAGGTGGTACCGACGGCCTGTCGATAGTTCTCGAGGAGTGCAGGGTTGAGCTCCGTCGACGCGGCTGCGCTGTTCGTGCCGTCGAACGGTGCGTTGCCCCTGTCGTAAGCAAGTTCCTGACGCTGTTGGAAGCCCAACCGACGGGATTCGTCGCCAACCCGGAGGTAGCAAACCCCAGCCGCGCTCTCGTGCACGAGGTCGCCGGGTTCGATCTCAAAGACGAGCAGCGTGACGGCATCCCCAGTCTCGTTGATCGCCGCCAACCGACGTGCCCGTGCGCGAACCGGTGGTCTCGTGTGATCGATCGATGCCTGCAGCAGAGCGTTGACGCGGTCCGGGATAGCGTCGACGTCCTCAACGGTGCCGTCATGCAGTCCGACGGCGATGGCACCTCCCTCGGCGTTGGCCATGGCGATCATCGTGATCGCCAGATCCTTCGGGGCGACCCGGGATGACTTCCGATCGAACCATTGACTCTCGTGGAGGGACATCAGAGCCCGAGCGACACCCGATGTGGGCTCCGCGAGCGCAGCATCGATCTCCGTTGGGTACATGTACCTACTATAAAAGTTTTCTAGTAGGTACATGTAGACGCGTCCGTCCTTGCTTCAGCGTCTTGGATGACACCGACCCCTGGGGGTTCAGCGAGCAGGAGCGCAGGGCCATAAGCGCCTTGGTCATCGACTCGACGGCGTCCCTGACATCGCGCCCGCGGCGCTGAACACTGCGCTGACCTGGCACTTTGCGTCGATGCGGGCCTCGCGATCCGCCAGAATCACTGAGCCACCCGCCCCGTTGGCCGGTTACGACACGCAAACGGTGTGAGCAGGGAACAGCACGTCCCGATCGACGCCGGGCCGCGTTCTGTAGGCATTCAGGAAGGTCAGGATCAGTGCCTACATGTCACCTACTATGAAAGTTTGCTAGCAGGTGACATGTAGACGCCGATTGATCGGCTGCGCGGAGAAGTCGTGCTCCTGGTCAGGTGTCATCGCTCTACGATCGCACTCTATGCGCTTGTCTAGCAAGGACTTTAGAGTGCGGCATACGAGCCAATCGCGGGCCGGGGCGCCGCGAGCCACCGACTAGACCAGCAGGGCGTCCGTCGCCTCACCGAGTTCGTCCCGGCCATCTTGGCTGTGGAACTGGAGCAAGAGCGCCTCGCGGCGGCTGCGCCGGATCGACCAGATGTTCCACGCCGCCATCAGCGCCACCGAGCCACCATGCACCGCAGCGTTGACCGCGACCACGACATCGATGTTGGGGATGAACACGTAAATGTTGAGGATCCGCACGATGGTTTCGGCCAGCAGCCCAAACCCCCAGACCAGCGACATCACATAGAAGCTGCGCCGGAACTCAGCGGACTCGGCCCAGCCGGCATCCAGCCCAGCCTGGGAAGCCTCGTCCTTGCCCGCCAGCCGCTTGGCGATCGCGAAGCTCATCGGCTTCTTGACCAGGCATGACCCGATGAAGCCCAGCCCGGCGACAATGCCGATGATGCACGCCCGCAACAGCATGAAGCGAGGGTCGCCGGTGAAGAACGAAATCGCCAGGCTCCCGCCGACGAGCAGCAGCATCATGGCCGAGAACGGGTCGACCTTGCGGTGTCGAACGATCTGCCAGACGAGGCGCACCGCCGCCACCGCGGTCGCCACCACCAAACCCGTCATCACCGAGCCGCCGAGCGCCCGAGTGCCGTAGAAGCCCAGCAGGGGCAGGCCGACGTCGTAGGCGATCAGCTGCACGAGTCCGGACATCTTGATGTCGCTGGCGTAGGCACCAGGCGGCTTCGGATCACTCATGGCCGCCATTGTGCGCGTGGAACGCCAACGACATGGCCGTGATCTCCTGCGAGGACAGGCCGTGCTGGCGGGCGACCGGGGCCCAGCGAGAGACGGCCGCCTGGACCTGCGCCACGACGATGTTGGCCTCCTCGGCGCTGAGACGGAAGTAGTCCGCGACAGAGAGTGCAAGCGAAATGTTCGCCGTGTCATCACCGAGGTCGATGGCGGTGCTCAGGTGCTTCGCCCCTGGGTCGGGGTTCGGGTTGACATCAAAGACCGGAGATAGCCGCCAGCTGTCGCCGCCCTCGTGGAGGAAGCCGTGGTTGCGCAGGTGGTCGTCGGTGTTGGAAATCAGGATGGAGAAGACGATCCGGCGCCAGAGCTGGCGCAGGTCCGCAGTCGCCTGCGACGAGCGCTCCTCAATGGCCTCGGCGATCTCCAGATAGCTGCCCTGCTCGCCGTCGGTGGACTGAAGCATCGTCATCGCGCTGACGTAGCCGACACGGCCGACTGGTCCGCCGTCGGCGTCGCGGGTCCGGTCGAACCGGTCCACAACGAGAACGCTGCGGCCAGCGAGATTCAGCAGGGTGGTTGCCGGGACGGTGATCCCGGCCTGGGCGGCGAGCTCAAGCGCGACCTTCTCCCACGCCATGACGTTCCACGTGTCATGTGCCGCACTAGGGAACTTGGCGATGGCGAGGTTGCCGTTCGCGTCGCGAACATGCGCTTTCGGCCGCGCCCCGCCGAGGGAGCTGCCGACGCGGATGAGGCGTTGAAGGTCCGGCAGATCGGCCGTGCCCCTCTCGGCTCGCGCCGCGAGAGCGAGCAGCTCGGGCAGGTCAGTGAGGGTAGGAACACCGCGGTCCTCGACCGCCTCGAACGGGCCGTCGCTACGGCGGAACCTCAGCGCTCCCTGTCGCAGGTCGTCGCGAACCCCGAGGAGGTAGTCGACCTCGCCGAGACTGCGCGGTTCGCGGCCTTCGTCGCGAGCCTGAGCGGCCTCGCGCCTCCTAATGAGGCTCCGGCCCCACCGGGTCCGGGGCACAATCCCCAAACGCGCCGAACATCGCCTGTCCGATGGCGCTCTGGTGAGCGCCGGCCGCGAGCGGCAGTCCCGGCTCCAGGGAGTAGGCGCGCGGGTTCGCGATGTACTCATCCAGGTAGGTAAAGCTGGCACTCTCGGTGCTGCCGCCGCGGCGACGGTGTGAGTACAGCGTGCCGGCGCGAACGTCCACGCCCCCGATTGACGCCCAGACCTCGACGGTGCTCACCTGCCAGCTCCGCGAGCGCGCACCCTCGTCGGGAGCTCCTCATCGGCGCGGAGGCGACCCACGTCGGTGGCGTATGGGTCGAGCGCCTTGGTCAGCAGGTCGAGCACCCCCAGCGCGCGCGCCACCCGCAGCAGGTTCTCCACGGAGGCTCCCTGCCCGCTCTCGAGACGCAGGACGGTGCTGCGGCTGATGCCAGCACGGTCGGCGACCTGCTCGACCGTCAGGTGGCGCAGCTTGCGCCATGTGGACACATCCCGGCCAAGCTCATCAAGCGCACGCGCCACCGTGACCGGGGTGCGCGCGCTTGTAGCGCCAGCCATCATTTGCTCCCTCAAGTATCAGATCTGACGTCTTAACCTATTTAGGGTAGCAAATCTGGAACCTTGAAGCGCTCCTGCTCCGGCGCTCGCGTGGAGCGCTATGCACCGAGCGCGGCGACTGGGAGGACGTAGACGCCATCGTGTCGACGCAGTCGACCTCGTGGCCGTTGTTGTCCCGCCAACTGGCTCATTGGCTCCCCCCTAACCGGCAAATCCGATACTTCCAAATCGGCAATTCCTATACCTCCGCACTGGGTCACAGAGCTGCGACAACGTCAATGGACCACCCAGTGCCTTGCACGCGGTGGCGGGATCATCGAGGCGAGACAGACGGACAAGCCCATCGCGGATCCGTCGTGCCTGGGGTTTGTCGAGCTTCGTGAGTGCCTTCTCAGCTCGGGGAAGGACCTGGAGGTCCCAGATCATGTAGGCCCGTCAAGACCGAGTTCCGCAGTGATCGCCGCCAGCGAGCGGCTCCCCAGCTCTCCCCGCCGGCTGGCCTCGACCTCAGCGCGCAGTGTGTATGCGTATTCGAGTCCCTCGAGGTGCTGCTCGACGGCTTCGCGCACATAGTAGGCGGCGGTCCGTCCGGTACTGGTGCTCAATGCATCGAGGCGCTCCTTGAGGTCATCCGGCAACCGCACACTCAGAACGCTTGTAGACATGTATACAAAGTATCGCTAGCGACTGGTGTGCTGACTATCTCGGGCTATGCCACGCCTAGG
>CAZACX010000069.1:0-11390 GCA_964483685.1 uncultured Intrasporangiaceae bacterium
CGGTAGGCGTGAAAGGTCGGGTGGCTGAGGAAGCCGCTCTTGCGCGCCAGGTCCGCCGGCCAGGACCCGCTCGACAGCGTGGCCGAGGCGGCCTGCGAGGAAGACGGCGCGGCGGGCTCCGAGGCAGATGGCGCGCCGGGCTGCGAGGCAGAGACCGGTGACTCGTCATGGGGTGCCGTGACGACGAGCGCGCGAGCGAGTGCCTCGACGTGCCCGGCCGTTGTCGTCTCGTCGGTGCTGATCCGGACGTGGTCGGCGTCCACCTTCCCGATGTTGATTCCCTCGGTGAGCGCCGCGGCGACAAGGTCCTCGGCGCGGCCCGGGGCCCGGACCGTCAGGGTGTCAAAGAAGCTCTCGCTGACCACCTCCACTCCCCCAGCGGCCAACGCCTCCGCGAGCGAGCGCGCCCGGTCGTGCACGCGTTGCGCGATCTCGGTGAGCCCCTCGGGACCGTGATACACGGCATACATCGAGGCCATCACGGCGAGGAGAACTTGCGCGGTGCAGATGTTGGAGGTGGCCTTCTCTCGGCGGATGTGTTGCTCGCGAGTTTGCAGGGCGAGCCGGTAGGCCGGGTGCCCAAAGGCGTCCACCGACACGCCGACGAGCCGTCCGGGCAGGGTCCGTTCGAGCCCGGAGCGCACGCAGATGTACGCGGCGTGGGGTCCGCCAAACATCATCGGCACCCCGAATCGTTGGGTCGTCCCGACGGCAATGTCCGCGCCCCACTCCCCCGGAGGCGCAAGCAGCGTCAACGCCAGCAGGTCGGCGATGGCCGTCACCAGAGCCCCGGCGTCGTGTGCGGCGGCCGTGAGCGCACGCCAATCGCGGACCTCGCCGGCCGCGTCCGGGTACTGCACCACCACGCCGTATGCCGCGCCCCCACCGGCCGCTGCTCGCAGGCCGTCCGCGTCGGTCACGGCGGTGAGGTCGGCGACGACGACGGGGAGACCGAGCGCGGTGGCCCGGGTGCGCACGACGGCGAGCGTCTGCGGGAAGACCTGCGCGTCGACGAGCAGGACGGCGTCGTCTGCCGCCTTGGTCGCACGGTGCATGAGGGCCATGGCTTCGGCGGCGGCGGTTGCCTCATCCAGCAGTGACGCGCCGGCCGTGTCCAGACCGGTCAAGTCGGCGACCATCGTCTGGAAGTTGACCAGCGCCTCGAGGCGTCCCTGCGAGATCTCTGGTTGGTAGGGCGTGTACGCCGTGTACCAGGCGGGGCTTTCGAGGACGTTGCGCTGAATCACCGCGGGCACGACGGTGCCGTAGTACCCCTGGCCGATCATGCTCGTGCGCACGACGTTAGCCGCGGCATACCCCCGCAGTTGGGCAAGGACGTCGCCTTCCGAGTTCGCGGGGACGATGTCGAGCGGGTCGCGGGCCCGGATGTCGGCAGGGATGGCGGCGTCGATCAGTTCATCGAGGCCAGCCTTGCCGACGACCGCCAACATCCGAGCGATATCCGCCTCGCGGGGCCCGATGTGACGGCTGACGAAGGGCGGCAGCGACGCGGACATACCCGGCTCCTTTGGTTGAAGACCTAGCCCAGGCAGCATAAGTGAGCGCCGCCCGCAACCGAACCGAGGCCGACCGCTCGGGGAGGGAGCGCGGCTCGTGTCAGCCGACCCGAGCTGCCCGGCGAGCACCCAACTCGTCGCCCGGGTGGAGCGGCTCGCCGTCGACTTCTTGCTGCTCGCTCGGGAGGTGGGCGAGGGTGCCCTCGACCTCGTGCCACACCCGGCCCAGGGCAATCCCAAAGACGCCCTGACCACCTTGAAGGAGGTCGAACATCTCCGTTGGGGAGGTGCACTCAAAAACCGAAGCACCATCGCTGAGCAAGGTCACCTCGGCGAGGTCATCGACGCCGCGCTCGCGCAAGTGCTCAATCGCCAGCCGGATCTGGTGCAACGAGACGCCGGTGTCGAGGAGCCGTTTGACGACTTTGAGGACGAGGATGTCCCGGAAGCCGTAGAGCCGTTGCGAGCCGGAGCCGGAGGCGCTCCGAACTGACGGCTCGACGAGCCCCGTGCGGGCCCAGTAGTCCAGTTGTCGGTAGGTGATCCCGGCCGCCTTGCAGGCGATGACGCCGCGATACCCCATGTCCTGGTACGGGTTGTCGAGGTCGTTAAAGAGAACGTCTTGAGTGACGTGGGTGGCCGAGGTGGCCACCACTTCACCGATGGTGCGCACGACGCCTCCAAGGAATTTCCGAGATGTTGACTTGACGGTACGACCGCCCACGGTGTGGGTCAACGACCGAAGCTCCTGTTGTGCTCATCGGCGTGTCGTTCGCACGCTCAAATCTAGCCTCAACGTTCACTTGAGCGTTAGACAATTGGCTCGGTGGGGCTGTCGAAATCCTCCGGGGTGACTTGGTCAAGGAACTCCTTGAACTTCGCCACTTCGTCGTCGGCCTCGTCGGGCAGGGTGATCCCCGCCTCGGCGAGCAGTTCCTCCGGGGCGGTGACCTCAGCCCCCGCGCGAATCGCCAGCGCGATCGCATCCGAGGCCCGTGAGTCCACGGTCCGGCCACTCGCCAACACCAAGGAGGCGTGGAAGACCCCGTCTTCCAACCGTTCGATGCGCACCTCGGTGAGCTCTTCGCCCACGACCGTGAGGGTGTTGATCAAGAGGTCGTGCGTCAAGGGGCGCGGCGGGACCACACCTTGTTGGGCGTAGGCAATCGCGGTCGCCTCCGCTGCCCCGATCCAGATCGGGAGGTGGCGGACCCCGTCGCGTTCGCGCAGCAGCACGATGGGCTGGTTGGTCGGCAACTCAACCCGCACGCCGAGCACTTCAAGGGGCTTCACCCCCTCACGGTACCCGAGGCCCTGACTCGCGACGCCCTACCTGGCGCGCCCGTTCGACGCACCCAGTTGATCCTTTACTAGCGCCGTGTGCAGGGCCAGGCAGGCGCTGACGACCTGCGCCGCCGAGGGGCGCTGCGCCGACTCGGTGGCGTAGTCGATGAGCCCGACCTCGCGATCGGCTGCCGTCCGGAAGGGCCGCAAGTGGCGTGCCTCAATCCCGAACCTGCCCAGATTCGCCGCCGCAGCAACGACCCGCGCGGACTCGCCGCTGAAATAGCCCTTGCGGTCCGCGCGCAAGAGACCGTATGCCGCGAGTTGAGTAATGAGGTCGATATCTCCGCCGGCGGACGCGGCCAGCTCGGCGGCCGTCAACCGGGGCGCGGGGCCCTTAGAGATGGTGGTGAACTCGTCGACTGTCGCGACGTCGGGGTCCTCCCGAACGGCGGGGGGCCGAGGGCGTTCGGCGGTGCCGGGCACATCGACGGGTTCGAGGCCCCGGTCGAGGCCATCCAACGCCTCCCGAATCACCTTGAGTGGCCAGAAGCGATCGCGTTGTGCGGTGAGGATGTAGCGCAGCCGCGCGACGTCGTCCGCGGCATACATGCGGTAGCCGGAGGGGGTGCGTTCCGGGTCAAGCAGCCCCTCCGACTCGAGGAAGCGGATCTTGGACACCGTGACGTCCGGGAATTCTTCGCGCAGTTCGGCCAGGACGGCACCGATGGTGCGTCGGCCCGAGGGAGAAGGTGACATTTGTGCGAGGTTCAGCCTTTTGCCTCGTGGAAGACGAGCCGGAACTTGCCGATTTGGACCTCGTCGCGGTTGGCGAGCACGACCGTGTCGATGCGTTCCCGGTTGACGTAGGTGCCATTGAGTGAGCCGACGTCGCGGACGCTGAAGTGCTCCTCGTCCCGGGAAAAGACGGCGTGCTTGCGGGAGACGGTCACGTCGTCGAGAAAGATGTCGCTCTCGGGGCCCCGACCGCTGCTCACCTCACCCTGATCGAGGAGGAATCGCGCGCCCGCATTGGCGCCCCGTTGCACGATCAACAACGCGGTGCCGGGGCGCAGGGCGTCAATGAGGGCGTGGTCCTCGCGGGTGAGGCCGGAGTCGTAGTCGGTCCACTCCCCCGTCTCGGGCGTACCCACGGCGGGGATGCGCTGGGTCGACGGATCGGAGCGAGGATCGTCGGACCACTCGGAGTCGCTCGAGTCGTCCCGGGAGGGAGCGCGCGAGGGGTCGAGGGAGTCGGACTCGAACGGAGTGTCAGACATGAGAAGCCTTTCCGGCGGAAGTGCCTGGGGACGCCAGCAGTACCGATAACGAGGAGACGCTGTCCTGGTATGCCTCCGCGTCCATGGGTAACTAGGAAACGCTGTCCTGGTATGCCCCAGCGTCCATGAGACCCTCTAGGTCGCGGTCGTTGTCCAAGGTCAACTCAAACATCCAGCCGGCGCCGTAGGGGTCGGTGTTGACCAGCTCAGGTGTCTCGTCGAGGACGGTGTTGACCTCGGTCACGGTGCCGCTCAAGGGACTGTAGAGATCGCTCACCGACTTGGTGGACTCGACCTCGCCGCACGCGTCCCCCGCGGTCAGGTGATCTCCCACGCCGGGAAGGCTGACATAGACAACGTCACCGAGGGCATCCTGGGCAAACGCGGTGATCCCGACTTTGACCTGGGCACCGACGGTGACGCGCACCCACTCGTGCTCACCGGTGTAACGCAGGTCGTCGGGGTAGACGAAATCAGACATGCCTTCTCCTCGAAGCGAGACGATGACTGAAACCCTAGTCGGGCTCGCTGACAACCGGGTCACTTGGACGGGGTCGGGCTCGCTGACAACCGGGTCACTTGGACGGGGTCGAGCTCGCCGGGGGAACTGGGACGGCGAAGCGGGGCGTCGACACCGTGTGCAACGCAGCGATTGTCACCGAGTCGAGTGACGTGACGATTGCCTCCCCGCCGGTCCCTCGCACCGAGGACGACACCCCGCCAGGGATCTCCATCGCCGAGGCCATCGTCGGCGGATCACCGATCGCGACAATCGAGTACGGCGCCACCACCTTGATCCCAGAGATGGCAATCCCGTCAGCGGTGTCGGTGAAGTAGGAACTCGAGACGATCCGCACCGCGCCGATCTGGATTGCCTCGGCGCCGGCATCCCTAAGCTCTTGCACCGCGTCGAGCAACAGGGTCGCGTCGACCTTGTCCTCGGGGTCGGTGATCGTGATCCGCACCCCCGGCCCCTGTGCAGCGACCGTTCCGGCGAGGATTGCGAACGTGTCGACGCGTTCCTGGGCGGCATCCAACGCGGCGCCTTCATTAGTCGCCCCGGCGGCGAGTTGATCACGGCTGCGTTCGAGCTCGCGGATTTCCAGCCCCAGGCGCTGGCCGTTTTGGGTGACGTCGTCCAGAATGCGCACCAATTCGTCGGCACGCAACGTCTCCAGTCCCTGATCTCGCGTCTGGCGGACCTGGGTGACGATGGCAAAACCCAAGGCGAGCGCGAGCACCAGCGAGAGCACGTTGGCCTTGGTCCAGCGCGGCCGGGCCATGAGGATCATCCGGCGCCAGGCCTGGCGGGCGGAGGAGCTCGGCCTCGGCCCCTTCGAGGCGTCACTCGGCTGCTGCGCTGACACGTCACTTGGCTGACGTTGCGACCCTGCCGCGGCGCTCGACTGACCTTGCGACCCGGCCGCGTCGCTCGGCTGTTGCCACCCCGAAGAGTCCCCCGGCTGAGACGGCTGAGATTGCGGGCCGTCAGCGGGCGGGGTTACCGGAACGTCGGTCATGCGTCGAACAGGTGGCGACGGATGGAGGCGACGTTGGAGAAGATCCGCACGCCGAGGACGACGACGACCCCGGTGGACAACTGCCCGCCGACGCCGAGTTGGTCCCCAAGGAAGACGATGAAGGCGGCGACCACCACATTGGAAAGGAATGAGATGACGAAGACCCGGTCGTTGAAGATCCCGTCGAGCACAGCTCGAACGCCACCGAAGACTGCGTCGAGGGCCGCCACAACGGCAATCGGTAAGTAGGGCTGCATCCAGAGCGGCACGTCCGGGCGCACAACGATCCCAATAACGACGCCGAGGAGCAGACCGAATGCCGGGATCACGGGGTCACCGCCGATGCCGGGCGGGCGAAGGCCACCTTGAGCGAAGACGCGCTCGGCACGATGACCTCGGTGGCGGTCTTGATGTCGGTGACGAGCCCATAGTTGTCGCTGAGTGACTTCACGTAGGCGGCGCCGACGCCTTCCCCAAATGCTCCCGGCATCGTTGCCGGGTCGCCGATTGCCGTGATCACGTAGGGCGGGACGAGTGGCCGGAAGTTGACGAGGATCGCGTCCCCGGCGAAGCGAATCGCCGACCGGGTCGTCAACCGCTGACCGTTGATCGCGATGGCTTCGGCGCCCGCCTCCCACAGACCGTTGACCACGATGAACACGTCTCGGGACAAGACTTTGCCTTCCGCATCTGCCGGGACGCCATCTGCCGTCGTCGGTCGGTCGTTGAGCGAGATCACCATCCCTGGACCCCGCAGAGCTTCCGCGCCGACCTGGGTGCGCAGCGAGGCCAACCTCGTCGCAAGTCCGCCGAGCGCCGCGTCGCCCAACGCGGCGTCCTCAAGCTCGGCCACCTCGGCTTGCAGCTTCCCGACCTGGGTGGCCCGCTCGTCCGCGACGCCTCGCCTGTCCTGGATCTGGGTGATCAAGTCGGTTCGCACCCGCGCTTCGTCGGTCTCTCCCGCCCGCAACGTCATCGCGCTCACTGACAGGACGAGCCCGGCAACGAGCCCGGCCCCAAGGATCAGCGGCCCACGCAGGGGCGTCGCCGGCGGCAGACCGGCGGCCGAACGTCGAGCCGCGGCCGCGGCATACCCCGGGTCGAGGGGACGCTCGATGACCGAGGTGAGCAGCGTCATCGACGCATCGGGCCGCGGGGGGGCGAGGGTGGGTGGCGCGCCGGTCATGAGGCCGGCGTCCCGGTCATTGTGTCGAGGTCATGGCGTGTCATTGGGTCGGTGCCACGACGCGAGAAGCGGCGAGGTAGCGACGCAACTGAACGACATACAGCGCCCCAGCGACCCAATAGAGGGCGATCCCCCACCAGGCAAATCCCCACCCGATCGGTTTGGCCCAGGTCGCGAGGGTCCCGGTGCCTTCGGCGAGGAGCAGGAACGGGAACGCGTAGAGCAGGTTGAACGTCGCCGCCTTGCCAACGAAGTGGACCGGGAACTCGCGCAGACCACGGGTACGGGCCAGCAGGAGCAGCAGGGTGAGGAAGATTTCTCGGCCGAGAATGAGGACGACGACCCACCACGGGATGATGTCGCGGTACCACAGCCCGAACAGCGTCGAGAGGATGTAGAGCCGGTCAGCAATCGGGTCGAGGAACTCACCGAGCTTGCTCACGAGGTTGAAGCTGCGGGCGATCTTGCCGTCGAGGTAGTCGGTGATCCCGGACAGCATGAGCACGACGAGGGCGATCGTGTCGTGGTGATTGAGGATCGCCCACAGGAAGATGGGCACCCCAAACAGGCGGGTCACGGACAGTATGTTGGGCAGCGTCCAGACCCGATCGGTCCGTACGATCACGTCGCTCTCGCCCCGGTCCGCCACAAAGGCAAGCCTAAACGTTCACCCTCGCCCTGGCGTACATTCGCCACCATGCCGTCGCCGATCTTTTCCCTCGACCTCGCCACCTTGCGCACCCGCACGAGCGCGAAATGGGTGGAGTATGCCGCCGATGTCATCCCGGCGTGGGTTGCCGAGATGGACGTGCTCCTCGCCCCGCCGGTGGTCACCGCGATGGCGCACACGTTCGAATCGGGCGACACCGGTTATCCCCGCCCGGGCCGGTACGTCTCGGCGTTCCGCGGGTTCGCGGCACGCCATTGGGGGTGGGATGTGGCGGCCGAGCACGTCGCGCTGACCCCCGACGTGATGATGGGCATCCTCATTCTCTTGCTCAAGGTCACCGACCCCGGCGACACGGTCGTCATCAATGATCCGGTCTATCCCCCCTTCGATTCCTTCCCGCGCCTGGCCGGCCGTGAGGTCGCCCGCGCCGCCCTAACTCCGGCCGGACGCCTTGACCTGGAGACCTTGGCGACCGCATTCGGCGAGGCGACCGTGGGCGGTCGGCGCGCGGCATACCTGCTGTGCAACCCGCACAACCCGAGTGGGGTCGTCCATACGGCGGCGGAACTCGCCGCCGTCGCCGCGCTGGCTGCGCAGGCCGGAGTCCAGGTCATTTCTGACGAGGTGCACGCCCCGTTGGTGTATGCCGGGTCCCACTTCCAGCCCTACCTCACCACTGCGGGCGTCACCCACGGGTATGCCGTTCACTCAGCCGCGAAGGCGTTCTCACTCGCCGGGGTCAAGGCTGGGCTCGTCGTCAGTGCCGCCGCCGACGCGGGGACCCTCGCCGAGCTGGCGTGGGGGCCCGGCGCCAGCCTCATCGGGACGATCGCGCACGCGGCGGCGTGGGAGGAAGGGGACGCCTGGCTCGCGCAGCTCGTCGGCGAGTTGGAGGCCAACCGTGATCTTGTCGTGCGGCTGCTCGGCGAACGGTTGCCGCAGATCGGGGTGACGGTGCCCGAGGGGACCTACCTGATGTGGCTTGATTGCCGGGCACTCGGATTCGGGGACGATCCCGCCGCGGTGTTTCTTGACCGTGGCAAGGTGGCGCTGAGTTCGGGGCTGCCCTTTGGGCCGCGCGGGGTGGGCCATTGCCGCCTCAATTTCGCGACGTCGCCGCAGATCTTGACGGAAATTGTCGACCGAATGGCCGCCGCGGTGGAACGCCCCTGACCCGAAGGGCCGTCCGCAGTCCGGGGCCGCTTCTTCACACAACTTTCATACGGGACCGCCGACTAGCTTCACGCTTCGGGCGTTCACTCAGAGGTATCAACGAACCGCGCCTGCCGACCCCGGCAGACCTCAGGAGTGGACACCATGCGTAAGTTGAAGTCGATGATCCTCGCCGCCGCAGCCGCGGCAGCACTTGCCGGTGGCGGCGTCGCCGTCGCGACGACTGCCAACCCCGCCACGCCGCACGTTTCGGCTGCGGCACCCGGCTCCACCCTCGCAGCCCAGCTCGCGTTCAACCGTGAAGAAGAGCGCCTCGCACGCGATCTCTATCAGCTCTTTGCCGACCGGTATGGCGGCGCTCGCCCCTTCAGCATGATCGTCAAGAGTGAGCAGCAGCACTTCACCGCGATCGGGACCCTGCTGACGCGCTACGACATCGCGGACCCGTCAGCCAAAGCCAAGCCTGGGGTGTACGCGAACCCCGCACTCCAAAAGCTCTACGACACCTGGAAGGCTGCGGGGTCGACGTCGCTGGACGCGGCATACGACGTCGGGGTGGCCCTTGAGAAGCGGGACATTGACGACCTCACCTCAGCAATCGCCGCGGTGCCCCAGACCGACGTGACTGCCGTGCTCAAGCGACTGCGAGCCGCCTCGGAGCAACATCTCAAGGCCTTCTCGGCTGCCGCCGACGGAAGCACGGGCACCATGTCGCCGGGCAACCGGCACAGTGACTTCGAAAGGGGCGCAGGCCGAGGGCAGCGCCAAGGCAACGGTCAAGGTCAAGGCAAGGGCCTTCACCACCTCACCGGCGATGACCTCAACCAGCAGCAGCGTCGAGCCCAGCTCGCGCAGGGCTAACTGAGCAGGCCGGCGAGGAGGGGCACTTCGCCGCCCTCAGCCGGCGGCTCGAGGCACCCCAGCCGGCGGCTCGAGGCACCCCAGCCGGCGGCTCGAGGCACCCCAGCCGGCAGCTGGAGCGACGCGAACGTCAGCCCTGGGCGGTCGCGAAGGGCCCGGTGACAGTCTCACGACCGGCGGCTGCCCAGGCGCTCGTGCCACCGGCAACCGAATACGCCTCGATCCCCGCACGACGAAGGAAGTCGGTCGCGGTGAGGCTGCGGTTCCCGCTCGCGCAGATGACGTAGACCGGCTTGCCAGACGGGATCGTGTCCGCCTTCTCGGGGACACTCTGCAACGGGATGGATAGCGCCCCCGGGACGTGTCCGGCGCGGTACTCCATCGGCTCGCGGACGTCGATGACGGTCAGCTCCGCGGTCCAATCCGCGGCAAACGTCGCGGCGTCAATTTCGCGCGGCTTGGCCAACATCTCCTGCTGACGGGCGACCTGCGCGTGAACCTCCGTCATGTCGAGGCCCTTGACGCCGTCGATGACCTGTTCCAAGGCAGCCGCCGGCAGGGCTCCGGGTTGGGAGAAGACGAGCACGCCCTCACGGAATGCCATGAGCGTCGGGATGGAGGTCACCTGGGCGGCGCCGGCGATCCCGCGCTCGGCTTCAGTGTCGACCTTGCCGAACGCAATGTCGGGGTGCTTGTCGGACGCGGCCTCGAAGACAGGGGCGAATTGGCGGCATGGGCCGCACCAGGCCGCCCAGAAGTCGACGAGCACGATGTCGTGCTCGTTAATGGCTGGCTCGAAGGTGGTGTCGGTGAGGGTAGTCGTCGGCATAGATCCATAATACTCGATACCCCCCTTGGTATCCATTGCAGACGGGTTCGGTCGTTGTCGCGCACGCCGATGCCGCGATGGGAGCCGGAAATCGGGAGGGCTGTCGGTGCCCGCTGATTAGATGGGCCCTTCTCCCCCGGGGAACACCCCGCGGGATCCCGACGAAAGGTCAGACACGATGCCGACGAGTGACACCCCCTGGGCACCCGGAACCCCCTGTTGGGTCGACTGCCAGGTTGAGGACACCGCGAGCGCTCGCGAGTTCTATGCCGAGCTCTTTGGATGGGACATTTTGGACAGCCCAGCCGAGGCCGGCGGCTATCTCATGGCAATGCTCCACGGCAAAGCCGCTGCGGGGATTGGCGCCAAGGACCCGGGGCAACCTTTCCCCAGCTCCTGGACCACCTACATCGCGTCCGAGGACGTCGACGCCACCGAGGCAGCGGTGACCACCGCGGGTGGCCAGATCGTGGTTCCCGCGTTCGACGTGATGACCGCTGGTCGGATGTCGGTCATCGCCGACCCGACCGGGGGCGTCGCCGGGGTGTGGCAGGCCGGCGAGCACCTGGGTGCGGGCATCGTCAATGAGCCCGGCGCGCTCTGCTGGAACGAGCTCCACACCCGGGACTACGCCGCGGCCAAGTCGTTCTACACGGACGTCTTCGGCTACGGCTACACCCCGATGTCGCCCACCGGTGCGGACGAGGGGTACGTCACCTTTGCCCTTCCGGGAGGCGAGGGACCGGTCGGCGGCATCGCCGACGACAACGCCATGCCGGATGCCCCGAATGTGCCCGCGCACTGGCTCACCTGGTTCGCCGTCAGCGACGCAGATGTGAGCGCGGCCCGGGCCGCCGAGTTGGGTGGCTCCGTCCTGATGCCCCCGTCCGAAAGCCCGATTGGCCGGATGGCCGTCGTCGCTGGGCGCGAGGGCGAGGCGTTCGGGCTCATCGCACTGCAGTCAGCGTAGTCGGCCGCGCTGTCGGATTAGTGCAGCCGGAGTAGTCGGCCGCGCTGGCGGATCGCGAGGTGATGCCTCGGCAGGTTGTCCAACTTGCCGAGGCATCCGT
>CAZACX010000070.1:0-6582 GCA_964483685.1 uncultured Intrasporangiaceae bacterium
ACTAGACCCGGATCCCCAACAACGCGTCGATTCCTCGGGCCACAACTCCCGGCGCGTTCGCGTCGCCGCCGTCGCCGCGTGCGGTCGCGTGCGCCCACGCGTCCACCGCGGCAAGGGCGGTCGGCGTGTCCAGGTCGTCGGCGAGCGCCTGGCGGATCGCGGCGATGACCGACTCGGCAGGGGGCGCCGTGTTCACGGCGAGACTCGCACGCCAGGAGGTCAACCGCTCCTGGGCTGAGGCCAGGTCCGCATCCGTGTAGCTCCACTCTTCGCTGTAGTGGTGGGCGAGGAGCAGGAGCCGAATCGCCATCGCGTCGACCCCGTCCCGGCGCAGCGTCGAGACCAGAACGAGGTTCCCTTTGGATTTGCTCATTTTTGCGCCGTCAAGTCCGACCATCGCCTGATGGACGTAGGCCCTGGCGAAACCTGCCTCCGAGGTCACCTCGGCCTGAGTCGCGGACATCTCATGGTGGGGGAAGATGAGATCCGTTCCGCCGCCTTGAATGTCGAATGGCAACCCCAACCGGTCCGCGGCGATGGCGGTGCACTCGATGTGCCAGCCGGGGCGCCCCGGCGCTAGCCCTGCAGGCGCCCACGATGGTTCGTGCGGCCTGGCGGCTCGCCACAGCAGCGGGTCGAGGGGGTCCCGTTTGCCGGGACGATCCGGATCGCCCCCGCGCTCGACGATGACGTCGAACATCGCCGACCGGGGCCACCTGCTGACACCGCCGAAGCCGGGTGTCTGTCGCAGATCCAGGTAGACATCGTCGTCCTGCGCGTCCGGGGAACCCAAGGAGTAAGTCACCCCGCGTTCGACGAGGTCGTGAACATCCTCGGCGATGAGATCGACGGACTCAACGACGCCGACGAGCTCATCGGGTGGCAGGACTGCGAGGGCGGTCATGTCCTCGCGGAACAGCGCGATCTCTTGCGTGGCCAGGTCGGTCCAGTCGACTCCGTCGCGGGCGGCGCGCTCGAGCAGTGGGTCATCGACATCAGTGACATTCTGGATGTACCGAACCTCGAGACCCCGATCCCGAAGGACGCGATTGATGACGTCGAACGTCACGTAGGTCGCGGCATGCCCGAGGTGGGTGGCGTCATACGGGGTGATCCCGCAGACGTACATGCGGGCGATGCCGGCGGTGCCGAGGATGGGGACGCGTACCCCGCTGCCGGTGTCTCGGACGTGCAGGACTCGTCCTCGTCCTTCGAGCGCGGGAATCGCCACGTTGGGCCAGGATTTCACGAAGGTGATCCTACGTTTGCCGGTGGATTGGCGGCTCCAACCGTTCGGCGCTAGATCGGTGGCCAGGGGATCGCCGGCCACCGACCGCCGGGACTGGGATGGACGCCAGTTCGGAGCAAACGGGACACGCGGCCGGTGAGCGCCTTGACCTCGGCGGCGGTAATCAACGGCGCCAGCACGGTGGCCAACTCACCGCCGGGGGCCAGCAGTGGTCCGAGGAGTCGCAGGCGCTCCATTTCGCTCTCGGGGAGGGGTTGACCGGCCCAACCCCACAAGACCGTGCGCAACTTGTTCTCGGTGTGCAAGGTGACCCCGTGATCGACGCCGTAGAGGCGTCCCAGGTGCCGGAAAGCGTGCGCGCCTTTGCGGTCGGTGTTGTTGAGGACGACATCGAGCACCGCGAGGGAGCGCACGTCGGGGGCATCCTCGTGGGCGACAACGAGCGGACGACCGTCCTCGCCCTGGGCGCGCAGAACCGGGATCAACCCGTCCAGCCCATCGGCGGGGTCGACGAGCTGAACCACGCAGGCGCCCACCGTTTCGAGGTCACCGATCCACTCTTGGACCATGCCGTCTCCGGCCGGTCCCGAGCGCAGCACCGTCGCCGGGATGACGTCCCAGCCGCCCACCGCACTAATGAGGTATGCCGCGCGCTCGCGGGCGGCGAGGGTGCCGTGCGGGAAGTCCCACAGCGGGGCCTCCCCGGCGATCGGTTTGTAGATCACGAGGGGCCCGTGCGCGGGTGGGTCCACGACGAGCTGGGCGATCCAGGTCGCGTTTGACGCATCACGAAGTTGCCCAATGATCCGCAACGTCGCGGACTCAAGGAGGTCCGCGGGGATCAGCGCTTGTATCCGTTCGCGCGCGGGCAAATATGCCCGGTCGGGTCCAGCGGCCCGCCACAGAAGGGGCACGGCGGGCGTCCGGCAGAAATCAGGGCCTTGGTGCGTCGGGCAAATTCGGCCGCCATCGCCGGGGCCAACACGATCCGGAGGCTCTGAATCATCGGCGGTAGTCCGGCCGCGACGGCGAGGTCCCGGTCAGCGTCATCGCCGTCGGGGTCGCGGTCGTGGCACTCCAAAACGATACGTTCGCGTTCGGCGTCCCAGCTCAACGCGAGCGCGGTGACCCGGAACTCGTCATCAAACGGGGTATCCAGCGGGCCATTGTCGGGGACCTGGGAGGAGGGAAGGTTCGCCGTCCCCTCAAGAATCCCCAAGATCTGATCGGCGACGGCGCCAACGTGGATCTTCTCGATGGACACGGTCGTCCGACGCGAACCGCTGCCCGCCTGGAGGAAGAAGGTGCGCTGCCCCGGCGGGCCGACAGTCCCGGCCACGAACCGTTCCGGTGGATCGAACTCGACGAGGCTCATGACCGCACCCTAACTGCCGTCGCCCGCCTGCCCGCTACCCCGCGCCGCCACCGAGTACGCCCTGACCGGACACTCCCGGACCGGACACTCCCGAGGTGGCCCCTCCCGACGCGGGCACGCCCGAGGCGGACTCGTGCGGGGCGACCTCAGGCCCGGCACTCGACGCCACCAGGCGTGGCACCAGCGCCCCATCACCGTTTAGCCCGAGCACCAGCGGGCGACCGGCCCCATAACGAACGATCGACACCGACGCGGGATCAACCTGGATGCGCTGAAACGAGTCCAGGTGCGCACCAAGGGCATCCGCGAGGATCGCCTTGATGACGTCCCCGTGGCTGACGGCCACCCAGCAGGCGTTCTCGCCATGGTCCTGGGCGACGGACTCGTCGATCCGTCGGACGGCCCGAACCGCGCGCGCGGCCATGTCCGCGATCGACTCGGCAGCAAACTCCTGCGATGCGGGGAAGGTGGCCGCACTTGGGTTGGCCTGAATTGTCGCCCAAAGTGGTTCCGCGACAAGGTCTTTCAACGGGAGACCGGTCCAGGCCCCATAGCGGCATTCCCCGAGTTCCTCCTCGGTCTCCACCGGGAGACCCCACTGCTGCGCGAGGGCCGACGCCGTTTCCTGGGTGCGCTGCAGGGGCGAGGCGACGACGCGGCATACGGGCGCTCCCGCCAACCGTTGTGCGACGGCGTCCGCCTGCGCGACCCCCCGTTCATCGAGGCCGACTCCCGCAGTCCAGCCCGCGAGCACACCATCGGCGTTCGCGGCAGTGCGCCCGTGCCGAACCAAGAAGACCAAAGGCATAGGCGGCAGCGTATGCCGCCCGGCTCGCGTGTTTGCGCAACGTTCGGCTCGCGACGTGGTGAAGTAGGGCCGTGATTATGGATCAGGCCGTTTATGTCGATGGTGTCCGTCGCCAGTGCGGCGACCTCAGCGATGAGTTGGAGGTCCTGCGCGCCAACCCGGCGCAGCCCTCGTTCCTGTGGATCGGTCTAAAGAACCCAACCCAGGCGGAATTCGATGTCGTCAAGGACGAACTCGGCCTGCACCCCCTGGCGATCGAGGACACCCTCAAGGGAAATCAGCGCGCCAAGATCGAACGTTACGGCTCGATCTTGTTCGTCGTCATGAAGCCGCTGCACTACATCGATGCCACGTCCGACATCGAGACTGGCGAGATCATGCTCTTCGTCGGTGACCGCTTCGTGTTGACGGTGCGCCGCGGCGAGGTCATCCCGTTGCGCGGGGTGCGAGACGCCCTCGAAGCGCGGCCCGACATTTTGCGCCTAGGCCCGGTCAGCGTCCTGCACGCGATCGGGGATGTCGTCGTTGACGGCTATGGCCAGATCGATACCGAGATCGAACGCGACCTCGACGCCATCGAGGAGATCGTCTTCGCGGACGGGTCACCGATCGACAGTGCCGTCATCTACCGCCTCAAACGGGAAGTCCTCGAATTCAAGCGGGCGACCGCGCCGTTGTCTCGGGCCTGGGCCATGCTGCACGGGCCCGCGTCCCCATTCCCCGAAGGCGAAGCCCGTCACCTCCTGCGCGACGTCGGCGATCACCTGCTTCGCGTCCTTGACCATGCCGAGTCGTATGACCGGCTACTCACCGATGTGCTCCACGCGCACCTCGCGCAGGTGGGAGTACGCCAGAACGCGGACATGCGCAAGATCTCGTCCTGGGTGGCGATGGCCGCGGTGCCGACGATGGTGGCCGGGATCTACGGGATGAACTTCGATCACATGCCCGAATTGCGGTGGGAGTACGGCTACTTCGTCGTGCTTGCGCTGATGTTCTCGGTGTGTTTAGGGCTCTATACGGCGTTCAAGCGCTCCGACTGGCTCTGATCCCGAGCGGATCCTGGCTTCACGTGGCCGCGATGGCGCTGAACGCCAGGGCTGCGGCGAGCCCAAGTCCGGCCGCCACCCGGTACCAGACGCGCCCCACACGCACCAGACGTGAAACGACGTCGACCGGTGTCCCCGCCTAGAGCATGGCGCGAACCAGCCCGAGTCAGTGTGGACTTGCCTGGGTTCCGCACGCGTAGAGGGCGCGGCTGAGGGTGCCGTCCGGCTGGTTCGGACCTTCGGTCGCCAGCGCGTCCAGGACGGCTTCATGCGTTGGCAGATGTGCGGTCGACCCAACGCATTCGAGGATGCCGTTCACGTCGGCCCCGTTGTCGGCACGCCCGTTGAAGTCTGCGAGGGGGTTTCCATCAGCGTCCAAGGCGAAGAGGACCAAAGGGTCCTTCGCGCCCGCCTGCCGCCAACCGACATAGAGCAGGTACGTGTCACCCACGCTGAGGTGCACGTCCGGGGAATGCAGGGTGACGCGCCCATCGGTCATAGGCACAGCAGGCCCCCGGGCCGGTGCCAAGTCCTTCGCAGACGTGGAAACGACCACGACCACGTCCTCGCCGTCTTGCTGCGTGACCCGTTCGACCTGCCCATTGATCCGGGCGGTGGCAAGTCGGGTGATGCCCACCGGGCCGACGCCCGAACTATCTCCTGCGCAACCGGCAAGCATGACGAGCACGACGGCGATACCGAACGAGTGGAGACCGCGGTTGCCGTTCACTTCAGCGCGGCTGAATTCTGCGGCGTCAAGATTGTGTCAAGTCCGAACGGTCCGAGCACGCCGATGTCAGGGAAGCGGAGGGCCACGAACCTAAACGTCGGTCGTTGTCCTGCGGGGAGGACGAGCAACCATTCGCCTTCACTCATTGGTTTGCCCAGCCCCATTTCGATGCCAGGGACATCATCGGGATCCTGGCTTCACGTGGCCGCGATGGCGCTGAACGCCAGGGCTGCGGCGAGCCCAAGTCCGGCCGCCACCCGGTACCAGACGAACGGGAGCAGGGAGTTGCTCGCCACGAACTTGAGCAGCCAGGCGATGGAGGCGTAGGCGACAACAAAGGCGACCGCCATGCCAACGAACATCTGGCCAAGGCCAAACGAGCCCAGGTCTGCCCGGGCCTGGTATGCCTGAAAGACACCGGCCGCAGTCAACGCCGGGATCGCCATGAAGAACGAAAGCTCCGTCGCTGTCACCCGGTCAATCCCGCGGAGCAGCCCCGCGGAGATGGTGGCCCCGGATCGTGAGACGCCGGGGATGAGCGAGAAGCACTGTGCCATCCCGATGAGCAACCCGTCGACGGGCTTCACCTGTCCCTCGCCGCGCTGTTCACCTGCTGCCTCAAGATGGTCGTGGCGGCGTTCCGCGAAGACCATCACACCACTCCACAACACGAGCGCCCCGGCGACGACCCACAGGCTCCGCAGGGGCCCCTCGATGAGGTTGCGCAGCGCGAACCCGACGAGGCCCACCGGGATCGATCCGAAGATGACGGCCCATGCCAACGACCAGTCGTGGTTGTCGCGCGCGTTCTTGTCAACAAGGCCACGCCCCCAGGCCGTGAGAAGCCGCGCGATCTTCTTCGCGAAGTAGAGGAAGGTCGCGACGATCGCACCGAACTGGATGATCACGGTATAGGCGGTGACGGCGGGATCATCGACCTTGAGTCCGAGCATCTTCTCGGCGACCGTCAGGTGCCCCGTCGAGGAGACGGGCAAGAACTCGGTCAGGCCCTCAACGATGCCGAGCACGATCGAGTCGAAGTAGGAAAGCACAGAAGGGGCCTCGCTTAAGGGCTGCTATCGGGGTCTGCGGCGGACGCTCCAGCCTACCTGCGGCAACTGGCAATCCCCTGAGGTCAACACCTGACGGGGCCGTTCAGCTGGGGTGCGCGGCGCTCTCGTCCGGGGTCCCGGCGTCCTCAACGTCCGGCAACTCAGAACCTTCGTCCTCGTCCTCGACTTCGTCGTCGTCCGCGACCTCGCCGTCGTCCGCGTCCTTGAGGTCCTCGTCGTCAAACTCGTCATCATCGAGTCCGAGGTACACCTCATCGACGTCGCCGTCGGCCTCGACATCATCGAGTTCGTCGTCGTC
>CAZACX010000070.1:6682-8529 GCA_964483685.1 uncultured Intrasporangiaceae bacterium
TCGTCGTCCTCTTCGTCGGAGTCTTCGTCGTCTTCGTCCTCGTCGCCACCGTAGACGTCGAGTGGAGTCATCTCGCCGAAGGCTTCGAGGAGCGCGTCGTCATACGACTCGAAGGCGTCGGCGAGGTCGTCATAGGCTGCCACGACGGCCGGGTCATCTTCCCCGCGGCGCTGTGCACAGGCTTCCAAGTGGCGTTCAAAAGCAGCAACGAGGGCGGCAAGGTCGGTGCGCGGATCAGCCATGACCCTGACGTTAGCGGTTTGTCCCGACATCGAGGTCACCCGGGTGGTGAGGGACCTGGAAATCTCCGAAACTCAGCAGGTGGCGATCAACCGTCCAAGCACCCGGGTGCCGAACTCGAGAGCCGCAACCGGCACCCGTTCGTCGACGCCATGGAACATCGGGGCGAAGTCGAGATCGGCCGGCAGCCGCAGGGGGGCAAAGCCATAGCCGACGATCCCCAGTCGGGACAGTGCCTTGTTGTCCGTCCCGCCCGACAGGCAGTAGGGCAGCACTTCGGCGCCCGGGTCTTCCGCATGGATCGCCGCAACCATGGCCGAGACGAGCGGCCCGCTGAACGGGGCGTCAAGGGCGATGTCTTCGTGGTGGATGTCGATGTCGACGTGCTCGCCAACGAGATCACGCAGCGTCGTCAGCACCGTCTCGTCATGACCGGGCAAGAACCGACAATCCAGCGACGCCGTGGCCTCCTGCGGGATGACGTTGTGTTTGTACCCCGCCGCCAGCATCGTGACGTTCGCGGTGTCCCGCAGGGTCCCGCGCACGAACCCGGCCGCACCGCCAAGGTGCGCCAACAACGGGTCGAGGTCGGTCGCGGCATACGGCGTGCCGGTCAGTTTGCTCAAGCCCGCGAGAAGCTCTGCGACCGAGGGGATGAACTCCAGCGGCCAATGATGGGCATCGATGCGCGCGATCGCGTGGGCCAACCGCACGATCGGATTCTCGTCGTTGGGAACCGAGCCGTGCCCGGCCCGACCATGCGCGGTCAGGCGAAGCCACAAGATCCCCTTCTCGGCGGTCTGCAGGAGGTAGGCCCGCCGATCTCCGCCGTCCACATGCGGGAAGGTGACGCTGAAACCGCCGACTTCGCTGATCGCCTCGCTCACCCCCGCAAAGAACTCCGGATGTTGCGCGACCACCCACTGCGACCCATAGACCCCACCCGCCTCCTCATCGGCGAAGAAAGCGATGACGAGATCACGTGGCGGGCGGGTCCCGCTGCGGGCGAGGTGGCGGACGTTCGCGAGGATCATCGCGTCCATCCCCTTCATGTCGACCGCGCCCCGGCCCCAAATGCAGCCGTCGCGCAGTTCCGCCGAGAAGGGGTCGACCTGCCAGTCGGCGGCGGTCGCGGGCACGACGTCGAGGTGGCCATGAATGCACAGCGCGGGCCGCTCGCGGTCGACACCGGGAATGCGCACGAGCACACTCGCCCGCCCGGGCGCGGCCTCCACGGTGATCGGGTCCAAGCCCACCTCACGCAACTGAGCAACGACGTATGCCGCCGCGCTCGCCTCGCCGGGACCGGTTCCGTCCCCGAAGTTGCTCGTGTCGATCCGGATCAGGTCCTGGCAAATCCGAACGACCTCATCGACGGCGGGCGACCGGGTGGGCTCGGTTGCTGACATGCTCCGAAGCTTAGGTCCCGGGTCCGACAAGGCAGCCAACGCGACAGGGCCGCCAACGCGACAGGGCCGCCAGCGCGACAGCGCCGCCAGCGCGACAAGGCCGCCAGCGCGACAAGGCCGCCAGCTCGACAAGGCCGCCAGCTCGACAAGGCCATCGCGCGAGAAGGCCGGGAGCCAAACTCTGGCACGATCTGCCCA
>CAZACX010000070.1:8629-9715 GCA_964483685.1 uncultured Intrasporangiaceae bacterium
CGACAAGGCCATCGCGCGAGAAGGCCGGGAGCCAAACTCTGGCACGATCTGCCCATGGCTCGATATGGCGCACAATTTGGCCCCGACATCACCTTCCTCGGCGTGGATCGCTGCGACTGGGCGGACCCGGAATCCTTCGCGGGAGCCGATGTCGTCATCCTCGGAGCGCCCTTTGACGGCGGCACCTCGCATCGTTCGGGGACGCGGTTCGGGCCGCAGTACATCCGCCAGACGTGCTATCTCCCGCACGACGGATCCCGGCCCTCGCTCGCGATGCGCGTCGATGGGCTCAAGGACTTGCGGGTCTTCGACGCGGGCGACGTCGAGATGTTTTCCGGGGACGCGGCTCGGTCAGTGGCGGACCTCCAAGAGGCGGTGTATGCCGTTACGCGCACGGGGGCGATCCCGCTCGTCCTCGGCGGTGACCACACGATTGCCTGGCCGGATGCCGCGGGAGTCGCTGCGCACGTCGGGCAGGGCCGGGTGTCGATGATCCACTTCGACGCCCACGCCGACACCGGCAACATCGAGTTTGGTTCCCTGATCGGGCACGGCCAGCCGATGCGGCGCCTCATTGAGTCGGGCGCACTACGCGGTGACCGCTTCCTCCAGATCGGGTTGCGCGGGTACTGGCCCCCCCCGGAAACGCTCGCCTGGATGGCGGATCAGCAGATGCGTTCCTACGAGATGACCGAGATCGTCGCTCGGGGACTCGACGAGTGCCTCACCGAGGCGTTCGCGATCGCCACCGATGACTGTGACGGCGTGTTCCTCTCCGTGGACATCGACGTCTGCGATCCGGGACACGCGCCGGGCACAGGGACCCCCGAACCAGGTGGGCTGACGTCACGGCAACTCCTCGACGCGGTGCGCCGGATCGCCTACGAATTGCCGGTGCTTGGCATGGACGTCGTCGAGGTCTCACCCCCGTTCGATCACGCGGAGATCACCTCGTTCCTCGCGAATCGCGTTGTCCTCGAGGCACTTTCGGGCATTGCCCGGCGCCGCCAAGATGCCCGTGATGGGACCACCTGGAACCCGAGTCAGCCGCTCCTTGACGGGCGCTAACCGAGGACTTCCGCCAGG
>CAZACX010000070.1:9815-11031 GCA_964483685.1 uncultured Intrasporangiaceae bacterium
TGCCGGAAGCGTCGTCCCTCCATGTGGTCGTAGCCGACCTCAAGGACACGATCGGGTCGCAGCGGCACGAAGGAGAGGTCCTTCCCGGAACTCCAACGGCTCTGCGTGCCCGGGACGCGATCGGGGTTGGCGATCGCCCAGTCCGCCCACTCCCCCCACGGATGCTCCGCGATCGGGCATTCGAGCGGGGTCAGTTCTTCGATGAGCGCGGCCCGGCGGGCGGCGGTGAAACTCGCGCTGACACCGATGTGCTGAAGTCTCCCCTCGTCATACAGACCGAGGAGGAGAGACCCGACCAGCGGCTGCTCGGGGGTGCTCGCCTTGTGCAGCCGGTAGCCGGCGAGGACGACATCGGCGGTGCGCGCGTGCTTGATCTTGAGCATCGTGCGGCCATTGGGCGCGTATGCCGCGTGGCGAGGCTTCGCGACAACGCCGTCCAGGCCGGCGCCTTCGAACTTTTCAAACCAGGATGTGGCCTCAGTCGGGTCCGTCGTCGCGCGGGTGAGGTAGACCGGGCCGTGTTGCCCAGCGAGGGCCTGTTCGAGGGCCGTCCGGCGCTCGTGGAAGGGGGCTTCGAGGAAGGAGCGCTCCCCCAAGGCGAGGAGGTCGAAAGCGACGAACGAGGCGGGCGTCTTCTCGGCAAGCATCGCGATCCGGGAGGCCGCCGGGTGGATCCGTTCTTGAAGAACCTCAAACTCGAGGCGGTCACCAATGGCGACGAAGATCTCGCCATCGAGGACACACTTGGGTGGGGTCGATTCTTTGATCGCGGCGACCAGCTCCGGGAAGTACCGGGTCAGCGACTTGGTGTTGCGGGAGGCCAACTCGACCTCATCGCCATCCCGGAAGACGAGGCAGCGGAATCCGTCCCACTTCGGTTCGAAGGAGAGCCCCTCGGGGAACTTCGCCGGGTCGGGGATGCCGCTTACCGACTTCGCCAGCATCGGCTGTATCGGCGGCAGTACGGGAAGGTCCATCGCGTCATCGTAGGTCGACGCGGGCCCGCGACTGTGGTCAGGCGTGCGTGCGCGATGCGCCGCGGACGCCGCGCAGCAGGGCGGCAAGTTGTGGCACGACCTGGGGATCGGCGTCGAGCGCCTGCTCCAGCTGAAGAACCTCGTGCGGCGTGAGGCGCAGCGCGCGATCCTCGGCAAGCACGCTGCGGGCGCGATCCAGTGCGGCCCCCAGGACGAACGAGGTGAGGTCCTGGTCTTGC
>CAZACX010000071.1:0-2028 GCA_964483685.1 uncultured Intrasporangiaceae bacterium
TGGAGGAGCTCGAACCGGTCGCCGCCGGGCTCGGCAGTGATGTGCCGTTCCTCCTCCACGGCGGAACCGCGCTCGGCGCCGGGCGCGGCGAGCAGGTCGTGCCGTTGCTCAGTCGAGGCACCTACCACTGGGTCTTCGCGCTCGCCGACACCGGCTTGTCCACAGCGGCGGTGTATGCCGAGTGCGATCGCCTCCGCGGGGCGGCGCCCGTGCCAGACCCCCAGCCTGGTATCGCGCTACTCAGCGCCCTGCGCAGCGGGGACTCGCAGGCCGTTGCCGCGCAGCTGACGAACGACCTTGAAGCAGCCGCGATCTCCCTCCAGCCGCGTCTGGCGGAAGTGCTCGAGGCGGGTCTCGCCTTTGGTGCGCTCGGCGGAGTCGTGTCCGGGTCCGGTCCCACGGTGGCCTTCCTCGCCCGGGACCGCGAATCGGCCATCGACCTTGCTGTCGCGCTCACGGCCTCAGGGGTGGCGCCCGATGTCCGTCGGGCTCGAGGGCCAGTGACGGGCGCCCAGATCGACGTCTTGGCGCCAACGCCCTGATGGCCAATCTCGTCAACCTCGAACGCGCGACGATCAGTGCCGGAACTCGGGTGCTTCTCGACGCCGTCTCGCTCGGCGTCGGCACCGGCGAAGCGATCGGCGTCGTTGGCCGCAACGGCAGCGGGAAAACCACCTTGCTCGATGTCCTCGCCCGCCGCCGCACCCTGGACTCGGGACGATGCACCCATACGAGTGAATTGCGGTTGGCTCGGGTCGCCCAAGATGACGAGTTCGACCCCACGTCGACCGTGCGTGACGTCATCGTCGGAGACACCGCCGAGCACGAGTGGGCCGGCCAGGCCGCAGTCCGGGAGGTCATCGCCGGGCTCCTCGGCGATCACCAGGGTGCCGCGGTCGGCGGTCTCGATACCCCGATCGGGCGACTCTCCGGAGGGGAGCGGCGGCGCGTCGCGCTCGCCCGGGCGCTCGTTGCCGACGCCAACCTCCTCATCCTCGATGAGCCCACCAACCACCTCGACGTCGAAGGCGTTGCCTGGCTGGCCGACTACGTGACCCGAACGTGGTCGCGCGCGAACCGGTCCCTCCTCGTCGTCACCCACGATCGGTGGTTCCTGGACGCGGTCGTGAGCACGACCTGGGAGGTCGTCGATGGTCGGGTTGAGGCCTACGAGGGCGGGTATGCCGCGTACGTCCTGGCCCGCGCGGAGCGGGAACGCATTGCCGAGGTCGTTGCGGAGCGACGAGACAACCTTTTGCGCAAGGAGCTGGCCTGGTTGCGTCGCGGGCCTCCGGCCCGGACGAGCAAGCCGAAGTTCCGGATCGAGGCGGCGAACGCCCTCATCGATGATGAGCCACCGCCCCGCGACGGTGTCGAATTGTTGCGCTTCGCGACGGCCCGGCTCGGCAAGGACGTCATCGACCTTGATCGCGCCGGCCTCGCTCTCGGGTCGCGCCCCCTCCTTGACGGGGTGACCTGGCACTTGGCGCCAGGGGAGCGGGTCGGTCTCGTCGGTGTCAACGGCGCCGGGAAGTCGACGCTGCTGCGGGTGTTGGCGGGGGAGCAAGCCCTCGACACGGGTCGGCGCAAGGCGGGCGTCACGGTGCGCGTTGGGTTTGTCACCCAGGACGTGCGTGAGCTTGACGAACTCGGCGGGCACCGGGTGATCGAGGCGATCGAGTCAGTCCGCTCGAGCACGATCGTCGGCGGCAAACCGATCAGCGCGAGCCAGTTGGCCAAGCGGCTCGGCTTCCCCGGGCCACGCCAGCAGGCCCGGGTGGCCGACCTCTCCGGTGGCGAGCGTCGGCGGCTCCAATTGGTGCGAGTCCTGCTCGACGAGCCCAACGTGCTGCTTCTCGATGAGCCAACGAACGACCTCGATATTGACACCCTGACGGCGCTGGAGGATCTCCTCGACGGCTGGGCGGGGACCCTCGTGGTGGTCTCCCATGACCGGTACCTGCTTGAGAGGGTCACCGACCATCAGCTCGCCATGCTCGGCGACGCCCGCCTGCGTGACCTGCCCGG
>CAZACX010000071.1:2128-3737 GCA_964483685.1 uncultured Intrasporangiaceae bacterium
CACGATCACCTCGCGCTTGGTGGACTCACGGCGAACCTGCGGGACGTCGAGGAGCAAGGGGCCGCCCTTGAGGACGAGTGGCTGACCCTCGCCGAAATCGTCGGCTAACTTCCGCAGGCCCGCCCAGCCTGGCCTTGTGGCCCGCCCTGTGACGGGCTGGGTCAGGGTTCGAGGTGCGGGTGGAGTCGTCTCAGCAAATTGGTGAGCGTCGCTCGGTCCGTGGGGGAGAGAGCGCCCAACGTTTCGTGTTCATGCGCGAGCAACGTCTCCAGCGCCCCGTCGACGCTGCGGCGACCGGCGGCCGTGAGCCGGACGATCACGCCACGGCGGTCCCGCGGCGAGGGTCGGCGCGCGACCAGGCCGCGTTGCTGCAGTCGGTCGACCCGATTCGTCATGGTCCCGCTGGTGACTAACGTCTCCTCGATGAGTTGGCCCGGCGAGAGTTGATAGGGCGGCCCCACGCGCCGCAGCGCGCTGAGCACGTCGAACTCCCAAGGCTCGAGTTGGTGGGCGGCGAAGGCCTGGGCCCGGGCCTGGTCGAGCCGCCGGGCGAGCCGCGTCACCCGCGAGAGCACGTGCAGCGGGTCGACGTCGAGATCGGGACGCTCACGCTGCCAGGCAGTGACGATGGCATCGACATCGTCGGGGCGCGATTCGGCCCCAGACGCGGTTGCCTCGCACGATTTCACGCCTCCAACTCTAGGCATCAAGTATCTTGACGTCGAGATATGCCACGATCCGATCGGAGGGAAACGACGTGTCCACAAAATGGGACCCCACGCAGTACGCGAAGTTCGCCTATGAGCGCAACCGGCCGTTCCACGAGCTGATCGCCCGGGTTCGCGTCGAGAACCCGGCGACCGTCGTTGACCTCGGCTGTGGCAATGGTCCGCTCACCTTGGAGCTCGCGGCGCGCTGGCCGCTGGCGCGCGTTGTCGGCGTCGACTCGTCGCCGCAGATGATCGAGGCGGCGAGAGCTCTTGACGTTGAGCATCGGGTCGAGTGGGTAGAAGCCGACGCGCGGACCTGGGATCTTGGCTCGCTTGGCGTGGCTGCGGATGTCCTGGTGAGCAACGCGACGCTCCAGTGGATTCCCAATCACCTCGCCCTTGTCGAGGCCTGGGCGGCACAGGTTGCGCCCGGCGGGGCCCTGGCGTTGCAAGTTCCCGGCAACTTCGACGCCCCGACACACCGATTGATGCGCGAGGTCGCGCGCACCCACCCGCGCGTGGGGGAACTCGAAGCCGCGCTCAAGCGGGGCGGAAGCGCCGGACCATCGACGTACCTCAAGGTGCTCGCCCGAGCCGGCCTCGCCGTCGATGCGTGGGAGACGACCTACCTCCACATCCTCGATCCCGAGGCCGCGCAGGACAACCCGGTTCTTGAGTGGGTCACCGGGACGGGCCTGCGCCCCATCCTCGACACCCTTGCTGAGGGGTCCGAGCGCGATCGCTTCCTCACGCCGTATGCCGCTGCCCTGCGGGAGGCCTATCCGCGCACGGCCGCCGGGGTCATCCTCCCCTTCCGGCGGGTCTTTGCCGTAGGACACAGGGCGTAGGACAGAGCCTAGGCCAGGGAAAGGCTAGGCCAGGGAAAGCCCAGGGCTAGA
>CAZACX010000071.1:3837-10842 GCA_964483685.1 uncultured Intrasporangiaceae bacterium
GGGACGACCTTCTGGGTGCGCCCCTCAGGGACGACCTTCTGGGTGCGCTCAGAGATCCCAGATGGGGCAGGGGCCGGTGCCAGTATTGGCTTGGATTCGAGACGGGTCAGGCCGTTCCACGCCAGATTGACGAGGTGCGCGCACACGTCCGCCTTCTTGAAGGAGCGTGAATCGAGCCACCATTGGCCGGTGAGGGCAACCATCCCCACGAGCATTTGGGCGTACATCGGCGCAGCTTTCGGATCGAGATCCCGATGCTTGAACTGGTTGGCGAGGAGGTATTCGACCTGCGATGCGACGTCACTCATCAGGGATGCAAAGGTGCCCGTGGCCTGGCCGGGCGGGGAGTCGCGCACGAGGATCCGGAACCCGTCGGTCGACCCCTCGACGTAGTCGAGCAGCGCCATCGCCGCCCGTTCGAGGAGCTCGCGCGAGCTGCCATCGGAGGTCAGGGCGGTGGTGATCCCGGCGGTGAGGAGGGAGATCTCGCGATCGACAACGACGGCATACAAGCCCTCCTTGCCACCAAAGTGCTCGTAGACGACCGGTTTGGAAACGTTGGCGGATGCGGCGATCTCCTCGACGCTGGTCCCCTCGAAGCCCTTGTCGGCGAACAGGGACCGGCCCACCTGGAGGAGCTGCTCGCGGCGCTGGCTGCCGGTCATTCGGGATCGGGCCGATTTGGCGCTTCTCGAGGCACTCACCCAACCATTGTGCGCTCTCGACTACCCTGGTGCGGCCCGCTAGTTCGCTGGCGGCGTTCCCCGGTTGGTCTGCTGGTAGGGCCCGCCTGACTTTGAATCAGGATTAGCGACGATGGTTCGATTCCATCCCGGGGAGCGGACCTGACGTGGGGTGGGTCCCAGGTAGCATTGCTGCGCCCCCTTTGCGCCCCGCTGGCGGGCGTCTTGACGCCCAGATCGGAGCATTTCGCGCGTGAGCACCCGGCCTGCTGCTGTCATCATCCTTGCCGCTGGCGAGGGGACCCGAATGAAGTCCGCCACGCCCAAGGTGATGCACCGTATCGGTGGTCGCAGCCTCCTCGGACATGCGATCGCCGCGGCCCGCGCCACCGAACCTGCGCACCTCGCGGTTGTCGTACGGCACGAGCGGGACCTCGTCGCGGCCCACATTGCCGAGGTGGATGACACCGTCATCATCGCCGACCAGGACGAAGTCAAGGGCACCGGGCGCGCTGCCGAGTGCGCCCTCGAGGTCCTGCCCCCGGACCTCAGCGGTACCGTCCTCGTCACCTACGGCGATGTCCCGCTCCTCGCCGGCGCCACGCTCGAAGGGCTCCTCGCCGAGCATGAAGGCAGCGGCGCCGCGGTCACCGTCGTCACAGCTCACGTGCCCAACCCCCACGGGTATGGCCGCATCGTCCGGGGCGAGGACGGCACGATCGAGCGCATCGTCGAGCACAAAGACGCGAGCCCCGCGCAGCTGCTTATCAGCGAGATCAACTCGGGGATCTACGCCTTCGACGCCGCACAATTGCGCACGGCACTCGCTCAGGTGACGACGAGCAACGCCCAAGGGGAGAAGTACCTCACGGACGTGCTCGCGATCGCCCGCGACGCTGGCGCGGGTGTGGCGGCCCACCTCATTACCGACCACTGGCAAACCGAGGGAGTCAACGACCGGGTCCAACTCGCCGAGCTTGGCCGGGTACTCAATACCCGCCAAAACGAGCGCTGGATGCGAGCGGGAGTGACGATCCTCGACCCAGCGACCACCTGGATCGACGTGGACGTCACCATCGGAGCGGACGCCGTGATCTGGCCCAACACGCAATTGCTGGGGGCGACGACGATCGGTGCGGGCGCGCGGATCGGGCCGGACACCACGCTCACCGACACCGAGGTAGGGGAGCGGGCCGTGGTCAAGCGCACCGAAGCGAACCTCGCCATCATCGGCGCCGAGGCGAGCGTCGGGCCGTTCTCGTACCTACGGCCGGGCACGACGTTGGGCGCGAAGGGCAAGATCGGCGGGTTCGTCGAAACCAAGAACGCGGACATCGGCCCGGGCGCCAAGGTCCCACATCTGACGTACTGCGGGGACGCCACGATCGGTACAGGCGCCAACATCGGTGCCGGGACGATCTTCGCGAACTACGACGGGGAGGCGAAGCACCATACGAGCGTTGGAGCACACAGTTTCGTTGGGTCGAACTCGGTGCTCATCGCGCCGTTGACGATCGCCGATGGTGCCTATGTCGGCGCCGGATCGGCCTTGACCAACGACGTGGCACCGGGCCAAATCGCGGTTGCCCGCGCCCGGCAGCGCAACCTCGACGGCTGGGTTGCCCGGTCCCGTCCAAACACCAAGACCGCCGCGGCGGCACGCGAGGCAGCAGCCGGCGAGTCAGCAGTTGGTGAGCCGACAACAGAAGAGGGCGACACGGACTCGTGAGCGCGACTGACAAGCGGAAGCTTTTCATCCGCAAGAGCACCAAAAAGAACCTCATGGTCTTTGCCGGCCGTGTTAACCGTGAGCTCTCCGAGGAAGTCGCCAAACTGCTCGGCACCCGGCTCGTGCCGACGCAGGCGTACGACTTTGCGAATGGCGAGATCTTTGTCCGGTATGAGGAGTCGGTGCGCGGTTGCGACGCGTTCGTCATTCAAAGTCACGCGGCGCCCATCAACGAGGCGATCATGGAACACCTCCTCATGGTCGATGCCCTCAAACGTGCCTCCGCCAAACGGATCAGCGTCGTCCTCCCGTTCTATGGCTACGCCCGACAAGACAAGAAGCACCGGGGCCGTGAGCCCATCTCCGCGCGATTGATGGCTGATCTCTTCAAGACCGCGGGCGCTGATCGGCTCATGGCCGTCGACTTGCACACCGCGCAAATCCAGGGATTCTTTGACGGCCCGGTGGATCACCTCATGGCGCTGCCCACGCTCAGCGGATATGTCGCCATGAAGTATGGCCACCTCGATCTCGCGATCGTTTCGCCGGATGCCGGCCGGATCAAGGTCGCCGAGCAATGGTCGCGGCGCCTTGGCGGGGCCCCACTGGCCTTCATCCACAAGACCCGCGACATCAACCGGCCCAACGAGTCGGTTGCCAATCGCGTGGTCGGTGAGGTGACCGGGCGGGTCTGCGTCCTCGTCGACGACATGATCGACACCGGCGGCACCATCGTGAAGGCCGCTGATGCGCTCCTGCAGGCGGGTGCCGCGGGCGTTGTCATCGCCGCGACCCACGCCATCCTCTCCGGCCCCGCGGTCGAGCGGTTGACCGCGTGCGCAGCCACCGAAGTCATCGTCACCAACACGTTGCCCCTTGCCCCGAGCGCGCACTTCGACAAACTCACGGTGCTCTCGGTGGCCCCGCTCATCAGCGACGCGATTCAAGCGGTCTTTGTGGACGGCTCGGTCACCCAGCTCTTCGACGGCCAGGCCTAGGCCCACCGGGGTGGCCTCCGACCACGTGCGGGGGTATGTCGCGCTCGTGGCCTCGTCAGCGGCCTTCGCGACATCCGGGCCGTTCGGCAAGTCGCTGATCGTCGCTGGATGGACCCCGGGGATGGTGGTCCTCGTGCGGATCGCCGGCGCGGCCCTCGTGCTGCTTCCTTTCACGGTGGCGGCGCTTCGTGGCCGCGGGTATGCCGTTGCCCGTGAGCTTCCGCTCGTCGTCGGGTACGGCGCGCTCGCCGTTGGCGCGGCCCAAGTGGGCTACTTCCAGGCCGTCTCGCGGATGGCGGTAGGGGTCGCCCTGTTGATCGAATACCTGGGATTGGTGCTCGTCGTCGGTTGGGTATGGGCAGTGCGCCGGCGCCCGCCGCACCCGTTGACCCTGGTCGGAGTCGCCCTGGCCTTGGTCGGACTCGCGTTGGTACTCGACATTGCGGGGGTCGCGCCACCGCCGGGGGCCGGGGTCGGCTGGGGCCTGCTCGCCGCCTGCGGTTTGGCCGGGCATTACGTCCTCGCGGCGAAAGAGACGGTGCTGCCCCCGGTCGCCTTCGCGGGACTCGGTCTGATCGCGGGGGCTGGGTCCTTGGGTCTGGTCGGGTTGCTCGGCGTGCTGCCGATGCGGGCGAGTTCGGCGCCGGTTGACATCGCGGGGATCCAGCTCCCCGCGTGGGTAGCCCTGATCGAATTGTGTGTCGTGGCTGCGGCGCTCGCCTATCTCATCGGTATCGTCGGCGCGCGGGCGCTGGGCTCAACGGTGGCCTCCTTCGTGGGGCTCACTGAGGTGATCTTCGCGATCCTGCTTGCGTGGCTGTTGCTCGGGGAGTTGCCCCGTGTCATGCAGCTGATCGGCGGCCTCCTCATCCTGGGGGGCGTTGTCGCCGTGCGCCTCGCGAGTTTTCCGGGCGAGACGAGTTTTCCGGGCGAGACACGAAACGAAGCGAGTCGGTTTCAATCGGCCCCGACGAGCAGGCAGCACACGAGCCCGATTTCACGGCAACCTCACCGATCGCCTAAGATCGCGTCGTTGCCTCGGCGAGGGATACGGCTCACCCCGTGTCCGTGATCGACGCGGTGGTGCCGATGTCGTCGCGCCACACGCGGTCCGCCCCGGCCCACCGCCTTGTCCCGTGGCCGTTCTCCCCGACGGTCGCCCCCCTGCCTTGAGGAGCACACCCACGTTGTCCAACGAGATCCGCCTCGTCGTCGAACTGCGTACCGAGTTCGGAAAGGGTGCCGCGCGTCGCGTGCGCCGCGCAAGCAAGATCCCCGCGGTGGTCTACGGCCACGGCACTGACCCGGTGCACATCACGATGCCGGGCCACGAGACGATGATGGCGCTCAAGAACGCCAACGCCCTGCTGACCCTGGTTATTGACGGCGAGGACCAGCTGGCGCTTGCCAAGGATGTCCAGCGCGACCCGATTCGTCCGGTGATCGAACACGTCGACCTCGTGGTGATCCGCAAGGGCGAGAAGGTCATCGTGGACGTTCCCGTTCACCTTGTCGGCGATGCCGGAGCTGAGACGGTCGTCACGACCGAGAACAGCACGCTTGAGCTCGAGGTTTTGGCCACGCACATCCCGCAGTCCGTGGTCGTGTCGATCGAGGGGTTGCCGGCAGGCACCCAGATTCTCGCCGGCCAGATCGCCCTTCCTGAAGGCGCGACGCTCATTACCGACGCCGAGGCCACTGTTGTCAACATCTCGTCGATGATGTCGCAGGATGCCCTCGATGCCGACCTCGGTTCTGATGAGGCGGGCGGGTCGGGCGCCGACGCCTTCGGGGCTGCGAGTGGCGAGGGTTCGAGCGAGGGCTGATCGGGAATGTCCTCACGACTGGCTTTCTTTGTGGCGAGGGCTTCACACAGGATTGACGTGCTGTGAGCGAGTTTGCGGTACGGTCCACTGATGGGTCAATCGTGATCCAGAGTTCTTGGCCTTGCTCCGCGGTGACGGGGCGTTCGCGTTTGTTTTTCGTTGCGAGTTGGAGGCTGTTGTGAGTGGGGTCACGCATGGAGATCCGGTGGCGATGTCCGCAATGAGGTCGGTGGCCGCACCCCCCGGTATGAAAGCACCTCGGTCAGGCACTTCGCCGTGGAGCACGACGCCCGGAGCTCCGGCCATCCCCTCCGCCGGGCAGGGCGGCCTCGCCTGGCATGCCCCAGAGGGTGGGCCTCCGCAGTCGTATGCTGCTCAGGGCTGGCGCCAGCGCTATCGGCGGCACGTGCTGGTGACCGACTTTGTTGCGGCCCTGCTGGCTGGCCTCGTCGCGGTCCTCATCCGATTCGGTAGCGACATTGCTAACGATCGCGTGTGGCATATCGTCCTAATTTTGCCATTCGTCTGGTCCGGCGTCTGCGGCTACGCTGGAGCATATCGGGCCAATTTACTCGGAATCAGCCTCGACGAGTATCGCTCGGTCGGTCGGGCTTTAGTGCTCCTGTTGGCGCTCTCCTCGGTGATGCTCATCGTGATGAACTGGCGAATCTCACGCGGGTTCTTCCTTGTGGCGGTTCCCCTCACTTTCTTCTTGTCGGTATTGATTCGACGCGTACTTCGCGGGCGACTCGCCAAGGGTCGGGCCAGCGGTCTCTCGCTGCAACCGACCCTCGTGGTCGGTCGCGGTTTGGCCGTTCCCGACATGGTGGCAGAAATCCAGAAGGACCCGATGTCGACCGGCATGCTCGTTGTCGGAGCTTGTGCGTCGGATCTGCCCGATCCCTCCTTCCTGGGGGACGTGCGGTTGTATGGCGGGCCGGAGACTGCCTTGCTTGCTGTCCGCGATAGTGGGGCGGAAGCCGTCGTGGTGGCCAGCGACTCGGCTTTCTCAGGGATGGCGCTTCGTCGTCTCGGGTGGGCTCTGAATGAGCTCGGCGTCGACCTGTTCATCCACCCTGGAATCAATGAGGTGGCCTCGCCGCGCTTGACGCTGCGCCCAGCGGCTGGGATGTCCCTCCTGCACGTTGAAGGGCCGACAATTGGGGGGTTTGACGCCTTCGCCAAGCGGACCATCGACGTGGTTTTCACCCTCGCCATTGCGACCCTCTCGGCACCCTTCTGGCTGCTGATCGCGCTGTGGATCAAGGTCCACGACCGAGGTCCGGTGTTCTTCGTCCAGCGACGCGTCGGCGAGGAAGGGCGTACCTTCCCCATGGTCAAGTTCCGGACCATGGTCGTTGACGCCGAGGCCCGCCTCGCAGAACTCACGGCGCATCCGCAGGTCAACGAGTTGCTTTTCAAACACCGTGAGGATCCGCGGATCACCCGCCCGGGGAAGCTGTTGCGGCGGCTGTCGCTTGACGAGTTGCCGCAGCTGATCAATGTGCTCCGTGGGGAGATGTCCCTCGTCGGCCCGCGTCCGCCGCTGCCGCGTGAGGTCGACGCCTACGAGCCGGACGCGCTCCGCCGATTGAAGGTCCGTCCCGGGATGACGGGGATGTGGCAAATCAACGGTCGCTCCGACCTCAACTGGGAAGACTCGCTACGGCTCGACCTGTGGTATGTCGACAACTGGTCCCCCGTTCTTGACGTGATGATCCTCATGCGTACCTTCCGTGCGGTGATCAAGGCCGACGGCGCCTACTGAG
>CAZACX010000072.1:0-2284 GCA_964483685.1 uncultured Intrasporangiaceae bacterium
CGGGGTTCTTGACCTCGAGGATGTTGAGCTGAACCTGCTTGCGGGTCAGCTTCTCCAGCTCGCCGCGGATGCGATCGGCCTCGGCGCCACGGCGACCGATGACGATGCCCGGGCGGGCGGTGTGGATGTCGACACGGACCCGGTCGCGGGTGCGCTCAATCTCGACCTTGGAGATGCCCGCCCGCTCCATGCCCGAAGACATGAGACGGCGGATGGCGACATCTTCCTTGACGTAATCGCGGTAACGCTGCCCCTCCTTGGTGGAGTCGGCGAACCAACGGCTCTTGTGGTCGGTCGTGATGCCCAGCCGGAAGCCGTGCGGGTTGACCTTCTGCCCCATTAGCGGGTGCCTGCCTTTCCGGAAACCTTGGGCGCCACGTGCACCGTGATGTGGCTCGTGCGCTTGTTGATCCGACTTGCGCGACCTTGCGCGCGCGGCCGGAACCGCTTCATCGTCGGGCCCTCGTCGACGTATGCCGCACTGACCACGAGGTTGCCCTCGTCGAAGGACTCTGCGGCCTTGTCGGCCCGGACCCGGGCGTTCGCAATGGCGCTTTCCAGCACCTTGCGCACCGGCTCGCTGGCCGCTTGCGGGGCGAACCGCAACACGGCGACGGCGTCGGCGGCCGCCTTGCCGCGGATCAAGTCAACGACCCGACGAGCCTTCTGCGGCGTGACGCGCACGTGACGCGCGCTCGCCTTGGCATCCATAACGCTCTCCTGCGTGGCGCTCATCGACGACGGCCCTTCTTGTCGTCCTTGATGTGACCCTTGAACGTGCGGGTCGGGGCGAACTCGCCGAACTTGTGGCCGACCATCGACTCGGTGACGAACACCGGGACGTGCTTGCGGCCGTCGTGAACGGCGAATGTGTGACCGAGCATGTCGGGGCTAACAACCGACCGACGTGACCAGGTCTTAATGACGGACTTGGAACCCGATTCGTTCTGAGCGTCCACCTTCTTTTGCAGGTGGGCGTCGATGAAGGGGCCCTTTTTCAAGCTACGAGGCATGGGTCAATGGCTCCTATCAGCGCTTCTTGCCAGAACGGCGACGGCGGACAATCATCTTGTCGCTCGCCTTGCCGGGGCGACGGGTGCGGCCCTCGGGTTGACCCCACGGGGTGACCGGGTTACGGCCACCGGAGGTCTTGCCCTCGCCACCACCGTGCGGGTGGTCGACCGGGTTCATCGCGACACCACGGACGGTCGGGCGCTTGCCCTTCCATCGCATCCGGCCGGCCTTGCCCCAGTTGATGTTGGACTGCTCGGCGTTGCCGACCTCACCGACGGTTGCCCGGCAGCGCAGATCAACGTTGCGGATTTCCCCGGAGGGCATCCGCAGCTGAGCGTAGGGACCGTCCTTGGCGACCAGCTGCACGCGCACTCCGGCGGAGCGGGCGATCTTGGCGCCGCCACCGGGACGGAGTTCGACCGCATGCACGACGCTACCCGTCGGGATGTTGCGCAGCGGCAGGCTGTTGCCCGGCTTGATGTCGGCCGTGGGGCCGTTCTCAATGGTGTCGCCCTGACGCAGCTTGTTCGGCGCAAGGATGTAGCGCTTCTCGCCATCGGCGTAGTGCAGTAGCGCGATCCGTGCCGTGCGGTTGGGGTCGTATTCGATGTGCGCGACCTTGGCCGGCACGCCGTCCTTGTCGTGGCGACGGAAGTCGATGAGCCGGTAGGCACGCTTATGTCCACCACCGATGTGGCGGGTGGTGATCCGGCCGCTGCTATTGCGGCCGCCCGTCTTCGAGAGCGGACGAACCAGGGACTTCTCCGGGGTCGAGCGGGTGACTTCGACGAAGTCGGCCACGCTCGAGCCGCGGCGACCTGGAGTCGTCGGCTTGTACTTGCGGATTCCCATTAGTGATTCCTCGAATTCCTAGCTCAGGCGCCCGCGCCGAAGATGTCGATCGAGCCCTCGCGGAGGGTGACGATCGCGCGCTTGGTGTCCTTGCGCTTGCCGATGCCGAATCGGGTTCGGCGGGCCTTGCCCTTGCGGTTCATCGTGTGGACCGACTCAACCTTGACGTTGAAGATGCGTTCCACCGCGATCTTGATCTCGGTCTTGTTGGCCCGCGGGTCGACGAGGAAGGTGTACTTGCCCTCTTCGAGCAACCCGTACGACTTCTCCGACACGACCGGCGCAACCAAAATGTCGCGAGGGTCCTTGGCAACGATGCTCATTTCGCGTCCTCCTCGACCGTTTCGGCCTTGGCGGCTTTCTTCGCCTTCGCCGGCTTGTCAGCCTTGGCCGGCTTGTCAGCCTTGGCCGGCTTGTC
>CAZACX010000072.1:2384-9665 GCA_964483685.1 uncultured Intrasporangiaceae bacterium
TCGCCTTCGCCGGCTTGTCAGCCTTGGCCGGCTTGTCAGCCTTGGCCGGCTTGTCTGCCTTGGCCAACTTGTCGGCCTTGGTCTTCTTCGGAGCCGCTGCGGCATCCTCGACGACCGGGCCATCCTGAACGTCAGCGACCGGGGCGACCTGGACCGAAACCCCGCTCGCGAAGGCGATGTAGGTGTCGAGGGCAGCCTTGGTGAAGACGACATCGTCGGCGCACAGCACGTCATACGTGTTGAGCTGATCAACCGCGAGGACGTGAACATCCGGGAGGTTGCGCACCGACTTGAGCGACACGATGTCGCTGCGGTCGAGCACGATGAGCAGGTTGTTGCGCTCGCTCAGACCCGCGAGCAGCGACGCCGCTTCCTTCGTCGAGGGCGCCTCGCCGGTGACGAGCGAAGCCACGACGTGGATCCGGCCATGGCGGGCCCGGTCGGAGAGGGCGCCGCGCAAGGCAGCGGCCTTCATCTTCTTGGGGGTCCGCTGCGAGTAGTCGCGCGGCTGCGGGCCGTGAACGATGCCACCACCGGTGAACTGCGGCGCCCGGATCGAACCCTGGCGGGCCCGACCGGTGCCCTTCTGCTTGTATGGCTTGCGCCCACCACCGCGAACCTCGGCGCGGGTCTTCGTCGAGTGCGTCCCTTGCCGCGCGGCGGCAAGCTGAGCAACAACAACCTGGTGGATGAGCGGGACGTTGGTTTGCACGTCGAACAGGTCGGCGGGCAAGGCGACGTCAAGCGTCTCAACGGTCATGGTCAGGCTCCCTTCGCGGCCGAGCGCACCAGGACGAGGCCACCGCGGGGGCCGGGAACGGCGCCCTTGATGAGCAGCAGGCCCTTGGCGACGTCCACCGCGTGCACGGTGAGGTTCTGGGTCGTTTGGCGCTCCCCGCCCATGCGTCCGGCCATCCGCATGCCTTTGAAGACGCGACCGGGGGTGGAGCACCCGCCGATCGAGCCTGGCTTGCGGTGGTTGCGGTGCGAACCGTGGCTGGCCGAGTCACCCTTGAACCCGTGGCGCTTCATAACGCCGGCGAAGCCCTTGCCCTTGGTCGTCGCGCTGACGTCAACGGGCTGCCCGACCTCGAAGACCTCAACGGTCACTTCGCTGCCGAGGGCGTAGGTGGCGGCGTCCGAGGTGCGCAGCTCAACGAGGTGGCGGCGGGGGGTAACCCCGGCCTTCTCGAAGTGTCCGCTCATCGGCTGGTTGACCTTGCGCGGGTCGATGGCGCCATAGGCGATCTGGACGGCGTCGTAGCCGTCGGTCTCGATATTGCGCAACTGGGTCACGACGCAGGGTCCAGCCTGGACGACCGTCACGGGGATGAGCCGACTATCGGCGTCCCACACCTGGGTCATCCCGAGCTTCTCGCCAAGCACACCTTTGACGGCGCGCGCGTTTGCGTGAGTCATGTCGGTGTCCCTTAAAGCTTGATCTCGATGTTGACATCCGCCGGCAGATCGAGACGCATCAACGAGTCGACGGCCTTGGGCGTCGGGTCGATGATGTCGATGAGGCGCTTATGCGTGCGCATCTCGAAGTGCTCGCGGGAGTCCTTGTACTTGTGGGGCGACCGGATGACCACGAAGACGTTCTTCTCCGTGGGCAACGGCACCGGGCCAACTACCGTCGCGCCAGCACGGGTCACCGTGTCGACGATCTTTCGCGCCGAGCTGTCGATGACCTCGTGGTCATACGACTTCAGTCGGATGCGGATTTTTTGTCCCGCCATCTGAAGGTTCGTCTCTCTCTCGCCGTCAAAAACCTGGTCCGGTCCTCCTGAAACCTCCGACCCCCGAGGTCGGGCGTGTCGCGCCCGATCCGGTCTGCTCCGGCGCACGCTTTCGCGAAGCAACCGGGGTGATCGGTGGTCCGGCAGAGCCGGGGCTTGCGCTTCCTCAGTGTTTCGCCCCACCCGGTCAGGGGCGGTTCGATACGTTCTCACCGAGGGATGGCGGGCCGACGTGGGTCGGCACCGCGCGACAAGCAACCGGTTTAGTTTGCCAGAGCCTGCGGTCAGCACCAAATCGAGGGGGTTTGGGCACGTCAGCGCCCCGCGCAGGGTTGGATAGCCGGATGACCCGTCAGCGACCGCCGCGGGGTCGGCCCACCTTCCGGGTCGGTCGCCTCACCCTCGAACCGATGTCCTGGGACCACCTCGACGACCTCGCGACCCTCGACGCCGACCCCGAGGTGATGCGGTTCCTCGGGCCGGCGCGTACGCGCGCGGAGGTCGTTGCCCTGATGCCCGGGCGCCTCTCCCCCAGCGACGACGCCCTCGGGCTCGGGTTCTGGTCCGGATTCGAGGGCGGCCGGTTCGTGGGGTGGTGGTGCCTGAGCCTCGTGGGGCCCGATCTCGCCGAGCTCGGCTATCGGCTGCACACCGACGCATGGGGCCGGGGCCTCGCCACCGGTGGGGCCAAGGCGCTCATCGCCCATGGCTTCGAGACGGTCGCGCTCAAGCGGATCATGGCCGAAACCATGGCGACGAACGGCGGCTCGCGACGGGTTCTGGCAAAGGCCGGCCTGCGGCATACCGGCACCGAGCGGCCGGACTGGGTGCACTCCGTGCCCGGCGCCGAGCTCGACGCGGTGACGTACGAGATCACCCGGACTCGGTGGCGGCAGCTCGGGGCCACCGCGCGCGCTGAAGCAGCCGCGGGCCAACACTGACCAGAGCGACGCCGAGGACGAGGAGGGCGCCGCCGATGGCGCCGGGAACCCCGGGACGTTCGCCGTCGACGATCCATGCGAGCGCCATCCCGACCGCGGGGACGAGGAGGGTGAAGGGCGCCACCGTCGAGGCGGGATGTTGCGCCAGCAGCCAATTCCAGAGGCTGTAGCCGATGAGCGAGGCCAGCAGGGCGGTATAGGCCGTCGAGGCCCAGTTGACTGCGGAGAGGTGCGTGAGCGCCCTAGCCACCTCGTCGGGTCCGTCAATGACGGCCGAGAGGGCCAGGAGTGGCACGGGGACGACGAGCCCCGACCAGACGGTGACGCCGAGGCCACCGCGAATCGCCAGGCGTCGAACGAGAACGTTGCCTATCGCCCACGAGGCCGCCGCGGCGAGGCAGAGCACGAGCGCGAGCGCCGGGACCTGGCCGCCGCGGCCAAGAGCAACGACCGTCAGGCCGAGCAGCCCGATCCCGACGCCCGCGACCTGCACGGTGGCGGGTCGTTCGGCAAGTACCAAGGCGGCGATGAGCACCGTGAGGATCGCCTGCGTTTGCAGAACGAGCGAGGCGAGCCCGGGCGGCATGCCGACGGCGAGCGAGGTGTAGAGCAAGCCGAACTGCCCCAGGGACATCGCCGCCCCCACCGCCGCAAGAGAGCTCCAGGGCACGTCCGGGCGAGCGACGAAGGGCACCGCGAGCGCGACGACGAGGAAGCGCAGGGCGACGAAGACGAGCGGCGGCACCCCGTCGAGGCCCTTGTCGATAACCACGAAATTGAGCCCCCAAACCACCATCACGGCGGTGGCGGCCAAGACGTGTCTGGGCGGCATAGCGACCACTTTCATCTGTCAAGACTCCGGCGCGCAGCTGTCAAGAGCCGGCGCACAGCTGTCAAGACCGGTGGACGGCTGTTCAAGAAGCCGACGGGCGGCTGTCAAGGAGCCGGGGCGGACAGGAAGGGCCCGTATGCCGGGCGGCATACGGGCCCTTCCTTGGTCAGGCCAGCGGGGCTGGCCTCACGATCACTTGGTGATCTTGGTGACGCGACCAGCGCCGACGGTACGACCGCCTTCGCGGATGGCGAAGCGCAGGCCCTCCTCCATGGCGATCGGCTGGATGAGCTCGACCTTCATTTCGGTGTTGTCGCCGGGCATAACCATTTCGACACCCTCGGGCAGGTGCACGACACCGGTGACGTCCGTGGTGCGGAAGTAGAACTGCGGACGGTAGTTGTCGTAGAACGGCGTGTGACGGCCACCCTCCTCCTTGCCGAGGATGTAGACGTTCGCGTCGAACTCGGTGTGCGGGGTGATGGAACCGGGCTTGACAACAACCTGGCCGCGCTCGACGTCCTCACGCTTGACCCCACGAAGGAGCAGCCCGACGTTTTCGCCGGCCCGACCCTCATCGAGCAGCTTGCGGAACATCTCGACACCGGTGACGGTGGTCTTGGTCGCGGGACCCGTGTGGATACCGACGATCTCGACCTCCTCGTTGACCTTGAGGATGCCGCGCTCGATGCGACCGGTGACAACGGTGCCACGGCCGGTGATCGTGAAGACGTCCTCGACGGGCATGAGGAACGGCTTGTCGACCTCGCGCTCGGGCTCCGGGATGTAGGAGTCGACGGCGTCCATGAGCTCAAGGACGGTCTTGCCCCACTCGGCGTCGCCCTCAAGAGCCTTGAGCGCGGAGACCTTGACAACCGGCAGGTCGTCGCCCGGGAATTCGTACACCGACAGGAGCTCACGGACCTCCATCTCGACGAGTTCGAGGATTTCCTCGTCGTCGACCATGTCGGCCTTGTTGAGAGCCACGACGATCGCCGGCACACCGACTTGGCGCGCCAGCAGGATGTGCTCGCGCGTCTGGGGCATCGGGCCGTCAGCGGCGCTGACCACAAGGATCGCGCCGTCCATCTGGGCGGCGCCCGTGATCATGTTCTTGACGTAGTCCGCGTGACCGGGGCAGTCGACGTGGGCGTAGTGCCGCGTCTCGGTCTGGTACTCGATGTGAGCGATCGAGATCGTGATGCCGCGCTGCTTCTCTTCCGGTGCCTTGTCGATGTCATCGAACGCGAACACCGGGTTGAGGTCCGGGTACTTGTCGTGCAGAACCTTGGAGATCGCAGCAGTCAGCGTCGTCTTGCCATGGTCAATGTGACCGATGGTGCCGATGTTGACGTGCGGCTTGGTCCGCTCGAACTTTGCCTTCGCCACTTGATGTCCTCCTCAGGACTCTTCATAGTTACCGCTGACGACCAGGCAGGACGCGGCGGCGATTGGGATTGGGATGGGTGTTGGGACAGTTTGAGGTGTCTGACCGGAGAGTGTACCGGTCACTCGCCCCGAGTCTTTTTGATGATTTCTTCCGAGACGCTCTTGGGCACCTCGGCGTAGGAGTCAAACTCCATCGAGTAGTTCGCCCGACCCTGGGTCTTGGACCGTAGGTCGCCGACATACCCGAACATTTCGGACAGCGGTACCAGGCCGCGGACGACCTTCGCACCGGTGATGTCCTCCATGGCCTGGATGTGGCCACGGCGGGAGTTGATGTCGCCGATGACGTCGCCCATGTACTCCTCGGGCGTGCGCACCTCGACGGCCATCATCGGTTCGAGGAGCACCGGGTCACACTTCTTGACGGCCTCCTTGAAGGCCATGGACCCGGCGATCTTGAACGCCATTTCCGAGCTGTCGACATCGTGGTAGCCACCGTCGAGCAGGGTCGCCTTGACGCCCACGAGCGGGTAGCCGGCGAGGATGCCGTACTGCATGGCGTCCTGGATGCCGTGGTCGACCGAGGGGATGTACTCGCGCGGGATTCGACCACCGGTCACCTTGTTGGCGAACTCGTACATCTCGCCCTCGGCGGTGTCCAGCGGTTCCAGGGCAATCTGCACCTTGGCGAACTGGCCCGAACCCCCGGTCTGCTTCTTGTGGGTGTAGTCGTAGCGGTCGATGCCCCGGCGAATCGTCTCGCGGTAGGCGACCTGCGGCTTGCCGACGTTGGCCTCGACCTTGAACTCGCGGCGCATCCGGTCGACGAGGATGTCGAGGTGCAACTCGCCCATCCCGGCGATGATCGTCTGGCCGGTCTCCTCGTCGAGGGACACCTGGAAGGTCGGGTCTTCCTCGGCGAGCTTCTGGATTGCCATCCCGAGCTTCTCTTGGTCACCCTTGGTCTTGGGCTCGATGGCGACCTGGATCACCGGCTCGGGGAAGGTCATGGCCTCGAGGATCACCGGCTTCGCGATGTCGCTGAGGGTGTCACCCGTCGTCGTTTCCTTGAGGCCGATCATCGCGTAGATGTGGCCCGCGGACGCCTTGCTGACCGGGTTCTCCTTGTTGGAGTGCATCTGGAACAGCTTGCCGATGCGCTCCTTCCGCAGCTTCGTCGAGTTCATCACCTGGGTGCCCGGGGTGACCTCGCCGCTGTAGACGCGCACATAGGTGAGCCGCCCGAAGAACGGGTGCGAAACCACCTTGAACGCCAGCGCCGCAAACGGCTCAGAGGTGTCGGGCTGACGGACAATCTCCTCCTCCTCGTTGCCGGGGGCGTGGCCGACCATCGGAGGCACGTCCAGCGGGCTGGGGAGGTAGGCGACGACCGCGTCAAGCATGGGCTGGACGCCCTTGTTCTTGAACGCCGAGCCACAGAAGATCGGGTTGAGCTGTGAGGTGATCGTCAGCTTGCGAACCCCAGCCTGGATCTCCGCAATGGTCAGTTCCTCGCCCTCGAGGTACTTCTCCATCAGCGCGTCGTCGGCCTCGGCGACCTTCTCGATGATCGCCTGGCGGTATTCCTGGGCCTTCTCGACCAGGTCCTCCGGGATCTCCTCGATTTCGTAGTCGTCGCCGATCTTGACCTCACCACGCCAGGTGAAGGCCTTCATCGTCAGGAGGTCGACGACACCCTGGAAGTCGCTTTCCGCACCGATCGGCAACTGCATGACGAGCGGGGTCGCCCCGAGGCGGTCCTTCATCGTCTTGACGGTGAAGTAGAAGTCCGCGCCGATCTTGTCCATCTTGTTGACGAAGCAGATGCGCGGCACGTCGTACTTGTCGGCCTGACGCCACACCGTCTCGGACTGGGGCTCGACGCCCTCCTTGCCGTCGAACACGGCAACCGCGCCGTCGAGGACACGCAGCGAGCGCTCCACCTCGACGGTGAAGTCGACGTGGCCGGGGGTGTCGATGATGTTGATCTGGGAGTCGTGCCAGAAGGTCGTCGTCGCAGCCGACGTAATCGTGATGCCGCGCTCCTGCTCCTGCTCCATCCAGTCCATCGTGGCCGCGCCGTCGTGGACTTCACCGATCTTGTAGGTGATGCCGGTGTAGAAGAGGATGCGCTCCGTCGTCGTGGTCTTGCCGGCGTCGATGTGCGCCATGATGCCGATATTGCGGACCTGGTTGAGGTCCGTCAGGACGTCGAGTGCCACTCGTTATCTCATCTCGCTCGTTGCGAATTGTGTTGCGTACGTAAGGAAGTCGGTCAGTGTGGGCGGCAAGCCACCCGCCTGCGTATGCCGTGCGCGACCGTGCGCGTGCGGCATACGCAGGCTGGCGGTTACCAGCGGTAGTGCGCGAAGGCCTTGTT
>CAZACX010000073.1:0-9072 GCA_964483685.1 uncultured Intrasporangiaceae bacterium
GAACCTCGGCGGCCCACACCGGAACCTCAGCCGCAGGAGCCTCGACACCAAAGTCCGGGGCTTCGACACCAAAGTCCGGAGCCTCGACACCAAAGTCCGGAGCCTCGACACCAAAGTCCGGAGCTTCGACAGCAAAGTCCGGGGCTTCGGCGTCAGGCACGGTAACGGCGGGAGAACCCCAGCCCAAGTCCGGGGCCTCGGCCTCAGGAAGGTCCGTCGAGGGACCGTCCGCATCAAACACCGACGCCCCCGCAGCACGAACGGGCAGGTCCACCTCCGGCGCAGTCAACGGGAATTCCGGCGCCTGACCGTCGGGCAGGTCCACCGCCGGTACCTCCACGTTCCACGCGGGGCCGCTCATCTCGGGGTCAGCGGCGGGCTCGACGTAGCCAGCCGCGGGGTCCTCAACGGGCGCGAACACCGACTCCGGGAAGATGCGGGGAGCCGCGCCCAAGCGCAGGTCGTCCACCCGGGAAGGAACGGCGAGCGTGGACCCGGCAGACCCGGTGCTCAAGGCAGGTGGGGCGACCCGATCACTTCCGGTGGTGACGGTGCCTGAGGCCCCCCGCCTGCCCGTGTCCCGGGAAGAACGCAACAACCACCAGATCAGTAGGAGCAGCAAGACAAAGATGACAATCAGCAACCAGTTGCTGCCTTCGGGCATGGTTCCTCCTGTTTACGCCAGGCGCCCGTTCGTCGGGTCGAGGCGCCACGCCATCGCGGCCGCCTCCTCGCCTTGTTCAGCCTGAGCTTATGCCCGGCGAGGCGCGTCTCGCCTGAAGAGGACGCGTCTGCACAGGACCACATCAGGCCGAGACTCAGGCTGAAATATGCCGGTCACCCGCTCAAACCCAGCTCCGTGATGGAGACCTCCCGCATCTCGATCTTTCGCACCTTGCCTGTGACAGTCATCGGGAACGCCTCGACGAGGCGGATGTAGCGCGGGATCTTGTAGTGCGCGAGGGATCCCGTGCAGAAGGCTCGGACATCCTGGGCCGAGAGGGCACTCGCCCCCTCACGGAGCACCAACCAGGCACACAACTCCTCGCCGTATTTCGCGTCCGGAACGCCAATGACCTGGGCGTCAACGATATCTGGGTGCGTGAAGAGAAACTCCTCAATCTCTCGGGGATAAATGTTCTCCCCGCCGCGAATGACCATGTCCTTAATCCGCCCGGTTATCCGCACGTAACCGTCTGCCTCCATGACCGCGAGGTCCCCTGTTTGCATCCAGCCATCAACAATGACCTCGCGTGTCTTTTCGGGTTGTTCCCAATAACCGAGCATTACCGAATAGCCTCGCGTCCAGAACTCACCGGGCTGCCCCCGCGGGATCGTCTCTCCAGTGAGTGGGTCCGCGACACGTATTTCCAAATTGGGACATACCCGTCCGACCGTCCCAACCTTGTGGTCGAACGAGTCGTCCGTGCGCGTCTGCGTCGATACGGGCGACGTTTCGGTCATGCCATAGCAAATCGTCATCTCGTCGATTCCTGCGGCGATGAGCTTCTTCATTAGCTCCGCGGGACACGGTGAGCCCGCCATGATTCCCGTTCGCACGCTGGAGAGATCGTATGCCGCGAAGTCCGGCAGTGCCCACTCGGCGATGAACATGGTCGGCACTCCGTAGAGTGAAGTGCAGCGCTCGGTTTGCACAGCCGCCAAGGTGGCGGCCGGGTCAAACCCTGGCGCCGGAATCACCATAGCCGCCCCGTGCGTTGTGCAAGCAAGATTCCCCATCACCATTCCGAAACAGTGATAGAACGGCACCGGGATGCAGACTCGATCAGCTTCCGTGTAGCGGCAAACCTCACCAACGAAATAGCCATTGTTGAGAATGTTCGTATGCGAGAGCGTCGCGCCCTTGGGGAAGCCTGTCGTCCCGGACGTGTACTGGATGTTGATGGGATCGTCGGCCCGCAGGCCCGCTTGTATCCGGGCGACCTCGTCGGCCGGCACCTCCTGCGCACGTGCAACCAGTGCGCGCCAACTGTCCGAAGCAATGTAGGTGACCTCGCGCAACCCAGGGCAGTTGTCGCGCACCGCCGCCACCATCGCCTGATAGTCGCTGGTGCGGAACGCGGTGGCGGCCACCAGATGCGAGATGCCGGCCTGGTTGAGGACGAACTCCAGCTCATGGGTGCGGTAGGCCGGGTTGATCGTTACGAGGATGGCACCGATCTTTGCGGTGGCGTACTGCAGTACCGTCCACTCGGCACAGTTCGGCGCCCAAATGCCCACTCGGTCCCCGACGGTGACGCCACTGGCGACCAACGCCCGGGCGAGCCGGACCACTTCGTCGCCGAACTGTCCATACGTCCAGCGAATGCCTTGCTCGCAATCAACGAGTGCCTCGCGCTCAGCGAACCGGGCGATGGTGGCATCGAGGTTCGCTCCGATGGTGCTCGTCAGAAGCGGGCGATCGGTCTCCCCGGCGGCTATCGACGGAAGGGCAGCAGGGATATCCGACACGAATTCTCCTTAACTCGCCGAAGTCCACCATGGGCTCGCACCCATCACACCAGATCTGCCGCACAGATCCCTCCGAACGGACCGGGTTCGCGCAGTCTCACGTCAATCGCCGCGGGCGCGAAAGCCGATCGAGGAAGGTGACGAGGAGAGCTTCGCGGAGCCTGGGCGAGGCGACGGCGAGCAGCGCGTGGATCGGTGCCATCCGGGCCGGAACGGCCACCGAGCCGTCCGCCGACCCCAACCCGGCCAGGGCGAGGAGGGTGTCGAAGGCAGCGTCGTCGAGGGATTCGGGATCGAGCCCGGCTGCCGCGGAGGCAAGGCCCGGATCGACAACAACGGGCCCTGTGGCCTGGGCGGCACGCACCGAATCCCGCAGGGCGACAAGGAGGTCGCCGACCGAGACGGCCGTGGCCGCGCAGAAGGTCAGGTGCAGCGTCGGGTCCGACCCGCGGAAGGGCAACTGGGGCTGAACGAACCACCCTCGATCGAGCATCTGGTCCGCGACGGTGTAGACGTCACAGGAGTCATCGGACCGGAGCGCCAGCAGCGTCGAATCCGGTTCGACGACAACGTGAATACCGTCGATCGCCGCCACCCCCGCTGCAGCGTCGAGGGTCGCCTGACGGGCCGTGACCGCGAGGTCGTGGTAGCCGTCGAGCCCGATCTTTGTCGTCACCGCCCAGGCTGCCGCCAGCGGGCCACCAGACTTCGTCGACTGAAGCGTCGTGTTGAGCATCGGGTAGCCCGGCCAATCTGCCGCGGCGAAGAGTTGGCTTCGACGCAACGCCGCCGAGCGGTGCAGCAGCACGGAGACCCCCTTGGGGGTGTAGCCGTACTTGTGGAGGTCGACCGAGATGCTGGTGACCCCCTCGACGTCAAATGTCCACTGGGGCAACACGGTTCGCTCCGTGGCGGGCAAGAAGGGCAGGACCCACCCACCGATGCAGGCGTCGACATGGCAGCGCACTCCCGCGGCCGCCGCCGCCGAGGCGAGCGCCGGGATCGGGTCAACGACCCCGTGGGCGTAGGACGGCGCGGAGCCGACCACCAGGACCGTCGATTCGTCGATCGCCTCGGCCATCGCGGCAACGTCGGCGCGGTAGGTCACCGGGTCGACGTCGACGAGGACCAGGCGGACACCGAAGTAGTGGGCCGCCTTGTGAAAGGCCGCATGGGCGGTCGTCGGTACCACCATGGACGGGTGCGCCACGTCGGGGCGTGCGTCCCTTGCGGCGAGCACGGCAAGGAGGATCGACTCGGTGCCGCCGGAAGTCACCGTCCCGGCGAACCCGGCCGGCGCGTCGAGGACCGAGCCCGTCAGGGCCACGAGATCCTGCTCCATCGCCAACAAACTCGGGAAGGCCGTCGGATCGAGGCCGTTTGTCGCGGCAAAGGCAGCCAGCGCGGCCCGCCCCACCTCGTCGGCCGCGGCGAGTCCCGAGTCATACACGTAGCTAAGGGTGCGGCCGCCGTGTGTCGGCAGATCACCAGCCCGCAGCGCCTCCAGCCGAGCGAGCACCTCGACGTTGTCCATGCCGTCCTCCGGTCCTTCGTGGTGCGCTTCTGGGTTCTTTCGAGACTGGTTTCATTCAGTGGGCGTCAAATCATTCAGTGCGCGTCAACCTCCGCGCGCTCAAGCCGGTACGCCCGCAACGCCACTAAGGAGAGCAGAATCAGGGCCGCCGGGACGAGCGAGAAGCCGATGACGATGGCGCGAATCGCCTCGGGACTTTGCGGGACTGTCCCCGTGTCCGACGAGACGTAGCCACCGGCGGCGAGCACCGCGGCATACAGGCCCGGGCCTAGGGCGAGACCGAGCGTCTCGGCGCCCGTCCACACCCCGGTGAAGACCCCGATGCGGTTCTCCCCCGTGCGTCTCGCGTCGGCGGCCGCCGTGTCGGGCAACATCGCCAACGGGAAGATCTGCGCCCCGGCGTAGCCCACCCCAATGACCGCGGCGGCCGCCGCGAGTGGCCCAATGCCGTTGCCGCGCAGGACGAACGCCCCAACGGCGCCAACCACGAGCAGCACCGAAGAGAGGGCATACCCGCGCTTCTTCCCAATCCGCGCGCCGACGCGTTGCCAGAGCGGGGTCACCACGAGGGCCGGTGCGACGAAGCAGAGGAACAGCACGGTGGCGGCGCCCTTGACGGCGACGACGTTGCGGGCGATGTAGTCGACCCCCGCGAGCATCGCCCCGATCCCGAACGCCTGGAGGACGTACGTGAGCAGGAGCCATCGGAAGTCGCGCGCGGAGGCGACGAGGCGCAGTTGCTCGCCGAGCCCGGCGGTCGGGGCTGGGATGTCGGACGTCGGCGCCCCGGCCGTCCCGCGATAGGCGGCGAGCGCGCCGAGGAGGATCAGTGTCGCGACAAAGAGGCCGACCACGCGATAGCCCCAGGTCGGTCCGAGTCCGTCCCGGATCGCCGGCGACAGGCCACCGCTGACGAGGATCGCGAGCGCAAGGATCGCCACCCGCCACGTCATCAGCCGGGTGCGCTCGTCATAGTTGTCAGTGAGTTCGGCGGGCATCGCGACATAGGGCACCTGGAAGAACGCGTAGGCCGTCGCGCAGCCGACGAAGGCCACCGCGACCCAGGCGCCGGCCAGGCCACGGGGCGCCGTCGGACCGGCGAACAGGGCCGCGAAGAGCACCGCGAGGGCGATACCGGCACGCAGCAGGAATGGGCGTCGGCGCCCCTGCGGGTGTCTCGACCGGTCACTGATGCGCCCAGCAATCGGGTTGAGGATGACGTCCCAGGCCTTGGGTGCGAAGACAATCACCCCGGCGAGCGCGGCCCCAATTCCGAGCCGATCGGTGAGGTAGGGCAGCAGGAGTAACCCGGGGACCGTCCCGAACGCGCCGGTCGCCACCGAACCGAGGCCGTAACCAATCCGGACCGTGCGCGGCAGGCCCGGGGACCGCGGGGGGAGCGACACCATGGCGTTCAATGTAGGGCCGGAAGGTTCCCCCATGCCCTGACATCGGTGATACCCGCGGACGAGCGATATGTTCAGTTCCATGACGATACCGCCGGAAACACGGACTGGCGCGGCCGACGCGCCTCCCGAACCCGACCATGCCGGTGCCCAGGCCATCCGCGGTGCCGCGAGCGCCGGGGTGCGGACGATGTTCACGCTGTCCGGGGCCCACGTCTTCCCGCTCTACGACGGCGCCGTCAAGGTGGACGTCGGGATGCGGCTGCTCGATGTGCGTCACGAGGCCACCGCGGTGTTCGCCGCCGAAGCCACGGGCAAGCTGACCCGAACCCCAGGATTCGCCGTGGTGACCGCCGGGCCCGGGGTCACCAATGCGTTGAGCCCGATCACGCAGGCCTATTTCGCGGGCGCCCCGCTCGTGGTCGTCGGCGGCCGCGCTCCCCAAGCGAACTGGGGGAAGGGCACCCTCCAAGAACTCGACCAGCCGCCGATCTTCGAGACGGTGACGAAGCGGAGCGCGACCGTGGTCGACGGGGCAGAGACCGGTCCCGCCGTCGCCGATGCGTTCGCTCTCGCCGGGGCCGCACATCGCGGGCCGGTGTTCCTCGACGTGCCGATGGACGAGTTGTTCAAGATCGGCACCCGCCCCCCCGCCACCCCGACAGCGCCTGAGCGCGCGCCGTTCGACACCGAGGCCATCGCGCGAATCGCTGCGTTGCTGCACGCCGCTGCCCGCCCGGTCCTCATCCTCGGCACCGATGTGTGGGCTGACGGCGCCGAGCGCGCCGCTCTCGAGCTCGTCGAGGGACTGGGGCTCCCCGTCATCACTAACGGGATGGCGCGTGGGGTCATCCCCGGCGGCCACCCGCTCCTCGCCACGAAGGCCCGCCGCACCGCACTGAAGGTTTGCGACCTCGTCGTCGTCGTCGGCACACCACTCGACTTCCGTCTCGGCTATGGCTCCTTCGGCCCGACGGGGGCACGCGCCCAGGTTGTTCATCTTGCGGATACCCCCGGTCAGATCAGCGCGCATGCGACGTTGGCGGACTCCGTGTCCGGCGACCTCGCGGCGATGCTTCGGGCACTCGGCGAGGCGACGACTCCCGGGGACTGGACCGAGTGGGTTGGCCGGCTGCGCGCGGAGGTCGGCGCCGCCATCGTGACCGACCAGGAGCTGTTGCAGGCCGACAACGACCCGATCCACCCGGCGAGAATTTACGGAGAGTTGCTCCCCCGGCTGACCCCGGAGGCCGTTGTCATCGGTGACGGCGGCGACTTCGTCTCCTGGGCGGGCCGGTTCATCGAGCCGGCTCGGCCCGGCGGTTGGCTGGATCCTGGCCCGTTTGGTTGCCTTGGCGCCGGCCTCGGCGCGGCGATCGGTGCCAAGGTTGCCCGCCCGGACGACCCCGTCGTCCTGCTGCTGGGCGACGGCGCGGCCGGGATGTCTCTGATGGACGTCGACACCCTCGTTCGCCATAACCTCCCCGTCGTCATGGTGGTCGGAAACAACTCAGCCTGGGGCCTGGAGAAGCACCCGATGCGGATGATTTATGGCTACGACGTCATCACCAATCTCGCGCCGGAAACCCGTTACGACGAGGTGGTCCGTGCCCTCGGTGGCGCCGGCGAGAAGGTGCGCCGCCCCGGGGACATCGGCCCCGCCATCGACCGGGCCCTGGCTGCCGGTGTGCCCTACCTGGTCAACGTCATGATGGACACCGAAATCGCCTACCCTCGCGCCACGACCGGCCTTTAGCCGACCGTGCGGGTGGGGTGCGCCCCCTCTGGTGAGGCTGGTGCGCCCGTCCGAGACGCGAGCAGCGCGGCATACCGGCGAGTAAACCGGGAGACAATGCCGCCCATGCGTGAGGTGCGACAGAGTTCGAAGCTGCATAACGTGCGATATGACGTGCGCGGACCGATCCTCGTCGAGGCCCAACGCCTGGAGGCCGAGGGTCATCGCATCCTCAAACTCAACATCGGCAACCCGGCGCCGTTCGGGTTCGAGGCGCCGGACGCGATCTTGCAGGACATGATCCACAACCTGCCAACTGCGCAGGGCTACAGCGACTCCCGGGGGATCTACTCGGCGCGTACGGCGGTCGCGAGCTTCTACCAAAGCGAGGGGCTGCGTGACGTCGACGTCGATGACGTCTTCATCGGTAATGGGGTCAGTGAACTCATCACCATGGTGTTGCAGGCGCTTGTCGACAACGGGGACGAGATCCTTGTGCCCGCGCCGGACTATCCGCTGTGGACGGCGTCGGTGGCGCTCGCGGGCGGCACCCCGGTCCATTACCTCTGCGACGAGGACGCCGACTGGGCGCCGGATCTCGAGGACATTCGCGCCAAGGTCACCCCGGCGACCAAGGCGATTGTGCTGATCAACCCCAACAACCCGACCGGCGCCGTGTACTCCGCGCAGACGGTTCGGGCGTTTGTCGAGATTGCCCGCGAGCATGAATTAGTGCTCATGGCGGATGAAATATACGAAAAGATCCTCTTCGATGGCGCCGTGCACCACCATGCGGCGGCGTATGCCGGTGACGACGTTGTCTGCCTCACCTTCAGTGGGTTGTCCAAGGCGTACCGGGTGGCCGGATTCCGTAGCGGTTGGGTCGTCATCACGGGCCCCCGAGAGCGGGCGAGCGATTTCCTTGAGGGGTTGACGCTGCTCGCCAACATGCGAATGTGCGCCAACGTGCCCGCGCAACACGCCATTCAGACGGCCCTCGGCGGCTATCAGTCGATTACGGAGCTCATCCTGCCCGGTGGCCGTTTGATTGAGCAGCGCGATGTCGCCCACCGGTTGCTCAACGAGATCCCGGGGGTCAGTTGCGTCAAACCTCGGGGGGCCCTTTACACCTTCCCCAAGGTCGACACCGAGATGTACGCAATCGACAACGACGAGGCCTTCGTCATCGACCTGCTGCGCGCCAAGAAGCTGCTCGTCACCCACGGGACCGGATTCAATTGGCCGCGCCCCGACCATTTCCGTCTCGTCACGTTGCCGCCCGTCGAGGAATTGACCGAGGCAATCGAGCGGATTGCCTCTTTCCTGGAGGCGCGCCGCGTCGGTTGACCGGGCCTCCGCCGAGTGCGGGGCCGCGCGGGCTACCATCATTCGGTTATGTCATTGACCTCTGGCCCTCCCAGCACCCGCGCCGCCCGCCCCCACGCCACGTGGTTGCTGTTGGCTCTCGTGCTGTCAGCGCTCGCGATCCTGGCGCTGATGATCCCGTCACTGCGGGACTGGCGGGGCGCGCCAGCATCCACGACAAAGACGGTCATCAAACTCACCATTACCCCGCAGAGCGCCGCCGAGGTGGCCGACTGCTCCGAGTTGAGTCCGGCGCTCATGGAATGGGCGACGAGTGCTGTTGCCGCGACCTTCAACACCAACGGGTATGGGGTGGCCACCTACACGGCCGACCGCTGGTTTCGCGGTGGACCGGCCGACCTCGTCGAGATTCGCTCCGATTCCGCCGTCGAGCTTGACCGGGCGTTGAGCGACGCCGGCCTCGATAGCGGCCGGGTGTTGATTGCCTCGCGGTCCGGCGAGGTGCAACTCTGTGGCGTCAGCGCGGCCTACTCCACAGAGTTGGCGAGCCGGTACATCGAGGTCTATGAGCAGGGTGCGGGAAAGGCCGAAACCCCGTA
>CAZACX010000074.1:0-1748 GCA_964483685.1 uncultured Intrasporangiaceae bacterium
CCGGCCGCGGCGACATTGAGGGAGTCCACTCCCCCGCCCATCGGAATCCGGACCACGTGATCGACGGCCGCCAGCGTTCGCGGTGACAACCCGTCGCCCTCGGTGCCCAACACGAGGGCCAGCCGTTCTGGGGGGTTCGCCGCGAGCTCATCGAGGGAGACCGAATCGGGGCTCAAGGCGAGGGCCGCGACGGTGAACCCGAGGGCTCCCAACGTCGCCACGCCGTTCGGCCACGGGTCGATTCGGGTCCACGGAACCTGAAACACCGTGCCCATGGAAACCCGAATCGCCCTGCGGTAGAGCGGATCTGCGCACCTCGGCGTCACGAGCACCGCGTCGACTCCGAGCGCCGCGGCCGAACGGAAGATCGCACCAACATTGGTGTGATCGACAATGTCCTCCAGGACAAACACTCGTCGAGCACGAGCGAGGACGTCGCTCAATTCGGGCCGGGGTTTCCGGGTCATGGCCGCGAGCGCCCCGCGGTGGAGGTGGAATCCGGTCAACTCTTCCAACACGCCGTGCTCCCCGACGAAGACCGGCACCCCATCCGACTCGGCGCTCGCCACGACGTCGGCGAGATCGGCCAGCCAGCGGCGCGCCATGACAAAGGATCGTGGCCGGTAGCCCGCCGCGAGGGCCCGCCGGATGACCTTCTCCGATTCGGCGATGAACAGGCCCTGCTCGGGCTCGAGTCGGCGTCGCAGGGCTACATCGGTGAGCCCGACGTAGTCGCGCAGCCGTTCGTCGGTCAGCGTCGTCACCTCGATAGGCATGGCTAACGCTCCGCCCCGCCGAAGGCACACTCGGCGAGCCAACGCGCAACCACCTCGGCATCGAAGTCGAGGGCCGGGGCGAGGACAACGAGCTCAGCACGACTGTGGCCGGGCACGTCGGTGGCACCCCAGGGCCTCGACAGGAGCGTGCCCGTGCGCGCCGCAAAGTCCAGCAGCCGCTCGTTGACCATCTCAGGCGAGACGTCGGCATACACCTCGAAGGTGTTGCCCTGTGGCGCAGCGGGATTCACCCGAAATCCCTGGCCCTCGAGCGCCACTGCCAGGTCGCGGGCCCACGCGAGGTAGTCCACCATCCGCGGCAGGTGCGTGCGCAACCCGAGGAGCCCGCCGACGGCATACGGCGTGAGGCGGGCGAGGGTGCCACCCATCCGCTTGCGCCACTGCCGCGCCTGCGCAATCGCCTCCGCACTCGAGGCAACTGCGGCCCCGGCGCTCCCGCCCAGCCCCTTGTAGAACGAGACATAGACGCTGTCCGCCGGGGCGACGAGCTGTGCGGGCGGCTGATCGAGATAGGCGGCCACCTCCCACAGTCGGGCCCCGTCGACGTGGACGCGTATGCCGCGCGCCCGGGCCGCCGCCGCCAACTCAAGGAAGTCGGCCCAGGGCTCGACGAGACACCCGGCGTCCCGCAGGGGGACCTCGACGAGCACGGCCGCGAGGCGGGTCGCGTGCGCGTCGAGGTCAGCCCTGTTCGGCACCCGGCGCCCGGTACACAGCTGGACGAACTCGAAACCGTGGAGGAGCCGAGGGCCGTCCAACTCGTGCACCAAGAGATGCGAAAGGGCAGGCAGCGCAACACGTTTCGTGCCCGCTTCCTCTGCCCAGACCCGCAGGATGGCTTGTTGACCCATCGTCCCGCTCGGGAAGAACGCCGCGGCGGGTTTCCCGAGGAGGTCGGCCACTTCCTCCTCGAGCAGCGTGACCGCCCCACCGTCCCCATAGGTGTCCCAC
>CAZACX010000074.1:1848-8728 GCA_964483685.1 uncultured Intrasporangiaceae bacterium
TTGGAGGCCGCGGCATACCGCTCGTGGAGATCGTGCACCGCCTCAGCCTAGGAGCTTGACGAGGGCACGAATCAACACGGTGATCCCCGCAACGGCAGCAAAGACGAGGACGCGTTGCCGGGTTTGGTCCCGGTCGAGGCGGTCGCGCAGCGGCCCGGCGGCGATGAACCCCAACGAGATGAACGGCAACCAGGCGAGCCCCGCGATGAGTTGCCGCAGGGTGAACTCGCCGCCGACGGCGAGCATGCCCACCCCGAGGAGGGAACCGACGATGAAGAATGCCGCGAGGGTGGCGCGGATGCGTTCGGCGCGTTCGTGTTGGAGGACCAACGCAAAGAAGGGCCCACCAAGGGAGGCGGCCGTCCCGGAGACGCCGGTGATCAGGCCGGCGAGGACGGCGTTGCGCGGGGTGGCGCGCACGTCGAGGGTGCGTACCGAGGCGGCGACGGCGGCGAGCACCATCACTCCGACGAGCGCGGAGATCGTCGTCGCCGAAGCATGGGCGACCAGCCAGACCCCCAACGGGGTCGTGACGATCCGCCCGGCGAGCGCCCAGCTAAGGATTGGCCAGTCCACCTCGTCGTGCCCGCGGGACAGTTCGAGGATCGGCAGCCACGCGCCGGTGACGAGGATGGCCCCGGGCATGAGATCCGGCGCAAAGACAACGACGAAGGGCGCGGCAACCACGGCGATCCCGAATCCGACGAGCGACTGGACGATCGCCCCGGCCATGAGGGTGAGCCCAAGCAGCAGGATCATCACCCAGTCCGTGTCGGCCAGCACCGCCGTCATGAGGCCGCCATCCCGGCGCCCCGCAAGGCCGCCCGGTCGTCACGGGTCACGAGTTCGTCACGAGAACCAGAGAACTTTGACGATGCCGACGACCCCGATCGTCACGATGATCGCCCGCAGGATCGGTGCCGGCAGGCGGCGCCCGATCGTCGAGCCGAGCCAGCCACCAATCAGGGCCCCCGCGGCGATCAGGGCCACGACCGGCCACTCGATCTGGTCGGCGGCGACGGCGAGAAAGACGAGGGCAGCGACCCCGTTGACGATGGTTCCGAGGACGTTCTTGTAGCCGTTGAGCCGTTGGAGTGGCTCGGCGCTCAGGCTGGAAAGGATGCCGATGAGGATGACACCTTGGGCCGCCCCGAAATAGCCGCCATAGACCCCGGCAACGAAAATGCCCCCAAGCATGACCGGCCAGTGCCAAGCGACGACCGCCTCGGTATGCCGCGCGGCCGCCCGCCGCTGAAGGGCCGGCCCGAAGATGACGAGGACCAGCCCGAGGGCGATCAGTACCGGGACGATGGCCACGAAGGCTTCGCTGGGCAACCAAAGAAGCAGGAGGGCCCCACCGGCGCCGCCGAGCGCAGACATCGGCGCAAGTCGACGCAAGGTGGCGCCGGTGCCCCGCAACTCACGCCGGTACCCGAAGATCCCGGTGATGCCCCCCGCCACGAGGCCAACGGTGTTGGAAACGTTGGCGACGAGGGGGGCATACCCGAGGAACAACAAGGTCGGGAAGGTGATCAGGGTGCCCGAGCCAACGATGGTGTTGATCGTCCCCGCGCCGATGCCTGCGGCGAGGATAAGGACCGCTTCCCAGGCCGACACCGCCGAAGCCTAACGCCTTGCCAGGTCAGCGTTGAGTCGACGCAAACCTCAGAGCGGCGGAGCTGGCTCGACGGGCGGGACAACCGGAATCGGCGGGGCGGTCGGGGCCGGTGGGGCGGGCGGAGCCGGCGGAACGACCGGCCGGTCGGCGACCCGCAGCGGCGGTTGAACCCGCGCAGCGGGCGAGGCGTGCTCCGCAGCCTCGATCTCGACGCGACCCACGTGACCGCGAGCCTCCTGGAGTGCCTTAATCGGGTCCTCCAGCATCGTGCCTTCGAAGGCGTTCGCCAGCTCCTCGGTGGGCTCGACCCACTCGTCTTCCTTGTCGGGTCCAGACCCGCCGTCATCGCCGCCGAGGGATTTGCCAATGCCCCGCAGCGCGTCGGTCAGCTCGGAGGGAATGATCCACATCTTGTTGGAATCGCCCCGCGCAATTTGCGGGAGGACCTGGAGGTACTGGTACGCGAGGAGCTTCTGGGTCGGCTTCCCGCGGTGAATCGCGTCGAAGACCTGCTGGATGGCCCGAGCTTGCCCCTGCGCCTCAAGGATCCGCGCCTGCGCCGAACCCTCCGCCCGCAAGATCGAACTCTGCTTCTCCCCCTCGGCAGTGAGGATCGCGCTGGCCTTGAAGCCCTCGGCGTTGAGGATGGCCGCACGCCGATCCCGCTCAGCCTTCATCTGCTTTTCCATCGACTCCTGCACCGAGTGGGGCGGATCGATCGCCTTGAGCTCGACACGGTTGACCCGGATGCCCCACTTGCCAGTCGCCTCATCGAGAACCCCGCGCAACTGACCGTTGATCTGGTCACGGCTCGTCAACGTCTGCTCCAAGTCGAGCGAGCCGATGACATTTCGCAGGGTCGTCACGGTGAGTTGCTCGATGCCCAGGATGTAGTCGGCGATCTCATAAACCGCAGACTTCGCATCGATAACCGAGTAGTAGATGACGGTGTCGATGTGGACGACGAGGTTGTCAGACGTGATCACCGGCTGGGGCGGGAAGCTGACCACCTGCTCGCGCAGGTCCCTCGAGGCACGCACCTTGTCGACGAAGGGAACGAGGATGTGGATCCCGCCCTCGAGGGTTTTAAAGTAGCGGCCCAGCCGTTCGATGATGAGCGCCGTCTGTTGTGGCACGATCCGCACCGTCCGCACAAGGACGACAACACCGAAGATCAAAAAGAGGATAAGGACGATCCAGCCTGGCTTCATGGTGCTCCATTTCTCAGTGGGGAGGCAAGGCAGCCGACAGGCGCCTTCCCCATACTGCCCGCCGACCAAGGCGGGCGTCACTTACGTTGTGAGCTGGGCAGACTCGCCGCTAACGATTGCCGTCGCGCCCGAAATCGAGATGACCCGGACTTCCTCGCCTGGCTCGCAGATCCGACCCCCTTGCGGGATGCGCGCCGACCAGGTGTCCCCGCCAAGTTTGACGCGACCGTCGGTCTCCGTGACCGCTTGCACAACCCGGGCACTGCGACCAACGAGACCAGCGGTCCCGATGCCGTGATCGGTGACGGTGTCGAGGAAGCGTGAGCGCACGATCGGACGCACGACAAAGACGAGCAGTCCCCCGACGAGGACGGAGATGATCACCTGCGCCGGCAACGACGCGCCCAGCGCGGCCGCGAGGCTGGCGGCTAACGCGCCTCCGGCGAGCATGACAAAAACGAAGTCGACCGTGGCGGCCTCGATCGCGGCGAGCGCGAGGCCGATCCCAAGCCATCCCAACCATGGGTTGTCACCGAGCCATTCCATCTCGACCAATCCTTCCCTGGTGCGCTGTCCGTTGACATCTGAGCGTTTTCAGTGCCTGCCGGTGACGTGCCTTGCGATGAAGTACTTTTGCGGCCAAGTGCCTTACGTTTTAGTGCGTTGCGGGCGTCGCCCAGGCCGCGTATCGACCATCGCGGTTATCTAGCTGGAGCGGCATACCGAATGTGGCAGTCAAATTGGCCGCAGTCAAGGTGATTTCCAGCGGTCCGGCGGCAACGATGCTCCCCGCGCGCAGCAGCAGCACGTCGGTGAAGTTCGGTGGGATCTCCTCGACGTGATGGGTGATCAACACAATTGCTGGGGCTTCTAGGTCCCCGGCCAACACCCCGAGGCGGGCCACGAGGTCCTCCCGGCCGCCCAGGTCGAGGCCGGCGCCCGGCTCGTCGAGGAGGAGCAATTCCGGGTCGGTCATCAACGCCCTGGCGATCTGGACCCGCTTGCGTTCCCCCTCCGAGAGGGTTCGGTAGGTCCGATCCGCGAGGTGGTCGGCGCCCAGGGCGAGCAGGAGTTCCGCCGCGCGCGCTTCGTCCATCCGGTCGTAGCGCTCGTGCCAGCGACCGACCACCGCGTAGGAGGCCGTGACGACGACATCTCGCACGCGCTCGTTGCCGGGGATCCGTTCGGCCAACGTCGCCGAGGCGAGCCCCACCCGGGACCTGAGTTCAAAGACGTCCACTGCGCCAAGTACCTCACCGAGCACACCGGCCACGCCACCGGTGGGATGCATCCGACCGGAGGCGAGCTGAATCAGCGTCGTTTTGCCGGCCCCGTTGGGCCCCAACACAACCCAACGCTGACCCTCCTCGACCTCCCAGTCGATGTCGCGGAGCAGATAGTTGCCGTCCCGAACGACGCTGACCCCAGCAAAGGCGAGCACGTCCGACATACGGCCGAGCCTATGCCACGCCTCCCCCGCCGCGTTCGGCGTCGAGGGCCTATCCGAGAACGGTGCGGTACACCTCGAGGGTTCGGTCCCCGATCGAGGCCCACGAGAAGGAGTTGACGGCCCGGACGCGGCCGGCGATCCCGAAGGCACGGGCGCGGTCGGGGTCGCTCACCGCGTCGTTGAGCGCGGCGGCGAGATCGGTGACGAAACGGTCGGGGTCGACGGGCGTCCCGGTGCCATCGGTGACCTGCTCGATCGGCACCAACCACCCGGTTTCGCCGTGGACAACGACTTCGGGGATGCCCCCGGTCGCGGTCGCGACGACCGGCAAGTTGCAGGCCATGGCCTCGAGGTTGACGATGCCCAGCGGCTCATACACCGACGGGCAGGCAAAGACGGTCGCGGCGGACAGCAGGGCGATCACCTCGTTGCGAGGCAGCATCTCCGGGATCCACACCACGCCGGATCCCCGCTTGGCCCGCAGCTGCGCCATCAACGCCTCCACTTCGGCCATGATCTCGGGGGTGTCCGGGGCGCCGGCGCAGAGGACGACCTGGACCTCGGGGGGCAGGTCCGCGGCCGCGCGCAGCAGGTACGGCAGCCCCTTTTGCCGGGTGATCCGGCCGACGAAGATGACCGACGGCTTGTCCGGGTCGACGCCGTGCTTGCGCACAACCTCGTGATCCTGCCGCGGCTGCCACAGCTGGCTGTCGATCCCGTTGTGGACCACCTTCACCGACTCCGGATCGATCGACGGATAGCTGCGCAACACGTCCTGCCGCATCCCCTCGCTGACGGCGATCACCGCGGCAGCGGCCTCATACGCCGTCTTTTCGATCCACGACGAGAGCCGATAGCCGCCCCCGAGTTGCTCTGCCTTCCACGGGCGCAACGGCTCGAGCGAATGCGCGGTGATGATGTGCGGCATCCCGCCGAGCAGGCTCGCGACATGCCCGCCGAAGTTCGCGTACCAGGTGTGGGAGTGGACGAGGTCGGCGCCCGCCGTGCCACTGACCATGGCCAGGTCGACGCCCATCGTCTTGATCGCCGCGTTCGCCGAGGCCAGTTCAGCGAGCTCGGGGTATGCCGCGGTGCCGGCTTCGTCGCGCGGCTCACCGAAGGCATGGACCTGCACCGTCATGTCGCCGCGCTCGCGCAGGGCTCGAACGAGCTCGGCGACGTGGACCCCCGCGCCGCCGTAGATCGCTGGGGGATATTCCTTGCTGAGGATGTCGATGCGCACGGGGCCACGCTAGTCCGGTCGGCGGGTTGAGGGAATGGCGGCGAACATGGCGCAACTCTCGCGGCCCGAGGCTCGCCCTGGGGGCGCCAACTCCCCTACTGTCGATGTCATGGTTAATCGGAGAGATCGCGTGTTGGTCATCGTCCTCGCTGGCGGCGAAGGAAAGCGGTTGATGCCCTTGACTGCCGACCGCGCGAAGCCTGCGGTTCCGTTCGGCGGGATCTATCGGCTCATCGACTTCGCGCTGAGCAACGTGGTCAATTCGGGGTACTTGCGGGTGGTGGTGCTCACCCAGTACAAGTCGCACAGCCTGGACCGGCACGTGACGAAAACGTGGCGGATGTCGACGCTGCTCGGCAACTATGTCGCCCCCATCCCGGCGCAGCAGCGGATGGGCAAGGACTGGTACCTCGGCAGCGCCGATGCGATCTACCAGTCGCTCAACACGATCAACGACGAGCGTCCCGAGATAGTGATCGTCGTCGGCGCCGATCACGTCTATCGGATGGACTTCAGCCAGATGGTTGAACAGCACCGCGAGACCAATGCCGGCGTCACGGTCGCGGCGATCCGCCAGCCCATCGAGTTGGCCGACCAGTTTGGCGTGATCGAGGTCGAGGCCAAGGACCCCCACAAGATCGCCGCCTTCCGGGAGAAGCCGACCGACGCGCTCGGCCTTCCCGATGCCCCGCACGAGGTCCTCGCATCGATGGGCAACTACGTCTTCGACGCGGACACCCTCATGGATGCCGTCCTCATGGACCATGACCTCGAGGGCAGCCGCCATGACATGGGCGGCGACATCGTTCCTGCGTTCGTCGCTCGAGACTCCGCCTATGTCTACGACTTCAAGGACAACAAGGTCCCCGGCTCCCTCGAACGCGACCGCGGCTACTGGCGTGACGTCGGCACCATGGACTCCTACTACGACGCCCACATGGATCTCGTGTCGATTGAGCCGGTCTTCAACCTCTACAACTACGACTGGCCGATCTACACCGACCCCGGGACGTTCCCACCGGCGAAGTTCGTCCACGGTCATCACGGCCGCTTCGGCGAGGCCGTCATGTCCGCGGTCTCCCCCGGCGTCGTCATCTCCGGTGCCAGAGTGTCGGGGTCGGTCATCTCACCAAGGGTGCGGGTACACAGCTACACCGAGGTCACCGACTCAGTGCTGCTCGACAACGTCAACATTGGCCGGCACTGTCACATCAAGCGGGCCATCATCGACAAGAACGTCATGGTCCCCGAGGGAACGCGGATCGGCTTTGATCACGACTACGACCGCGCCCGCGGTTTCGTCGTCACCGAATCGGGCCTCGTCATTGTCGGGAAGGAACAAACGGTCACCCCGTAAG
>CAZACX010000075.1:0-8611 GCA_964483685.1 uncultured Intrasporangiaceae bacterium
CCGGTCGTGTTGACGGTCAAGACCGCAAACAACCGGTTGTATCAACCCGCGGGCTAATCGAAGACCGGCCCACTTGGATGTAGGCCGCGTGAACCAACCCGCGGGCTGATCCCGTAACCGAGCAGACGGCGCTGCGCTCCTAGCACCCGACCACCGTGAGACCGGGCCCGAACTGGGTCAGCCCGGTGGAACGAGGTGGTGCGGGCGGCGCCTGGACACCACTCGATGCTCGCGCCGGGTGCCGGGCAGGCCATCACCCGGGCGGGTGACGGCTGTGCCGGGGCGGCATCTCTCGTGGTCACAATGGGGGATGCGCAGCGACCAACCGGACCGTGACCGGGACCGGGACCGGCACGAGCCGCGCCGTGACGTGACCGTGCTTGTCCTCGCCGGCGGGCGTTCTCGTCGGTTCGGCTCCGACAAGCTCGCCGCTCAGCTCGCGGGTTCGACCGTCCTGGACCACCTGATCAGCGCGTTGCCGCCGACATGGCCGGTGGTCGTCGTGGGGGAGCGGCGGGTCATCGCCCGCGCCGTGGCGTGGACGCACGAGGACCCGCCAGATGGTGGCCCCCTGGCCGGGATCGAGGCTGGGCTGGCGCTCGTCGACACCGATCTCGTCGCCGTCGTTGCGGGGGACATGCCGTATGCCGTGCCGGGGCTGCTCGTCCTGGCCAGCGCGCTCGCTGCGGCCGGGCCCGAGACGGCAGCGGCGGTCGGGGTCGACGACGAGGGTCACGCCAACCCGTTGCTCGCGGCGTACCGCGCGGAGCTGGTGCGGGACCTGATGCCCCGACCCGCCCACGGCCGCCCTGCGAAGAGGCTGCTGGAACTGCCGCATCTCCGGGTGCCGGTCGCTGGGGTCACCTCCCGCGACATCGACACCCCCGCCGACCTCGAAGCACTCACCAGCCCGACCTGACCCGAACGCGCGACTCGGGCCGCGGCGTACGGCCTTGAGTGAGAGGTCGGTCGTCACGGCATCCAGCGAACTGCGATTGAGTGCAAATCACTTACCGGACGTCCAAAACCGGTCGCACGAGGTGGGTGATTCGCAAGAGGTCGCCGCGGCGGGTCGTCAGCCGGGCTTCGGGGCGCCGGGTCGGGCGTAGCGCCACCATGTGATGCCGACGCACATCACGGCGTAGGCGATGCCGATCGAGTAGAAGGGCACCGGCCCGAGGGTCGAGACTCCCATGCCGAAGATGAACGGCCCGAAGGCGGCGATAGCGGCGGTCCAGCCAATGACGCCGCCGGCCTGGCGACGTTCGAAGATCATCGGCATCTGCTTGAAGGTCGAGGCGTTTCCGATTCCGGCGAACAGGAAGATGAGCAGCATCCCGTAGAGGAACTGGTCGAAGCCCGCCTCGAGGGTGGCCGCAGAGGAGGTGTCGGGGGTCAGGGCCGGGATCGTCCAGGCGATCGAGCCGATGAGGCCGATGCCCGAGATGAGGGTCCAGATCGCGCCGCCCATGCGGTCGGTGAGCGGGGAGAAGCCGACGCGTGCGGCGGCGCCGATCAGTGGGCCGAGGAAGACGTACTTGACGACGTCGGGGACGGCGTAGCCCTCGATGAGCAGTTTGGCGGTGGCCCCCGCGCCCTGGACGATCTCGGTGTTGCCGGCGCCGTAGAGGTTGGACATGAGCAGGCCGAACTGGGCGGCGAGGCCGGAGAACGTACCGAAGGTCATGATGTAGAGCAGCGTCATCCACCAGGTGTCCTGGTTGCTGAAGATGTCGAACTGCTGGCGGATGTTGGCCTTGATCGGGACGGACTTGAGCATGGTCCACGCGAGGATCGAGCCGACCACCATGAGCGGGATCCAGACGAAGGCCGCGTTCTGGTACCAGACGGTGACCGGGGGCTTGCCCGGCACCGACATCTGCTGGCTGCCACCGAAGACGGCGAGGGCCCCGATGGCGATGAGGTAGGGCGTCAGCAACTGCACGAGCGACACGCCGAAGTTGCCCAGGCCCGCCTGGAGTCCCAATGCCGTGCCCTGCATGCGCCTGGGGAAGAAGTACGACGTGCTCGGCATGAATCCCGAGAACGCACCGCCACCGATGCCGGCGAGAAAGGCAAGGACCATGAGCTCCCAGTAGGGGGCCTCGGGCGTCTGGACGCGCACGCCCCAGCCGAGGGTGGAGGTGATGAGTAGCAGGCTGGTCATCGAGACCATCTTGCGGGTGCCCATGATCGGGGGCAGCACCATCCACACCAGGCGCAGCAGGCCGGCGGCCAGGCCCGGCATCGCAGCCATCCAGTACAGCTGGCTCTTGCTGAAGTCGTAGCCCAAGGCGTTGAGCTTCGGGATGATCGCGCTCGGGAGGAACCAGGCGATGAAGGCCAGGGTGAGGCAGAACGTCGTGACCCAGAGGGTGGACCAGGCCAGCGACTTGTCCCACGTCTCCTCGTTCTCGGGGTCCCAGGATTCCAGCCACTCGCCCTTGCGGGCCGGTGCGGGTGCGGTGCTCATCGGTGCTCTCCTTAACGGACGGTCGCGGGGGCGGCCGGGGACTCGAGGTGGCGGGCGAGGTCTGGCGACTCGTGATGCAACATGTGCACGACGGTCCAGTGCATCCACCCGAAGCAGACGCTCGTGAGGAGGAAGAGGACGAAGAACGTCGAGCTGGGGAAACCGGACCACACCTTGGTGTAGGCGAACAAGGGCGGCAGGACGAAACCGCCCAGGCCCCCGAACATCCCGACGAGCCCACCGACGGAGCCGACGTTGTCGGGGAAGTAGTCGGGGATGTGCTTATAGACCGCGGCCTTCCCGACGCCCATGGCGCACCCGAGCACGAAGACGAGCAGGGCGAAGGGCGCGATGCCGATCGCGTAGTCGAGGTGCTCGCTCTGGGAGCCGTCGGCCTGGTCGATGACGAGGTGCCCGTTAGGCATCATGAGGATTCCGGTCGTCACCATCATCACGAAGAAGGTCCAGTACATGACGCGCCGGGCGCCGACTTTGTCGGAGAACCAGCCGCCGACCGGGCGCAGCAGTGATGCCGGGAAGATGAAGGTGGCGGTGAGTAGGGCAGCGACCTGCAGCTCGACGTCGAAGTTGTCGACGTAGTACTTCGGCAGCCACGCGGCCAGGGCGACATAGGCGCCGAAGACGGCGGCGTAGTAGAGGCTGAAGCGCCAGACCCGCACGTGCCTCAGGGGGAGGAGCATCTCCCGGATGGGCTTGCCCGCACCGCCCTTCCGGTCGTGGCGCGGGACGATGACGAACGTCAGGATCGCGACGACGACGAGCGCGACGGTGTAGAACGCGGGGAAGATGCGCCAGCCGCCGGGGAAGATGCCGAGGTACATCGCGCCGGCGGTACTCGCGATGACCGTGGGCATTAGGACGACGAGCAGCTTGGTCACCGAGGCGCCCACGTTGCCGGCCCCGAAGACGCCGAGCGCGAAGCCCTGCCGGTCCTTGGGGAACCACGCCGCGTTCCACGCGATGCCGACGCTGAACAGGTTGCCGGCGAAGCCGACGAGGAACGCGAGGCCGAGCAGCGGCCAGTAGCCCGAGACCTGGGTGATGAAGAAGCAGGGGATCGCGGTGACCAGCAGCATCGCGATCGTCACGACCCGGCCACCGACCCGGTCGGTCAGCATGCCCGCCGGCAACCGCCACAGTGAGCCGTTGAGCACGGCGACCGCGGAGATCCAGGACAGCTCGGGATCGCTGAGCCCGAGCTCCTTCTGGATCGGCACCCCGAGGATGCCGAACATCAGCCACACGGCGAACATCAAGGTGAAGGCGATCGTCGACATCGTGAGGACACGCTTCGCGCCACTGGACACCGGCACTTGGTGTGGGGCCGTGACCGGCTTCGTCGTCTGGGTCATGACCTGGGCCTCCATTTGGATGAATGAACTCATCTAAATCTTTCGGTTGGGACCGTACATCGCCGCCTCAGGGCCTGCCAGTGAGGCATCCCTAACGTCTACGACGCCTCGTGACAGCACCCCAGTTGGGCCTGGTGTCAACGATTCCGCCCGGGTTCCGGACCGGTCAGCCTGTCTCACCCTCATGTCCCACCTCGGGGGTGAGTGTGGTTCGATAGAAAGGAGTAAGTCCTCCATATCCGAGAGAGGGGTCCGTTGACCGTCACCGACGACCATGGCATTGCCGCGCTGTTGGCCTCCCCCGTGCGCCGGCGACTCCTCGACGCGCTTGCCAACGCTGCCTCACCACACGGGGCGGAGCCGGTCGGGCTGAGCGCTGCCGAGTTGGCCCGGCACGTGGGACTGCACGTCACGACGGTGCGTTTCCACCTCGATCGGCTCGTCGCGGCGGGACTTGTCGAGTGCGCCTTCCAGCGCCGGGGCGGGGCTGGGCGCCCGCGGAAGGTCTACAGCGTCACCCCGGGCTCGCTGGCCGACGTCGACCCAGCCGGCGAGCTCGACTCCCTGCGCCTGCTCAGCGCCCTGCTGGCTCAGGCCCTGAGCGAAGGGAAGGGCGGCCCGGCGCCGACACCGGCGGAGGTGGGTCGCCGGTGGGCCGCGGACCATGTGCCCACAGACCTGTCCGACACCCCGGCCGATACGCCCGGGCGCTGGTTGAGCAAAGTCGGCCGAATGCTCGACGTGCTTCTCGAGTGGGGCTACACGCCGGAGTTGACGACGGACAAGGGGGGACGCGCTGCCAAGGTCGTGCTCGAGGCCTGTCCCTTCCTCGGCCAGGCCCGAACCAACCCCGCCGTCGTGTGCGGCATCCACCGCGGCCTGATTGCCGGAGCCCTGACTCAGTTCGGCGAAACCGACACCGAGGTGGGCCTCGAGCCGTTCGTCGGCCCTACCACCTGTGTCGCGCACGTGAGCACAAGAACCCCCTTCCGCACCATCGCACCCACGGCACCCAACGCCTCGGCACCCAGCACAACGGCATCCAAGGAGCCCGCATGACCACCACCCCCGAACTCGACGGGCCGCTGACCAATGCCCTGGTCGGCACGCGACGCTTCTTCACCCGCTCGGAGGTGTCCGCCGACAAGCGGTCCATCTACGCTGAGGGAGGCCGCTCGGGCGACTCCTTCTACCGCGACCGCTGGTCGCACGACAAGGTCGTGCGCAGTACCCACGGGGTGAACTGCACCGGCTCGTGCTCGTGGAAGGTCTACGTCAAGGACGGGATCATCACCTGGGAGGCGCAGCAGACCGACTACCCCTCCACCGGTGCCGACCGGCCCGAGTACGAGCCCCGCGGCTGCCCTCGCGGCGCGGCCTTCAGCTGGTACACCTACTCCCCGACGCGGGTGCGCTACCCCTACGTGCGCGGCGTGCTGCTCGAGATGTACCGCGAGGCGAAGGCTGCCGTCGGCGGCGACCCAGTCGTCGCCTGGGCCTCGATCGTCCAGGACCCCGTGAAGGCCAAGCGCTACAAGTCGGCCCGCGGCAAGGGTGGGCTCATGCGCTCGACCTGGGACGAGGTCGTCGAGATCATCGCCGCCGCGCACGTCTACACCGTCAAGCGCTGGGGCCCCGACCGGATCGCCGGCTTCTCGCCGATCCCCGCGATGTCGCCGGTCTCCTACGCCTCCGGCGCGCGCTTCCTCGAGCTCATCGGCGCGCCGATGCTCTCGTTCTACGACTGGTACGCCGACCTGCCCAACGCCTCGCCGCAGATGTTCGGGGACCAGACCGACGTGCCCGAGTCCGGCGACTGGTGGGATGCCGGGTACCTCATCATGTGGGGCTCGAACGTCCCGATGACCCGCACCCCTGATGCGCACTGGATGACCGAGGCGCGCTACCGCGGTCAGAAGGTCGTCGCCGTCTCACCCGACTACGCCGAGAACGTCAAGTTCGCCGACGAGTGGGTCGCCTCGGCGCCCGGCACCGACGGCGCGCTCGCGATGGCCATGGGGCACGTCATCCTCAAGGAGTTCTTCGTCGACCAGCAGGTCGACTTCTTCACGCAGTACAACCAGCAGTACACCGACCTGCCCTTCCTCGTCTCCCTTGAGCCGAGCACGACGGATGCCGCGGACCCCACGAGCGGCGCCGGGCCGGCATACCGGCCGGGCAAGTACCTCGTGGCCGGTGACCTCGACATCGCCGAGAGCACCAGCGAGAACGCGATGTGGAAGCCGGCGGTGCTCGACTCGCGCACCGGGGACGTCGCCATACCTAACGGCTCCATCGGTTTTCGCTATGGCGAGGAGGGCTGGGGCAAGTGGAACCTCGACCTCGGCGAGATCGAGCCGGTGCTCACCCTGAACGGCTCAGCCGAGACCGCCCGGGTCGTCCTGCCCCGCTTTGACGCCTACGACGGCAAGGTCGCGCACGTCTCCCGCGGGGTTCCGGTGCGCCGGATCGGCGGCCGCCTTGTCACCACCGTCCTCGACCTCATGTTCGCGCAGTACGGCGTGAACCGCCCCGGGATGCCGGGCACGTGGCCGGCCGACTACGACGACCCCTCGTCCCCGGCGACCCCCGCCTGGCAGGAGGAGATCACCAACGTGCCCGCCGAGCAGGTCGTGCGCCTGGCCCGCGAGTGGGCGCAGAACGCCATCGACACCGGCGGTCGCGGCATGATCCTCATGGGGGCCGGCACCAACCACTGGTTCCACTCCGACCAGATCTACCGCGCGATGCTCGTGCTCACCTCGATCACGGGGTGCCAGGGCCGCAACGGTGGCGGCTGGGCGCACTACGTCGGCCAGGAGAAGATCCGGCCGATCATGGGCTTCCAGCACATGGCCTTCGCGCTCGACTGGCAGCGCCCGCCCCGTCACATGAACCAGACCGCGTACTGGTACGTCAACACCAGCCAGTACCGCTACGACACCTTCACGGCCGACGACGTGGATGCCGGCACCGGCGTCTTCGCGGGCAAGGGGGTCATGGACCTGCTCGCCCAGTCGGTGCGCCTGGGCTGGACCCCCAGCTACCCGACGTTCAACCGCAGCAGCCTCGCGCTGGCGGACGAGGCGGATGCCGCCGGGCAGGCGCCCGCGGACTACGTCGTCGACCAGCTGAAGTCCGGTGCCCTCCGCTTCGCCGTCGAGGACCCCGAGGCGGAGGAGAACCACCCCCGCATCCTCAGCCTGTGGCGGGCCAACCTGCTCGGGTCCAGCGCCAAGGGCAACGAGTACTTCCTCAAGCACCTGCTCGGCACCGACAACGCCGTCACCGCCGAGCAGGCCCCGCCGGAGCAACGGCCGGCCGGCATCGAGTGGCCCGAGGAGGCCGCGACGGCCAAGCTCGACCTGCTCACGACGATCGACTTCCGGATGACCAGCTCGACGCTCTTCTCCGATGTCGTGCTGCCGGCGGCCACGTGGTACGAGAAGCACGACCTGTCGACCACCGACATGCACCCCTTCGTCCACTCCTTCAGCCCGGCCATCGCACCGCCCTGGGAGGCCCGGACCGACTGGGACGCGTGGAAGGAGGTCGCGAAGCGGTTTTCCGAGCTGGCGGTCGACCACCTCGGCACCCGGCGCGACGTCATCGCCAAGCCCCTCTGGCACGACACCCCCGAGGCGATGGCGACGGTCCACGGCGTCGTCAAGGACTGGCGCACCGGCGAGGTCGAGCCCGTGCCCGGCAAGACGTTGCCGGTGCTGGCCGTCGCCGAGCGCGACTACACCGCGATCTTCGACAAGATGACCTCGGTCGGCCCGCTCCTGGAGAAGGTCGGCATGCTCACCAAGGGCGTGCCCTACGACGTCAAGCGCGAGGTCGAGATCCTGCGCCACCGCAACGGGGTCGCCCGTGGCGGCGCCGGTGACGGCCAGCCGAAGCTCGACACCGACATCCACATGGCCGATGCGATCCTGCACCTGTCGGGCACGACCAACGGGCACCTGGCCACCCACGGCTTCAAGAACGTGGAGAAGCGCACCGGCACCCTCCTGCACGACCTCGCGGCCGAGCACGAGGGCAAGCAGATCACCTTCGCCGACACCCAGGTCGCTCCGGTGCCGGTCATCACCTCGCCGGAGTGGTCGGGCTCGGAGTCCGGTGGGCGGCGGTACGCGCCGTTCACGATCAACATCGAGCGCAAGAAGCCCTTCCACACCCTCACCGGGCGCCAGCAGTTCTACCTCGACCACGACTGGATCCTCGGCATGGGGGAGGCGCTGCCGGTCTACCGGCCACCGCTCAACATGACCGAGCTGTTCGGGGAAACGGCGCTGGGCGAGCAGAACGCCCTCGGCGTCTCGGTGCGCTACCTCACCCCGCACAACAAGTGGTCGATCCACAGCGAGTACCAGGACAACCTGTTCATGCTCAGCCTCTCGCGCGGCGGCCAGACGATCTGGCTGTCCGACATCGACGCCGAGAAGATCGGGGTCAAGGACAACGACTGGATCGAGGCGGTCAACCGCAACGGTGTCGTCGCCGCCCGCGCGATCGTCTCGCACCGGATGCCGGAGGGCACCGTCTACATGCACCACGCCCAGGACCGGCTCATCGACGTCCCCCTCACCGAGACCAACGGAAGACGTGGCGGCATCCACAACTCCCTCACGCGGATCATGATGAAACCGAGCCACATGATCGGTGGGTACGCGCAGTTCGCCTACTTCTTCAACTACATCGGGCCCACGGGGAACAACCGCGACGAAGTGACGATGATCCGCCGCCGCACCAACCAGAACGT
>CAZACX010000076.1:0-8569 GCA_964483685.1 uncultured Intrasporangiaceae bacterium
ATTGGCCCTCGTATGCCGCGCAGCTCCAGGCCGTCGCCGAACAGTTCCGCTAACCCGCGGGGCCGTCAACCGCGGCGCGGGCCGTCGGCAGCGGACCCCCTGGCCGTCAGCAGCGGCCCGGGCCGTCAACAGCGGCGCGGGCCGTCGGCAGCGGACCGCCGGGCGTCACGCGGAACGTTTGCGCGGGGCCCGTTTGCGGGGGGTGACCTCGGCTTGACGAACGATCGTCGGCAGCACGTTGCCGACGACAACGTCACGGGAGACGACGACCCGGGTGATGTCTTCGTCGCTCGGGACGTCGAACATCGCCGGCATGAGGACTTCCTCCATGATCGCCCGCAGCCCACGGGCGCCAATCCCCCGCAGGAGCGCCTGCTCGGCGATTGCGCCGAGGGCATCAGGGGTGAACTCCAACTCGACACCGTCGAGCTCGAACATCTTGGCGTACTGCTTGACGAGGGCGTTCTTGGGCTCGCTGAGGATGCGAACGAGGGCGCTCTCATCGAGTGGGGAAACGGTGGTGATGACCGGCAGTCGGCCGATGAACTCGGGGATGAGGCCAAACTTCATCAAGTCCTCGGGCATGACCTCGGTCATCGACTCGGCGAGGTCCTTGGGCGTGTGCAGCTCCGAACCGAAGCCGAGACCCTTCTTGCCGTTGCGCGACTCGATGAGCTTTTCGAGCCCGGCGAAGGCGCCCCCGACGATGAAGAGCACGTTCGTCGTGTCGATCTGGATGAACTCTTGGTGCGGGTGCTTGCGGCCACCCTGGGGCGGCACCGAGGCCGTCGTGCCCTCGAGGATCTTGAGCAACGCTTGCTGAACGCCCTCACCGGACACGTCGCGGGTGATCGACGGGTTTTCCGACTTGCGGGCGATCTTGTCGACCTCATCGATGTAGATGATCCCAGTTTCGGCCTTCTTGACGTCGTAGTCCGCCGCCTGGATGAGTTTGAGGAGGATGTTCTCGACGTCCTCCCCGACGTAGCCCGCCTCGGTGAGCGCGGTCGCGTCGGCGATCGCGAACGGCACGTTGAGCATCTTCGCGAGGGTCTGCGCGAGGTACGTCTTCCCGCACCCAGTCGGCCCGATGAGCAGGATGTTGGACTTCGCGAGCTCGACGTGATCGGCGTCGCGCTTGGCGACCCCCTCACCCGCCTGGATGCGCTTGTAGTGGTTGTAGACAGCAACCGCGAGCGCCTTCTTGGCCTCGTCCTGGCCGATGATGTAGGTGCCGAGGAAGTCAAAGATCTCCCGCGGTTTGGGCAGCTCCTCGAAGCCGAGATCGGTCGACTCGGCGAGCTCCTCCTCGATGATCTCGTTGCAGAGGTCGATGCACTCGTCGCAGATGTAGACGACCGGTCCGGCAATCAGCTTCTTGACTTGCTTCTGGCTCTTGCCGCAGAACGAACACTTGAGCAGGTCGCCACTTTCACCGATGCGAGCCATGTGCCGAACCCCTTCCGCAGTTGCTGGTCTACCTCGCCGACGCTACCTGTCGCGCCCGAGATTCGTCGCCATTGTGAAACCGAAAACCCCCCAAATTGGGCTGTTCCGCTCACAGCGCAAGGCTGCGAGAGCGCGAACGCCGCCACACCCCGAGGGGTGCGGCGGCGTTCGTTGAGCCGAGCGCGTGCGAGCGCCCGCGGCCCGAGGTGTCAGTGCTTGCGACGGTCGACGTCCGAAACGGCGCCTTCGATGTCGCGGTCGCTGCGGTCCACACCGGTGACGAACTTGAAGGTGAAACCGGCAATCGCCGCGCCGACGATGGGTGCCAACCAGAACAGCCAAAGCTGCCCGGGGGCGCCGTCGCCATTGAAGAAAGCGACACCAGTCGAGCGGGCCGGGTTGACCGAGGTGTTGCTGATCGGGATCGAGATCAAGTGGATCAGGGTCAGCGCGAGACCAATCGCCAGCGGGGCGAAGCCCGACGGGGCGCGGCTGTCGGTCACGCCCAGGATCACGTACAGGAAGACCGCCGTGAGCACGACCTCAGCGATGAGGACGGCAACCAGGCTGTAACCGCCGGGTGAGTGCTCGCCGTAACCGTTGGCGGCCATGTGGCCCACCCGGTCGTAGCCCTCTTTGCCGCTCGCGATGGCCAAGATCGCGGCGCCACCCGCGAGGCCACCGACAACCTGGGCACCGACGTACGCCGGCACGTCTTTCCAGTCGAAGCGTCCCGCGCTCGCGGCACCGATGGTCACGGCCGGGTTGAAGTGCGCCCCCGAGATGTGGCCGACGGCGTAGGCCATCGTGACCACAGTCAGCCCGAAGGCGAGTGCGACACCGAGGAAGCCGATTCCGAGCTGGAAGGACTGCCCCGCGGTGTTGTTGGGCGTCAGGTAGACGGCGGCGAAAACCGCCGAGCCTGCGCCGCCAAAGACGAGCCAGAAGGTGCCGAGAAACTCGGCGGCCAACCGTTGCGCCATCTTGGGTTCGTTCATAATTTCTCCTCGTCAGTGCGCAGGGGAAAGGACCCTGCGGTACCCCACCATTCTGCCTGATTGGCACGCCGTCGCCGTGCGCCCACGCCGACGCCAGGCCGCGAGGCAACATCGCAGGCCCCCGGTGGACACAGACGGAGCCCGAAGCAGCGACAAGGAGCAGCGACCGGGCCCCCGGACACGACCGGGAGCCCGGACACGACCGGGAGCCCGGAGCCGATCAGGCGTCCAGGGATGCCTTACGGGAGAGCAGCACCTCATCGATGAGGCCGTACTCCTTGGCCTCGGCGGCGGAAAGGATCTTGTCGCGCTCGATGTCACGTTGGACGACCTCCAGCGGCTTGCCCGAGTGCGTCGCCCAGGTCTCCTCCAACCAGGACCGCATCCGCAAGACCTCGTTGGCCTGAATCTCGATGTCGGAGGCCTGACCGTAGTCGCCGCCAACGATCGCGGGCTGGTGGATGAGCACCCGGGCGTTCGGCAACGCAAACCGCTTGCCCTTCGCACCGGCGGCGAGCAAGACCGCCGCCGCCGACGCCGCCTGACCGATGACGAACGTCTGCACATCCGGACGGATGTACTGCATCGTGTCGTAAATCGCCGTCATCGCGGTGAACGAACCGCCGGGGCTGTTGATGTACATCAAGATGTCCCGATCAGGATCTTGCGACTCCAAGACGATGAGCTGGGCGATGATGTCGTCCGCGGAGGCGTCATCGACCTGCACGCCGAGGAAGATGATCCGGTCCTCGAACAGTTTCGTGTACGGGTCAAGGCGCTTTGTCCCATAGGACGTGCGTTCCTCGAACTGAGGCAGGATGTAGCGGCTCGACGGCCCGGGGACCGGGCCACCCGGCATACCGGAACGCGCGCCAAGGTAGGTCTGGGGGTTCATTCGTTCTCCTCGCAAAGGTCCGGGGCGCGTCACGGGGCGGCCGGGGCGGCCGGGGTTTCTGGCGCCTTGGGTGCGGACGTGGCGGCTGCGGCGGCCGCCGTCTGAACCGAACTCGTGAAGACATGGTCAACGAAGCCGTAGTCGCGGGCTTCCTCGGCCGTGAACCAGCGGTCCCGGTCCGAGTCGCGCTCGATCTGCTCAAGACTCTGTCCGGTGTGGACAGCGATGAGCTCGGCCATCTGCTTCTTGATGTGCAGCATCTGCTCGGCCTGGATCTTGACGTCGGAAGCGGTGCCACCGATGCCACCGGACGGCTGGTGCATCATCACCCGGGCGTGGGGCGTCGCATACCGCTTGCCCTTGGTGCCGGCCGACAGCAGGAACTGACCCATCGAGGCGGCCATGCCCATCGCCACCGTGGCCACGTCATTGGGGACCCAGTTCATCGTGTCGAAGATCGCCATACCGGCGGTCACCGAGCCACCGGGGCTGTTGATGTAGAGCCAGATGTCCTTGTGCGGGTCCTCGGCGGCGAGCAGCAGCATCTGCGCGCAGATCGCGTTCGCGTTGTCGTCGCGGACGTCCGACCCGAGGAAGATGATGCGTTCCTTGAGCAGCCGCTGATAGATGTGGTCGTCGAGCCCGAACTGCCCTCCCGAGGCAGCGGCGACGATGCTGGCATTGCTCACGCGGTTCTCCATCCTGGTGGTGCTCCCATGCTGCACGGTCATGGTGACCCTAACGCCGGGGGCCGCCCAGGCACTCCCGAGCCCGCTCGGTGTTCGCCGTGAGCGCACAACATGCGCGTATGCCGCCGGGCTGGCGCCCGCTGTCGCCTCGGCTCAGGCGCTGGTCACGTGTCGTGTCCCCCGTTGCCTGCGCCACCTCTGTTGCGTGCACCGCCCTTGTTGCGTGCGCCGCCCGTCCGGGGCCTATGCCTCGTTGCCTGCGCCCCGGGTGTCTTCGACGCGCCCGATCGAGAGGCCGACCGACTCATCCTCATACGCGCGGGGATCTTCAAAGGGTTCGAGGTGAGTGAGGACCTCAAGGTGGTCGAACGCGACGTGGAGGGCCCGCTCGACCTCTTCGAGGAGATCGTGACCGCGCTGAACCGACCACTGACCCGGGACGAGGACGTGCATGGAGACGAACTGGAGGTGGCCCGACTCCCGAGTCCGGATGCCGTGGAAAGAGACCTCCTCGCTGGCGAAGTGATTGATCGCCGCGAGGAGTTGATCGTGCGACTCCTTGCTCATGGCCTTATCCATCAACCCATCCACGGAGGTCCGGATGAGGTGCCAACCGGTCCAAATGATGTTGCAGCCGACGAGGAAGGCGATGACGGCGTCGAGGCGCAACCACCCGGTGAGCGCGACGAGGAGCACGCCGATGACGACTCCGGCGGAGGTCCACACGTCGGTGAGGAGGTGCTTGCCGTCGGCAGTCAAGGTGATCGAACGATGCGCGCGCCCGGCCCGCATGAGCACCATGGCGACCGCCCCGTTGATCGCCGAAGCGACGACGGAAACTCCCAGGCCAACACCGACGTTCTCGAGGGCCATCGGGTCGAGGAAGCGGCCGACGGCTGTCCAAATGATGAAGAGCGCGGCGACAAAAATCATCACGCCCTCGACGGCAGCCGAGAAGTACTCCGCCTTGGAATGCCCGTAATGGTGGTCGTCATCCTTCGGCTGCGCCGCGACATGCAGGGCGATAAGCGCGACGAACGCGGCGACGAGGTTGACCACCGATTCCGCCGCGTCCGAAAGCAGTCCGACCGACCCGGTCAGCAGATAGGCCCCACTCTTGAGCGCAATCGTCGCCACTGCTGCGGCGATCGAAAGCCAGACGTAGCGGGTCAGGTCAGGGCGTTCGGAGGAGCGCACCGGCGGGCCGGCGGCATTGGCTTTGGCCCCGTCGGGGCCGCTGGGCGTCGTCCCCGGGCCGGCTGTTCCAGCGGGCTCGGCGGACCCCGAAAACTCGAGCGAAGTCATGGTGCTGAGTCTGTCACTTGCCCGCTGAGAGCCCGATGAGAGCACCCCACGCCAGACCTAGACCTGGCCCGACGCCTCCCCGGGAAGGGGCTCCGTGCGTGGGCGAAGCTGTCCGGCCACGGGGTCCGTGCCGGGTTCGCGGACGGCAGGCAGGGCGATGAGGGCGATCGAGAGCATGGCGCCGACGATGAGCAGGGCGTGCAGGATTCCCCAGTGATCGCCGAGGAATCCGAGCAGTGGCGGACCCGCGATGAATGCGGTGTAACCGATCGTCGCGACGACGGACATGCGCGCGGCCGCGCGGGCGGGGTCATCGGCGGCGGCGCTCATGCCGACCGGGAAGCCCAGGGACACCCCGAAGCCCCAAATGGCCGCGCCAACGAAGGCGAGCGGCGCCGTGCCAAACACGACGAGGAGCGAGCCCGCCGCGGCCCCCGCGAGCATGATCCGCAGCACCCGGACCCGACCATAGGTGTCGAGCAGCGTGGTTCCGGCCACCCGCCCGAGCGTCATGAACGAGAGGAAGGTCGCGAAGCCGAGAACTCCCGCCCACGAGGGCAGCCCGTGACCTTCGACGAACGCGACCGAGACCCAATCGTTGGCTGTGCCTTCCGTGAAAGCGGCGACCATCGTGACGACGCCGATGAGAATGGTCCGCTTCTCAGTCCAGGCCGAGCGGACCGGCGCAGGCTTCGCTGCCGCCACCGACTCCACCGTTGACCCGGCCCCCGACCTCGCCGACTCCCCCACCGAGTTCGCCTCGGTTTCGGCCGCGCGCGGGAGGAAGGCGCGCGTTGACCACATCCCCAACCCGAAGAGGATGACGCTGGCGACGCTCAGATGTGCCCAAATCGGGACCGTCTGCCAGGCCATGACCGCGCCGATGAGGGCCGCGAACACGGTTCCGGCGCTGAAGGACGCGTGGAAGCGCGGCATGATGTTGCGCCCGAGAAGCCGCTCGACGCTCGCGCCCTCGAGGTTCATCGCGACGTCCCAGACCCCGATGCCGAGGCCGACAAAGAAGAGGGAGGCGGACACGAGCGGACGGGAGTTGAGCACGTCCGCGCCAACCCCGAGGACGATGAGCCCAACGAGCATCGCCACCATCCCCATCGAACACGCACGAGCGGCGCCGAACCGGTGCGTGATCCGGCCCGACGCCGGCAGCCCGACGAGCGAGCCCGCCGACATGAACAGCAGGGTCAAACCGAGATCCCCGGCGCTGAGCTGGAGGTTGGCCTTGAGGTCGGGTATGCGCGCAGCCCACGTCGCGAAACACATGCCGTTGAGCGCGAAGACTGCGAGGACCGCGTTGCGTGCGGAGCGCAACCGGGCGTGGCTCAAGGAGGCGTGGTGGGTGGGGCTCATGGGTGCGGCGTCATCTCAAGGCTCGTTATCGAATCGATTCGACTACGACCGGTCCCCCAAGGTGACTGCGCCCCGAACCTGATCCGGCCCCGACGCCGCAGCGACGGGGCCGGGTCGATCAGGGTCTAGGCCTCTTTGGTCGTGGAGTCTGCGTCCGGGCTCGCGTCGACGTCCTCATCAGACTCGTCATGGTCGTGGCCGGCGTGGTCGTGGCCGGCGTGGTCGTGGCCGGCGTGGTCGTGGCCGGCGTGCTCGTCGTCACCCGCGGTCAGCGCGGTGATGTCGACGACGTTGCCCGAGGCATCGGTGACCGTCACGCGCTCGAGCAGGCCAGCAAGTGCCTTGCGTCGGGCGACGTCGGCGACCATCGAGGGAACTTGACCGTTGGTGTCCAGCGCCTTAGCGAACTCGTTGGGGTCCATCCGGTACTGCTGGGCCTGGAGGACGAGGTACTCGATGAACTCCTCCTGGGACACGCTGACGCTCTCCTGCTCCGCGAGGGCATCGAGCAGCAGCTGGCTCTTGAGTGCCTTGCGCGTGCTCTCGTCGACCTCGGCCCGGTGCTCGTCGTCGTCGAGCCGGCTTTCACCCTCGAGGTGATGGTTAACCTCGGCCTCGATGACGCCCTCGGGAAGCGGCACATCAACGTTGTCCATGAGGTAGTCGAGGATCTTGTCGCGGGCGGCGACGCCCTGCTCGAACCGCTTGGCCTGTTCGACGCCCTTGGTGAGGTCTGCGCGCAGGTCAGCGAGGGTGTCGAATTCGGAGGCCATCTGCGCAAAGGCGTCGTCCAGCTCGGGGAGCTCACGAACCTTGACCGAGCTCACCGTGACGGTGCAGTCCGCGTCCGCGCCCTCGTGCTCGCCGCCAGCCAGGGGTGCCGTGAAGGTCTTCGTCTCGCCCGCAGACATCCCGAGGAGCGCGTCGTCCATGCCGGGGAGCATGTTGTCCGAGCCAACCTCGTAGGACACGCCGGTGACCGCGTCGATCTCCGCACCGTCGATGACCGCCGCGAGGTCAAGCGAAACGTAGTCGCCCGTTTCGACCGCCCGGTCGATGGGGACCAACGACCCAAAGCGGGCGCGGAGGGTGTCGACACGCTCGTCGACGTCGGCGTCGCTGACGGTCAAGTCGTCGACCTGGACAGCGATGGCGTCCAGGTCGGGCAGGGTGATCTCGGGGCGCACGTCAACCTCAGCGGTGAACGTGAGGTCTTGACCCTCGTCCATCGGGACCTGAGTGATCTCGACCTCGGGCTGCCCAAGTGGCCGCACCTGGGCCTCCTCACAGGCCTGCCCATAGAACTCGGGCATGGCCGAGTTGACGGCCTCCTGGAGGATCGCGCCGCGGCCAACCCGCTGCTCGATGATCTGCCTCGGCACCTTGCCCGCCCTGAAGCCGGGCACCGTGATCTGCGAGCCGATTGTCTTAACCGCGGCGTCCATGCTCGGCTTGAGTTCCGCAAATGGAACCTCGACGGTCAGCTTGACTCGGGTCGGGCCCAGGGTCTCGACGGCACTCTTCACAACAGGCACTCCACAACGACGCGATGAATGGGATCCGTCGACCGCCGCCGAGCGCGCGTACGCGCCGCGGCGAGCCGACGTGGCATCCTATCGGCCCGAGCGCACTCGCCACGACTCGGCGAGGCGGTGGTGGTCGGGGTAGCCGGATTCGAACCGACGGCCTTCCGCTCCCAAAGCGGACGCGCTACCAAACTGCGCCATACCCCGGTCGGTGGGCGGGCGGCATAACGGATCCGACGCACCGAGCCCGCGACGGGACGCGCGAGACGATGTGGTTCGCGCGATCCGGGCGGGCGGGACTAGGCTAGCCCCCCGTGGTGGCCCCGTCACATCGCGACG
>CAZACX010000077.1:0-8555 GCA_964483685.1 uncultured Intrasporangiaceae bacterium
CGGTCCGACGCCCAGCTGACGTCAGGCCAGGTCTGCGGCGAACCTGGACCCGAGACGGGCCGCACCGCCATCGAGCGCGGTGAGGACGAACAGTCCGGCGTCGCTGACGGCGACCGTGTGTTCCCAATGCGCCGCCCGGGCGCCATCGCGCGTGACGACCGTCCAATCGTCGGCGAGCACGTCGTTTGCCTGGTCCCCGAGGGTCACCATCGGCTCGATTGCCACCGTCGTGCAGTGCTTAACCGTCGGGCCCTTCCCCTTGACCCGGTAGTTGGGCACGTTCGGTTCCATGTGCATCTCGCGCCCGATTCCGTGCCCGACGTAGTCCTCGACGATCCCGTACTCGCGACCATCGCGCTCGCCCGCGGCGACGAGGCTGTCCTCGATCGCGGCGCCAACGGCATACAAACCCTTGCCCACCGTCAAGGCGCCAATGCCGGCCCAAAGGGATGCCTCGGTGGCGTCGATGAGAGCGAGATCCGCGGCCGCACCGGGCCCACCGACGATCAGCGAGATCGCCGCGTCCCCATGCCAGCCGTCGACGATGGCGCCGCAGTCGATCGAGAGCAGGTCCCCGCGCGCCAGCACCCGCGGCCCGGGGATCCCGTGGACGATCTGCTCATTGACGGACGTGCACAGGGTATGCCGGTAGCCCGGCACCTCCGCGAAGGATGGGCGACCACCGCCCGCGCGAATGAACTCCTCGGCGAGCCGATCAAGGTCAGCCGTGGTGACGCCCTCGGTCGCGGCCTCGCCGAGCATCGCAAGGCACTGCCCGACGAGCAACCCCGCTGGGCGCATCGCGGCAACCTGCTCGGGGCGCTTGGCCTCGATCCGTTCCCGACCAAACACAGTTCAGCCTGCGTGCGGGTCGAGGGCGATACCGATCCTGCCAGCGACCTCGTCAATCTCACCGAGGCCATCGACGAGTTCGAGCAAGCCGCGCTCGGCATAAGTCTGCGACAGCGGAGCTGTCTCCCGGCGGTAGATCGCCATCCGCTCGCGGATCACGTCCTCGGTGTCATCGGCCCGACCCTCGATCTCGGCGCGCTTGAGGAGTCGACCGACCACCTCGTCCTCGTCGACGGTCAGCTCAAGCACCGCGTTGAGCACCTGCCCGCGGTTGGCGAGCATCGCGTCGAGCGCGTCGACCTGAGCCATCGTTCGCGGATAGCCGTCGAGGAGGAACCCGCCCCGGCAGTCCTCCTGGGCGAGCCGGTCTTCAACGATCGCGTTCGTGACCTCGTCCGGCACGTAGCCCCCGGAGGTGATGATTTCCTTCACCTGGAGACCAAGCGGCGTCTGCCCCTTGATGTTGGCCCGGAAGATGTCGCCGGTTGAGATGGCTGGAATGCCGTATCGGTCGGCGATTCGTGACGCCTGCGTTCCTTTGCCCGCACCGGGTGGCCCGAAAATGATTACTCGCATCATCTGAGGAATCCTTCGTAATGGCGCTGCTGCAGCTGCGCCTCGATTTGCTTGACCGTCTCCAAACCGACCCCCACAATGATGAGGATCGAGGTGCCACCGAACGGGAAGTTCTGGTTGGCGTTGATGAGAACGAGGGCGATCAGCGGGATAAGTGAGATCAACGCCAGGTAGATGGCGCCAGGCACAGTGATCCGGGTGAGGACGTATTGGAGGTATTCGGCCGTGGGTCGCCCGGCTCGAATCCCTGGGATGAATCCGCCATACCGCTTCATGTTGTCGGCCACCTCTTCAGGGTTGAAGGTGATCGACACATAGAAGAAGGTGAAGAAGAGGATCAAGGCCGTGTACAACACCATGTACAACGGGTGGTCACCGGTGACGAGGTGGCTGTTGATCCACGTTACCCACCCGGGCGGGTTGACCGCGTCCGAGTTGAACTGGGCGACCATCATCGGCAACGCGAGCAGCGAGCTCGCGAAGATGACCGGGATGACACCGGCCATGTTGACCTTGATCGGAATGTACGTGGAGGTTCCGCCGTACATCTGGCGTCCGACCATCCGCTTCGCGTACTGGACGGGGATGCGCCGCTGACTCTGCTCCACGAAGACGACGAGGGCGATGATGAGGAAGCCCATCGCGATCACCAAGAGGAAGATCAGCCACCCACTGTTGTTCTTGATGAGCCACAGTGATTGCGGGAAACGCGACGCAATCGACGTGAAGATCAGGAGCGACATTCCGTTGCCGATCCCCTTGTCGGTGATGAGCTCACCGAGCCACATGATGAGCCCGGTACCCGCCGTCATCGTCAACACCATGATGACGATGGTGGAGATCGAGTCGTCGTGGAGGATGCTCGTGCAGCCCGCGCCAAAGAGCGCCGTCGGGTTTTGGGCGAAGGTAATCAGCGTGGAACTCTGCAGAACCGCGAGCCCGATCGTCAAATAACGCGAATACTGCGTCATTTTGGCCTGCCCGGTCTGCCCCTCCTTTTTGAGGGTTTCGAATCGGGGGATGACGACGGTCAAGAGTTGAATGATGATGCTTGCCGTGATGTACGGCATGATCCCCAACGCAAACACTGAGAGCTGGAGGAGGGCGCCGCCGCTGAAGAGGTTGGCGAGCCCAAGGAAGCCCGAGTTGGTTGGCGCGTTCTTGATGCACGCCTGGACCGCGCCGTAGCTGACCCCGGGCGTCGGCACGTGCGAGCCAAGCCGGTAGATCATGATGATGAAGAGGGTGAACAGCAATTTCTTGCGCAGGTCCGGGGTGCGGAACGCGCGGCCAAAGGCGGTAAGCAAGCTGGGCCCTCCTGGGGATGCGGCGTCGTGCTGTCTAACGACGTATGCCGTGAGTCGAGTTCCGCATCGGTCCTCGGCTCACGGCATACGACTATTAGCGCGGGTGTTAGGCGGTCGTCACCGATCCGCCGGCTGCCTCGATCTTGTCTTTGGCACTTGCCGAGAAGGCGTCAGCGGTGACGTTGACCGCCACGCTGATCTCGCCGGTGCCGAGGACCTTGACGAGGTGGCTGTCACGGACGGCGCCCTTGGCGATGAGGTCATCGATGGTCACCGTGCCGCCGTCGGGGTACAGCGCCGAGAGCCGGTCCAAGTTGACGACCTGATAGGTGGTCTTGAACGGGTTCTTGAAGCCGCGAAGCTTCGGCAGTCGCATGTGGATGGGGGTTGAGCCACCCTCGAATGCCGGCGACACCTGGTAACGGGCTTTCGTGCCCTTGGTGCCACGCCCCGCGGTCTTACCCTTGGAGCCTTCACCACGACCCACACGGGTCCGTGCGGTTTTGGCACCGGGCGCGGGACGCAGGTGGTGCGGTTTGAGTGCGTGACCGGCTGCGCCGGCCTGCTTGGCGGTATCCGCCATGATCAGTCAACCTCCTCGACGGCCACCAAGTGGCGAACCGTGCGGACCATGCCACGAATCTCGGGGCGGTCCTCCTTGACGACGACATCACCGATGCGCTTGAGGCCGAGGCTACGCAGGGATTCCCGCGCGCTGTGCTTCTCGCCGATGAGGCCCTTGAGCTGGGTCACCTTAAGTTGGGCCATCACGCACCTCGCCCTGCGGCCTGGGCGCGCAACATGCCGGCCGGGGCAATCTCGTCCAACGACTTGCCACGGCGGGCCGCGACGGCCTCGGGACGCTCGAGACCCTTGAGGGCCGCGACCGTCGCGTGGACGATGTTGATCGAGTTGCTGGAACCGAGCGACTTGCTCAGCACATCGTGAACGCCGGCGCACTCGAGGACGGCGCGCACCGGGCCACCGGCGATAACACCGGTACCAGGGGCGGCCGGGCGGAGCATGACGACACCCGCGGCGGCTTCACCCTGCACGGGGTGCGGGATGGTGGCCTGGATCCGAGGAACCTTGAAGAAGGACTTCTTGGCTTCCTCGACGCCCTTGGCGATCGCGGCCGGAACTTCCTTGGCCTTGCCGTAGCCGACACCGACGGTGCCGTCGCCGTCGCCAACAACGACGAGGGCGGTGAAGCTGAAGCGCCGACCACCCTTGACGACCTTGGCGACACGGTTGATGGCCACAACCCGCTCTAGGTACTGGCTCTTCTCGGCAGCCTGAGCACGGTCGCCACCACGGCGGTCGCCTCGCTCACTGCCGCGGCGATCGGTGGTGCGGTCGCCGCCGGCCGCACCGGTACCGGTGCCTCGACGCTGGGGTCCGGGCATCAGATGTTCCTCATCTCAATGAATCGGCTAGTCGTACGGCGTGCAATCACAGGGACAGCCCACCTTCACGGGCGCCGTCGGCGATCGCCGCGACTCGGCCGTGGTAGCGGTTGCCGCCCCGGTCGAAGACGACGGCCTCGATGCCGGCGTCCTTGGCCCGCGCGGCAACAAGCTCGCCGACCTTCTTGGCCTTCGCCGTCTTGTCGCCCTCGAAGGAGCGCAGGTCGGCTTCCATCGTCGAGGCGGACGCGAGGGTCTTGGCGACGGTGTCGTCGACGACCTGCACAAACAGGTGCCGAGCCGAACGGGTGACAACGAGGCGAGGACGGGCGCTCGTTCCGGCAACGTTCTTGCGGACGCGGTCGTGTCGCCGACCGCGTGCGGCCGACTTGCTCTTGCCGCGCTTGATGATCATGGCCATGACTACTTCTTTCCAGCCTTTCCGACCTTGCGGCGGATTTGCTCGCCGGCGTAACGAACGCCCTTTGCCTTATACGGGTCGGGCTTGCGCAGCTTGCGGATGTTGGCGGCTGTCTCGCCGACCAACTGCTTGTCGATGCCCTGCACCGAGAAGCGGGTCTGGTTCTCGACGACGAAGGTGATTCCGGCCGGCGGAACCACGGTGATCGAGTGGCTGTACCCGAGCGCAAACTCCAGGTCGCTGCCGCGCGCGAGCACACGGTAACCGGTGCCGTGGATCTCCAGCTTCTTTTCATAACCCTCGGTGACCCCGAGGACCATGTTGTTGATCAGCGTCCGGGTCAGCCCGTGCAGCGAGCGCGAGTTGCGCTCGTCATTGGGGCGCTTGACTTCCAGGTTCCCGTCGCCGCGCTCGATCGAAATCGGCTCGGCAACAACATGGGAAAGCTCACCCTTGGGTCCGTTGACCGTAACCTGCTGGCCCTCGATGGTCACCGTGACCCCCGCGGGGATCGTGACCGGGAGACGTCCAATACGAGACATGTCCTTGGCTCCTTACCAGACGTAGGCGAGGACTTCCCCACCCACACCCTTATTAGCCGCCTGCCTGTCAGTAAGCAAACCGGACGACGTGGAAATGATGGCGATACCGAGGCCACCGAGAACCTTGGGCAGGTTGGTGCTCTTGGCGTAGACCCGCAGCCCGGGCTTCGACACGCGGCGCAGGCCAGCGATGGAGCGCTCCCGGTTGGGGCCGTACTTCAGCTCGATGGTCAGCGTCTTGCCGACCTCGGCGTCTTCGACCTTCCAGGAGGCGATGTAGCCCTCGGATTGAAGAATCTCGGCGATGTGCGACTTGAGGTTGGAGAACGGCATGGCGACGTCGTCGTGGTGCGCCGAGTTGGCGTTCCGGACGCGGGTCAACATGTCCGCAATCGGGTCGGTCATGGTCATGGGCGGTAGCTGCCCTCTCTCACCGCGGTTTCCTGACGCACGTATGACGCGCGCGGACCTGCAATGAAGACGTTGGGATGGGGGGTGGTGCGGTTACCCGCGGTGGTACTTACCAACTGCTCTTGGTCACGCCGGGCAGTTCGCCCCGGTGAGCCATTTCGCGCAGACAGATCCGGCACAAGCCGAACTTGCGGTACACCGCGTGCGGACGCCCGCAGCGCTGGCACCGGGTGTAACCGCGAACGGTGAACTTCGGCTTCTTCTCTGCCTTGTTCCTCAGGGCGGTCTTGGCCATCGTCAGTTCTCCTTGAAGGGAAAGCCGAGCGCCTTGAGCAGCGCGCGACCCTCAGCGTCGTTGGTGGCCGTCGTGACGACGGTGATGTCCATGCCCCGAACCCGGTCGATCCGGTCCTGGTCAATTTCGTGGAACATCGACTGCTCGTTGAGGCCGAAGGTGTAGTTCCCGCGCCCGTCGAACTGCTTGGGTGCGAGCCCACGGAAGTCACGGATACGTGGCAGGGCGACCGTCACGAGACGGTCGAGGAACTCCCACATCCGATCGCCGCGCAGCGTGACGTGCGCGCCGATCGGCATACCCTCACGGAGTTTGAACTGAGCAATCGATTTGCGTGCCTTGGTGACCTGGGGCTTTTGCCCGGTGATCGCCGCGAGATCGCGGATCGCGCCCTCGATGAGCTTGCTGTCGCGCGCGGCCTCACCGACGCCCATGTTGACGACGACCTTGACGACGCCGGGAACCTGCATTGCGTTGGTGTAGCCGAACTGCTCCTGCAGGCTGCTGCGGATCTCCTGGCCGTAGCGCGTCTTGAGACGCGGAACGGCCGTCGTGGTTGCCGTGTCAGTCATCAGATGTCCTTACCGGAGCGCACGGAAACCCGCACGCGGTTGGCCTTGGGCCGACCGTCACGCTCGACCGTTTCGACGCGGGTGCGCACGCGGGTCGGCTTCTTGTCGGCCGGGTCGATGATCGCCACGTTGCTCACGTGAATCGGCGCCTCTTGGACGACGAGTCCACCCGTGCCACGCGGACCAGGCTTGACGTGCCGCGTGATGCGGTTGACGCCCTCGACGGTCACCCGCTTGGCTTCGAGGTCCACGGCGATGACCTTGCCCGACTTGGACTTGTCCTTGCCGGTGAGCACCGCGACGGTGTCGCCCTTCTTAATCTTCATTTTCGCCATAAGTCAGAGCACCTCCGGTGCCAGCGAGATGATCTTCATGAACTTCTTCTCTCGCAGCTCCCGCCCGACCGGGCCGAAGATGCGGGTACCGCGGGGGTCACCATCGTTCTTGAGGATGACGGCGGCGTTCTCGTCGAAGCGGATGTAGCTGCCGTCGGGACGGCGACGCTCCTTCGTGGTGCGCACGATGACGGCCTTGACGACGTCGCCCTTCTTGACGTTGCCGCCAGGGATAGCGTCCTTGACCGTGGCAACGATCGTGTCACCGATGCCGGCATACCGGCGGCCTGAGCCACCGAGCACCCGGATGCAGAGGATCTCCTTGGCGCCGGTGTTGTCGGCGACGCGCAGACGCGACTCTTGCTGGATCACTTGGCACGCTCCAGAATCTCGACGAGACGCCAGCGCTTGGAGGCCGACAACGGCCGGGTCTCCATGATGACGACGAGGTCGCCGACACCGGCGGAGTTCTCCTCGTCATGCGCCTTGACCTTGTGGGACCTGCGCATGACCTTGCCGTAAAGGGCGTGCTTGACGCGGTCTTCGAGCTCGACAACGACGGTCTTGTCCATCTTGTCGCCGACCACATAGCCCTGCCGGGTCTTGCGGTTTTTGCGCTCCACGCTCGACTTCTCTTCCGTGACGTTCTCGCTCATTGGGCGGATCCCTCCGTGCCACCGATGCCGAGCTCGCGCTCACGCATCTCCGTGTAGATCCGGGCGATGTCCTTGCGGACAGCCCGCAGGCGGCCGTGGCTTTCCAACTGGCCGGTAGCCGACTGGAAACGGAGGTTAAACAGCTCCTCCTTGGCCTTGCGCAACTCTTCCACGAGACGTTCCTCGTCGAGACCACGCAGTTCCTTGGACGTCAGGTCCTTCGAACCGACTGCCATCAGATGTCACCACCTTCACGCCGAACGAAGCGGCACTTCATCGGCAGCTTGTGCATGGCGAGGCGCAGGGCCTCGCGAGCTGTCTCCTCCGGAACACCGGAGAGCTCAAACAGGACGCGGCCGGGCTTGATGTTGGCGATCCACCATTCCGGGGAACCCTTACCTGAGCCCATCCGGGTTTCGGCGGGCTTCTTGGTCAGCGGACGGTCGGGGTAGATGTTGATCCACACCTTTCCGCCGCGCTTGATGTATCGAGTCATGGCGATACGCGCGGACTCGATCTGGCGGTTGGTGACGTAGGCCGGCTCGAGAGCCTGGATGCCGAAGTCACCGAAGGCCAGCTCGTTGCCACCCTTGGAGTTGCCGGAGCGACCTGGGTGGTGCTGCTTGCGGTGTTTGACGCGACGAGGAATCAACATCAGGACTGTGCTCCCTCAGGGATCGCCGTGGCAACCGCAGCAGCGGGCGCCTCGGTGGTCTCGGTGGCGGCGGTTCCGCCCTCACGGCGGGCGCGAGCCGGACGCTCGTCACGGTCGCGACGGGGGCCGCGGGCCGGACGGGGAGCCGTGGCCTGCTGGGCCGCGAACTCCCGCTCGGTCATGTCGCCCTTGTAGATCCACACCTTCACACCAATGCGGCCGAAGGTGGTTTTGGCCTCGAAGAAGCCATAGTCGATGTTCGCCCGCAGCGTATGCAGGGGCACGCGCCCCTCGCGGTAGAACTCCGAGCGGCTCATCTCGGCGCCGCCGAGGCGGCCGGAGCACTGGATCCGAATGCCCTTGGCACCGGCCCGCTGCGCGGACTGCATGCCCTTGCGCATTGCGCGACGGAACGTCACGCGGGCGCTGAGCTGCTCGGCAATGCCCTGGGCAACGAGTTGGGCATCGATCTCGGGGTTCTTGACCTCGAGGATGTTGAGCTGAACCTGCTTGCGGGTCAGCTTCTC
>CAZACX010000078.1:0-8551 GCA_964483685.1 uncultured Intrasporangiaceae bacterium
GATGACGGCCCCCATTTCCGTCATTCCCCCGGGTCGGGGACCACTCCGGGGCGGCGGCGTGATGTCACCGACCCCTTTGCGAGGTGGCCTCCCGTCCCTTGTTGAGCCGCATTCGGCTCACTTTAGGTAAGCGCGAGGCGTTCTGGAGGGCGGCCGTGTCTGGTTCATCGACAGCGCGGGCAGACGTCACGAGCGATGCCCCGTCCCGGAGTAGCCGACAGACTGAGCCCACCCATGAGAGCAGCCGGCCGCCAGGGCCGACCTCGGCCGGCTTCCGCGGGACGCTGCGCAGTGCCGGCCCGGCTGCGGCAAGGACGTCGTCGAGTCCCGTGTTGGGTTGGGCTGGCTCAGTCTGCGAGGAACTCGGCGGCGATCGGGGCGAAGTCGGCGTGGAACTGGAAGATTCCACCGTGGCCGGCGTCGGGGTAGATGACCAGCTTGCTGCCCTTGATGCGGTGGTGCAGGTCCTGCGAGAGGGGGGAGGGCACCATCCGGTCGTTGTCGCCGTTGGCGATCAGGGTTGGCTGGGTGAACGTGGACAGGTCTGAGGGTGCGGAGCGGCCGAACTCCTGGATCGCCTTCAGCTGGGTCCGAAGTGCCGGGATGCTGACCGGCGTGTCACGGTCGGTCGTGCGTTCTTTGAGCCGTCTGACGAAGGCCTTGCCGGCCGCTTTGCCGGTGGCGTTGCGGTTGAAGAACAGGAACTCCTTGGGGTCGGCCCGGGTCAGAGTGGCGCGCAGGATGTCCCAGTAGGTGATGCCGGCGACCTTGTCGATGCCCTTGCCGCCGCGGGGTCCGGTCCCGGTCAGCACGAGCTTGCGGACCAGGTCGGGGTGTTTGACGATCAGGTCCTGGGCGATGAAGCCGCCCATCGAGAAGGAGAAGACGTCGATCGTTGGCAGCCCGAGCGCCGCGATGAACTCGAACGCGTGGTCGGCCGCTTCCTCGATGGTGGCGGCGACCGTGCCGGTCGAGGCGCCGACACCGCGCTGGTCGAAGGCGATGACGTGCCGATCCTTGGCGATGGGGTCGATGATGCGCGGGTCCCAGTTGTCCAGGTTCGCGGCCAGGTGCACGAAGAAGACGACGGGGATGCCGCCCCTGGGCCCGAGCTCTCGGTACGCGTAGGTGGCTCCTGCCGTGGTGACTGTGCGGGTCGGCGCCAGCGCGTAGGACCTGATGATCGGTTCGTTGTCGGGGCTCATCGGGTGACCACGATCTTGCCGTGGGCCTTGCCCTGTTCGACGTAGGCCATCGCCTCGCGGGTCTGGTCGAAGTCGAAGGTGCGGTCCAGCACGGGCCGCAGGGTGCCGTCGTCGTACAGGGCCGCCAGCGTCGTGAGCTGTGCGCCGTCGGCGTGCATGAAGAAGAACGAATAGCGAACGCCGAGCTTCTTGGCCTGCTTGCGGACCTTGCGGCTCAGTGCCGCCATGACCGGTGCCAGCACCGGATGGCCGGTCTGCTTGGCGAAGGCCGGGTCGGGTGGGCCGACGACGCTGATCGCCAGCCCGCCGGGCCTCAGCACGGTCAGGGACTTGTCCAGGTTGGGGCCGCCGAGGGAGTCAAGGACCACGTCGTAGCCGCGCAGCACGTCGGCGAAGTCCTGCTGGGTGTAGTCGATGACGTCGTCGGCGCCGAGCTCGCGGACCTTGTCCTGGTCGTGGGTGTTCGCGGTGGTGGCGACGTGGGCGCCGAGGTGCTTGGCCACCTGGATGACCGTGGACCCCAGTCCGCCGGCGCCGGCGTGGACGAGAACCTTCTGGCCGGGCTCGACCTGGGCGACGTCGACCAGGGCCTGCCACGCGGCCAGCGCCACGAGCGGTACGGCGCCGGCTTGTTCGAACGACAGCGACCGCGGCTTCAGCGCCACGTCGTCGGCATCGATGGCGATGAGCTCGGCGAAGGTCCCGATCCGCAGGTCACGTGGGCGGGAGTACACCTCGTCACCCACCGTGAAGCCGCGCACGTCGGCCCCCACCGCGGTGACCACTCCCGCGACGTCGTGGCCCAGGACGAACGGCGGCTTGTACTTCAGCAGCTGCTTGAACTCGCCGGTGCGGACCAGGGTGTCCAGCGGGTTGATGCTGGCCGCCCGCACGTCGACGAGCACGTCGCGTGGGCCCACCGTGGGGACCGGGACGTCACTTAGCCGGAGCGCGTCGGGGCCGTAGCGGGCGACGGTGAAGGCTTTCATTCGGACTCCTGGATGGGTGTGAAGGACGGGGCCGCGGAGGCGCCGGCCAGGCTCATCGCGTTCTGGTAGGCCGAGGCGAGGACCTGGTCGGACAGTGTCGGGTCGGTGACGGCGCGGGCGAGCTGGAGCGATGAGACCAGCAGCGTGAACAGGCCGATCGCGCGGCCACGTGCGCCGGCAGTGCCAGCGGCCTCGACGTGTCGCTCGATCGCGCCGATCAGCGCCCGCGCGCCGTCCGTGTACGCCTGCCGGGTGGCAACGTCCTGACGGCTGATCTCGTCGAGCAGCGCTGCCGAGGGGCAGCCGTTCCCGGGGTCGTCGCGGTGCTCGGGGGAGAGGTACTCGCGCACGAAGGCCTCCACCGAGGGCAGCCCGGGGGGCAGTGCCTCGACCGCCGCGACCTGGGCGGCGAGCTGCTCGGCCACGACCGTGGCGATCAGCGCATCCTTCGACGCGAAGTGTCCGTAGAAGGCGCCGTTGGTCAGACCCGCGTCAGCCACCAGAGCGGAGATGCCCGCCCCGTCGAACCCATCGCGCTTGAACCGACGGCCGGACGTTTCGATCATCCGGCGCCGCGTGGCGTCCTTGTGCTCGGGTGCGTACCTGGCCATCGACCATTCCTTTCGTTGGTGTACTTGCAGGATCATAACAGTACGTTCATACTCGTACGAACGTACTGCAATCAACTCAACCCAGGAGACTCGATGCCCACACTCACCGACCCGCTCGACCTTCCCTGCGGGGTGCGCCTGCCCAACCGGATCGCCAAGGCGGCCCTGAGCGAGGCTCTGGGAGACGCCGACAACTCGCCCGACGACCGGATCGTCACGCTGTACCGCCGGTGGGCCCAGGGCGGTTACGGGCTCCTCGTCACGGGCAACGTCATGATCGACCGTGATCATCTGGGGGAGCCGGGAAACATCGTCATCGAGGACGACCGGGCCCTGGCCCAGCTGACCGCTTGGACCAAGGCGGCTCACGACGGCGGGGCGGTGATCTTCGCCCAGCTCAACCACCCGGGCCGCCAGTCGAACCTGATGGAGGTCGGGCGCAAGCCGGTCGCTCCCAGTGCGGTGCCGCTGGCCCTGCCGGGAGCCCCGACTCCGCGCGCGCTGACCGCCGCCGAGATCGAGGACATCATCGACCGGTTCGGCACCGCCGCCGCGGTGTGTGAGGAGGCCGGGTTCGACGGCGTCGAGCTCCATGCGGCGCACGGCTACCTGGTCGCCCAGTTCCTCTCACCGCTGACTAACCTGCGGACCGACCAGTGGGGCGGCACCCCGGAGCGGCGGATGCGATTCCTCCTCGAGGTGGTCCGGAGGGTACGGCGGCGTGTGCGTCCGGGCTTCGCCGTGGCAGTGAAGCTGAACTCGGCCGACTTCCAGCGCGGTGGCTTCACCGAGGACGAGTCCCGGGCCGTGGTCGCGGCGTTGGCCGGCGAAGCCGTGGACCTGATCGAGGTGTCCGGCGGCAACTACGAGTCACCGGCGATGGGCGGCTCCGCAGCGCCCAGCACCCGGGCACGGGAGGCCTACTTCGTGGACTACGCACACTCCGTACGGCGCGAGGCGGGCGAGGTGCCGATCGCAGTGACCGGCGGGTTCCGCTCCCGCACCGCGATGGACGACGCCCTGGACGCCGGGGACTGCGACCTGGTCGGCATCGCCCGACCGACCGTCACCGCCACCGACGCCGCCGCCGCCCTGCTGGACGGACGTACGGCAACCGTGGCGACGCACGAGATCCGGGCCGGGGTGCGCCCGCTCCTGGGCCGCATCACCGATCTGAAGGCGCTCGACGGGTTCCTGAACATCAGCTGGAACGTCGACCAGATGCACCGACTGGCCGACGGGCTCGAGCCCGACCTGAGCCGCGGCGCCCTGGTGACCGCCCTGGCGATGCTTCGCCGCAACGGCCGGGTCTCCCTGGGCCCGAAGCGGGGGCTGTGATGGCGGCCAGGCGGTACGACCTCCTCGACAAGGTCGTGCTGATCACCGGCGGCAACGGCGGCATAGGGGGCGCCACCGGGTCCGAGCTGCTCCGGCGCGGGGCCCGGGTCGTCGTCGCCGACATCGACCCCGGCACCCCGCACCGTGCGGCCGCCCTGCACCCAGACCGGGTCCTGGGCTGCGTCGCCGACGTGAAGGACAGGGCCTCGCTCGACCAGGTCGTCGCGCAGGCGGTCGAGCGTTTCGGGCGCGTGGACATCGTGATGGCCAACGCCGGCCTGCTCGCGAAGGCGGCAACGCTGCGCAACACACCGGCCGCCGATGTCGAGGCGACCATGGCCGTCAACGTCCAGGGTGTCGTCAACACGGTCGCGGCCGCCATGGGCCAGGTCGTCGAGAACCGAGTACAGATTGTCCTGATCAGCTCGGTGTTCGCGTTCGTCAACGGGATGGGGACCATTCCGTACGCGATGAGCAAGGCCGCCGTCGAGCAGCTGGGTCGCGGGCTGCGGATCGAGCTCGCTGACCGTGACGTGTCGGTGCTGACCGCCTACTTCTCGCTGGTCGACACGCAGATGATCAAGCGCGGTGTCGACGACGACGACGTGGTGCTCGAACTGCTCGCGACCCTTCCCAAGCCCATGCTCAAGCGGGTCACCCCGGCGTCGGCGGCCACGGCGATCGTCGATGGTCTCGAGCGGCGAACCGCGCGCGTCATCCACCCCCGCGTGTGGCGCCCGGTGTCGACGTTGCGCGGCCTGCTTGGCCCGAGCCTGGACGCCCGGTTCGCCGGCGACCGTCGCATCCTCGACGTCCTCGCCCGCCTGGATGCACGCCCCATCCCAGCCCCCCGCACCATCGAAGAGAGAACTTGACATGAGCACCTGGCGAGACACGCCCACCCAGACCATCCCCGTCGACGGCACCCCGTTCGCCTACCGCGAGCTCGGGAACGCATCCGGCGTACCGGTGGTCTTCCTGCACCACTTCACCGCCGTCCTGGACGACTGGGACCCACGGATCATCGACGGCATCGCGGCACAGCACCACGTGATCGCACTCGACAACCGGGGCGTCGGGTCGAGCGGTTCCCGCGTCCCGAACGACCTGGAGCAGATGGGCGCCGACGCGGTCGCCTTCATCCGTGCCCTGGGGCATGACCAGGTCGACCTGTTCGGCTTCTCGCTCGGTGGGGCGGTCGCCCAGATGGTCGCCCTGCAGGCTCCCGAGCTGGTCCGCCGGATAGTGCTCGCCGGCACCGGGCCACGCGGGGGCGGCGGCATCTGGAAGATGCCGTTCATCGTGGGCGGTGCGTACGCCAAGGCCTTCGCGACCCGCAAGGACCCCCGCCACTTCCTCTTCTTCCCGCGCAACGCCGAAGGAAAGACCGCAGCCGAGGAATACTTCGCCCGCCTCGCCGAACGCACCCAGGACCTCGACCGACCCATCTCACGACAAGCAGGCCTGGCCCAGCTGCGCGCCATCACCTCCGGTGGGCTGCACGCCCCCGACGACCTGTCGACCATCAAGACACCCGTCCTGGTCGCCAACGGCGACCACGACCTGATGGTCGCCAGCGCGCACTCCGCCGACATGGCCCAACGCCTGCCCAACGCCCGGCTGATCGTCTACCCCAACTCAGGCCACGGCGGCGTCTTCCAGCACCACCAGGAGTTCGTCCCCGAGGTCCTGGCCTTCCTGGCCGGCTGAGCATCATGCACAAACCATCACGACAGGTTGGAGAAGCGACATGCCAGCAGTACTAGTGACCGGCGCCAGCCGCGGAATCGGCCTGGCGATCACCCGACACATGAGCGATCGAGGCTGGGACGTCCACGCCACCGCCCGGTCCGCGGGCAACCTCGGCGACCTCGGCGACCTCGGCCGGCTACCCCACGTACACCCCATCCAGCTCGACGTCACCGACCGGGCTACCGTCGCAGGCCTGCACCAGCACCTGCCTCTCGCCCTCGACGGCGTGGTCAACAACGCCGGCATCATCGTGCAAGGGCCCGTCGAGAGCCTGTCCCTCGACGACCTGACCCGGCAGCTGGACGTCAACGTCACCTCACAGATCGCGGTCGTCCAGGCCGCGCTCCCCCACCTACGTCAGGCGCGCGGCCGGGTGGTGTTCATGTCCTCGGTCAGCGGCTTGATCACCCTGCCGGGCACCGGCGCCTACAGCGCATCGAAGTACGCCCTCGAGTCACTGGCCGATGCCCTCCGTATCGAGCTGCGCCCCTGGCGGATCCCGGTCTCACTCATCGAACCCGGCCCCACGCGCACCGACATGTGGGGCGACGCCCTCGCCGACTACGACCACATGACCGACCAGCTGAGCCCGGCGCACCGTGAACTGTACGCATCACACCTGGCGGGCAACCGCAAGCTCCTGAGTCGTGTACAGAAGGTCGTCGCCGCTGTCGATCGCGCGCTCACCTCGAAGCGCCCCAAGCGCCGATACCGGACCGACAACCTCAGTCGCGCCCAGCTAGCGCTCACGTCCATCGCCCCCACTGCCGCAACCGACGCGGTGCTCTCAGCGGCCACGACTACGTGAAGGAGCACTTGTTGCCGTAACAGGTGCTAGCGCGACCAGTCGCAGATCCGGACAGATGCCTGCGTCGCCTGCCCAGCATCGGGGTCCCAGGGCAGCGACGGAGGACCCTCGCCTCACTCATCTGGCACGCGGGCAAGGAAAGAACCCCGTGACACTGCGCGTTTTCGCAGGTCACGGGGCTCTTCGCACGGGTGGCAGGTGAAGGATTCGAATATTCTCCCAGCCGAGCGTAAATCTTCCCTAGAATGGTCCTGACCTGCGCGTTTATGGTGACAGAGGAGGCACGAGTACCCTCTCATCTGGCACGCATCTGGCACGATTTGGTGTTCATCTGGCACGTATCTGGCACGAAATGAGGGGGTCCGGGATGCCGGGAAAGAGGTCCTTCGGGTCGATCCGCCGACTGAGCTCAGGTCGCTACCAAGCGCGGTACACCGGTCCTGACTTGCAGACGCACACGGCCCCGGAGACGTTCACGGCCAAGATCGATGCCGAGGCTTGGCTCGCTGCCGAACGGCACCTGAGCGAAGACCCGGCGAACTGGCGGGCTCCGAAGGTGCGGCTGGAGCAGGAGTACGACCGTCGTGCCCGGCTGCGGCGCTTCACCTTCGGACCGTACTCAGAGGACTGGCTCGCGCATCGGGACCTCGCGGCGAGCACACGGAATACCTACGCACAGCTGCTCAAGCATCACCTCCTTCCAACGTTCGCCGACGTCCCGCTATCGGAGATTGACCGCGCGCTCGTCGCCACCTGGTATCGACGCGTCGGACCCGGCAGGCCGCACGCCCGGAAGCACGCCTACGACCTTCTTCGCAACATCCTCAACATGGCCTTGGATGACGAACTGATCGATCGCAACCCGGTGCACATCCGCGGCGCAAGCAACGTCAAACGCACGGGTACGACTCAACCCGCGTCCCTTGACGAACTCGAGGCCCTTGCCGAGGCGACCCCTGAGCGGTACCGGCTCATGGTGCTTCTCGCGGCATGGTGCGCCCTGCGCAAGGGTGAGCTGTCCGAGCTGCGCCGCAGCGACGTGGACACCACGCAGTGGGTCCTGAGAGTGCGGCGAGGCGTCGGTTTCGTCCCGGGCCGCACCGTGGTCAAGGACCCCAAGACCCAGGCGGGTAAGCGCGACGTCGCTATTCCAGAACATCTCGTGCCGATGGTTCGCGAACACCTCCTTCGACATGCCCAACAAGGAGGTCAGGGGCTGATGTTTCCCTCAGCACGTGGTGAGCACCTGCGGACGTCCGCTATCGGTCGCTGGTACTACCCAGCCCGCGAGGCCGCCGGACGACCTGACCTTCGCTTTCACGACCTCCGCCATACCGGCGCTGTCCTCGCGGCTCAGTCAGGTGCAACGTTGGCGGAGCTGATGCACCGTCTCGGCCACACCACTCCCGCAGCGGCGATGCGTTACCAGCACGCCGCAGCGGAGCGCGACCGCGAGATAGCCCAACGCATGTCGCAGCGCTACCGGGAACACGTCCAGGCGAGACCATCGGACTGCACCTAACCCAGGCCCGCTGCGCGTCGCGTGACGATTTCCATCCTGTCACGATCGGGAATCGCCTTACTGTCCGCCTCGCCCTGCTGCGGGCGACAACACCACGACCTAGCGAGGTGTGCGCGAGCCTCGAAGGAGGCGATGCCCTGTCAGGGGCGCGCCAACTCAGATCAGAGCAGTCACGTTTCGGTGGCTCTGGTGGCTGCGTCGTCGCGGTCCGTGACACCCAGCTTGCGGTAGATGCTTGCCAGGTGGGTCTTGAGGGTGTTCAGGGTGATGTTTAGCCTCGATCCGTAAGTTGGTGGGCGGCCCGGGAGGGTCGGATGTGGCTGAGC
>CAZACX010000079.1:0-8481 GCA_964483685.1 uncultured Intrasporangiaceae bacterium
GGTGCGCTTCTCGGCGACCTTGTCCACGAGGTCCTCGATGGACGCGGAGAACTTCGCGACCTTGTCGCTGTACTTGCCCTCCGTCTTCGCGTCGAACGCGTCCGTGGCCTTGTGCAGCCACTCGTCGACCTTGAGCCGGTTGTCGTAGGCAAGCGATCCGAGTTGCCCTTTGGCCTCCTCGAAGGCCTTCTGGGTAACGACGGTCAGTTCCTCGAGGCGGCGGTCGAGGTCGAGTTCATCGATCTTGGCCTTGAGCGTGTCGTTGATGGTCATGAGGGGTCCTCCGCGGTTTGGTTCCAGCACGCCGATGATGATCGCGTGCACTGTGGGCAACCGGCGCGCGCCCCGCGATGTTCCCGCGCTGGGCGGACACAGGTTAGGTCAGGTTAGGTCAGTTCCCGGCAACCTCGTCGGGCACCAACGCGTCGGGGCCCTGCGCGCGAGTCGTGGTGTGCGACATCCGGATTCAGACGAGGAAGTCCGCGAGCTCGCCCGCGAGCGCCGGGTTGACGCGCGCGCGCACCCGGGTCCCGGTCTCGACATGCTCGGAGGTGACGAACTCGCCGCTCTCGTGGACGCGAGAGACAAGGTCGCCGCGCGAATACGGGATGAGGGCGTCGACCTCGACGCTCGGCCGGGGAAGCTCGGCGGCGATGAGGGCCCGCAATTCCTCCATCCCGGCACCGGTGCGCGCGGACACGGCGACCGCGTGCTTCTCGTTGCGCAGCACCCGGTCCATAACCTCCGGGTCGGCCACGTCGGCCTTATTGACCACGATGATCTCCAGGACGTTGGCCGCGTCGACGTCGGCGAGGACGGCGCGGACCGCTGAAATCTGGCCCTCGGGGTCGGGGTGCGAACCGTCGACGATGTGAAGCACGAGGTCGGCCTCACCGACCTCCTCCAGCGTCGAGCGGAACGCATCGATGAGTTCGTGGGGAAGTTGCCGCACGAACCCGACGGTGTCCGTGAGGGTGAACTCGCGCCCATCGACGGTCTGGGAGCGCCGCACGGTCGTGTCGAGGGTCGCGAAGAGCTGATTTTGCACGAGCACCCCGGCGCCGGTGAGCCAGTTGAGCAGCGAGGACTTGCCCGCGTTGGTGTAACCGGCGATGGCCACGCTTGGCACGCCGTTCGCCTTGCGGGAGTGGCGCTTGGTGTCCCGGTGGGTCTTCATGTCGCGGATTTCTCGGCGCAGCTTCGCGACGCGGGTGTTGATCCGCCGTCGGTCGAGCTCAATCTTCGTCTCACCTGGGCCACGCGACCCGATGCCCTCACCCCCGGCGACGCGCCCACCGGCCTGACGTGACATCGACTCGCCCCAGCCCCGCAACCGGGGAAGCAGGTACTGCAACTGGGCGAGCTCGACTTGGGCCTTGCCCTCCCGAGACTTGGCGTGTTGCGCAAAAATGTCGAGGATCAGCGCGGTCCGGTCGATGACCTTCACCTTGACGATGTCCTCAAGGGCGCGGCGCTGACTGGGCGCGAGCTCGCTGTCGCAGACGACCGTGTCGGCCCCCTCGGCGATAACGATGTCCCGCAGTTCGATGGCCTTGCCTGAGCCGAGCCAGGTCCCCGGGTCGGGTCGCTGGCGGCGCTGCATCAAGCCTGCCAACACGGTGGATCCGGCCGTTTCGGCAAGCGCGGAAAGCTCGCGCAGCGAGTTTTCCGCGTCCGTGACGGTGCCCTCGGTCCACACCGACGCGAGGACGACGCGTTCGAGGCGCAGCTGGCGATACTCGACCTCGGTGACGTCAGTGAGTTCCGTCGAGAGACCTTCGAGGCGACGAAGCGCCGCCCGGTCCTCCCGCTCGAACTGGTCGCCGTCCCGCCCGAAGTCGTCATGGGTTGACTCGGCCAGGGCGGAGGCACGGCCCGCCAGCACGTCATCGGTGGCAAGGTTTCGGGATACAGGTTCAGTCATCGTGTTGCCACGATCTCACCTTCAGCCCGCGGTCGGCCAGTCGGTTTCCTCTGGCCCGGTCTGGGCAGGGCAGGGCGCGTCAGGTCTGGCCCGGTCTGGTCAGGTCAGGGCGCGTCAGGTCAGGGCGCGCCCCACGGCGCGAGCCCGGGCCTCCGGCGCGGAGATCCGCTCGGCGTTGGCCTCATGGTCGTCCGCCGTCTGCTGACTCTCCCGCTCCGCCTCGACCCGCTTGAGGTAGGCCTCCACCTCACTGGCCGCCCGGGCTTCGTCCCAGCCGAGGACGGGCGCGACGAGTTCGGCGACGGCGGCGGCACATTCGGTCCCCCGGTCGGGGGTCTCAATGGAGATCCGGGTGCGCCGGGCGAGGAGGTCGTCGAGGTGCAACGCGGCCTCGTGGGTCGCGGCATACATCAGCTCGACCTTGAGGTATTCGGGCGAACCCGGCAACGGATCAAAGAGCGTCGCATCCTCGGCGGCGAGCGCGAACAATTCGTGGATCAGCGAGCCGTACCGGTCGAGGAGGTTGTTCAGCCGCCAGACCGGGAGCCCGTGCTTGCGGGCGAGCCGATCGACCTGATTGTGCAGGGCGTGGTAGCCGTCGGCGCCGAGCAGCGGGGTGTGTTCGGTGACGCTGTCGGCGACCCCGGGCCCGATGTCCTCACGGGCGGCGTCGACCGCGTCCGCGGCCATGACCCGATAGGTCGTGTACTTGCCGCCGGCGATGGAAATCAGGCCGGGTTGGGGTCTGGCGACGGCGTGTTCTCGGGAGAGTTGCGAGGTGGACTCGTCCTCGCCGGCGAGCAACGGGCGCAGGCCGGCATACACGCCCTGAATGTCGTCGGTGGTGATCGGGTGGGTGAGCACCGAGTTGACCTGGGCGAGGAGGTAATCGATGTCGGCCTTGCTCGCCGCCGGATGGGCGAGGTCGAGGGACCAGTCGGTGTCGGTTGTGCCGATGATCCAGTGCGTCGTCCACGGGATCACGAAGAGGACGGAGCTGTCGGTGCGCAGGATCAGCCCGACCTCGGAGTTGATCCGGTCGCGGGCGACGACGAGGTGAACGCCCTTGGACGCGCGCACGTGGAACCGGCCGCGGCCCCCGGACATGCGTTGGATGTCGTCGGTCCACACCCCGGTGCAGTTGATGACGACCGAGGCCCGCACGGTCACCCGCTCCCCGGTTTCCACATCCTCGACCACGGCACCGACAACCCGCTCCCCCGCCCGCTCGATGCCGACGACGCGTGCCGAGTTGAGGACCGTCGCCCCATACGAGGCCGCGGTCCGGGCCAGCGTCAACGTGTGCCGCGCATCGTCGACCTGCGCGTCGTAGTAGAGCAACGCACCGGTCAGGGCGTCCTTGCGCAGCGCGGGCACGAGCCGTCGCGCGCGCCGTCGGCTGAGTTCCTTGAAGCCGGGCAGCGAATTCGGGCCGCCAAGGGCGCCATACAGGGCCAGTCCGGCCGTGACATAGGGCCGCTCCCAGGCACGGTGCTTGAGCGGATAGAGGAACGACACCGGCTTCACGAGGTGCGGCGCGAGCCGTGTCATCGCGAGTTCGCGCTCCCGCAGCGCCTCCCGGACGAGGCCGAAATCGAACTGTTCGAGGTAGCGCAGGCCGCCGTGCATGAGCTTGCTGCTGCGCGAGGAGGTGCCCGAGGCGAAGTCACGTTGCTCGACGAGGGCGACGGATAGCCCACGGGTCGCGGCGTCGAGGGCAGCACCACCACCGGTAACACCCCCACCGACGATGAGGACGTCGAATTCGCGCTCGGCAAGGCGGCGCCAAGCTTGCGCACGGTAAGCGGGGTCAAGACGGATAGGCGTGGCCATGCCGCCATTGTCTCCCGGGCGGCTAAGGTGCCATCGACCCGCCGTCACCAAGGAGTGCCAGTTGAGCTCAGCGACCTACATCCTCGCTCTCGATCAGGGGACGACGAGCACCCGCGCGATGATCTTTGACCACGCCGGGACGGTCGTCGCCGCGGACCAGCGTGAGCACGAGCAGATCTTCCCGAGGGCCGGTTGGGTCGAACACGACCCGATGGAAATCTGGGAAAACACCCGCCTCGTCATCGGCGGCGCCCTCGCCGAGGCCAATCTGAACTCGAGTCATATCGCCGCGGTCGGCATCACCAATCAGCGCGAAACGACCGTCATCTGGGACCGCCACACCGGCGAGCCGATCGCCAACGCCATCGTCTGGCAAGACACCCGCACCACCCGGTTGTGCGAGGAACTCGGTGGCAGTGCCGGACCCCGCCGGTATGCCGACCGCACCGGGCTGCCGCTCGCCACCTATTTCGCCGGGCCCAAGGCGCGCTGGCTGCTCGATAACGTCCCCGGGGCTTCGGAGCGCGCCGAACTCGGCGACCTGCTCTTTGGCACGATGGACACCTGGTTGCTGTGGAACCTCACCGGGGGCGTCGACGCCGGGGTACATGCCACCGATGTCACCAATGCGAGCCGGACCCTGCTGATGGACCTGCGCACCCTTGAGTGGGACCCCGAAATCGCCGCCGAGATCGGGGTGCCGCTGGCGAGCCTCCCGCAGATCCTGCCCTCCTCGCAGGTCTACGGCACCTGCCGCCCCGGCATCATCGAAGGCGTCCCCGTCGCCGGGATTCTTGGCGACCAGCAGGCAGCGACGTTCGGGCAGGCCGCACTGACACCTGGAAGCGCCAAGAACACCTACGGCACCGGCAACTTCATGCTGCTCAACACCGGGACCGAGATCGTGCACTCCACAAATGGGCTGCTGACGACGGTCTGTTACCAACTTGGCGACGACCCGGCGGTGTATGCCTTGGAGGGTTCGATCGCGGTGACCGGGTCGCTCGTGCAGTGGTTGCGCGACAACCTCGGACTCATCGACTCGGCATCCGAAATCGAGGAGCTGGCCGCCTCCGTGGCGGACAACGGCGGCGCCTACTTCGTCCCCGCGTTCAGCGGTCTGTTCGCGCCGCATTGGCGCCCGGACGCGCGCGGCGCACTCGTCGGGCTGACCCGGTTCGTCAACAAGGGTCACATCGCCCGCGCCGCGCTGGAATCGACGGCCTTCCAGACACGGGAGGTGCTTGCGGCCATGAATGCCGACTGCGGGGTGCCCCTGCGGGAGCTCAAGGTGGACGGCGGGATGACGGTCAACGAGACGCTCATGCAGTTCCAGGCCGACCTGCTCGGCGTCGACGTGATTCGCCCTATCGTCAACGAAACGACCGCCCTTGGGGCCGCGTATGCCGCCGGCCTCGCCGTTGGCTATTGGAAGAGCACCGACGACATCGTCGCCAACTGGGGCGAGGACCGGCGTTGGTCACCGCAAATGGACCCGGCTGAACGGGATCGGTTGTGTCGCAGCTGGGACAAGGCTGTCACTCGGACCCTGAACTGGGTCGATGACGACGTCGAGTAGCGGACAGCCGCCCACCGTGGACCACTATTTCTCCGCGCAACCGGCGAGCGCCACACAGCTGCGTCAGGTCAGCGTCGAGCTCGCCGGATCGGTGCGAGCGGTGAGCGTTGCGTCCGGCGTTTTCAGCTCCGCCGGGATCGACCGGGGCACCGCGGTGCTGCTGCGCACCGTCGCGGCCCCGCGGCATACGGGCGTGTTTCTTGACCTCGGCTGCGGCTGGGGCCCGCTCGCGTTGACCCTCGCCCTGGTCTCCCCCGAGGCCACGGTGTGGGCCGTCGATGTGAATGAGCGGGCGCTCGACCTGGCGCGCCGCAACGCGAGCGACCTCGGTGTCGCCGTCCATGCGGTGAGGCCCGAGGAGGTGCCGGCGGATCTGAGGTTCGACGTGATCTGGTCGAATCCACCCATCCGAATCGGTAAGGCCGCACTGCACGACCTCTTGCGCGCGTGGCTGCCACGGCTGACGCCTGACGGGGTCGCGCACCTCGTCGTCGCGAAGGATCTCGGTGCCGACTCGCTCGCCCGGTGGCTCGCTCAGGAGTTGGGAGCGTCCGAGTTGGGCGCGTCCGAGGTGGGCGGGCCCGAGGTGGGCGGGTCCGAGTTGGGCGCGGAGTATGAAGTCGCGCGGGTGGCCACGGACAAGGGCTTCCGGGTGCTCTCGGTGACGCGGCGGGCGAGCGCTGACGCGGGGCGCGAGCGCTGACGCGGGGCGCGGGCGCTAGCGGATCGGCAACGTGACGGTGCCATCGGCGACGAGGGTGGCGGGCCCGGTGAGTTCGACACGCTGGTCCGGGAGGAGTCGAACCTGGAGGGCGCCGCCGGGCACCTCAACGGTCCACAGACCGCCCTCGTCGGCCGGACCGGCCCACAGGTGGGTGGCGATAGCGGCCGCACAGGCTCCGGTGCCGCACGACTCGGTCTCGCCAACTCCTCGCTCGTGGACGCGCATCAGCAGGCGACCCGGTCCCGTCGGTGACACGAATTCGACGTTGGTCCCCGCTTGGGGATTTGGCCGGACCTGGGGAACCTCGCTGAGGTCGAGCTCCGCCAAGGTAATGCTTGGCGGAACGGCGACCACGGTGTGCGGGTTGCCGAGGTTCACGCGCAGGGCCGAGAACGGTTCATGGCGCGGCACATGGACGAGGGCATCGGTGCCGTCCGCCGCGGCCGCCGCCGGGTCAGCGAATGACCAGGACCCCATGTCGACCGTGACGTTCGGGCCTTCGACGCGCACCCTCTTGACGCCAGCCCGGGTCGCTATCGCAAACTCTGGCCCCGCCACCAACCCCTCGCGGACGAGGTACGCAGCAAACACGCGGGCCCCATTGCCACACATCTGGGCGTGGCTGCCATCGGCGTTGCGGTAGTCCATAAACCATGGGGCCTCGCCCGCTTGGGCCGCGACCTCGGCGTCGGACGCCGACGCGGTCGGCCCGACCCGGATGACGCCATCGCCACCAATTCCCGAGCGCCGATCGGCGAGGGCAGCCGCCATCGTCGCGGTCAGTGCGAACTCGCCGCCCCGATCGTCGAGGAGGACAAAGTCATTGCGCGTCCCGTGGCCCTTGGTGAAACGCAGCGTCCTGGTCATGGGCGCCATTCTCCCCGACTCCCGCCGCGACGACCGCCAACGCCGACCCGAGGAGGTCAGCGTCCTCGGCCGGCAGCCAATGCACCCGCGGATCGGGCCGCCACCAACTCTCCTGCCGCCGCACCAGCCGCCGGGTTGCCGCCACCGTCGCCGCGATCGCCTCCCCCTCCCCCAAGACCCCGTCGAGTTGGGCAAGCGCCTGCTGGTAGCCGATGGCCCGCAACGCAGTCGGCCCCTGCGCCAGACCCTGGCCGATGAGCGTGCGCACCTCATCGAGCAGCCCCTGCGCCCACATTGACTCCGCGCGCCGGGCGAGCCGTTCGTCGAGGGTCGGCCGGTCGAGGGCAAGGCCGAGGGTGATCGTCGGCAGCAGGTACTGCCGGACCGGCAGCGTCGCCGAAAAGGGCCGCCCGGTCAGCTCGACGACCTCGAGGGCGCGCACGACACGCCGAGTGTTCGTCGGCAAAATCCGTTGGGCCGCAACGGGATCCGCCGCTTGCAACAACAGGTGGGCGGCCTGCGCGCCGTGCTGCGCGGCATACGCCTCGAAGTGGTCCCGAACTGCCGTGTCCCTCGGGGGGATCTCCAGATCGTCGAGGACCGAACGAACATAGAGCCCGGAGCCGCCGACGAGCAACGCCCGGTGACCGCGCGCCCGGATATCGGCGAGGTCGGCCCGCGCGGCCCGCTGGTAGGCGGCGACGCTCGTCTCCATCGTCACGTCCAGGACATCAAGCTGGTGATGACGTATGCCGCGCCGCTGGCTGGGGAGCAGCTTGGCCGTTCCGATGTCCATGCCACGGAAAAGCTGGCTCGCGTCGGCGTTGACGATTTCCGCGTCAAGGGCTTCGGCGAGGTCGAGGGCGAGCGCGGACTTCCCGGTTCCGGTCGGGCCGACGAGCGCGATGATCGGGTCAGTGACCAAAGGGGTCTTCATCGACACCGGGCATCCAGGTGTGCCCGGGACCAGTCCATCCGGCCGCCTTGATCGCCTTGCGGGCCTTCTTTTGGGTGCCTCGATCGAGCCGGTCGACGTAGAGGAAGCCGTTGAGGTGGTCGTATTCGTGCTGCATACACCGCGCGAACCAGCCGGTCGCCGTGAATTCGAGGGTGCCCCCGTGACGGTCGAAGCCGCTCACCGACGCCACCAAGCCACGCAACAGCGGATAGTGCAGGCCCGGCACCGAGAGGCACCCTTCCGATTCGTCGTCCGGGTCGGGGACCCCATCCGGGGGGCGACTCGCACGGACATACGGATTGACGATGGCACCGATCTCGGGCACGCCGTCCTCGTTCGGCATGTTCCAGGTGAAGACCCGCAGGCCAACACCGACTTGCGGAGCGGCGAGCCCGACCCCGTTGGCGAGGTCCTGGGTGATCCACATGTCTTCGATGAGGGACTGGAGGGTGTCGTCGAAGTCCTCGACCGGCAACGCGCGACGATGCAGGACCGGCTCGCCGGTGATAACGATGGGGCGGGCAGGCATAGGGACCATTCTCGCCCACCCGCGCGCGGGCCGGGGAGTCGGGCGAGCGCCGGGCGGGGCGATGCCG
>CAZACX010000080.1:0-8297 GCA_964483685.1 uncultured Intrasporangiaceae bacterium
GCTAGCGAGTGAGATCGAGGGGAGGCGTCTGTGCGGGTCGGCTATGAGGTCTTTCACCGTGACGTCGCCGTTCTGGTGAACTTCTACGTCACTGTGCTCGGCTTTGAGGCATTGCCGTCAGACCAGGGCCTTGTCCACGTTGTCGTGCGCCGTGGGGCGGTTCGGGTGGGGTGCACGTTTGACAAGTCCGCGCCGGTCGACGCGAGGCACCGGCGCCCGCCGTCGGGAAGCGAGATCGTCCTGCGGGGTGAGGATGTCATTGCCGAGTACGACCGGGTGAAAGCCACGCGGTGGCCTATCGCCGATCTCCTGAAAGAGCAGAGTTGGGGGCTGCGCGATTTCCGCATCTTCGATCCGTCCGGGCAGTACCTCCGCATCACCGAGGACGTCCGACACGCGACCCCCGGACTCGATGTCGGCGGCACTCGACCCAGGGGGTCGCGATCCAGAATCGCGGAGCTAGGTCAGGCCCCTGAGGTTCCGGCGGCTCCTGACCAAGTTCCGGGCCCCTGACCTGCGGCGGGACAAGATAGGCGAGGCGGGTTGTCTCACCATCTTGTCCACATCCTCCACACTGTGCCGTGCAGGAGATGGCCCAGAGCCGGGCGGAGGTCACTGGGATTCGAGCCGCTGAATGAAGGATCGACACCGTCCCAGCCAGCCTGCGTCCTCGGTCTTGACCAGGCAGCGGTTGAGAAGGTTGATCGCCTCCTGAGTCAGGTTCTGGTTGCGTATGGCGCCTTCGTGTACTTCCAGCGCCGCAGATAGTCGCCGACGCGAGCCGATCTCTGCAAGGTCCAGGCCATCAAGTGCGTGTACAGCTTCGGCGACACGAGCGCGCCAAGTCACCCGTGTCACTGGCGCCGCAGAGTGCCCGCGGTCTCGGGATTGCTCGGCGGCACGAACGGAGGGTCATAGTCGCTCATGCGAGATCCTTTCGTGTGGCCTGCAGCCGGAGTCTCCAGAAGCACGGATCAGGGCGCTGGAGGCGTCGGCGGATGGTCAGGAGGTGCCGCCCCAGGACCAGGCCTTTGAGGGTCTTGCTGGCGTTGGGGTCATCGAGTGAGAAGACCCTGGTTCGGCCCTCGACGATGCAGGCCCGCTCTTGAGGGACTTGCCACATGCGGGGGTTCTGGGTAAGAACGCCCCAGCCGAGAGTTCCAGCCTCGGTCAGAAAGGTGATGTCTTCTAGCGCCTGGGCGGTGTTGTCCCCGTAGTGGTCACGTAGCGGTATGCCGTACAGACCGTCCATTTTGCTGATCTCGTAGGCGACCTCGGGTGCGAGGCACCTATCGACCAAGAAGATGTGGTCGCCTTTACGCGGCCGTGGCCGCCCACTCCCGGTGTTCATCGACTGCGGCCACCTCCTGCAGGCTGAGTCCGTACTGCTGCATGACCTCCTCGACGGAGTCGCCGCCCGCCAGGCTGCCGAGAATCGCGAATACGGGGACTCGGTTTCGGCTGAAGGTCATCCGTCCGGCGTTGAAGCGCGGGTCGATGGCGACCCCAGGGATGCGGACCTCGAAAGCAACCGGATAGTCGTCGTCCTCGAAGATCAGCGGCTTGAGGTGGGTTTCGAGAACCTCCACGAAGGCGTGTTGGTTGGTTTTCACCCGGTAGAGGTCGCTGGGATTTTCCCGCACGTACGCGTAAGCGCCATCTGTGACGAGGCGCCGGTTGGCCAGAGCGTATGGCGCGTCAAACCGCTGGCGGATCCATCCCGCTGCCGCCTCGACTTCGGAAGGCGCGAGCATCTCCCGAAGAGTGCGCAGGGTGTTTGCTTCGACGAGGCCGACCAGGGGGACGGACGGCCACCCGCGATGATCCTGCGGTTTACGAGTAAGCATCTGGCGCCGGGAGGACCGTTGCCCCGCCCATGCCTTGACGGTGTCGAGGGGCATACCGACAAGGTCCGCGACATCTGGAACCGTGCAGATCGGCGTGACGAACCTTGGCTCTCCGTAGTCGACATCCATGACGGCCTCCCCTTTGCCTTGATCATGCCACTCGACCCTGACGTTACCGCGACGACCCCATCGAGCAGCCGTCCTTGTCCACGTTGTCGTGCGCCGTGGGGCGGTTCGGGTGGGGTGCACGTTTGACAAGTCCGCGCCGGTCGACGCGAGGCACCGGCGCCCGCCGTCGGGAAGCGAGATCGTCCTGCGGGGTGAGGATGTCATTGCCGAGTACGACCGGGTGAAAGCCACGCGGTGGCCTATCGCCGATCTCCTGAAAGAGCAGAGTTGGGGGCTGCGCGATTTCCGCATCTTCGATCCGTCCGGGCAGTACCTCCGCATCACCGAGGACGTCCGACACGCGACCCCCGGACTCGATGTCGGCGGCACTCGACCCAAGGGGTCACGATCCAGAATCGTGGCAGACCTGGAGCGTTAGGCGCGTGACCTTGCGCCCCAGTAGTCCCACTGGACCCATCCGTTATGCTCGCCGAGCGGCGACCACGCGTGTGCCATTCAGTCACTGGCGCTCGTGCTGGTGACGTCGGGGGAGGGTTCCCTTTCGGGAGCCGAAGGGAGTTCACGTGTTCAGATCATGGTCTGGCCCTGGGGTCGCCGAGCGCATGCTCGGCGACCCCAGCGGCCTCTCTGGGGTCTGCCCGCTCCGGCTTGAAGATGTCAGTTACAGCATTGCGGGGCTCGATTTGCTCGCGGGCGTGAACCTGGAACTGGCCCGGGGCGAGTCAGTCGCAGTTATGGGGTCGAGCGGTTGCGGCAAGTCGACCCTGCTTTCGATCGCCATCGGCCTGATCACTCCGACCGGTGGTCACGTGCGAGTGGCCGATACGGATATGAACAAAGGTTCAGCGAAGTCTTTGGCGCGGCACCGGCGCGATCAGATCGGTGTGGTCTTCCAGGCGGGTGAGCTTCTGAACGAGCTCACCGCCGTGGAAAACGTCGAGCTCCCGGCTCTATTGGCGGGGCTGAAGCCGGTGGACGCGCGCCGTCGCGCTGACGAGCTGTTGGATCAGGTGGGATTGAAGGATCGCGCAGGCACGCCCGCGGAGGTGCTTTCCGGTGGGGAACGACAACGGGTGGCGGTGGCTCGGGCCTTGGTGAACGACCCAGCGCTGATTTTGGCGGATGAGCCGACTGGTTCGCTCGACGAGTCGGTGCGGGATGCCGTGGCTGATCTTTTGTTCGCGCTTCCAAGTCTTAACGCGTGCGCATTGCTCGTCGTCACCCACGACCGGCGAGTCGCGGCACGTGCTGACCGGTCATTCTCGCTCGAGGGTGGGCTCTTGCAACCCTGCGGAGTGTCGCAGTGACCTTGTGGAAACTTGCGTGGTCGCAACTGAAAGGTGGTCATAGAGCGCGCCGATCCAGCTCCTCTGGAGCGGCACGAGGGGTGGCGCTCGGCTTGGCAGTGTTCTTGGCCATGACATCCGCAGCAACGACGGCGATGGTGTACGCCGCTTACCAGAACCGAGCGGTTCACGACGCGGCGAGGTTTCCATTATTGACGGACGAGAAGGCCGCTGGCGCCCTGCGGTGGGATCAAGGCTTCGACACCCTCAAGGACCACCTCCAGCACAGTGTCATCTCCATCGTGCCGCTGCGCAGCGACGCGCCTCTGCCGCCGGGTTTGGCGCGATGGCCAAAGCCTGGGGAGGCGTTCCTGTCGCCGCAGCTGCTCACCGATGGGCGAGGCGAAGGGGTCAGCACGCGGTACGGCCAACTGGCGGGGGTGATCGACTCGAGTGGGCTCTCCGCCGCGGACGAGCGTCTGGCCTATGTCCGACCCATCACGGACCAGGTGACGTCGGAACTGTACGTCACGCAGTTTGGCCTTCCTCCCGGCCCAGCCTGGAGGTGACAAGGGACGGGTTCTTTGGGGAATCAATCCAGATCAACGACCTACGGGCGATGTTAACGCTCGCCGCCGCGTTCTTGATTGTTCCGGCGTTCCTCTCTCTCGTGGTTGCCGGGGGGATCGGCCGAGAGCCTCGCGATCGCCGCGATGTTGTCCTCGCGTCCATCGGCGCTTCACCGTGGGTCCGTCGTGTTGGGCGTTTCGGGGACATCGCCGCACCGAGCGCAGTCGGTCTCGCCGCGGCAATCGCCGTCCTCGGTGCTGCGTCCCTGACGTCTTGGCGGGTTCCGATTGTCGGGTACCTGGTTACGCCTGACCTGGCCGGTGGAAGCGTTCGCTGGCTGGCGATGGCGATGGCCCTCGCGGCATCGGGGTGCGTTGCCGTGTTGACGCGTGCGGCGCGGATGTCCCGTCGCAGCAGTCGGCCACAAGTCAAGTCCGCTCGCTTGCCTCTGGCCCTCATCCTCCTGACTCCCGCGGCGCTGTTCGCGACCGTGAATGCGCCGACGTGGGTGGATCCGACGCAGGGGCCCGCCTGGGGTTGGACCCACAAGATTCTCGTGCTGATCACTGTCCTCACGCTGCCGCTGTCGTGTGCTGCTGCCGTCCGTGCCGCTTCGGAGCGGCTGCGAGACACCGACCTGGGACGTTTGACGAGTGCGATTCGCCCAGCCGCAGCCATCGCCGCCGCACGGCCCTGGAGAGTGGCCCGCACGATCTCGGGAATTGCCGCGCTGGTTATCCTCGCGATTCAAGCGCAGATGTGGGCCTCACAGAGCAGTGGGAGTGCCCTTCGAGCGGTTCAAGAGCAAACAGTCCTCGCTAACCGCGTGGCGCTGATCAACTTGCCCACCGGTGCGGCCACGACCGCCTTCGTCGGCTCGCTCGCGCCAGAGATGGGGGTCCTCGCCGTTGACCCCGCAGCCGACGGCGCCTCCGCGGAGGTGCGCGGCGACTGCGAATCCCTTCGAGCAGCAGATCTCCCCTGCCTAAGCGGAACAGTCGATGCCACCGCTCTGTCACGCAAAGCGCGGATCATCGTCGGCAACTCCTCACCCTCCCCGACGATTCGAATCGTGGCTGGCCAAGCTGCGTCCACGGCCTCACCTGCCAACGCCAGCCTGGTGCTGTCCTCCCGTTCCGGTGAGCTCGACCTGCCCAGACTCAAGGCAATGGCCTACGGCAGCCTGCCCCAAGGGATCACGGTCGACCTCGTTGGAGATGCTTGGCTGGTTGGCTCAGCATCTCGTGCCTTTGAGGGGCAATGGATCGTCTTGTTCGGCCTTGCCGCGAGCATCCTGCTCGCGTGCACTCTCCTGCTTGACGCGCTGGGGCACTACCTGTCCGAGGGGAGAGCCCTGCGGTCGATCGCCGCGATCGCCGGTGGCCGCCGCGCCCTCGACGGCATCCTCGTTTGGAGCATCCTTGCTCCCTTCGCCGTTGGATCGGTTGTCGCTTCGGTCGTCGGGGTGGGGCTCGCAAGACCCATCACCGCTGTCCAGACAAGCGATGTTCTGACGCCTCTGAGTTGGGCGGGTGCGCCGTTCATCGCATTCAGCGCCGGCTGTCTGGCCTTCTTGATGGCGTCCGCCTTGTGGCGTGGAACGTGGGACGGGCGCACGCAGTAGCGGATCTTCCAGCGCCGACCCCACCCATTGACGGCATTCGAACTACCCTGCTACGTTGAAAACCCCGTACGCCACTCGCCCCGTCATCTCAAAGTCGAGGAGTCTCGCATGCATACCAAGTCACGGAGGAAGAGTGAGTGACGACGCAAAATCGGGCCCTTCGCAGATTGAGTTGAGGCTCAATGCCGTCGAGCTTCGTCGAGGGGCCTTCAAATTGGGCCCGATCACGACCACCTTTTGTCCTGGGGCGTCATTCATAGTCGGGTCCAACGGAGCGGGCAAGACGACTCTCTTCGAAGTATTGCTGGGTCTCGATACCAGTGCGACAGGGCTTATCGAGCGAACGCCTGAAACCCTCGCATTGGGCTATCTTCCACAAGATCCAGAACTTCCAGGCCGCGCCACCTGTGACCAATTCCTGGACTACGTTTGTTGGCTCCACAAGATCAACAGATCTGAGCGCGCGGCTGCGATAGCAAAAGCATTGACCTCAGTAAACCTGCAGAGCAAGCACAACTCCAAAATATCGGATCTCTCCGGCGGAATGCAGCGCCGCCTAGGTATCGCACAAGCGATCATACATTCACCGGGAGTTCTTCTTCTTGATGAACCTAGCGCTGGCCTCGACCCAGCACAGCGGATTGCATTCAGGGGCCTCATTGGGGATCTTGCAACCCAGAGAATAGTCATCGTTTCGACGCACCTCATGGATGATGTGCGATCGGCCGCTGATCGCATCCTCGTTCTCAAGGATGGATCTTTGGCGTTCGATGGGACCACCCGCAAAATTCTTGATTTAGCGACCGACGATGCTCCCGGAGATACCATGTTGGAAAAAGCTCTGAGTAATCTCCTCGGAACTGAGAAGATCGAGTCCTGATGGGGGCATGGGGTCGGAGTTCTTTCGCGAGCCGCACTCTCTGGGGACCGTGGGCGGCTCTTCCAGCTCTGGCGGTCTACGTTTTCGTAATGCTGAGGGATGACGCGCCATGGCGTGGAGACCCTATGTGGACAGCAGACGGGATGGGCATAGGTCTGTTTCTGATTGGACCACTGGTCGCGGGGGCCACTGCGATGGATGCCTCCAGACTGACGGCCTGGCGGGGGGTCTTTCTGGCCGGCGCCACACCGCGAAGTTACACTGTTTACGTAAGAGCAATGTTGTGGTCCTGCACACCGATTGCGGCCATTCATCTCCTGGCCTACATAATCGGTCTTTGCGTGGGCGGGGCATCTCTCGCGGTGTTCGATCCTCTGAATTTGGGCACCATTTTCACCCAGCTCTTGGCTATCTTCTGGTTCGGCTCCACGGGATCGATGCTGGGTCGTTTCGTCCAACCTGTGTTGGCCGGGGTAGTCGGGGCGGGCTTCGCCCTCGCGGCGACCTACACCCTTGGACTAGCTGGCGTCGGCGCCGCCCACGGCTTTGCGCTGCTCGATCTCGGAGGAGCAACCGTTCCCCAACTCGGCCTCGAGTACCCTGCGCACTACCTTGGCTGGCAGGTGATTCTTCTGGCAGTAATGGCAACTGTAAGCCTTTTCATGCCGGTTAGGTTTAAGGGAAGAAGAGTGCAACTCTTTTGGCCTCCCCCCACAGTGATGGGTATTATTGCGTTGATCGCTTGCGTATTCGTAGGTTTGAGTGCGGGCCCAGGTGATCGAAAGATGCTTGCCGCTCCTAGGCCACCGACGAATTGTATGGGGATAAATCCGACTATCTGCCTTTACTCGGAGCAGAAGCGCGTCGCGGGTGAGGTTGACGCGAGACTACGTAAACTCGTTCAAGGTGCTCAGGACGCCGGGTATGGTGCCCTCAGCCCAGCCCGCATCGAGCAAAGAACGTCTTCCTACAAACCGCAGGGACTCAGGACATTTTCACTGAGGATTGACCCGAGCGCTTTGGACGATGCGTCGTGGGATCAGGACGCAATGCAAGCGATGCTCCAGCCCAATTGCCCCATGGTGTATGGTGAGGAGCCCCCGCCAGAAGGATATTTCTTGCGGATGAATGATCTCGTCTTTACTTGGTCACAAATCGCGGGGCTGGACCCGGGCGACTTTTCCTCGGGAATGCGCCTAACCAAATCCGAGACGGCTGACACGTTGGCGGCGTGGGCCAGGTGCGAATTGTCTTGAAAATAGTCTTCGCTACCGGGAGGGTGAGATGACTCTTGGACTAGTTGGATCTTGGGTCAGAGTGCATCACGCTCTGGCCGCCGGGAAGGTCCTCGCGGCCTGCCTCATCGCTGGGTGCGCTTCATCGTCGCTCGTATTCGAGCGGCTCGGCTCTTTCAGCCTCTCTCTTCCTGTCTCTGCACAGTTGCTGGTTCCCATCATCTCAGGAATTGCAGTTGCGATATCAACGGAGGATGACTATCGTCTTCCATTGCCGGGGTCAGTCCGGTTAGTTGTGGCACGACTACTGAGCGTTGTGGCCACCCTCATTCTTGCCATCGCTACCTGTTCTGCACCACTGCTCTTGGGGTCAGACCTAACTTTCCTCCCTTTGCTAAGAAATTGTCTCCTAGGAGCCGGGCTCTGCATGGTGAGCGGCATTCTGAGCGTCCGCGCCATCTGGTTCCCAATGTTCGCTCTAACTCTCGCGGCTATGCTGTTCGGTGCGGACTCAACGGGACGGGTATCCGATTGGGCGGTGTCAATCAAACCGGACGCTACATGGAGGCAGGTAGGTGTCACCGGACTCATTTGCCTCTTTGGGGCGACTCTCGTCTCTTTCAACGTACGGTGGGGTCGGTCTAGATTTCATTGGATTAGGTGGCGAGGAGCGGGACTCAGCTAAGCGTTTCGGAATGTTTGCAGGTGCCGAGAGTTACGCGAGCC
>CAZACX010000081.1:0-8154 GCA_964483685.1 uncultured Intrasporangiaceae bacterium
AGGGGAGCCAACCGGATGACGGTGCCGCAGACCCGGCAGTTGCGCCCGGCTCGGCCGAAGACGTGCGCTCCGCCACCGGGTCCGCGCCGCCCCGAATTGCGGCCAGTCGCTGTGATCGATTGCCGCATGTGGAGTCTGATCGTGGTGACGACCGCTTCGATCGTCTCCCGCGGGAGGCTTTGCGTCGAGGCCCACGGGTCGACGTGGTTGAGGAAGAGGCCCTCGCTTGCCCAATAGGGGCCGATGCCGGCGAGGTTGCGCTGATCGAGGAGGGCTGCAGCCAGGCCCGTTCCGCCCGGGCCCGTTCCGTCATCCGGGCGGGGTTGGGCGAGATGGTTCACGGCCTGCTCGAGATTCCAGTCGTCGCCAAGCAGGTCCGGGCCCAAGTGGCCAAGATGGGCATCCTCCTGCGACGTCGGCCAAATGTCGACGGCGCCCAGGTGCAGGCCAAGAGCCGTCCAGGTTCGGGTCGCAGCGACCGCCCGAAGGTGGGGATTGGCGAGCGCGGACGGATCAACCGCGGGGGTGGCTTCGAGTCGCCATTTGCCGTCTGTCCGAAGGTGCGAATGCACGGTCACGCCGTTGTCGAGTCGGTGGAGCAGGTGCTTGCCGCGGCTCGTCACGCTGACGGTGCTTGCCGGAAGGAGCTGCTGTCCGCCGAGGTCACCCCAGCGAAGTTGCAGCATCTCCAACGGCTCGCCAGCGAGGGCAACGTTCAATCTGGTTGCCGTCCGCCAAACGGTGTCACCCTCGGGCACGATGTTGCTCCTCAGTTACCTCCACAACTTCTCCCAACTTTAGCCCTCCTCGCATCGAAGGTTCGACACGACTCCCTGATCTCGGCGTCGGTGTCTCGGCGGGGTGTTTCGGCGCAGGTGTTTCGGCGCAGCCTCGCCGCGACTCCCAATCCCGGCGTCGGTGTCTCGGCGGGGTGTTTCGCGCAGCCTCGCCGCGACGGTCGGCCCGATTCGTGGCGGCCTAACGACGCAGTCGCAAACCACGCGGAGTCAAGTGGAAACCCGCGTTTGCGAGGGCCTCGACAATCGGGTGGTCCGAGCCGAGCACGGCGGATCCGTCGGCCTTTTCCACGGTTAACCGGCCTAGCGCACCCTCGTGGACGGCGTGGGCGAGCGCTTCGGCCGCGGACGCCAGCACCTCGGGGGAGTGATCCCAAGAGAGCAGAGTCCGGCCACCGCGTTCGACGTAAAGGACAAGCTCGGCGTCGACGAGGACGACGAGACTCCCGGCCTTGCGGCCCGGTTGATGCCCACTGGTCTGGACGCGGTCCGGCCAGGGAATGGCCGCGCCGAAGGGATTCGCCGGATCGCAGGCTGCGAGGACGTGGGCGGCGACGCGTCCTTCCCGTTCGAGGCCCCGGAGTCGGTCGATTGCCCCGGTGGTGCCAAATTGCGCGGCCCCGAGCGACTCGATGAAGTAGCCCCGGCGCACCCGGCCGGCTTCCTCCGCGGCGGCCAACACCCGATAGATCGCGGCATACCCTCCCGGGGTGCCCTCGGCGGCGGCCACGCCACGCGTGACCACGCCGTAGCGGTCAAGGAGAACTTCGGCCGCTGCCGTCGCACGGTGGGTGGGGTCCGATTCCGGCGTCGGCAGGACCGCCCACCGGCCGACCCCGGGCAAGGTGCGTCCGCGGCCGGACGCTCCGCCGCCTGGACCGCCTGCCCCGACGAGCGCGCCGACCCCGCCTGGCCCGACGAGCGCGCCGACCCCGCCCGCTGCCCCGCCTGCCCCGCCGAGCGCGCCGCCCGCGCCCATCCCACCGCCTGGCCCGCCTGCCCTGCCGAGGCCCCCGGAGGCGAGGCCCCCGGAGGCGAGGCGAAGCCGAGAAACGGCCCCGCGATGCCCGTAACGCGCCGGTCGCGACGACCGGGCCGCGGTCTTGTGGGCGCCGCGCCCGCCGGCCAGGAGCGCGCGCACCGGCGCAAAGGTGTCGCCGGAAACGCGCCCAGACCACACCAGATCCCACAGGGCCGCGAGCAGGTCGTGCTCGGTCACGCCCGGCACCGCGGCGGCGAGGCCCCTGATGAAGAATGCGCCGCCACCGGCCAGCACCTCCAGCAGCGTGCGGGTCACCTCGTCGGGCGCCACGGATGTTGGCGAGTCCGGCAGGTGCAGTGTCAACGCGGCCGACTCGGCGAGATGCAGCGAAACCCAGCCGTCATCGCCGGGGAGCGACCCATGGCCCTGCCACAGGACGTCCCCGGCGGTCATCAGTTCGTCAAGGAGTGCGGGTGCGTAGTCGGGGACCCGGGCGGGCAACACCAGCGTCTCGAGCGCGCTCGCGGGCAGGAGGGCACCACTCAACTGCTCGACCGCCCGCAGGACGCCGTCGAGGCCGCGCGTGCCGCCGCCCACGCCCTGCCAGAGCGGCAAGAAGCGCACGTAATCGCGAGTTGGGACCGGCTCGACGTCGGCCCGCAATGCCGCAAGCGAGCGACGACGTAGCAAGCGCAAGATCTCGGCGTCACAGAACTCGGGCGCGGACCCGTTCGGGAGGAACTCGCCCTCGACGATGCGCCCGCTGGCCAGGAGGCGCCTCAGGGCATCGTGGGCGACCGCCGCGCCGATCCCAAAGTGGTGAGCGACCTCGCTGACCTGGAAGGCGACGTGGGTGCGGGCGTAGCGCGCCACGAGGGCGCCGAGCGGGTCGCTGCTTGGTTCGAGGAAGGTGGCCGGGAGCCCCATTGGCAGGGCGACTCCGAGGGCATCGCGCAGATCGGCGGCGTCTTGAGCAAGGGCAAACGCGGCCTGCCCGCCGATCCGCACGGCGATGACCTGCCGGTCGGCAATCAGGCTCTCGAGGTGGCTGGCCAGCTCGCCCTTTAACTCAGGCGAAGACCGAAGCGCCAGACTGTCGATGGTCAGCGGGCCCAGGACGCGCAACAGGTCGGCCAGGTCGTCGCGGTGGCGCGCGGCGCGCTCGGGGGTGGTGCGCTGCAACTCGTCGGCGGTTCGCGAGATCGCCGCCTCGTCAAGGAGGTCGCGCAGAGCAAGCCCCTCGCCGCGACCGAGCAACTCGGCGAGCAGGGTCGGGTCCAAGGCGAGCGCGGAGGCGCGGCGTTCGGCGAGTGGCGAGTCACCTTCATACAGGAACTGCGCGACGTAGCCGAAGAGCAGGGAGCGCGCGAACGGCGACGGGCTGGGTGTCACGACCTCGAGAAGTCCGATGCGGCGGGCGGCCAAGTCGGCCATGAGCGCTTCGAGTCCGGGGACGTCATACACGTCCTGGACGCACTCGCGCACGGTTTCCAAGACGATGGGGAAGGTGGGGTACTGGCTTGCGACTTCGAGAAGTTGGGCCGCGCGTTGCCGTTGCTGCCACAACGGCTGGCGCCGATCGGGGCGGCGCCGGGGGAGGAGGAGCGCGCGGGCGGCGCACTCCCGAAAACGTGCGGCGAACAGGGCCGAGCCGGGCAATTGGGCTGTGACCAGGTCGTGGATTTCGCTTGGATCCAGGGCCACGAGGTCGATCAATTCGGCGCTCGCGTCGGCGCCGTCGTCGAACTCGACGTCCGGCAGTCGCAGGACAATGCCGTCATCGGCCGCCATCGCTTGGACGTCGACCCCAAAGCGTTCCCGCATCCGCGTAGCGACGCACAACGCCCACGGGGCATGCACCGGCATACCGAAGGGTGAGTGGATCGCGACCCGCCAGTCACCGATTTCGTCGCGGAATCGTTCGACCAGGAGCGTCTTGTCGGTGGGGAGCTTGCCGGTCGCCTCCTGCTGTTCCTGCAGGTAGGCGAGGAGATTGTCGGTGGCCAGGTCGTCGAGCCCGGCGGCCGAAACACGATGTCGCGCGTCGGCGTCAGAGAGCGCCGCGACCTCGCGAACGAAGGCACCGATCGCCGCTCCGAGCTCAACGGGTCGCCCCTGACTCTCGCCCTTCCAGAACGGCAGGCGACCCGGCTCACCCGGAGCCGGGGTCACGAGCACCTGATCGTGGGTGATGTTCTCGATGCGCCAACTCGTGGTGCCGAGCGTGAAGACATCGCCGACGCGAGACTCGTACACCATCTCCTCGTCGAGCTCGCCGACGCGCCGTCCTGGCCCGGTCCCGCTCGCGAGGAAGACCCCGAACATCCCGCGGTCGGGGATCGTCCCGCCGCTGGTGACGGCGAGGTGTTGGGCGCCGCGGCGGGCGGTCAAGGTGTCCGCGAGCCGATCCCAGGTGACCCGTGGCCGCAGCTCCGCGAACTCATGGCTCGGGTAGCGACCCGAGAGCATGTCGAGCACCGAATCGAGGATCGGACGCGAGAGCCCCGTGAAGGGGGCGGCCCGGCGGATCAGGGCGTGGAGCTCGCCGACGTCCCACTCATCAAGGGCGCACATCGCGACGATCTGTTGGGCGAGGACGTCGAGCGGATTTGCTGGGATCTCGAGGGATTCGATTGCGCCGGACCGCATCCGCTCGACGACGACAGCGGTTTGGACGAGATCGCCACGGTATTTCGGGAAGAGCACGCCCCGCGATCGGGCCCCGACCTGGTGGCCGGCGCGTCCGACCCGTTGCAGCCCGGAGGCGACCGAGGGTGGTGACTCGACCTGGATGACGAGGTCGACGGCGCCCATGTCAATGCCCAGCTCAAGGGAACTCGTTGCCACCACCGCGGGAAGTCGGCCCGCCTTGAGGGCCTCCTCGATATCGAGCCGGGTCTCCTTGCTGACCGAGCCGTGATGCGCCCGGGCCAGGACCGGTGGGGCCCCGCGCGCAGCCCCAGACTGCGCCATGATTTGGGCCGGTATGCCGCGTGGCGGGCTGTGTTCGGCCTCCTCGAGTCGGTGTTCTGCCTCCTCCAGTCGGTCCTGCCAGATCTCGTTGAGGCGGGCCGTGAGGCGTTCGGCGAGGCGCCGCGAGTTGGCGAAAACGATCGTTGACCGCTGGGCGGTGATGAGGTCAACGATGCGTTCCTCGACGTGCGGCCAGATCGAGGTGCGGGCGACCGGCCCGGCCGGGCCGCCACCTCGCTCACTGGTGACCTCGCCAAGGGCGGACATATCGTCCACGGGAACGACCACTTCGAGATCCCAGGCCTTGGTGCTGGGGGGTTGGACGAGGGTGACCGGGGTCCCACCGTTAAGGAATCGGGCGACTTCCTCGACGGGGCGCACCGTCGCCGAAAGGCCAATGCGTTGGGCCGGTTTGGGGAGCAACGCGTCCAGCCGCTCGAGGCTCAGGGCGAGGTGGGCGCCCCGTTTGGTTCCCGCGACCGCGTGGATTTCGTCGAGGATGACTGCCTCGACGCCGGTGAGGGCCTCCCGGGCCGCCGAGGTGAGCAGCAGGAACAGCGACTCGGGGGTCGTGATCAAGACGTCGCTCGGCCGCTTGGCGAAGGCGCGGCGGTCGGCCGCCGGGGTGTCCCCGGAGCGGACCGAGACGGTGATGTCAGGGGGCTCCAGGCCGAGTCGAACGGCGGCGTGGCCGATCCCGACGAGGGGCGCGCGCAGGTTGCGCTCGACGTCGACTGCCAGCGCCTTCATCGGCGAGACATAGAGCACCCGGCAGCGTTGGAGCGGCTCCGCGGGGCGTGGCGTGCTCGCCAGTCGATCCAACGCCCAAAGGAAGGCGGCGAGCGTCTTGCCCGACCCCGTCGGCGCGACGACTAAGGCGTCCTGGCCCGAACTGATCGCCTCCCATGCCCCCGCCTGAGCTGCCGTGGGCTCGGTGAAGGACCCCCGGAACCAGGCCTGCGTTGCGGGGGAGAAGCGGTCGAGCACGTCGCTGGACATGATCGCAAAGCGTGCCATGGCCCACCGACAACCCCGGCGTATGCCGCAACGCTCGTCTGCGGCATACGCCGGGCGTCGGCGGCGGTCGCCGGTTGCGGCGAGGCTCGGCGGCGTGTCGCGGTTGTCTCTCGAACACTTGTTCGTTATGGTCCTCCACAGGTGGAACTGCCCAGCTCTGTCTTCCACAGCCCAGTGGCGTGGTCGTGGGGGCTGTCGGCGGGTCCATCTAGCGTCTGACTCGACGTCGGGAAATCGACGATTCGGGTCGTCGGCAGACGCGTCCCGACTCGATAGAGAAAGCAGGTGTGGCATGGCCGCCAAATCAGAAGCCGTTCAGAAGGCCAAGTCGTTGGAGTCCGTGATGGGCCAGATCGAGAAGTCCTTCGGCAAGGGCGCAGTGATGCGTCTTGGTGACGAGGTTCGTTCGCCGATCGAGGTCATCCCGACGGGATCGATCGCCCTTGACGTCGCGCTCGGCATCGGTGGCCTGCCCCGCGGCCGGGTCGTCGAAATCTATGGCCCGGAGTCCTCGGGTAAGTGCCTCACCGCCGACACCTATGTGTGGAGCGACCACGGCCTCGAGACCGTTGCGGAGGTGTTCGCCCGGATGGGCTTGGACACTTCGGCGCACGCCCGGGTTACTGATGTGCGTGGCGGCGATCTGCGGATGGTGAATGAGCGCGGCGCCCTCGAGCCGGTGGCCGCGTTAACCCACAACGGCGTCAAGCCGGTCGTGCGGCTGACGCTGGCCTCGGGCCGGTCCGTCACAGCCACGCACAACCACCCGCTGCGCGTGGTGGGCGCAGACGGCGCGGTCGTCTGGCGCAATGCCGGTGACATCGGAGCGGGAGACACAGTTGTCTCCGCACTGTTTGGCGCCCAGGAGTCGGTGGGTGGCCGGGAGCTCAGCGAGGATGAGGCGGCCTTCCTTGGCTATCTCGTCGCGCTTGGCTCCGCCGCTGGTTCCGCCGCCGCCGCTGGTTCCGCCGCCGGTTCCGCCGCTGACGCTGGTTTCGCCGCTGGCTTCTCCTCCGGTTCGGCGCTCGAGAGTGTGGCGGAGTTCGCCAGCTTGGCCGGTCTGCTTTTGAACCCGGCAACTGCGGGCGCCGTCGAGGTCGGGAACGCCCTCGGCAACCCGGCCGTGCACCAGTGGCTCACCCGCGTTGCGGGCGACACGGATGCCATTGTTGGCACGCACGTCCCGTATGCCGCGCGGACAGCGGGCCCCAAGGCCGCGCAAGCGTTCCTGTCCGCGTTGTTCGACGTTGGTTCCACCATGTCCGCCGGATCACTCACCCTCGGCGCTGTTGCGCCCGAGCTGGGTGCTCAGGTGCAGCTCCTGCTCCTCGGCATGGGGCTGGCGACGACCGTCGTTCCTTCGGGTAGCGGTGCGCGGACCTCGGTCGTGATCGCTGCCGATGACACCGCGACGTTCATGGATGTTGTCGGGTTCCGTTCCGACGAGCGGGCCACGCAGGTGCGCGACGCCGCGTCGATGATCGACGGGGTGGGCGCCGTGCCGACCCACACTGCGGCCGGTCCGACTGGGTCCCTCGCCGGTGCCCACTACCTGCATGAAACGGTTGTCTCCGCGACGGAGGCAGGTCTCGCGCCGACGTTCGACCTGATGGTGCCGCAGACGCACAGCTTCCTCGCCAATGGGGTGTTGTCGCACAACACCACGGTCGCGCTGCACGCGGTGGCGAGCGCCCAAGCGGCCGGCGGGATCGCCGCCTTTATCGACGCGGAGCACGCCCTCGACCCGGACTACGCGAAGAAGCTCGGGGTAGATACCGACGCCCTCTTGGTTAGCCAGCCCGACACCGGGGAGCAGGCGCTCGAAATCGCCGACATGCTCATCCGTTCAGGTGCCCTCGACATCATCGTCATCGACTCCGTCGCCGCCCTCGTGCCGCGCGCCGAGATCGAGGGCGAAATGGGGGATAGCCACGTTGGCTTGCAGGCACGGTTGATGAGTCAGGCCCTGCGCAAGATCACCGGGGCGCTCAACAACACCGGCACGACGGCGATCTTCATCAACCAGCTCCGCGAAAAGATCGGGGTGATGTTCGGCAGCCCCGAGACGACCACGGGTGGCAAAGCGTTGAAGTTCTACGCCTCGGTCCGCCTCGACGTGCGCCGGATCGAGACGCTCAAGGATGGCAACGAGCCGGTCGGCAACCGCACCCGCGTCAAGGTCGTCAAGAACAAGGTGGCCCCGCCGTTCAAGCAAGCGGAGTTCGACATCCTCTACGGCCACGGCATTTCCCGGGAGGGTGGACTCATCGACATGGGTGTCGAGCATGGGTTCGTCCGCAAGTCGGGTGCTTGGTACACGTATGAAGGTGACCAGCTCGGCCAGGGCAAGGAAAATGCCCGCACCTTCCTCAAGGACAACCCCGA
>CAZACX010000082.1:0-7565 GCA_964483685.1 uncultured Intrasporangiaceae bacterium
TAGACCCCACTCCCCGACGAGGACTTCCTCCGATGCGCTTTCTCCCCGGCACCCCGCCCGCGACCGAACTCACCTACGACGATGTCTTCCTCGTCCCGAGCCGCTCGACGGTCGTCAGCCGGTTCGATGTCGACCTCTCCTCACGCGATGGGAGCGGCACCACCATCCCGCTCGTCGTCGCCAACATGACGGCAATCGCGGGGCGGCGGATGGCGGAGACCGTTGCCCGCCGTGGTGGCCTCGTCGTCATCCCCCAGGACATTCCCACCGAAGTCGTCGCCGAGGTCGTCTCCTGGATCAAATCTCGCCACCTCGTCTATGACACTCCCATCACCCTCGCCCCAACCCAAACCGTCGGCGAGGCCCTGGTGTTGCTGCGCAAGCGGGCTCACGGCGCGGCCGTCGTCGTCGACGACGAGCGTCCGGTTGGCCTGGTCACCGAGTCTGACCTCACCGGGGTGGACCACTACACCCAAGTCGGCTCCGTGATGAGCAGCGGACTGGTCACCCTCGCAGACGGCGTCCAGCCGGAAGCGGCGTTCGACCAACTCGCCTCCGCGCGCCATCGCGTTGCCCCCGTCGTATGCCGCGACGGTCGCCTCCTCGGTCTGCTCACCCGGGCGGGGGCCTTGCGGGCCAACGTATATCGGCCAAACGTCGACGCCCACAACCGACTGCGCATCGCCGCCGCCATCGGTGTCAACGGTGACGTGGCCGCCAAGGCAGCCGCCCTCGCATCCGCCGGAGTCGACCTCCTCGTCCTCGACACGGCCCACGGTCATCAGGCCAAAATGTTGGAGGCCCTCGCGGCCGTGCGTGCTCTCGGCGTCACGATCCCGGTCGCCGCCGGCAATGTCGTCACGGCGGCGGGGACCCGTGACCTGATCGCGGCCGGGGCCGACATCGTCAAGGTCGGCGTCGGACCCGGGGCCATGTGCACGACCCGCATGATGACGGCGGTGGGACGCCCACAATTCTCGGCCGTGCTCGAATGCGCCACCGCGGCAACCGAATTGGGTAAGCACGTCTGGGCCGATGGTGGGATCCGGCACCCCCGGGACGTCGCCCTCGCCCTCGCCGCGGGCGCCTCGAACGTCATGGTGGGCTCCTGGTTTGCCGGGACGCTGGAGTCTCCCGGGGACCTGTTCACCGACGAGAACGGCCGCGCCTACAAGGAGTCCTTCGGCATGGCGAGCGCGCGCGCGGTGCGCAATCGCACGTCGAGCGAAACGGCATACGACCGGGCCCGCAAAGGGCTCTATGAGGAGGGGATCAGCTCGGCGCGGATGTATGTCGACCCGGCCCGGCCCAGCGTGGAAGACCTCCTCGATCAGATCACCGCGGGAGTGCGTTCCAGCTTCACCTATGCCGGCGCTACCTCGGTGAGTGAGTTCGTCGCACGCGCCGTCGTGGGCGTCCAATCGATGGCCGGGTTCGCCGAAGGGCGCCCGCTGCACACCTCCTGGTAGCGCGGTCGCGGAGCGGGCCCGCGGGAGGATCACCTTGACGAATCGAAAGGATCACCCATGACGTACGACGTGACCGCCGTCCGCGCCCACTTTCCCGCGCTCGAGGAGGGCGCCGCCCACTTCGACGGGCCGGGCGGCTCCCAAACCCCGCGGGCCGTCGGCGAGGCGGTGAGCCGAACCCTGCTGTCCGCCATCGCCAATCGCGGGACGATCACGCCGGCCGAACGCCGTGCGGAACAAATCGTGCACGACTGCCGGGCCGCCCTCGGGGACTTGTTGCGCACCGACCCGCAAGGAATCGTCTTCGGGCGGAGCATGAGCGCCCTCACCTACGACGTGGCCCGCGCCATGGCCAAAACCTGGCAGCCGGGCGATGAGATCGTCGTGACCCGACTCGATCACGACGCCAACATCCGCCCGTGGGTCCAGGCCGCCGCCGGTGCCGGAGCCCTCGTGCGGTGGGCCGATTTCGATCCCACGACCGGCGAGTTGGTGCCCGACGACATCGCGACCCATCTCTGCGACCGCACTCGCGTCGTCGCCGTCACCGCCGCCGGGAACCTCATCGGCACCCGGCCCGACATTCCCGCCATCGCCCGCCTCGTCCATGACCGCACCTCGGCGCTCGTGTATGTCGACGGCGTCCACGAAACGGCCCACGAGAGCGTCGATGTGCCCGCGAGCGGCGCCGACTTTTGGGCATGCTCGCCCTACAAGTTCCTCGGTCCGCACTGCGGCGTAGTGGCCGCCGCGCCGCACCGGTGGGAGGAACTGCACCCCGACAAGCTGCTCCCCTCCTCCGACGCCATCCCGGAGCGGTTCGAGTTGGGCACCCTCCCCTATGAGCTGATGGCGGGAACCACGGCCGCCGTCGACTTCCTCGCCTCCTTGTCCCCGGCGGCGGCGGGCAGTCGGCGTGATCGCCTCGTCGCCGCGATGGCGTCGATCCGGGCCCACGAGGAAGCCCTGCGCCGGCGCCTCGAGGTGACCCTGCGGGATCTGCCCGGCGTCAGGGTCTATTCCAACGCCCGCAGCCGGACGCCAACCCTGCTCTTCACGGTCGAGGGATGGGACAGCCAGGACCTCAGAGTCGCCCTCGCGGAGCGCAACATCAACGCCCCGGCCAGCAACTTCTATGCCCTCGAATGCTCGCGGCACCTCGGTCTCGGAGACGCCGGTGGGGTGCGGGTCGGCCTGGCCCCCTACACAAATGACGACGACGTCGACCGCCTGCTCGCCGCTCTTGGTGAGCTCCTGCTCTGACGCGCGGGCACGACATACGAAAGACTGTTGGGTATGACGTCGCGCAGCCCAGTCCTCATCACCGGCTGCTCGACCGGCATCGGCCGGGCGAGCGCAGAACTCCTCCTCAAGGCGGGCTACACCGTCTACGCCACCGCGCGCCAGGTCGAGACCCTCACCGGGCTCGCCGACGCCGGAGCGCACACGCTGTCCCTCGACGTCACCGACGAGGCCTCGATGGTCGCCGCCGTGGAGGTGATCACCGCGAGCCACGGGCACGTCGGCACGCTGATCAACAACGCCGGGTACGGCGAGTACGGCCCCATCGAGGAGGTCCCGATGGACCGCGTCCGGGCAATGTTCGAGACCAACGTGTTCGGTTTGGCGCGCCTGACTCAACTCGTCCTGCCCGGGATGCGCGCGGCCGCAGACGGCCTCATCATCAATATCGGCTCGATGGGCGGCCGGGTCGCCTTCCCGGTCGGCGGCTACTACCACGCGACCAAGTACGCCGTCGAGGGCATCACCGACGCCCTGCGCAACGAAGTGCGCTCCTTCGGTGTCGACGTCGTCCTCATCGAACCTGGCCCCATCCGCACCAACTTTGAGGAGACCATCAAGGCCTCCCCCACCGTGGACAACCCCAGCTCGCCCTACGCCGACCTCGTCACCGCGGTCGAGCGCGTCAACGGCGGGGCTTATGCGAGCCCCCTCATGTCCGTCGGGCCCGAAGCCGTCGCACGGGTCCTGCTCAAGGCCGTCGAATCGGCGAGCCCGCGAGCGCGCTACCTCGTCACGCCGGCCGCACGCACGCTCGTCCACGCCCGCCGCCTCGGCGGTGACCGCGTCTGGGACGCCATCATCAAGCAGCAGTTCAAGCACTAGTGGTCGCCCTCCTCCCCCCACTGTCCGGGCCGCTCGAGCCCACGGCGGCGTTGCGGCGCATCGCGTTTCTCCTCGAACGCACCCGCGCCGGGTCCTATCGCGTCGAGGCGTTCCGCAAGGCCGCCGCAACGATCGCCACGCTCGGCCCAGGAGAACTTGCGCAGCGGCATACGGCCGGGACTTTGCAGGACCTCCCGGGCATCGGCTCCTCCTCGGCGGGCGTCATCGGCGAGGCGCTGGACGGCGTTGTGCCGAGCTATCTCGCGACCCTGTCGGCGAAGGCCGGGTTGCCGCTGGAGGAGGACGGCCAGGAGCTGTATGCCGCGCTCGCCGGTGATTGCCACAGCCACTCGAACTGGTCGGATGGGGGTTCCCCGATCGAGGAGATGGTGTTGGCGGCCGTCGAAACCGGCCACGACTGGCTGGTCCTGACCGACCACTCACCGCAACTGCGGGTGGCCAATGGGCTCACCGCGGAACGACTAGCGCGCCAACTCTCCCTCGTCGACGCGATCAACACCTCGCTCGGCGGGTCCTTCCAGCTGTTAAAGGGCATCGAGGTGGACATCCTCGACGACGGTGGGCTCGATCAGAGCACCGCGATGCTCGACCAGCTCGATCTCGTCGTCGCGAGCGTCCACTCCAAGTTGCGGATGACGGCGGCCCCGATGACGCGGCGCATGGTTGCCGCGGTGCGCAATCCCCGGGTCAACGTCCTGGGCCACTGCACGGGTCAATTGGTCACCGGGTCGAGGGGGACGCGTCCCCAAAGCGAATTCGACGCCGAGGCGGTGTTCACCGAGTGCGCAGCGAACGGCGTCGCCGTCGAGATAAACTCGCGCCCCGAGCGGTGCGACCCGCCGGATGCGTTGATTCGGCTCGCCCTGGACCTCGGCTGCCTCTTTGCCATCGACTCCGACGCACACGCCCCGGGGCAACTCGACATGAAGGCGCACGGGTGCGCGCGGGCCCAACGACTGGGCATACCGGCCGAGCGCATCGTGACAACGTGGTCGGCGCAACGGCTGCTCGACTGGGCGCGTCCGGGCCGGTGACCCGCGAGGGCTCGGGCGAATCCCGACGCCGCTGGGCGGGTGCGTTTTGGTGATCCGCGGACGGAGCCCTATGCTTTCCGAGTCCTCGACGGATCCGAAGCCTCGGCTTGCTGGCTGACCTGGGGTTCCGATCTGGGATCGGGTCCCCATCGTCTAGCGGCCCAGGACTCCGCCCTTTCACGGCGGCAGCACGGGTTCGAATCCCGTTGGGGATACACACGGCTTCGTGTCACAACGAGGCCCCGTAGCGCAGTTGGTTAGCGCGCCGCCCTGTCACGGCGGAGGTCGCGGGTTCGAGTCCCGTCGGGGTCGCCAGCATCACTCGGCACCAAGAATCAGGCAAGCTCCCCTGGACCACAACGGTCCCGGGGATTTTTCCGTTTCACGGCGGATTTCGCTGTTTCAGGGGGGATTTCGTTCGGTTCACTGGGGAGTTCGCCGCCTCACTGGGGTTTCGCCGCATCACGGAACGGACGAATTGCTCCCGCCGGGTTGCGCCCCCAGGTGCGCCGGGCAGTAGATTCCGGTGAACAAATAGTGAACGTCCGGTGAACGCCCGTGTGGGCGGCCGACTGTGGTGGCGGAGGATCGGTGACCAACAAACCCCGACGACGGGCTCGCGCGGCTGCGCGGCGCCCCCGAGCAGACCAGCCGCGCCCCCGAGCAAACCAGCAACCTGTCGGCGCGACCCCGCCAACCGGCGCGACCCCGCCAACCGGCGCGACCCCGCCAAGGGCCGCCACCACGCCGGTCCTCTCGAGCATCGTGGCTCCCTTTGCGCGCCGGGAGCCACTGCCGGGCGGCACGTTCGCCGAGCACCCGGATGTCGCCGGTGGAGCGGACCCGGTGGCCGAACTGGCTACCGGGAACCTGGCCCGACACCGCGCGATCGACTACGACCTCAATCCGGTCGGCGAGAACTGGGTGGTCAAGGCCTTCCAGGCGTCGACACCTGGCCTGACGTACCTCACCCATCACTACCAACGCGCCTGGCTGCGACGCGACGCGATCGCCGGGCTGGCCGTCGCGGCATACCTCGTCCCTCAGGTCATGGCCTATTCCGCGATCGTTGGGGTGGCGCCGGTCGTGGGCCTGTACACGGCGCTCGTCGCGTTGGTTGTCTATGCGCTCATGGGCGGCTCCCGGGTCCTGTCCGTCGGCCCCGAGTCGACCATCGCGCTCATGGCAGCGTTTGCGGTCTCCCAGGTCGGAGCCGGCGGCGATCCGATTCGGGCCGCGGAGCTGGGTGCCGCCCTGTCCCTGCTCGTCGCGGGCTGGTGTTTCCTCGCGCGGTTGTTCCGGCTCGGCGTGATCTCCGACTTGTTGTCCCAGCCGCTGCTCGTCGGCTACCTCGCCGGGGCCGCCGTCCTCATGGTCGTCGGCCAACTCGGCAAACTCACGGGCACCCATGTCAGCGGCAGCGAGAGCATCACCGACCAGGTGCGCTCCTTCGCCTCGCAACTGGGCGAGGTCCATCCCGTCACCATCTATGTCGGGGTGGCCACCCTCGCGCTCATCTTCGTCGTGACCCTCATCCGGCCGAGGTGGCCCGCCGCCCTCATCGCCGTCGCGGGCGCCACCATCGCCTCCGTGACGCTCGACCTCACCGCCCGAGGTGTCGCCGTCGTCGGCCCGATCCCCAGCGGCCTGCCGACACCGCACTTCCCCATGGTCTCGGTCGCGGACTTCCAAGCGTTGCTCTTGCCCGCACTCGGGGTCGCCGTCATGGCCTACAGCGACAACATGCTCGCCGCACGCGCGTTCCCCGCACCTCCAGTCCAGGGTGAGCGGCCCAGCGAACGCGCCGTCGAGCCCCAGCAGGAACTCGTCGCCCTCGGCGGCGTGCACGCGATCGTCGGCCTCGTCGGCGGCTTCCCGGTCTCGTCCTCGGGCTCACGCACCGCACTCGCACTCTCGGGCCGGGCCCGCAGCCAGATGTACTCCGTCGTGGCCGCCGTGTGCGTCGTCCTCATCCTCTTTGTCGCCGGGCCCCTGATGGAACACCTCCCGCAAGCCTCGCTCGGTGCCGTCGTCCTGTATGCCGCGTCCAAGCTCGTCAAAGTCAACGAGTTCCGTCGGCTCTGGTCCTTCCGGCGCCGCGAAGTCCTCCTCGCGCTGGCCACCCTCGTCGGCACCGTGGTCCTCGGCATTCTCGTCGGCGTTGGCGTCGCCATCGCCCTCAGCCTCCTGGAGATGGCCCAGCGCCTCGCCCGACCCCACGACGCCGTCCTCGGCCGCGTGCCTGGACTCGCGGGGATGCACGATGTCGCCGACTACCCCGAGGCGGAGACGATCCCCGGGCTCGTCGTCTACCGCTACGAGGCCCCGCTGTTCTTTGCCAATGTCGGCGACCTGCGTCACCGCGCCCAGTGGGTGGTCGACAAGGAATTCGCCTCCTACCCCGAGGCCCCGCCGCGCTGGTTCTTGCTCAACGTCGAGGCCAACACCGAGGTCGACGTCACCGCGTGCGACGGCCTCAAGGACTTGTATGCCGACATCGCCGCCCAAGGGGTCAAGCTCGGCCTCGTGCGCTTGCGGCAGGACCTCTACCAGCCGCTGCGGCGGGCCGGTGTCGTCGACCTGATTGGCGAGGACATGCTCTTTCCCACGCTCCCGGTGGCCGAGGAGGCCTATCTCACCTGGGCGCGCACCCATCCGATTCCAGACCTGCCGGCCCCACTCGACGCGGGCGCCGGGCGGGAGCGATCCCACCGGGAGGAGCGCCTGGCGTTCACTCCCGCAGCCGAGACGACCGCTGGTACCGCTGCGGACCGGCGCTTAGCCGACACCAGCGACGACTGACGTCCACGGTGGAGACCTCCGAGGTCGGCGGCCGGGTTGGGGTATAGTTCCTGAGCCCGGCCAGGTAGCTCAGTTGGTACGAGCGTCCGACTGAAAATCGGAAGGTCGGCGG
>CAZACX010000083.1:0-7383 GCA_964483685.1 uncultured Intrasporangiaceae bacterium
CGGGGAAGGGCGGGTGAGGGGGGTGGTTCGGCCCGCAGGGGAGGCGCGAGTGACCCGCGATGGGCGGGTCGTCGTGGATGCCCACCAGGTCGCACGCCGGATCGCCCCCGATTATGAACGTTCGCCGCCTGCTCACCCGCGGGCCCTGGACCTGCGGCTATTGTGGCCCGCCCTGGTGATGTGGGCCGTCGTCGCTGGGACCCTGGGCACCTCAATCGGGGCGCGCGCGGCCCTCGCGAGCGTGGTGATTGTCGTGGGGGTGTTCACGGCCTACCTCGGCCGTCCGCGCCATGGCCGTCGTTCCGGGGTCGCGCTGCTGAGCGCCGGCGTGCTCCTCGCGGTCGGGATGGGTCTGGTCGCCTCGGTCGCCCACGAGTCGAGCAGGCGGGCGGGGCCGCTCACCGGCTGGGCGCAGGCGCGTGGAGTCGTCACCGTGACCGGTCGGGTGGCCACCGAGCCAATCCTGCTCACCGGCTTCGGCTCGGACCGAGTGCTCGTTCGGGTCCACCTCGACTCCGCCGTCGGGCGCGGGCTGCGGACGCGGGTCTCGGCTCCCATCCTCGTCACCGGGGACTCGGCGTGGCGGGATCTCGGGTGGCGTGATCAGATCACCGCCGTCGTGCGGCTACGCGTGGCCGAGCCCGGCGAGGGGGTCGTTGCCCAGGCGAGCGCGCTCGGGCCGCCAACGCGCCAAGCTGACCGGGGGGCCCTGCTGGCGGTCGCGGACCATGTGCGCGGGGCATTACGTGATGCCGTCACTGGCCTCCCGGAAGACTCCCGAGGGCTGGTCCCGGCCCTCGTCCTCGGTGATACCTCGGCGACCCCCGAGAGCCTCACCGAAGACATGCGCGCCACCGGACTGACCCACCTCTCGGCGGTCAGCGGGGCGAACTGCTCCCTCATTCTCGCCGCGCTCGCGGGCCTGCTGCGCGGGATTGGCTGCCCACGCCGCTGGCGACCCTGGCTCCTGCTCGCGGGATTGGCCTTCTTCGTCATTGTCGCGCGACCCGAACCGAGCGTGATCCGGGCCGCCACGATGGGGGCAATCGGTCTGATTGGGCTGAGCCGTTCGACCCGAGCGGCCGGTCCGCCCGCGCTCGCCGGGGCCATCATCGTGCTGCTCGTCATCGACCCCTGGCTGTCCCGCAGCTACGGCTTCGTGCTCTCCGCGCTGGCCACCTTGGGTCTGCTCATCTTCGTGCGGCCATGGGGGGAACGGTTGCGACGGGTGCTGCCGACACGGGCGGGCTGGTTGGCGACGCCCCTCGTCATCCCGGTGGCGGCCCAAGCGACGTGCGGGCCGGTCATCGTCCTCCTCCAGGGCACGGTGAGCATTGTCAGCCTTCCCGCGAATCTCCTGACGGCGCCACTCGTTGCTCCCGTGACGATCGGGGGAGCTGGTTTAGCACTGCTGGGGTCTGTTTGGCCGTGGCTGGCCGCCCACCTCGCCTGGCTCCCAGGAGGGCCGGCCTGGCTGATCGCCGCGGTCGCCCACCGCCTCGCCGGGCAGCCCTGGGGCAATGCGCCCTGGCCCGACGGCCCCCGCGGGGCCTGGCTGCTCGCGATCACCACGGCATTTGGTATGGCAGTCGGTCCGCGCCTCTGGTGGGAGTTGCGTCGCCGCCCGACCCAATTCGGACTGGTGGGGCTCCTCGTCGTGGCGCTGACGTGGCCTATCGGGTTCGCGAGCTGGCCGCCCCCGGGGTGGCAACTCGTCGCCTGCGACGTCGGTCAGGGTGACGCACTGGTCCTGCGGACGGGCCCCTCGTCGGGGGTCGTGGTTGACGCCGGACCGGAGCCGGGACTGGTCGATCATTGCCTGCGCCGTCTTGGCGTCACCCGGATCGACGCCGTCATCCTCACGCACTTCCACGCCGATCACGTCGACGGGTTGCCCGGTGTCCTGAGCGGCCGCCGCGTTGCGCGCATCCTTGTCACGGGCGTCCGAGATCCGCCGCAACAAGTCGCGCAGATCCTCGCGCAGGCGCAGGGCGCGCAGGTACCCGTCGCCGAGCTCGCTGCGGGGCAGCGTTTGACGTTCGGAGCCCTCCGCGCCGACGTGTGGTGGCCCGCCCGGACGATCCATGAGGGATCCATCCCGAACAACGGCAGCGTGGTTCTCGACGTCACGATCGGCGACCTCGACGCGTTGCTGACGGGCGACATTGAGCGTGAGGCCGCGCATGCCCTCTTGCTGATGTTCCGTCAGCAACCAGCGATGCTTGAGCGGGTCGGCCGATACGACGTGTTCAAGAGCCCGCACCATGGGTCGAGCAACCTTGACCCGCAGCTGATGGACGCGATCTCGGCGCGGGCAGCCGTCATTAGCGTGGGTGCCGACAACGACTACGGACACCCGAGTGCCGCCCATCTTGCGGCGCTTGCCCGGATAGGGGCCACCGTCTTGCGCACCGATCAGCGCGGAGACATCGCGCTGTGGATGTCGGACGGTGCGGTGATGGTCCGTTCGCGGCGGTAGCGGACCGTGTTCGCTCAGAGGTGGTAGTCCAAGGGGTGCTCGACGAGGGCCGCGCGCTCATCCGAAGCGGGGAACCTCGGCAACAGGTCAGGGGAGCGGCCCACCTCGCAGAGGGCATCCAGGGTGGCCGCCACTGCGGGGACTCGTTGTAGATCCGCCGTCGTTACGGCGATGATGGCGCGACGGGACGCGGGCCGCACCTGCCGGGTCACGACGTCCGGATGGTGCGTCGTGCGCAAAATGAGATCGGGGATCAAGGCGACGCCGAGACCCGCGGCGACGAGACCCTGGACGGCAACGTAATCCTCGGTCTCGAAGGCGACCTCGGGGGCAAAGCCGCCCTGGCGACACATCTCAAGGAGGTGGCCCCGACAGCGGGGGCACCCGGCGATCCACTGCTCGTTCTTGAGTTCGGCGATGTCCACGACGTCTGCGTGCGCGAGCGGGTGGTTTGGCGAGAGAGCAAGCAAGACCTCGTCATCCAGCAAATGGCGCGTGACAAAGGCGTCGAGGTCCTCCTCGCCGCGGCCAAGATCGGTCCCCGCGTAGGAGAACGCCACGGCGAGGTCACACTCACCCGCCCTCAACGCGGCCAAGGACTCGGGCGGCTCAGCCTCAGTGAACGTGACCCGAATGTCGGGGAATCGGGCCTTGACCAGGGCCAATGCCTTGGGAACGAGGGTGGCCGAGGCTGAGGGAAAGGCCGCCAGCCGGACCCGCCCGGCCCGAAGACCCGCGATCGCGGCAACTTCCTCCTCGGCAGCGTCCAACGCGCCGAGGACCGCGCTCGCATGGCGGGCCAGGACTGACCCGGCCTCGGTGAGGCGCACCGAGCGCCCAACCCGATCGACGAGGACCGTCCCGGTGCGTTGCTCCAATCGGCGCACCATTTGGGAGACGGCGGGCTGGGAGTAGCCGAGCGCGAGGGCCGCCCCCGTGAAGCTGCCCTCCTGGGCAATGGCGCGCATCACCCGCAGGCCGGCCGCATCGATCACCGCCAGATCATATAACTCGGCGTTATGGAAATCCGTGGAAAGGCAACACGGTCGGTGGTGTGCCCGGACGTCCGCGTTGTCAGTGCGGGGGAGTAGCGTCGAAGCCGTGGAGATGACCGAGTTCCGCACGCGTGTCGAGGAGGTTTTGACCGCCTCGACGCTCACCTATGACCAACGGCTGCGGAGGTTGGCGGGTCTCGCCGTGAGCGCGATGCCTTATCCGACGCTCTCGCAGGCCTGCCGGGAAGCCCTCGACAAACGGGTCATCTGCGACATGTTTGAGGGCAACCGGCCCTTCGCGCCTCGCTATGTTCTGCCCGACTACGCCACCTTGCTGCGCAACGGGAGCGCCCACCTCGAGCTTGAGCCGCCGCATACCCTGGCTGAGGCCTTGTCCGTTCTGACGATCGCCTATGGGCACGTCCCGTCGGTGACGACCTATCCGGTGTATCTCGGTGACCTCGACACGCTGCTGGAACCCTTCGTTGCCGACGTCAGCGACGACGAGCTCGATGCTGCTTTGCGGCTGTTTTGGATCCAGCTTGACCGGCTGCTCCCCGATGCCTTCGTGCACACCGACCTCGGGCCCCGCGACGGCCGAGTGCTCCGGTCGATTCTTCGGGTCGAGCGATCACTGCGTCAGATTGTCCCCAACATCACGTTGCGGGTCGACCCGGACCTGACGCCCGACAGCGTGATCGAGGCGGGGGTGCGCACCGTCTTCGAGACCGGCAAACCGCACTTCGTCAACCACCCGATGATGGTCGGCGACCACGGGCCGGCCTACGCGAGCGTGAGTTGCTACAACTCCCTCAAGGTGGGCGGGGGCGCCCATACGCTGGTGCGCCTCAACCTCAAGGAGGCGGCGCGGCGGCATACGGGCGGGCTGGAGAGTTTTCTCGCGACGACCTTGCCGGTCTTTGTTGAGCTGACCGCTGAGCTTATCGAGGCGCGGGTGCGCTCTCTCGTCGAGGACCAGGAGTACTTCGCGCACAGCTGGCTCGTCGACGAGGGGCTGATCGCCCGGGAGCGGTTCTCGGCGATGTTCGGGATCTTTGGCCTCGCCGAGGCGATCGAGCTGCTCCTTGCCCAAGACGCGGTGGCGGGACGCTACGGACACGATGAGGTGGCCAACCGGGCGGCCTGGCGGCTCGTTGAGCGGGTCGCGGAGCTCGTCGCCGCCCGGGAGTTGCCGTATTGCGAGGGCGGCCGTGGCCGCGCTTACCTGCACTCGCAGAGCGGGATTGATCTCGATGTCGGCACCACCGCGGGCACCCGGATTCCGGTCGGGGACGAGCCGCCGATGCTGGAGCACATCCTCGCGTGCGCGCCCAACCATCGCCACTTTGCGTCGGGGGTCAGCGACATCTTCCACGTTGACGACACGGCCCTGGGCAACCCGCAGGCGGTCGTCGACATCATCCGGGGCGCGTTCACCGTCGGCATGCGCGACTTCACCTTCAACGTTGACTCCAACGAGTTCATCCGGATCACTGGTTACCTCGTGCGCAAGAGCGACCTCGTCGGCATCGAGGAGCACGGCGCGCGGCATGGCAGCGACTTCCTCGCCGCCGGGGCGCTGTCCGCGTGTGACCTGACCCAGCGGGCGGTGAAGCGGGTCGCCGCCGCGGAGCTCTCCGCGGGTGGCTGAGCTCACTCGGGGCCAAGTCACCGACACGATCACCTTCTCGTCCGTGGACGGACCGGGAAATCGGTTCGTCGTGTTCCTCCAGGGCTGCACGTTCAATTGCGCGGCCTGCCATAACCCGCACACCATCAACCCGTGCATTGACTGCGGCTTGTGCCTGCCCGTATGTCCGTCCGGAGCACTCTCCCTGGACGTCGCGGGACACGTGCGCTGGGACGAAGCACGCTGTGGTGGCGAGGATGCCTGCCTATCCGCCTGCCCCCATGACTCGACGCCCAAGGTGCGCGATGTTGACGTCGCCGCCGTCCTCGACCGGATTCGGGTCGCGGCACCCTTCCTCTCCGGGGTGACGGTCAGTGGTGGCGAAGCGACGATGCAGGCCGGGTTCGTTGCGGCCCTCTTTCGTGCCGCAAGAGCGGACGCGGCGACCGCGCACCTGACCCTGTTCATCGATTCCAATGGTGATGCGCCCACGTCCACCTGGCGCGGCCTCGCGCCGTTCTTTGACGGGGCGATGATCGACCTCAAATGCCTCGACCCGCAGATTCATCGCCGGATCACCGGCAGCCCCAACGACGCGACCCTCGCCGCAATCTCGTTGCTCGCCGATCTCGGGAAACTCCATGAGGTGCGGCTGCTGCTCATTCCGGGGATCAATGACTCCGATGAACTGCTGGCCGAGACGGGGGCGTGGTTGGCTCAGGTCGATCCGCGGATGCGGATCGTCGTCCTCGGCTTTCGCCCGCACGGGGTGCGGCCCACGCACCTGGCGCTCGTCGAGCCGACGGTTGCTCAAAGGGAGCACTACCGGCAGGTGCTCGCCGCCCAGGGCGCGTTCACCATCGAGGTTCGCTAACGCGGAGTGAGCCCTTCGCTTAGAGGCGCCGCAGGACCGCGGTGACCTTGCCGAGAATGGTGGCGTGGTCGCCGTCGATCGGCGAGAACTGGGGGTTGTGCGGCAACAGCCAGACCTTGCCGTCGCGGCGCTTGAACGTCTTGACGGTGGCCTCGTTATCGAGCATCGCCGCGACGACGTCGCCGTTCTCGGCGGTCGGTTGCTGACGCACCACGACCCAGTCACCGTCGCAGATTGCGGCATCGATCATCGAGTCACCGACCACGCGCAGCAGGAAGAGCGGACCCTCGCCGACGAGTTGCCGGGGCAGCGGGAAGACATCCTCGACGACCTCCTCGGCCAGAATCGGGGTACCGGCGGCGATCCGTCCCAGGACGGGGACGAACGACGGCGTGGGCAGGGCGTCCCCGCTCCCGGTCTCGTCATGGTTCTCGTCTCCGAGCGGCATACCGCGATAACCACGCTGGTCGGCCGGCGCGTCGGGAGAGAGCACCTCAATGGCCCGGGGGCGGTTGGGGTCTCGGCGCACGTAGCCCTTGCGCTCGAGGGCGGCGAGTTGGTGGGCCACCGAACTCGGGGAGGTGAGCCCGACTGCCTCGCCGATTTCGCGCATGCTCGGCGGATAGCCGCGCCGGTCCACGGAGTTGCGGATGACCTCGAGGACACGGCGCTGCCGCACGGTTAGCCCGTCGCCCGCGTGGCGCTCGGGGAGGTGATGCACCGCTGCCGTGCTGTCCGGATCGCGCTCGTCGCTCATGTCCCTGCCTTCGATCGAGGGTTGTCGGTGGGCCCTGTCAGGCTCCCGCCATCGCTCTTGCAGCTTAGGCGGAGCCGAAGTCAACTTCAAACAACTGTTCGAGCGTGTCTTGAACCTTCTCGAACAGTTGTGCTAGACATCGTACAGATGTACTATCGAACAAAGCTTCGATAGGGACCGAAGGAGAAGCGTCATGGGTGCAGCAATTGCCCTGCAGGGGTGTGGCAGTGGCGGGACGGGTGTCTGGGTCGCAGGGACGGCTCGCCCCGGGCCCGCGCGTGGCCGCGCGACCCACTTGACGCTCGTCCCGCCGACCGAGGGGGCGCACGCCGAGGAGTGGTCCCAGGCCCGGGAGGGGGTGGCCGTGCGGCTGACCCGAGCCGGTCGCCTGGCGATGACCGTGACGGTGGCCCTGCTGTTAGCAGCGGTCCTCACCCTCGTGGTGAGCGGGCCGGGAGCCGCTGCATCTGGAGCGAGCCAAGGGCGACACATCGTCGTCCAGCCGGGACAGACCCTGTCCGAGTTGGCCGTCGCGGCGTGGCCGGATTTGGCCGTTCATCAGGGCGTCGTGCGCATCCAGCGCGCCAACAAGCTCGCGTCCACACAGATCTTTGCTGGTCAGGCGCTGGTCATCCCGGCCGGGAGCTA
>CAZACX010000084.1:0-4654 GCA_964483685.1 uncultured Intrasporangiaceae bacterium
CCAGCCGTCGGCAGGTTGCGAGGGCTGTCGGTGGGGGCACATACGATGGCCCGCGTGACGTCGAACGCCCCCACCGAGGCCTCCCCGCCGCATCGCCAGCACGACCACTTGGTCATTCGTGGCGCCCGGGAGCACAACCTCAAAGACATCTCTGTCGAGTTACCCCGGGACGCGCTCGTCGTGTTCACCGGGCTCTCCGGTTCGGGCAAGTCGTCGCTTGCCTTCGACACGATCTTTGCCGAGGGCCAGCGCCGGTATGTCGAGTCGCTCTCCGCGTACGCCCGCCAGTTCCTTGGCCAGATGGACAAGCCGGATGTCGACTTCATCGAGGGACTCTCCCCCGCGGTGTCCATCGATCAGAAGTCGACGAACCGCAACCCCCGCTCAACGGTCGGCACGATCACTGAGGTCTACGACTACCTGCGGCTGCTCTTTGCCCGGGCCGGCCGCGCGCACTGCCCGACCTGCGGGGAGCCGATCACGCGGCAAAGCCCGCAGCAGATCGTCGACCGCCTCCTTGAACTGCCGGACGGCACCCGCTTCCAGGTGCTCGCGCCCGTCGTCCGTGCCCGCAAGGGGGAGTTTGTCGATCTCTTCACGGAGCTCCAAAGCAAGGGGTATGCACGCGCCCGCGTCGATGGCGAGGTGGTCACCCTCACCGACCCGCCCAAACTGCAAAAGCAGGTCAAACACACCATTGACGTGGTCATCGACCGGCTTGTCGCCAAGGACTCGAGCTCTGACGCGGGGCGCACGGCGAAGCGTCGCCTGACCGACTCCGTCGAAACGGCGCTGCTGCTGGCGGGCGGACTCGCCGTCATCGAGTTCGTCGACCTGCCGAGCGACGACCCGCACCGGGAGCGACGCTACTCCGAGCGGCTCGCCTGCCCGAACGACCACCCGTTGACGATGGACGAGGTGGAGCCGCGGTCGTTCTCGTTCAACAGCCCGTTCGGGGCCTGCACCGTGTGCACCGGCATCGGCACCGAGCTTGAGGTCGACCCGGAGCTCATCGTCCCCGACGAAGACCTGTCCCTGGCCCAGGGGGCGATCGCGCCCTGGGGATCGGGCAGCGGTTCCGCCGAATACTTCCAGCGGGTGCTGACCGCCCTGGCCGAGGACCTCACCTTCTCGATGGACGTCCCGTATGTCGCGCTCCCCCAGCGCGCCAAGGATGCCGTGCTCTATGGCGAGAACTTCAAGGTCCATGTGCGCTACCAAAACCGCTACGGGCGCGATCGCTCATACAGCACCGGGTTTGAAGGTGCCGTCCCGTTCGTCCGGCGCCGCCACAAGGAGACGGAGTCCGAGTGGAGCCGCGAGCGGTATGAGGGGTACATGCGGGAGGTGCCCTGCCCCGCGTGTCGCGGTGCGCGCCTCAAGCCGGAGTCGCTTGCCGTGACCATCGGCGGGCGCAGCATTTCGGCGGTCTCCGGCCTGTCGATCGACGAGGCCTCCCGATTCCTCGCCGGCGTCGAGTTCACCGACCGGGAACAACAGATCGCCGAGCGCGTCATCAAGGAGATCGACGCCCGACTCGGGTTCCTCCTCGATGTCGGGCTCGACTACCTCTCACTCGACCGTCCCGCCGGGACGCTCTCCGGGGGCGAGGCGCAACGGATTCGGTTGGCCACCCAGATCGGCTCCGGACTCGTCGGGGTCCTCTACGTCCTCGACGAGCCCTCGATCGGGCTTCATCAGCGCGACAACCACCGGCTCATCGAAACCCTGGAACGCCTCCGCGACCTCGGCAACACCCTCATCGTCGTCGAGCATGACGAGGACACGATTGCCACCGCCGATTGGATCGTCGACATCGGTCCCGGCGCCGGTGAGCATGGCGGGCACGTCGTCCACTCGGGGTCCGTCGCCGACCTGCTCACCCACCCGACGTCCCTCACCGGCCAGTACCTCTCCGGCCGCCGAGAGATCCCGATGCCGTTGGCCCGGCGTCCCGTGAGCAAGGACCGCATGGTGCGCGTCATCGGCGCCAAGGAACACAACCTCGATGACGTGTCGGTCTCCTTCCCCCTGGGCACCCTGGTTGCCGTGACGGGCGTGTCCGGGTCAGGCAAGTCGACCCTGGTCAACGACATCCTCTACAACGTCCTCGCCAACAAGCTCAACGGCGCCCGGCACGTGCCCGGCAGACACAAGTCGGTGACCGGACTTGAGCACCTCGACAAGGTGGTCCACGTCGACCAGAGCCCGATTGGCCGCACGCCACGCTCGAATCCGGCGACCTACACCGGCGTCTTCGACCATGTCCGCAAACTGTTTGCGACGACGACCGAGGCCAAGATTCGCGGCTATCAACAGGGCCGGTTCTCGTTCAACGTCAAGGGTGGGCGTTGCGACAACTGCTCCGGTGACGGCACCATCCGGATCGAGATGAACTTCCTCCCTGACGTGTACGTGCCCTGCGAGGTCTGCCACGGGGCGCGGTACAACCGGGAGACACTTGAGGTTCACTTCAAGGGCAAGACCATCGCCGACATTCTCGAGATGCCGATCGAGGAGGCCGAGGACTTCTTCGCCGCGGTGCCCGCCATCGCCCGCCACATGACGACCCTCAACGCCGTCGGCCTTGGGTATGTCCGGCTCGGTCAGCCCGCGCCCACCCTCTCCGGTGGCGAGGCCCAGCGGGTCAAGCTCGCGAGCGAGTTGCAGAAACGTTCGACCGGGCGGACGATCTATGTCCTCGACGAGCCGACCACCGGCCTGCACTTCGAGGACATCCGCAAGCTGTTGATCGTCTTGCAGGGCCTTGTCGACAAGGGCAACACCGTCATCGTCATTGAGCACAACCTCGACGTCATCAAGAACGCCGACTGGATCATCGACATGGGCCCCGAGGGCGGGTCGGGTGGCGGGCGGATCATCGCCGAGGGAACGCCCGAGGATGTGGCCAGCCACCCCGACAGCCACACCGGACGGTTCCTCGCCGCCACGCTCGCCAAGGCCACCCGTCGCCCGGAGCCCGCCAAGGCCGGTGCCGCCACGACTTCCGGGGCGACCGCCGCGAGGAAGGCCACCGGCGCGAAGAAGGCCGCCGGCGCGACAACTTCCGCCACGACTTCCGCGGCGACCGGGACGACTTCCGGCACGGCTTCCGGGACGACCAGGACCTCCGCAACTGCGCCGGCAAAGTCGCCCGCCGCAAAGAAGGCCGCCGTTCGTCGAGTTCGGGCGGCCGGATGAACGCCCCCGACAACGCCGCAGCGGAGGCGCCGGACCTCACCGAGGCGCTGGGGCGGCATACGGCCGCCTTGCTTGCGACGGCCCGAACGCTCGAGCACATCGACGCAGCCAGCCTCTGCCCGGGGTGGTCACGCGGGCATGTCCTGACCCACGTGGCGCGCAACGCGGACGCCCTCGCCCGGCTTGCGCAGGGGGCCCTGACCGGAGTGCCCGTGCCGATGTACCCGGGGGGAACCGCGGGGCGGAATGCGGAAATCGAGGCGGGCGCGCGCCGCCCACTCGATGACCTCGTCGCGGACGTGTCCGCGAGCGCCGAGGCTCTCGCGCCATCCCTGGGACGCCTCCGCTCTCACGCAGTAAGCGAGTGGGTCGAGATGCGGGGCGGCCAGCGGATTCCCGCCACCGCGCTGCCGACGCTGCGTCTGCGCGAGGTCGTCTATCACCACGTCGACCTCGACGCGGGCTTCACCTTCGACGACGTCGAACCGGCCTTGGTGGTGGAGTTCCTTCGCGACGAGGTGGACCGCCTCGCCGAGAATGCTGCGGCGCCGCCCCTCGTGCTGCGCCCCGACGGTCACCCCGATCTCGTTGTGGGTGTCGGTGGCCCCGTCGTGTCGGGGAGCCCCGCGGCACTGCTGCTGTGGTTGGCGAGGGGTTCGGCGACCGAACTGACTGCGGACCCACTGCCGGACCTCCCGCAAGGGTCCTGACCGAGCCCGCTCCCGGGCGACACTGGCCATACGCGCACGCAGCGATCGAGCTTAGGAAGAAGATCCAAATGAACGCTCCGCTTGACCTGCCCCGCCCCGACGAGGCCCCCTATGACCCGGTGGTCGTCCCCGGCGGACCATCGACGGTGCGCCGCTTGCCCGGGATGACGATCCGCAAGATGTCCGTCTCCGCGATGCACAACAACGTGTACCTGCTGACGTCCACCACCAGCGGCGCCCAGATCCTCATTGACGCCGCCGACGACGCCCATCGGATCGGTGAACTCGTCGCCGAGGGCACCGGTCGCCTCGACGCGTTGATCACGACCCATCAGCACTGGGATCACACCCGGGCCCTGATCGAGGTGACCCAACAGTTTGGCCCGACCACGTATGCCGGCGCCGAGGACGCCGATGCGCTGCCGCTCGCACCCGATGTCCGTCTCGGGCAAGGGGACCGGGTCGAGGTCGACGGCATCACCCTGGACGTGCTCGCCCTGCGGGGGCACACGCCTGGTTCCGTGGCGTTGGCCTATGCCGACCCGAGCGGCGGCACGCACCTGTTCACCGGGGACTCCCTCTTTCCCGGCGGGCTCGGGAACACAACAATGGCTGGGCAGAGCTTCGAGGCGTTGTATGCCGATGTCACCGAGCGGGTCTTCGCTCGTTTCGACGACGACACCTGGTTCTATCCCGGCCACGGTTCGGACTCCACCCTCGGGGCTGAACGCCCACAGTTGGCC
>CAZACX010000084.1:4754-6992 GCA_964483685.1 uncultured Intrasporangiaceae bacterium
TCGCGGTGCACCGATCAGCGACCCGCCCGGGGGTGAATCCCGGTGCGCCGGGTGAACCCCAGACAGCGGGGTCTGACCCAATCGGAGTCAGCCGAAATCAGCGGGGGCTCTGCTCCTGCGGCGGCGCCTCAGTTGGCGGTTCGAAGTCGGCGGCGTCGCTCATGGGCAGACTGAACAGTCCCCTGGCGATCTTGGGCACGATGAACAGCGCATCGGCCGCCACCGTGACGTTGCCCTCGGCGTCGCACATTTCGCCCTTTACAAAGGTCTTCCAGCCGTCCTTCGATTCGACCCAGCCGCGCGCGGACAACTGTCCGAGCGGGGTCGGCCGTCGGTAGGTCAAGTTGAGGTAAGCCGTCATCCCCGGTGACCCCGTCATCGCCGGGAGGGTCCCGAGAACCTGGTCGAGAATCATCGCAACCATGCCGCCATGGACATGCCCGGGCGGGCCCTCATAGGGGGCGCCGAGTTCGAAGGAGCTGGACGCGGTGACGGCTCCCTCGGGGGCTCCCGGTGGGGACTGCGCGTCACGGACGATCGTCAGGGGTGGGGCACAGGGGTTGCGCGCCCCGATCACCGGGTTGGCGTGGCCGCGCAGCCTGCCATCGGAACAGGGCTCAAGACCGATCGGCCCCGCTTGCGAGGTGGCGAGAAGCTCCTGAGTGAGCGCCCGGACGCGCCCCTCGACGAGGGCTGCGTCGTCAGGCGAAACCCTCGTGCGCACACAGGCGTCGACGAGTTCTCGGACCGACGCGGCCAGGCTCGCGTAGCTGACCTCGTGGGCGCGTAGCTCCTCGACGTTGTCGATGGGAAACGGCCAATGCAGGGTTCCGTCCGTCACGCTCACATTCTCCTGCAACGACGCCCTCCGGACGGGTGCGGGGCCTGAGTGTCGTCTGGACGACTCCCGCCGCGGGCAAGAGTCACCGCCGCGGGCAAAAGCCACCGCCGCGGCAAGGTCACCCCGAAGAGTGACCCTGCCCCGGCGACAACCGGACGTGCGTCAGCTACAACCAGAGGTGCTCCCGCAACCTTCGCAGACGTAGCACGAGCCGGCGGGACGCATCTTTGTCCCGCAGGTCATGCACATCGGCGCATCCGCTGTCTTGCCGTGGAACTTCGCGAGCAGGTCCTGAGAAGAGTGGATTTCCCCGGAAACTTCGCGCGCGGAGGCGGCGCCGGCGCCCGAATGGAACTGGGTCGCGTCGAGCTTGTGCTCGGCCTCGTCCACGCGGTCGATCCGCTTCGTCGCGGCGCCAACTCCCTGGCTGAACGACTCGATCTCGTCCTCGATCTCTTCGTCGGACTCGCCGTCGACGCTCATCGCATAGGAGCCAGTCTCGAGCTGGTGGGCTCGCTCCTGTGCGGTGTGGATGCCCATGAACGAGCGGGTGTCGAATTCCATGTAGTCCAGCGCCAACCGGCGGAACACGTAGTCCATGAGCGACTGCGCCATCCGCACGTCCGGGTCGTCCGTGATGCCCGCCGGCTCGAAGCGCATGTTGGTGAACTTCTCCACGTAGGTCTCCAGCGGAACCCCATACTGCAGGGCGACCGAGATCGCGATCGAGAAGGCATCCATGACACCGGCGAGGGTCGAGCCCTGCTTGCCGAACTTGAGGAACAACTCGCCAAGACGGCCATCGTCATACGTGCCCGCGGTGAGGTAACCCTCGGCGCCGCCGACCGTGAACGAAATGGTTTCGGAGGAGCGCCGCTTGGGCAGCCGCTCGCGAGTCGGGCGGTAGACAACCTTCTCGACGACGGCGGGCGCCGCCGCCACGGCGGCCTTGTCCGCGGCCGCATCCTTGGCGGTCGAACCCCCGTCTGACAGTGGCTGCCCCACCTTGCAATTGTCGCGGTAGACGGCCAGCGCCTTCAACCCGAGCTTCCACCCCTGGAGGTAGACGTTCTCGATCTCTTCAACGGTTGCGGACTCGGGCAGGTTGACCGTCTTGGAGATTGCGCCGGAAAGGAACGGCTGCACCGCAGCCATCATCCGCACGTGACCCATCGGGGGAATCGCCCGCTCGCCCATCGCCGTGTCGAAGATGTCGTAGTGCTCCTGCTTGAGCCCAGGTGCGTCGACGACGTGGCCCTTGTCGGCGATGTACTCGACGATGGCTTCGACGGTCTCTTCCGCGTACCCCAACTTGCGCAGGGCGCGCGGGATGGTGAGGTTGACGATCTGCATCGAGCCGCCACCGACGAGCTTCTTGAACTTGACGAGCGAGAAGT
>CAZACX010000085.1:0-6619 GCA_964483685.1 uncultured Intrasporangiaceae bacterium
CTGAGTGGCCGCTGGCGTTGGCTGCTAAGCAGTCGCGGGCGTCCCGGCGGGTCTGCCGGGACGCCCGCGAGCCGGTCCAGGGTCGAGTCCGTCCAGCGTCACTGAGTCGAGGGTGGACTCTGTGGGCGCGCGCGGATCGCTCAGCCGAGGATCTGACCGAGCATTCCGCCCGAACTCCCGCCGCCGCCCGCGTTCTGGTGGCTGCCATCGACGACCGACTCGCTCGGCTGGACGACGACGTAGCCCTGGCCGCCGAAGGCCATCTGCAGGGTTTCGCCGCTCCCGCCGCGCAACATCGAGCCGATGCCGCCGGTGTCGACGCGCACGTCCATCGTCACTCCCGCTGTCCACAAGACAACGGCCTGGGCATCACCGAACGTGGGGGCGCTGGCCACGTCAAGTGCCACCGGATCGCCCTTCGTCGTCACCGCGACATAGCCAGTCCCGCGCAGGGAGACGTTATAGAGGCCACCGGTCATCATCGCGCCACGGGCCTGAATCCGGTGGATGTCCCACTGGATCGAGCTGCTGAAGGCCAACACGTTGTTGCCGTTGACGGAGATCGCGTCATCTTGCAGATAGAGCACCTGGACCTCGCTCGCGTCGTCGGCGAGGAACAGGTCACCTTGTCCCGTGCACGACATCATCGAGATGCCCTCACCGGTCGCCGCCTGCTTGAGGAACTTCCCGACGCCGCCTGATCCCTTCTTGGCGAAGCGGATGTCGCCCTGGTAGGCCACCATCGACCCGGACTTGGCGAGGACCTCGCCGTAGCGCATGTCGACCCGCAGCATCTTCTTGTTCTGCAACGAGAACGGGTCCTGCGTCTCCTTCTCCTTGTAGTCCTGGAACAAGGAACCATGAATCGTCATTGGTGTGCGCCTCCCGTGTGCGTGACAACAAGCCGCCAAGCCGTGCGGCCCGCCGACAAACCTAGGCGCAACATCCTCCGCGCGCCTATGGTTTCAGTGTCCAACCATTCTTGGTTGAACGCACCACTACGACGATAGGGGAGTGGTCATGGGGTTCTTGGACAAGGCTAAGGCCGCGGCGATGGACCTGCAGGCGAAGGCGGACACGGCGCTGGCCAACTCGGGGATGATGGGTGGATCGCCGGGTGGGCCCATGGGTGGAGGCCCACGTGGCCACGCTGAGGCCGACCGGCTGCTTCGCGATCTTGGGGTGCTGACGTACCTCAATGCCGGGGGGCGCCCCGGATCCGCCGACGACTATCAGCGCATCCTCGGCTCGCTCCAGCAGTTGGAGGCGCGCGGTCAGCTCGGCTCCCTCACCGTCGGAGCTCCGCTGCCTGCGCCCGGTATGCCGCCACCCCCACCGGGCGCGGTCGCCGCAAGTGCCGCTCCGCCGCCGCCTCCGGTCAGCGCGAGCGTCCCACCGCCGCCTCCGGTCAGCGCGAGCGTGCCACCGCCGGTCATTGCGAGCCAGGCGCCACCACCGCCCGGGGCAGCCGACGCGGCCCTGACCCCCGACACGGGAATCGTTGACGTCGCCGAGGAAGTCGTCGAGATCGATGGTGGCGGCGGGGACGCTCCGCCGCCGCCCCCGCCGAGCTGGGCGTGAGTCGTTGCTGGCGGACGCGGCTGTAAGCGCGTCCGCCAGCGACCTTCCTGGGATGCCCAGGGACCTACATGAGATAGCCTGAGCGTCGTGATCGGGCCCCTGCTTCTTCGCTCGCCGCGCTGACCGACCAGGACGTCACCGCGGCAACCCCTCCGGCGTGAGGGGTTTTTCTTTGCCCAGGGCCGACCGGATATGAGGACGAGATGACCGAGACACCGCACCGTTACACCGCCGCCCTCGCCGACGCGATCGAGCGTTCCTGGCAGGACCGTTGGGAGGAGCTGGGGACGTTCCGCGCGCCCAACCCGGCCGGCCCAATGGCCAACCCGGAGGCGGTCGCCTCGTTCACCGGTGGCCACCTGCTCGTGCTGGACATGTTCCCGTACCCGAGTGGCAAGGGGCTGCACATTGGGCACCCGCTGGGGTACATCGCGACCGATGTCTACGCGCGCTATCACCGGATGCTCGGCATGAATGTGCTGCATTGCCTCGGGTACGACGCGTTCGGCCTGCCCGCGGAGCAGTTCGCCGTCGCGACCGGGCAGCACCCGCGCATCACCACCGAAGAAAACATCACCGTGATGAAGCGCCAGCTGCGGCGCCTCGGGTTGGGTCACGACGACCGCCGCTCAATCGAGACCATCGACCCGGACTACTACCGCTGGACCCAATGGATCTTCCTGCAAATCTTCAACGCCTGGTATGACGCGCAGGCCGTTCGCCCCGACGGCGGGCTTGGCCGCGCCCGCCCGATCGTCGAACTCATCGCCCAATTCGAGTCCGGTGAGCGCAGCCTCCCGGATGGCCGAAACTGGGACGAACTGAGCGCACCCGATCGGGCCCACCTCATTGACGGCTACCGCCTCGCCTACGCGGCGAAGGCACCGGTGAACTGGGCCCCGGGCCTGGGCACCGTGTTGTCCAACGAGGAGGTCACCAGCGACGGCCGCTCGGAACGCGGCAATTTCCCAGTCTTCAAGAAGGACCTGCGTCAGTGGATGATGCGGATCACGGCGTATGCCGATCGCCTCGCCGACGACCTTGACCGCGTGGACTGGCCGGAGAAGGTCAAGCTCATGCAGCGCAACTGGATCGGCCGCAGTCATGGGGCCCGGGTGCGTTTCCCCGCGGGCGAGCGAGAGATTGAGGTCTTCACGACGCGGCCCGACACGCTGTTCGGCGCGACCTTCATGGTGCTCGCCCCCGAGCACCCGCTCGTCGCGGAGCTCACCCCGGCGGGCGGCTGGCCCGAGGGGACCAAACCCGAGTGGACCGGCGGGGAGGCGACCCCGAAGGCGGCGGTCGCGGCATACGTGCGGGCTGCTGTGCGCAAGAGCGACATCGAGCGCGGCGCGGAAGGCAAGGAGAAGACGGGTGTCTTCATCGGTGCCTTCGCGACCAATCCCGTTACTGGACAACGGATTCCGGTCTTTGTCGCCGACTATGTCCTGATGGGCTATGGGACCGGGGCCATCATGGCGGTGCCCGCCCAAGACGAGCGCGACTGGGACTTCGCGGTCACGTACGCGCTCGACATTGTGCGCACCGTCGCGCCGAGCGAAGGGCATCCCGAGGACGCGGCGTTCACCGGCGACGGACCGGCGATCAATTCGGCCAACGACGAGATCAGCCTTAACGGGATGGGCGTCGGTGAGGCGAAGGCGGCGATGTCGACCTGGTTGGCGGACAAGGGATTCGGCGAGACGACGGTCAACTACAAGCTGCGCGATTGGCTGTTCAGTCGGCAACGCTACTGGGGCGAACCCTTCCCGATCGTCTTTGACGAGGACGGCAGTGCGCACGCGGTCCCCGAGTCGATGCTCCCCATCGAACTGCCCGAAGTTCCGGACTACGCACCCAAAACCTTTGACCCCGAAGACAATTCGAGTGAGCCGGAAGCGCCGCTGGGTCGCGTCAGTAGCTGGGTTGACGTTGACCTCGACCTGGACGATGGCCGGGGCGTGCGACGGTATCGCCGCGAAACCAACACGATGCCCAACTGGGCCGGATCCTGCTGGTACTACCTGCGTTACCTCGACCCGTCGAACTCGGCGGCGCTTGTCGACCCGGCAAATGAGGCCTACTGGATCGGCCCACGGGCCACGCCGGTGGGGACGGCCCCGGATGGCACCCGCGACCCCGGTGGCGTCGACCTCTATGTCGGCGGCGTCGAGCACGCGGTCCTGCACCTGCTCTATGCCCGGTTCTGGCACAAGGTCCTGCACGACCTGGGGCACCTGAGCTCCGACGAACCGTTCCGGACCTACTTCAGCCAGGGCTACATCCAAGCCTCGGCGTTCACCGACGCGCGTGGCCAATACGTCGAGGCGAGCGAGGTTGTCGAGCACCCCGGTGTCGGCGGCGCGGAATCGACCTACACCTGGGGCGGTGAGCCGGTGCGCCGCGAGTTCGGCAAGGTCGGCAAATCGCTCAAGAACATGGTCAGCCCCGACGAGATGTATGAGCAGTACGGCGCGGACACCCTGCGCCTCTATGAGATGGGAATGGGGCCGCTCGATCAATCGAAACCGTGGGAGACGCGGGCCGTCGTCGGGTCGCAACGTTTCCTCCAACGCCTGTGGCGCAACGTGGTTGACGAGGAAACCGGCGCGCTCATCGTCGGTGAGGAGGCGCCGGATGAGGCGACCGTGCGGGCCCTGCACAAGACGGTTGACGCGGTGCGCCGTGACTACGCCGGCCTCGGATTCAACACGGCAATTGCCCGGCTGACGGAGCTCAACAACGTCCTCACCAAGTTGCCGCAGGCCCCCCGAGCGGTCGTCGAGCCCCTCGTGCTCATGGTCGCCCCGCTGGCTCCACACATCGCCGAGGAGCTTTGGGCCCGGCTCGGACACACCGGATCCCTCGCGCACGAGTCCTTCCCGCAGGCCGACGCGGCATACCTCGTCGAGGACAGCGTGACCTGCGTGATTCAGGTCCGGGGCAAGGTCCGAGACCGGGTGGAGGTTGCCGCGGACATCTCCGCGCAGGCCCTCGAGGAGCTGGTGCTCGCGCGGCCGAAGGTTACCGAGGCCACCGCCGGCGGCATCCGGACCGTGATTGTTCGGCCACCGGGACTCGTCAACATCGTGCCGTTGTAGCCCCCGGGGCTGGGAGTCCTCGGGTAGCCTCGCGGCGTGCGCATCGCCCTCGTCACCGACTCGACGGCCTATCTGCCGCCCGAGTGGGCCGCCGAGTTCGGAATCCTCGTCGTCCCGATCCATGTCATCGTCGGCGGAGTCGAGCATCGCGAAGGCCTCGACATTAGCCCCGGCGAGGTCGCCAAGGCGTTGCGCGAGTTCATGCCCGTCAGCACGAGCCGCCCCGCACCCGGTGCCTTCCGCGACGCCTACGAGGCCGCGGCTGCGCAGGGAGCGGATGGCATCGTCTCGGTCCACATCTCCGCAGAGCTCTCCTCGACGATCGGGTCGGCGCAACTCGCCGCGAACGAATCGCCCATCCCCGTGCGGGTCGTCGACTCCCGCTCGATGGGCCTCGCCCTCGGGTATGCCGTCCTCGGCGCAGCCCGCGCGGCAGCGGCCGGCGGGGACTTGGCGGAGGTGGAGGCCGTTGCGCGGGACCTGGCCCTCGGCTCAACCGTCGTCTTCTATGTCGACACCCTGGAGTATTTGCGCCGGGGAGGGCGGATCGGGGCGGCGTCGGCCATGGTCGGCTCGGTCCTGGCGATCAAGCCAATTCTTGGGCTGATCGGCGGCCATATCGAGCCGCTGGAAAAGGTGCGCACCTCGGCGCGGGCGTTGGCCCGGCTGCAGGCGCTCGCCGCCGCTGCGGTGAAGGCGTCGCCGCACGGGGCGCAGGTCGCCATTCAGCACCTCGACTCCCTCGAGCGGGCGAACGCCCTCGCCGCAGATCTCGCGAAGGAGTTGGGCCTCGCGGAGGTGCCCGTCCTCGAATTGGGGGCCGCTGTTGGTGCACATGTCGGTCCCGGGACGCTTGCCGTCGCGATCGTTCCGAACCTCGCCTGAAGGGCTCTTTGGAGCTGAGCGGCACTTTGGCGCTGAGTTGCCGTTGGAGCTGAGCGGCTCTTTGGCGCTGACTTGCCGGTGGCAGGCCTGCGATTCCCGGGCGCGCTGTCTCGGCGGCTGACCGGGCGGCCCTCATCGCATTCCACCGCGAATTTGCCTCCTTCCACAGCATCGGAGCGGCGTTCGCCTGTCCACAGGTTCGCGCGTCCGGGGTGGAGGAGGAGCTCACCCCTTCCTAACGTGCCGGGTATGGCGCCCACCGCACGTTCCGATCCCACGGCACGAGTCCGCGCCGCCCTTGGCGAGTTCGACCCGCATCACCGCTCGAGCAGCGTGGGCGTCCCCGGGGGTGGGGTTGAGGGCTTGCCCGGGGGTGGGGATGCGGGGTCGCCCGGCGGTCGGGAGGCGCAGGCGACGGCGCGCGGCCCCGCGAACTCGGGGGCACGGCATACGGCCGCCAGCCTGGAATCGCCCACCCGGGCGCCGCGCCTTCTTCAAGTGCCCGCGGGCCTGCGCGGGGGCAACGGGCGCATCGGGTTTCCGGCCGCCGCCGGACTCATCGCGGCCGTCCTCCTCGCGGCCTTGATCTTCACCTTTCGTGTCGTCGCCGCAGAGCGAAGCTCGGAGCCGGTGCCGGTGCCATCGGCTGGCCAAACATCGTCACCGACCGCGCCGGGGGAGGCGCCCGGCGCGCCGACGGCCGAGGGCCCGGGGACGAGTCCAAGTCCGGCGGGTTCGGGTGCGGCCGCGGGCGCAATCCCAGGAGCAGTGCCGAGCGGCTCGGCCGGCTCGATCGTCGTCGTCCACGTGGTGGGCCAAGTCCGTACGGCGGGTGTCGTCCGGTTGCCGTCCGGGTCGCGGGTGATTGATGCGATCGACGCCGCCGGGGGCATCACCCGAGGTGCCGACCTCGGATCGGTCAACCTCGCCCGGCTGCTCGTGGACGGAGAACAGGTGCGCGTGCCCAAGCCAGGGGAGGTGTTGCCGACAGCGGGCGGTCCCGCCGTGCCGCCCGGGGCCGGGGTGCCGGGAGGAGGGACTTCGGGAGGCGG
>CAZACX010000086.1:0-6415 GCA_964483685.1 uncultured Intrasporangiaceae bacterium
ACGGCGCTACGTCGCGCGCCCTTGCATGAGGGCGCGCATCAATCCGGCGGCTTCGGAGGGCGTCTTGCCAACCTCGACGCCGGCGGCCTCGAGGGCCTCCTTCTTGGCCTGCGCCGTGCCGGAAGAACCCGAAACGATCGCCCCGGCGTGGCCCATGGTCTTGCCCTCGGGTGCGGTGAATCCGGCGACATAGCCGACAACGGGCTTCGTCACGTGCTCCTTGATGTAGGCCGCGGCCCGCTCCTCGGCGTCGCCGCCGATCTCACCAATCATGACGATCGCGTCGGTGTCCGGGTCGTCTTGGAACGCCTGGAGGCAATCGATGTGGGTCGTCCCAATGATCGGGTCGCCGCCGATACCGACACCGGAGGAGAAGCCGAAGTCGCGCAGCTCATACATCATTTGGTAGGTCAGCGTGCCCGACTTGCTCACCAAGCCGATGCGACCGGGACCGGCGATGTCGGCGGGGATGATGCCCGCGTTCGCCTTTCCGGGGCTGATCAGACCGGGGCAGTTGGGGCCGATGATCCGGGTGCCCTTGCCGAGGCTGTAGTTGAAGAACTCGGCCGTGTCCTTGACGGCGACGCCCTCGGTGATGACCACGGCAAGCGGTATGCCGGCGTCGACAGCTTCGATGACCGCGGACTTGGTGAAGGCGGCCGGGACAAAGATGACGGTGACGTTGGCGCCGGTGGCGTCCATCGCCTCCTTGACGGCGCCAAAGACGGGCACCTGGACGTCCCCGGGGAAGTCGACGCTCGTGCCCGCCTTGCGCGGGTTAACGCCGCCGACGACCTGGGTGCCGGAGGCGAGCATGCGGGTGGTGTGCTTCATGCCTTCGGAGCCGGTCATGCCCTGGACGATGACCTTGGAGTTCTCGTTGAGGAAGATTGCCATGGGTGATCTCGTCCTTCGTCAGTTCTGGGCCGCGGCCAATTCGGCGACCCGGCGGGCCGCTCCGTCCATCGTGTCGACCCGTTCCAGGAGCGGCAGCGCCGCTCCGTCGAGAATCGCGCGGCCCTGCTCGGCGTTGTTGCCGTCCAACCGGACGACCAGCGGCTTGGGCGCCTTGCCGTGACCGGCGAGGATCTCGTAGGCCTTGACGATGCCATCGGCTACGGCGTCACAGGCCGTGATGCCGCCGAAGACGTTGACAAACACGGCCTTAACTTGGGCATCTTCGAAGATGACGTCGAGCCCGTTCGCCATCACCTCGGCGTTCGCGCCACCCCCGATGTCGAGGAAGTTGGCCGGCTTGGGATGGAGACCGTTGGCCGAGGTGAATTCCTCACCGGCATACGCGACGACATCCAGCGTGCTCATGACGAGACCCGCACCGTTGCCGATGATGCCGACGTTGCCGTCCAGCTTGACGTAGTTGAGGCTCTTCTCGATAGCGAGAACCTCAAGCGGGTCGGTCTTGGAGTGGTCGATGTAGGCCGCGTGCGCCTCGTGCCGGAACCGGGAGTTCTCGTCGATGCTCACCTTGCCATCGAGGGCGATGATGTCGCCGCCTTCGGTCCTGACCAGCGGGTTGACCTCGACGAGGGTGGCATCCTCATCGCGGTACACCTCCCAGAGGCGTTCGAGGACCGGGGCCACCTTTGCGCCGACCTCCGGGTCGAATCCCGCGGTCGCGACGATCTCGGCCGCCTTCGCCGCATCCACGCCGACGTTGGGGTCGATGGCGATCTTGGCGAGCGCTTCGGGACGCTCGTGAGCGAGGGTTTCGATGTCCACACCACCCTCGACGCTGCACATGGCGAGGTAGCTGCGGTTCGCCCGGTCGAGAAGGATCGAGAAGTAGTACTCCTCGGCGATCCTGGCGCCCTGGGCGATCATCACGCGCTTAACGGTGTGCCCGTTGATGTCCATCCCGAGGATGTCCTCGGCAAACGCCTCGGCTTCCTCGGGGCTCTTCGCGACCTTGACCCCGCCGGCCTTGCCACGACCACCGGTCTTGACCTGGGCCTTAACGACGGTCACGCCGCCGGACTGGGCGCCTATCTCTGCTGCCGCCGCCTTGGCCTGCGCGGCCGTTGTTGCGACCTGTCCGTTAAGAACAGGCACACCATGGGCCTCGAAGAGGTCGCGCGCTTGGAATTCGTATAGATCCACGACTGATTCCGTCCTTCGTTGCTCCAGTGCTGCGAAGTCGCCGCGATCGGCTCGCTGCCGCCGGGCCTACGTTGGCAGACTAGTCGGCCGGGCGCGCCCGTGGCACCAGCGTCCCGCTGTCGCGAACGTGACATGGACCGCACTGCCGGAGCGACGCCGTGCAAAACCCGCAGCGCCGCCCTGCTTATGCGGGGGCGAGGGCGTGGCTCAGGTTGGCACGCACCCAGGCCACGATCTCGGACGGCGGCGATCCCGGCGTGAACACCTTGGCGACTCCCAAGTCCTGTAAGGCGAGGACGTCAGCGTCCGGGATGATGCCGCCACCGAAGACGACGATGTCGCTCGCGTCCTTCGCCTTGAGCACGTCGAGGGTGCGGGCAAAGAGAGTCAGGTGGGCGCCGGAGAGAATCGAGAGGCCGATAGCGTCGGCGTCTTCCTGAATGGCGACTTCGACGATCTGCTCCGGTGTCTGGTGCAACCCGGTATAGATCACCTCGACGCCCGCGTCGCGCAACGCCCGTGCGACCACCTTCGCTCCACGATCGTGCCCGTCCAAACCCGGCTTGGCAACGACGACTCGAAGCGGTGAATCTGTCATAGACCGACCATATCGGGGCGGCCTGGCGTGGGCTACGCCCGAGGGCACGAGGGATGGGTCACGGGCCGTTGAGGGCCGGGTGAGGCGCACGCCACACTCGGCGGGCCCGCGCCGCTCCCGCAGGCCCTTGACCAGGCCAGATCCCTCTCCGTGAGCCCGGCCGAGCGGCGTGGACCCGGCGGCCTCGGCGGCCTTCGCGTCAACAGATTTTGGATAACGAAACGATCACGGTAGCGTTTTCGCAATTCCTCGCCCCTGGGCTTCCCCTCTTTCGCCAAGGACCTTTGTGACTTTGCATGCCGCTCGGCACCGCCCCGGTGCGCCCTCAAGCAGTGCGCACTCCCACGGCGCCAGCGACCCGGTCGCTGCGGTGGCCGTGGCTCCCGCCCCGCCTCGCACTGCCGCCCGTGGTGCGGTCCCCGCGCCCGCTCGGCCGAACGTCGCCGTGACGACTGCGCGGCGGGTTCTGCCCACCGCGGCGGCGGTTGCCCTCACCCTTGGCGCCACCGCGAGCGCCGTCGCCGATGCCGGCGGGTCGCCCACTCTCACTCGGGCCGCTGGCAACCTGACTGCTGTCCTCGGGGCGACTCCCACCAGCCTGGCGGCCGCGCGAACCGTCCCGCCGATTCAGGTTGTGGTGCGGACCGACGAGCGTCGGAGCATTGTTGAGCTCAATGCCGAGGCGGCAGCCGAGGAAACCCGCGAGCGGGCCGAGTTTCAGGCGAACCGCAGCGAACGTCGTCGGTCCGTAGGACGCGAAGCGGTCGCGGCGCAGGAAGCTGCGGCGAGGAAGAAGGCGAAGGCCAAGAAGATCGCTCAGGCACACAGGTGGGTGTCGCCGATCAAGGATCCGTCGCTCAGCTCGCCGTTCGGGTTTCGCTGGGGCCGGTTGCACGCGGGCCTCGATTTCAGCGCCCGGGTGGGGACTCCCCTCCACGCGATGTCGTCCGGCATGGTCGTCAAGGCCGAATGGGCCGGTGGTTACGGGCAGAAGGTGGAGATCAAGTACTGGGACGGCACGGTCTCTTACTTCGCCCACCTCAGCGAAATCAGTGTCAAGGTGGGCCAGCTCGTCGCCCCCGGCACCTTCGTCGGGAAGTCCGGCAACACCGGAAACTCGACCGGCCCGCACCTTCACTTGGAGGTTCACCCGGCAGGCGGTGACCCGGTCGACCCGGCCGCGTGGTTCGCCAAGCACCGCATCTCACTGACGTAGGGCGCCGCGCGCGCTACAGCTTGACGAGCGGCGCGTAACGCAGCAGGAGCCGTTTGACGCCCGCGTCCCCACCGAAGTCGACGTGCGCCATCGACTTCTCCTGCGCCCCCTCCACCCGGATGACGGTGCCGAGACCGAAACTGTCGTGGCTGACACGATCCCCCTGGGCGAGGGCAAGGATGGGTTTGTTGCCAGGCGAGCGCACGCCGGGACGGGCGGCGAGCCGAGCCAGCGAGGGTGCCGCCGTCCCACGGCTCGCCCCGCCGCCAAGACGTTCCCAGGTCACCAACTCGTCCGGGATGTCGTCAAGGAATCGGCTCGGCGGATTGTATTGCGGTGCGCCCCAAGCAGATCGGACGCTGGCCCGGGAAATGTGCAGCCGCTCGCGCGCCCTCGTGATGCCGACGTAGGCGAGCCGTCGCTCTTCCTCCAACTCCGCCGGGTCGCCAAGTGATCGCTGGTGCGGAAACGTCCCGTCCTCCATCCCGGTGAGGAAAACGACGGGAAACTCCAGGCCCTTGGCGGTGTGCAACGTCATCAACGTGACGACCCCACGGCCCTCGACGTCGTCGGGGATTTCGTCGGCATCAGCGACCAGAGAGACCCGCTCAAGGAAGTCGTCGAGCGAGATGACCTCACCCGTCTCAACCCTCGACTCATCGAATTCCCTGGCGACCGACACAAGTTCGTGCAGGTTCTCCAGCCGGGTCTCGTCCTGCGGGTCCCGGCTGGCCCGCAACTCGGCAAGGTAGCCAGATTGCTCAAGGATCGCCTCAAGGATGTCGCCGATGCCGCTGCCGTCCTCGCGCAGGCGGCCAAGCCGCTCCAGCAGGGCGGTGAACCCTCCGATGGCCGCGACGGAACGGCTGGCGATCCCGGGGGCATCGGCCGCCTGGCCGAGGGCGGCGATGAAGGGGATCCGTTCACGCTCGGCGAGGGCCGCCACGCAGGCCTCGGCCCGATCGCCGATGCCGCGCTTGGGGACGTTGAGGATGCGCCGCAGGTTGATCGTGTCTTCGGGGTTAGCGAGGACCCGCAGATAGGCAAGCGCATCCTTAACTTCGCGTCGCTCGTAAAAGCGGGTTCCGCCGACGACCTTGTACGGCATACCGACGCGAATGAAGACTTCCTCAATCGCCCGCGACTGCGCGTTCGTGCGATAGAAGACCGCGACGTCCTTGGGTTGCACCCCGGCGTCATCTCCGAGCGTGTCGATGCGCCGGGCAATGAAACCGGCCTCGTCGTGCTCGGAATCCCCGACGTAGCCAATGATCTGGGCGCCGTCACCCGCCTCGGACCACAGCTGCTTCTTGCGACGGCTGACGTTCTTGACGATGACGGCGTTCGCCGCCCGCAGAATCGTTTGCGTCGACCGGTAATTCTGTTCCAGCAAAATGGTCTTCGCGTTTGGATAGTCCTGCTCAAACTCCTCGATGTTGCGGATCGTCGCACCCCGGAAGGCATAAATCGACTGATCGGCATCGCCCACCACGACGAGCTCCCCCGGGGAGACCCGCTCGTATGCCGCGTCCGCACCTTGGTTGCCGGGCCCGCCGCCGACGAGCTCACGGATCAGTTGGTACTGCGCATGGTTGGTGTCTTGATACTCGTCGACCATGAGGTGACGGAATCGGCGCCGATAGTGCTCAGCGACATCGGGGAACGCCTGCAGGATGTTGACCGTCGTCATGATGAGGTCATCGAAGTCGAACGCGTTGGCTTGGCGCAGGCGACGTTGATACATCCGATAGGCCTCCGCCAGGGTTCGCTCCTGGTGGGTGCCGACATCCTCGCGGCTGACCCGCGCGGCATACGTCTCCTCGTCGATCAACTCATTCTTGAGGTTGGACACTTGGTGGCTAAACGCGCGCGCCGGGTACCGCTTGGGGTCCAAGTCGAGGTCGCGCAGCACGAGTGACATGAGTCGCTGGCTGTCCGCGGCGTCGTAGATCGAGAAGCTCGACTTGAGCCCGATCTTGGTGGCCTCCCGGCGCAGGATGCGCACACAGGCACTGTGGAACGTCATCACCCACATCGCCTTGGCCCGCGGGCCGACGAGTGACGCCACCCGTTCGCGCATCTCAGCAGCGGCCTTGTTGGTGAACGTGATCGCAAGGATCTGGCCCGGCTGGGCGGCCCGCTCCGCAAGGAGGTACGCGATCCGGTGGGCGAGGACTCGGGTCTTGCCGGACCCGGCGCCCGCAACGATGAGGAGCGGGTCACCCTCATGGACGACGGCCTCGCGTTGGTGCGCGTTCAGCCCCCGCAGAAGGTCCTCGACGTCGATGTGGGGTCGCGCCGTGGTGGCGCTCGCCGCCGCTGCCGTGGGGTTTTGCGCACCCTCGCTCGGGTCTCGCGCGCCGAGCGCCCACGTCGGAATGCCCGCCGCCGTCACGGCGGAAGACCATTGCGGCTGGTCGTCAAAGAGGGTGCTCATGTCGATGAACCAGCCTATGTCGCTCCACCGACACCCGGCTCCACAC
>CAZACX010000087.1:0-3381 GCA_964483685.1 uncultured Intrasporangiaceae bacterium
CGAGGAGTCCGTCGAAGCCGAGTCCGTCGAGGAGGAGCCCGCCGAAGCCGAGGAGTCCGTCGCTGACGTGGTGGGCGTGTCGGACGACGAAGCGGTGCCGCTCGACTCGTTGACGGATCCTTCGGAACTGGCCACGATGCTCGTCGAGGACTTGGCGTTCGTCGACGTGCTGTAGCTGAAGAGGAGGACGAGGGCCGAGAGGGTGCTCATCAGCCAAATGGTGATGCGTCGCATGGCAGTGGGTTCCTTAAGCGTCAGTAGGTGAAGTGTTCGACATGGATGGCGGCGGCGGGCACCCCGGCCTCGACGGCCGCGGCAGTAGCGGCGGCCATCCAACGTTCCGCCCCGCAGATATAGACATCGCGCTCGGCCACGTCGGGAACGACCTGGCGAAGGCCCTCGGCATCGCTGAGATGCGCGGCCTGCTCGGGCAGCCAGGTGTCGCGACCAGGTACCCGGCGCCCCGCGAGTACGACGTACCGGGCGCCGCGCTGGGCGGCCAACTGCTCGATTTCGTCACCGAGGATGAGTTCGGCGCGGGAGCTGACCCGGTGCAGAATCGTCACCGCGGCATCCGGGGGCAGGTCTTCGAGGATCGCCCGCATCGGGGTGATCCCGATTCCGGCGCCGATGAGCAGCACCTTTTGGCGCGTACACACTCCGGCGTGCATCCGGCCGTACGGGCCTTCGATGAGGGCTCGGGTACCTACCGGAAGCTGCGCCAGGCGGGCGCTGCCGTCACCGAGGTGTTTGACCGTGATCCGCAACGTGCCGTTGCCGGGGGCGGCCGACAACGAGTACGGGTGCGCCCTCGACCAGCCGGGGCCATCGAGGAAGCGCCACTGGAAGAACTGACCCGCCCGGGCGTCAAGCCGGTCGAGCCGCCGACCCGCCACCGTCACCGTCGTCACGTCGGGCGACTCGGCGCGCACGTCGACCACGCGGATCGGCGCGGCGAGGGAGCGCCACAGCGGCACCGCCACGCGGAAGACCAGGACCGCCGCGAGGCACACGCCATACAAGCCCCACCAGAAGGCGGTGCGCACGGGTGAGTTGAGGAAGTCCGAACCGGTCCACAGCTGGTGCGGCAAGGCCAGGCCGGCCCCGAGATAGCCGTAGAGGTGAATGAGGTGCCACGACTCGTAGCGCAACGCGGCGCGCGCCTTGCGCACTGAGGTGACGACGACCATGCACAACGCCGCGGTGCCCGCCACGGCCAGCAGCATGCCCGGGTAGTTGACGACGAAGTCGACGATCGTGGCCCACAGACCCTGCGGGCTGGCCGCGGCATACCCAAGGGTGATGAGCACGATGTGCGCCCACAGCAGATTGAAGGAGGTGAAGCCGACGAGGCGGTGCGTGCGGGCCAGCTCGTCTTGACCCCAGGCCTTCTCGAACCACGGCACCCGAGCCATCAAGAAGACCTGGACGAGGAGCAACGCGGACGACACCAGCCCGGTGAGGCGCCCGATCGAGGTAAGGAAGCCATTGAGGCTGCCACTCTCGGCGACACCCTCGTTGCTCACCCACAAGGCCACGACGGCCAGCAGGAGCAGCCAGAACGCGGCCGCCGAGGTGTCCCGCCACCAACGAGGCACGGGGCGCGGGCCGCGGCGAGCAGGCCGGGGCGGCTGGGGCGGCGGGGGCGGGACGCGCAAGGCAGGTTCCGCGAGTCGGGGGGCGAGGTCTGACGTGGTCACGACGACGACTCTCCGGCGCGAGCCTGTGGGTTTCCTGTGGTTGACCACAGTGGCGCCCGTGAGTCTGGACTCACCTTTACGTGCTGAGCATTCCGACCCCGAGTTTGACGATGAACGCGGCAACGACGACCACGAAGACGAGCCGAACGAACCCGGACCCCTTGGCCACCGCGGTGCGTGCGCCGGCATACCCCCCGAGGATGCTCATCACCGCCATCAGGGCCGCAATCCGCCACATCACGTGCCCGCCAGGGACGAAGACCGTCAACGCCCCAAGGTTGGTGGCCACGTTGACGATTTTGGCCTTGGCGCTCGCTTCGAGGAAGGCGTAACCCATGAGGCCGACGAGGGCGAAGACGAGGAAGGAACCCGTCCCAGGTCCCAGCGCCCCGTCATAGGCACCGATGATGAATCCCGTGATCATGGCGATGCCGGTATGTCGCCCTCCGGCGAATCGCAGGGCGGTCACCTCCCCGAGCTCGGGTTTGAGGAGGGTGTAGGCGCCGACAACCACGAGCAGCACCAAGACGATCGGGTTGAACGCGCTCTTGGGGATGTGCAGCCCGATGAGGGCGCCGCCGATCGCGCCGAAATAGGCGAGGCCCGCCATCGGCAGGGCCGTGCGCAGGTCCGGCTTGACCCGCCGGTAGAAGGTCACGGCGCTCGTTGTGGTTCCCCAGATCGAGGCGAACTTGTTGGTCGCCAAGAGTTGCGCCGGGGTCGCGCCGGGGAACCCCAGCAGGAGGGCAGGCAGTTGAATGAGCCCGCCGCCCCCGACCACGGCATCGATCCAGCCGGCGGCGAAGGCAGCAAGGGCCAGCCACACCTCGACCGGGATCTCGCGCACCTGCGTGAGGGTGTCACACCGCCACCTACGGGTGCGGGGCCGCCCACGTGTCGAGGATGTCGAGGATGTCGAGGAGCTCATGGGCGATCGCGTCGGGGGTCACGTCAACGGGAACCTGCTGCTCCGCCGGGATATCCGAGTGCGGAATCCAGATCGCGCGCATCCCCGCGCGTTGCGACCCCTGGACATCCTCAAAGAGCCGATCGCCGACATAGACGGCGTCTGCCGCCTCCGCGTCGAGCGCAGCCAGCGCCGTCGCGAACGCCCCCGGATGTGGTTTGACGTGGGGGATCTCTGACGAATAGACATCGCCGTCGATAAGGTCGAGCACGCCGTCACGGGCAAAGATCTCGCGGTGGTACTCCCCGCTCCAGATTGTGTTGGAGAGGACGCCAACCTTGATGCCGCGTTCACGCAGCGCCGTCCACAACGGTGCGACCTGCGGGTCAGTCACCGTGTGCGGCTCCCAAAAGGCACGGTAAGCCGCCAACGCACGCAGGTGACGGTCATGCGCAGGGTCGAGACCGACCTCGGCGAAGATATGGTCGAGGTGGGCGCTGGAATGGATGGTCCGCCCCTGGCTCCAGGCGGCGCTCTCGACCTGCAAGAGGCGGTCGGCGAGTTCGTGGGCCGCGGCCGCCAGGTCGTGCCCGGCCGCCAGGTCGTGCGACGCCGCCAGGTCGTGCGCGGCCGCCAGATCAGACGCGGGGACGCCGACACTCCCACCTGGCACTTGGTGAATCTCGCGGGCAAAGACGCGCCACTGTTCGCCGAGGTCGACGTCGTGCCAGGGGGTTAGCGTTCCGCCCCAATCAAAGATGACAGCCCGGACGG
>CAZACX010000087.1:3481-5850 GCA_964483685.1 uncultured Intrasporangiaceae bacterium
GCCCGCACGGCTCGGTCAGCGGCCGATCTCGGCGCGGATGGCGTCAACGAGGCCCGCCACGGGGACGTCCCGGCGCTCGCCCGAGCGGCGGTCCTTGACCTCGACGGTTCCGCTGGCGAGGCCCCGGCCAACGACGACGATCGTCGGCACACCGATGAGCTCCGAGTCCTTGAACTTCACGCCCGGGCTGACTTGAACCCGGTCGTCGAGGAGTACCTCGACACCAGCCGCCTCAAGGTCGCGGGTGAGGTGCTCCGCGAACGTCAACACGTCGGGGTCCTTGCCGGTCGCGACGATGTGAACGTCCGCCGGGGAGAGCGCCCGCGGCCACATCAAGCCGAACTGATCGTGGTTGCCCTCGGCGACGCAGGCCACCGCGCGGGAAACGCCGACACCATACGAGCCCATGATGACCGTCTGGAGCTTGCCGTTGGCGTCGAGGACCTTGAGGTCGAGTACCTCGGCGTACTTGCGGCCCAGTTGGAAGATGTGTCCCATCTCGATGCCGCGGGCCGAGGCCAGAGCGTGCCCGCACGAGGGGCAGGCGTCGCCCTCGCGGACCTCGCTTGCCTCGATCGTGCCGTCGGGCGTGAAGTCTCGGCCGGCGACCAGGTCCAGGGCGTGGTACCCGGCAGTGTTGCCACCGGCCACCCACACCGTGCCCTCGACAACGCGCGGGTCGACGACGAAACGCACCCCCGAGGCGCTCTCGAGGCCAAGGGCCTGCGGCCCTAGGTACCCCTTGACGAGGGTCGGGTAACGGGCGAAATCCTTCTCGTCGAAGGCTTCCACCGTGGCCGGTTCGACCTGTGCGGCGAGGCGTTTCTCATCCACTTGCCGGTCCCCCGGGATGCCGAGGGCCAGCGGCTCACGGGTGCCATCGGGGTGGACGAGCATGACGACGACGGTCTTCAGGGTGTCTTCCGCCGTCCACGGCTCGGGCCTGGCAAACCGCTCGTTGAGGCAATCGACAAGGGCCGCAATTGTTGGGCTGTCTGGAGTTTCCTCGCTGTGCGCCAACGGAATCCCCGCGAAATCCCGCACCGGGGGGACGGGCACCCGCACGGCCTCGACGTTGGCGGCATACCCGCAGTTGGCGCAGTGCACGTAGGTGTCCTCGCCGTTGTCGGCGGTCGCGAGGAATTCCTCGCTCTTGCTGCCACCCATGGCGCCCGCCATGGCTTCGACGATGACGTAATGGAAGCCGAGGCGTTCAAAGATGCGGACGTAGGCCTCGCGGTGGCGCTCGTAGCTCTTCTCGAGGCCGGCCTCGTCGATATCGAAGGAATAGCTGTCCTTCATCACGAACTCGCGACCGCGAAGGATCCCCGCCCGGGGACGCGCCTCATCGCGGTACTTGGTCTGGATCTGGTACAGCGACAAGGGCAGATCCTTGTGGGAGCTGAAGAGGTCCTTCACCGCGAGCGTGAACATCTCCTCATGCGTCGGCCCCAGCAGGTAGTCCGCGTCCTTGCGGTCCTTGAGCCGAAACACGTTCTTGCCGTATTCAGTCCAGCGACCCGTCGCCTCATAGGGCTCGCGTGGCAGGAGGGCCGGGAAGAGGAGCTCTTGGGCGCCGATCGCGTCCATCTCCTCGCGAACGATCCGTTCGACCTTGCGCAAGACCTTGAGCCCAAGCGGCAACCAGGTATAGATGCCGGGGCTGACGCGCCGGATGTAGCCGGCCCGAACGAGCAGCTGGTGGCTCGGCACCTCCGCGTCCGCCGGGTTCTCGCGAAGGGTTCGCAGGAACAGGGACGACATGCGCATGGCCACGATGGGACTCCTGGGGTGGGCGGACAACGGCCTAAGGATAACGAGGCATCGACGCACCCGTCGCGCTCAGCTGGGCCTCGTGACTATCCGATCCAGGTAACGGGCTCGAGTGCCCCGCGCAACGAAACCGAGACGCTCGTAAAGACTCCGCGCCGGGTTGTCCACGTTAACGCACAGCCACACCTGCTCGGATCCAGCCCGTCGCAGCGCGGACAACGAACGGACGACGAGGTGCGCCCCCAACGAGCGACCACGCCAACTCGGCGACACGCCAACCTGGTCGATCCAGCCGTCGGACACCGTCACGAAGCCCACCGGCTCACCCGCGGCGTCGAACGCGACCCGAGAGTCGGCGGGACGGAAGTTGTCGCCTGCGATCAGCCAGCTCAGCCACTCATCCTGTGGGGTGTCCGGGAACCCCGGCCGATCACCGAATGATGAGCGATAAGCCGCGTGGAAAGCACCGGCAGTCTCCTCGGTGAAAGCCGCCGTTTGTACGCCCTGGGGGCGTGCGATCCGCGGAATCCCTCGAAGCGAGTGCACCATCACGGTTTCGGCGAAGGAACGGGTCAGCCCACTGGTCGCATAAAGGG
>CAZACX010000088.1:0-5833 GCA_964483685.1 uncultured Intrasporangiaceae bacterium
CTCCATGCCGCCGTCACCCGGTGGTTCGACAGCAGCGCCGGCGAGCATCATGCGAACGGCAAGCCGTATGCCGTGTCCCCCTTGCGCCCGGGAGACGCCGGGGGCGTTGGCGTGGAGATCGGCATCCTGACCGACCACGCGCACCACTGCTTCAGCAAGGCGACAGCTCCGGGGTCCTCCATTCGGCTCGGCAGCCAGACCCGGCCGTTGGGCCGCCCGCAGCTCATGCACAACGACACCTGGGCTGAGCTCGGCGCAGTCAGCAACGTGCGCGAGTGGGAACTGGAGTTCGTGACACCCACGACGTTTCGGGCCGGTGACCGCGCGAGTCCGTTGCCTCACCTGCCCACGATCCTGACCGGGTTGGCCCAGTCGTGGCAGCTATGGGCCGACGACGACACACCAGGTCCGGATGCCGGGTCCGTGGCTCGCGCGGCGTGGGTGAGTGATCTAGATCTGCGCAGTGAGGTGCTGCGACTGCCGATCCCGTCACGCGATGGCGGGCAGGTGCGGATGGTCACGGTGAGTGGGTGCGTGGGCTCGTTGACGATTCGGATCAGTGACCCGAACCTGCTCACCGCAGCCGCCTCGTTGGTAAGGCTTGCGGCGTACACGGGAATCGGGAGCATGTCTCGTCGCGGTTTGGGGCAGGTGCGGGTGTGCGCCGGGCGTCGAGTTTCGGGCGCGTCAACGCACGGACTGGCTAACGCTTTACCGACGACGGACGGGGCCGATGGGGCGACTGGCTGAGGCCGCGTTCTCGCCGCGCACCCTGGAACGTGCGTGGCACTCGGTGCTGACCAACGACCGACGGGACGGCATCGTCGGTGCGGGCGTGGCCCGCTTCGAGGCGGACTGGGAGGACCGGCTCACCCGCCTCGGCACCGACCTCGCGTGGGGCACCTACCAACCCAGCCCGCTCACGGAGGTGCGTCTTCCCGAGAGCGACAAGGTGCGCCGCCTCCACGTTCCCGCGGTTGCCGACCGTGTCGTGGCGCGCGCGGTGCTCGAGGTGGTCGCACCTGTGGTCGACCCGCACTTGGGCTCGACCTCTTACGGATTCCGGCCAGGGCTCGGCGTCGCCGATGCCGTCCAAGCGGTCGCCACACTTCGTGACGAGGGCCTTGCCTGGGTGCTGCGCACCGATGTCGACGAGTGTTTCCCGAGCGTGCCGGTCGCCTTGAGTCGTCGGATGCTTGGCGCGATCGTGGACGACGAGGACGTGATGTCGGTAGTCGACGCGCTCCTTGCCCGCGGCTACACCTCGTCCTCCCGGGGGCACCGGATCATGCAGGGTCTGCCGCAGGGCTGTCCCCTCTCTCCCCTTCTCGCCAATCTGGTTCTGGCCGGTCTCGATAGCGACCTGTTGACCCAAGGATTCGCGGTCGTCCGCTACGCCGACGACATCACCGTTGTCACTGCGTCTCGAGACGACGCGTGGGAGGCCGCGCGGTGCGCGACCGAATCGTTGAGGAGGTTTGGCATGGAGTTGGGCGCGCAGGACACGGACGCCATGTCCTTTGACGAAGGGTTCACCTTCCTGGGAGAGGATTTCGGGCCACGGTATCCACCGACGGTGCACGAGGCTCGGGTCGAAGAACCGGAGCGCAAAGTCGTCTATGCCGGGACTCAGGGCGGCCGCGTCCGGACGGCGCGCGGGCGACTGATCATCGAGAGCCCCGATGATGAGCCCGTGCTCGACGTCCCGACCGGTCACGTGGGGAGGATCGTCTGCTTCGGTTCGGTCGGGCTGAGCGCGGGTGTCCGATCGTGGGCCTTGTCCTCGGACGTCGACATCGTGTTCGCTTCTCGGCGGGGAAGCTACCTGGGCTCCTTCGTGGCCGGGCAGGGATCGAGCCGACCGAGTCGCATCCGCGCGCAGCTCGCAGCAACCGAGGCCCCTTCAGCGATCGGGATCGCCCGAGCAGTGGTCGATGCCAAGGTGCGCAAGCAGATCGTCGTGCTGCAACGGTTCGGCCGCCGGGACGATGCGGAAGCTGTGAGGGAGGCGGTCGCCGCGATGCAGCGGCTGCTCGTGATGGTTCCTGACGCTCAGACCCCCGCCGAGGTCATGGGACTGGAGGGCGCTGCTGCAGCTGCCTACTTCCCCGCATACGGCCAACTCTTCCCCGAAGGCCTGCGCTTCACCCATCGCAGCCGGCAGCCACCTCTGGACATCGCCAACTCGGCGCTGTCGTTCTTGTACACGATCCTGCTCGGAGAGTGCGTCACCGCCGTGTATTCGGCCGGCCTAGACCCGGCGTTTGGGGTGCTGCATTCGGACAGCGAGCACCGGCCAAGTCTCGCTCTGGACCTCCTCGAGGAGTTCCGCCCTTGGGTCGTCGATCAGGTGGTGCTCAGCGCTGCTCGGCATCGGTCGCTCTCGCCAACCCAGGCGCGCACCGAGGAGGGTCGGGCCGGTGTCATGCTGAGTCGCGCGGGTCGAGAGGCCGTTTTGTTGGGATACGAACGACGGATGCTGACCCGGGTTTCCGGGGCCCTGCCCGATTTCGGCGGGACTATTCGTCGGCACCTGTATCGGCAGGCTCAGCGCATGGCTGGCGCCATCCTCGACCCCCAGGTGCCTTTCACCGGGACGTCGTGGCGATGATTGTCGTCGCGACCTACGACATCTCGGCGGACAGTCGCCGCAGCAGGGTGGCCGCACTCCTGCAGGCCTGGGGCGATCGAGTGCAACGGTCCGTCTACGTTCTCGACATCACCGCCGAGACCTTGGAGCAGATCCACGCACGCTGCGCTGGCATCATGGACCTCGATGTCGACTCCCTCTACTTCATGCCGATGTGTGCGACGTGCTGGGCCGGGACGACCTATGTCGGCCAAGCTGACCCTCCTGGGCGCGTCCTCTTCTGGGCGGCCCTTTGACGTCACCGCAATGAGAGCCGCCGCGCCACGTGAGTGGGGGCGCGATCGCGCCCTCATGGGCCCAGGTGTGCACCCTTCTGACCTGCATCGACGCACTCTGGGTAGCGGCTACACCCCCAAGGGGGACACTCATCGCCATCCGGTGTGCAGGGGCCCCGTGTTTCCGCTGGTCAAGGGCCCCGTCGCGGGGGTAGGGTTCCGCTGTACTCGCTAAGAGACAGCGAATTGAAACCGTACTTCTCGAGCAGATCGAGATAGAAACCCTGGTTCCGCTGTACTCGCTAAGAGACAGCGAATTGAAACCCATCGCTCTTGACGGGAGCTAGACCGACGGCGGTTCCGCTGTACTCGCTAAGAGACAGCGAATTGAAACGATGACATGGACACCGAGGCGCTCCTTGTGTGCGGGTTCCGCTGTACTCGCTAAGAGACAGCGAATTGAAACGCCACAACGCTGGAGCGCCGAGGAGCCTGGCTACGCTTTTTTGTTCCGCTGTACTCGCTAAGAGACAGCGAATTGAAACTGCAACTGGAGTTGCATCCGTTACAGCATGTGCCGGTGTTCCGCTGTACTCGCTAAGAGACAGCGAATTGAAACTTGCGCCGCTCTGGCCACCTGAGCTACACAGCCGAGGGTTCCGCTGTACTCGCTAAGAGACAGCGAATTGAAACACGGGCAGCGGTGGCTCGTTACGTGCCCACTTCTCGTTCCGCTGTACTCGCTAAGAGACAGCGAATTGAAACGCCGTGACCCTGTAACGGAACCGGGCGCGGACCCGGTAGTTCCGCTGTACTCGCTAAGAGACAGCGAATTGAAACGAGAGGGCCAGTGACACCGGCGTTGACGGTGGCGGTGTTCCGCTGTACTCGCTAAGAGACAGCGAATTGAAACCACGACCGGGCCGACACGCTTGGTGCGGAACCACAGTTCCGCTGTACTCGCTAAGAGACAGCGAATTGAAACTCGGGCCTAGAACCCGACGACGCGATCGCGTCGCAACTCGTTCCGCTGTACTCGCTAAGAGACAGCGAATTGAAACGCAGCCGCAGCCTTGACAGCCGGCGTGGCGTCGTTGGCGTGGCGTCGTTGGCGTTCCGCTGTACTCGCTAAGAGACAGCGAATTGAAACTCGAGGACGTGCACACAACACCGGAGCAGGTGTAAGTTCCGCTGTACTCGCTAAGAGACAGCGAATTGAAACGACACCAAGGCCAACCCAGGACAAGAGTCCAATCGCCGTTCCGCTGTACTCGCTAAGAGACAGCGAATTGAAACTCAGGAGGTTGACCATTGGGCGGCCAAATATCTCAGTCGTTCCGCTGTACTCGCTAAGAGACAGCGAATTGAAACGCTATCACGACCGTTGCAGCATGTGCTGCTACGGCGTTCCGCTGTACTCGCTAAGAGACAGCGAATTGAAACATTGCCTTGGCGTCCTTGATCACGCCGCGCTCGTTCCGCTGTACTCGCTAAGAGACAGCGAATTGATACCGTGTTGATGTGATGACTGGTGTACCGAGTGCCGCCGTTTCGCTGTGCTCGCTAAGGGACAGTGAATTTAAACTTGGTGCCGTATTCAGGCCGCCCGCGTGAACCATTCCGCTGTATTCGCTAAGAGGTAGCGAATTGAAACCCGTCCTCGTTGTTGTGACCACACGTAGTCCCCAGTTCCGCTGTACTCGCTGAGAGACAGCGAAACTAGCCGCCCAGAACTCCCCGGACATTGACGAGGCGCGTTCCGCTGTCCTGGCTAATAGACAGCGAATTAGGACGAGGGCGAACTCTCCTTTGGCGCTAATGAAGGCCACGTTCCGCTGTACTCGCTAAGAGACAGCGAATCGAAACGTCCGACAAAGGCGACTGTCATCAGAATGATTGGCTAATGTCGACTCCGCGGTTCCCAATAGATCCGGCACCACTCCGCAACGCCGCGTCACCGCGGCCCCAAGGCTTGACGCTGGGTGTCGCGGCGGTTCGCGCGCGTTCGCTCAGAGGCAGGGAGTGTTCCGCCGAACTCCCGACTCGTGCCACCGGGGTGTGTCACTGAGGCGGCAGGCTGAGGTCGTTGAGGATTGAGGCCGCTGTTGGGGTGAGGGTGTCTTCGGCGAGGTGTTCGTGGCCTGCGATCTGGACTCGGATCTGTTGCAGCGGCCGCAAGCACCAGCTGCTTGAACGACGCCTCGTCGCCCACGACGTCGAAGCCGAGGGCGTCGTACACGCTCGACAACACCCGCCACAGCACCGCGGACCGCTTCCCCGTGATCACCCCCCGGCCGCGGCGGTAGACCGTGGCTCCTCCTCGACCCCCACCCCCTCCAGATCGAACGCGCCCTGACCCGGCCGCAAACGTCGACGAGCCTCAGCCAACAACACCGCCAACTCGCCCTCACCGCGCGCCGTACCCACATGCTCAAGGACCACATCCCGCCCAGCCCGACGCTCCGCGATCTGAACCTTGGTACTACCCGGCCGACCCGGGGACTTCCGCACGAACACCACAAGCCGACACTACCGACCCCGGGGTGTGTCACCACGACCACGACCAAGCCCCTGACCAGCACCTTTACCGCCAGCCCTGAGCTTTTCCCATCAAGTGGCACGAGTCAGGTCAGAGGCAGGGAGTGTTCCGCCGAACTCGATCGCGCCTGCAGTCACCTGCTCGCTGCCTACGACCGGGTGGAGCCACTGACAGGAATCGGACTGGAGTAGCTGTGTGAACTCGTCCTCAGGTCCGCTGGAAGAATGTTGCGCATGACCGATTTCGATGAGCTGGCGACAACGTGGGATGACGACCCGGAGAAGGCCCGTCGCGCCCGGGAGGTCGTCGACGCGATCCGGGCCGCGGTCCCGTTGGCCGCGACGATGCGGGCACTCGAATACGGATCGGGAACTGGGCTCTTGGGCCGAGCGCTCGTTGACGATCTTGCGCACATCACCCTCGCCGACA
>CAZACX010000089.1:0-5552 GCA_964483685.1 uncultured Intrasporangiaceae bacterium
GAGCCATACGTGCCGTTTGAGCCGGCCGCGCCGGCCGCGCCATTGGAGCCATACGCGCCGGCCGCGCCATTGGAGCCATACGCGCCGGCCGCGCCATTGGAGCCATACGCGCCGGCCGCGCCATACGCGCCGTTTGAGCCGGCCGCGCCATACGCGCCGTTTGAGCCGTCCGCGCCATACGCGCCGTCCGCGCCGCCCGTCGCACGGATTCGCAACAGGGCTGCGCCGCGCTCCACCTGGGCATTGGCGAGCACGGCGACGGAACTCACGACGCCCGAGAACGGGGCAAGGACGGTGGTGAGCATCTTCATCGACTCGAGGACCACAATCGGGGCACCCGCGGTGATGGCGTCCCCGGGCTTGACGAGGATCGACTCGACGAGCGCAGGCCATTCCGTGCGGACGACTTGACCGTCCTCGCGCACGACCCGGTGGGCGACGCCATCGATCTCGAGGAGGATGGCGTTCTCGTGATCGGATGCGAGCACCCGCACCTTGCGGTTGCCCACGGCGATCCGCCGCTCATACTCACTTATCCACTCAACCGTCGCCTCCAGGGTGGCGCCCTCATGAATGCGATAACGGTCTGCGGCGACGCGATCGGCGCGCAGGGTGTGGCGAATCCCGTGGTAGCAGAGCTGGATCTTCGCCCCCACCGCTTCGGGTGGTTGCGGCCGCCCGCGGGCGGCGGTGGTGCGGAAGGTGGCGCGCGCGAGGGCCAGGTCCGCGTCATACACCTCGACGGCGGCGGCGACAAGGGCCATCGGATCTGGGGGCGGGGTCAGCTTCCCCGCGGTGAGAGCCTCGTTGAGCCAACCGGAAGCCAGCGGACCGGCGAGGACGTCGGGATGGCGAACCAGGGCGAGCAACAACGGCCGATTTGTCGGGCCGCCAGAGAGGATGACACCGGTCCGCTCCAGGGCGCGCGCCAAACGAGCGAGGGCTTGCGGCCGATCGCGTCCCCACGAGCTGATCGTCGCGATGTGCCGGTCGGCGGCCGGGTCGAGGGTGTCGCCGACGCGCAGGCTGGTGTCGACGCGCACCCCGGTCCCCACCGGCATCGAGAGCAGCGCGACGGTATCCGCGCTCGCGTGCCCATCCGTTCGGGCGTGCGGCCCCAAGACCCTGACCTCGACGGTATGGCCGTCCACCTGCGGCTGGTCGGCTGGGAGCGATTCACCCAACGCGACTCGCAGTTGCAGTCCGATGACACTCGCCCCGGTGGCTTCCTCGATCAGGGCATGCTCGGGCCGCCCCAACGGAACCACCCCGACACAGACCGGCCGTCCCTCGGGAGCGACGGCAAAACGCACCACGGCGGCCCCGCGCAGCGTGCTCGCACCGACAAGTCGGCGAGCCGCGTCCTCAACGTCGGCGGCCTGGGGGAGGCGCGGTGCGGGCAACTCGGCGAGGACGAGCTGACCGTCCCGGCGCAGGGAAACGTCGCGCACCCCCAACGTCCACGTCGTGCCGTGACTATCGGTGAGCGTGTCGACCTCGAGGACGCGCGCCGAGGGCACCTCGGCGGCGCAATCCACCTCGACGCCGACGGCGGCGCCAGCGGTCGCGAGCGCGGCTGGGTCGGTGAGTTGGCGAATAGTCGCCGCGTCCGGCCCGACGACGGTCAGACCGGCGGCGGTGGACGCCTCGACGAGGTCGGCCAGCGGCGGTGACCAGTGCAGCTCTCCTGGCCAAACACCGTCGATGCCCGCGTTGACGAGGGCGGCGGCAAGCTCGGGGCCACTGAGGGGAGCGTCGCCCGGGGGAATCGCGAGGACGGCGTCGGCCTCCCGGGCGTACCACGGTGGGGAGGAACCCCAGTAGACGAGGACGGTGGTGACCCGCGCCGCAGCCCCCTGGTTGAGGTTGCCGATTGCCGCGAGAACGCGCACCGCCGGTTCGCCCTGCTCGATGACTGCCAGCCGGGTGATCGTTGCCATGGCGCTTCCGTGCCCCTTCGTCCGTGCTGCGTGGAGTGTGCGCGCTGGGTCAGTCGGCGAAGGTTGCCGCGAGCGCCTGCGCCACGCGATCGGGCAGCCCGCCCGGCAGCGCCACCGTGTGATAGCCGTCGAGGTGAACGAGGACGTCGCCACCCTCGTCGACGACGACACAGTCGAAGGCGCCATCTTCGCGGCGGACGGCGTGGGCTCGCAGGAGCCCCTCGCTGCTTCCGGGGTCCCGCAGCACGGAAACCCGCTCGACCCGCATGGGTAGCGCGAGCCGCTGATCGCGCCCGGCCTCCCAGAGGCCCGCCGCTTGGAAGCACAGCTCCACCAGTCGGGGCGCGTTGGTCAGGGGTGCGGTGGCGGGAGCGTGGTTGTCCGGCAGGGGATCGGTCAGTCGGGCCGTGGACCCGTCACCGTCTCGCCAGGCGGCTTCCACTACCTGATAGGCCGGCCCGTGGAAGTAGAAGGTGTAGATCAGCGGCGCACCTAACGTCTCCTGCGGTGTTGCGCGCAGCTGCGTCGACTCCGCAACCGGTGGGGCGCTGGTGAGGCGAACGGTTCCGGTGAAATGGACGGTCCGGGTCGGGGTTTCGCTCCCGGGGAGGGTGCGCTCGGCCGATAACGTGGCGCGGGCCAGCAGGTCACCGTTTCCGCTGGGGTCGGGACTGGTCACCATGGCAATCGTCAGGGTGCGGGGTTCGTCGCGGAAGAACTTCACCGGTGCGGCGAAGTCGACATCCTCGAGCGCACCCACCCGGTACCCGACCGGGGCGAGGAGCGCGGCGACCTCGGCGAACGACTCCATCCCCATGACGCCGGGCAGCACCGGGGTGCCGTCGATCCGGTGGTCGTTGAGGAACGGCTGCTGCGCCGGGTCGAGGGTGACCCGGTTGACGAGGCCGTCGTGGACGCTGGCCGTCACCTCGCCGATCATCGGCCCGAAGGTGCCCTCGAGTGCGCCGGCGCCGCCGCTCTCGTGGTACTCCGTCGCCATCGCGCCGAGCGTCCCGGCGACGATGACTTCGCCGGAGAAGTCGCCGGAGACCAGTTCGCGGCGGATCCAGGCGACCCCGGCCTCTGGCGGCAACATCTGCACGCCGGCCATCTCCATGATCTTGGGAATGGAGCCTCGGGTGGCCATCCCGATGCCGCCCCAGGCGGTCCAGTCGAGTGCGAGTGCCCGAGTCTGCGGCCGGGTTCGACGCATGTGCGAGGTCACCTTGCAGAGCAGGTCGTTTGCGCTGCTGTAGTCGGTCTGGCCGTTGTTGCCGAACCGGCCCGCGACCGAGGAGAAGACGACGATGGCGCCAATCTCGAGGTCTTGGACGGCGTTCCACACGCTGAACCAGCCGTTGGCCTTGACGTCGAAGACGAGGTTGAACTCGCTCGGCTCCTTTTGGGGAAGCGTGCGGCTGATTTCGAGGCCGGCCGCGTGCAGGAGCACATCGATCTTGGTGCTCCGTGCCCGGATTTCGGCGACGACGGCGGCAACCGCTGGTGCGTCGGTGAGGTCGACCGAGTAGTAGTGCACGGTCCCCCCTGCGTCTTGAACGGCCTCGATCGCGGTGAGCGCCGCCTCAAGGCGTTCAATCCGCGCGACCTCCTTGTCGATCACCACGGGGGTGACTTTGGCGCCCGACGCCTTGAGTCGGGCGGCGATCGTTGCTTTGAGCCCGGCACGATCGGCGCGGAAGGCGAGGAGATCGGGGTCATCTCGCTCGGGTTGTGGCGTGAGGTCGAGCAGGTGGAAGGTGCCACCGCTGGCCCGCGCCAGGTCGGCGGTGATCGCCGAGACGATGCTGCCCGCCGCCCCGGTGACGACGACGACGGCCTCGCTGGTCAGCGGCATACCGCCGTCGTGGTCGGCGCTGCCGTCGCTGAGCGCGGCGAATGGTGCCACCGTGAACGCCACCCCGAAGCGCAGGTCGTCGACGCGGCCGATTTCCACGCAGCCGGGGTCGCGCAAGGTCTCCTCGACGAGGAGGCCGGCGATGGCCGCCGTCTTGCGGCTGGCGGGCAGGTCAACGGCCTTAACGAGGGCGTCGGGCCGCTCCTTCTTGTAGGACTTGGTGAAGCCGGTCACGGCGCCGCCGAGGACGGAAATCGCCCCACCCGCGTCATAGCCGTGGTAGCCGCCGAGCCGGGTCGCGGCGACGAGGAACGGGCTCGCGTCCCAGAACGCGCGCATCGTCGCATAGAGGCCCTTGACCCGCCGCTGCAAGGCTTCGGTCCAGTCGTCGAGATCGTATGCCGCGAGGTCGCCTTCGTCGTCGAGCGCGGGGAGCCAGTACACGCCGGTCACTGGACCTTCCGCGGACCACTCGGCCAAGCGGGCGGCATACTCCTCGTCCGAGAGGTCGGCGGGGGCGTATAGGACGGTCGAGCCGGCCTTTTCGAGGCGCCGCAGGAGCGCGTCGGCGACGCCGCCGTGGTCGCCCCGCACGAGGATCCGGGCGCCGTCGAGGTGCACCCCCGTCTCGACGCACCGGTCGGCCGGAAGGCGCAGGCTTGGCACGGGGACGCGACGCGGAAGCGCGTCGATGGCCGTGAGGTCGCCGCGGATCGTCTGGCCGTGGGCGGCCGCAGGGGCCGCAGGTGCGGCACCTGCCCCCGCCGGGTCGTCGCCCATGGCCGACGGCGTGCCGCCTGCAGACCCGAGCCGGTCGCGGACCCAGCCGGCGACGTGGGCGAGCGTCGGGAAGTCGCGCAGTTGGAGGTTCGCGTCGCGTTCGAGATCCCAGGTCGCGCGGACGGTCGCGAACACTTCGGCTTGCTTGACGGTATCGACGCCGAGGTCGGCTTCGAGGTCAAGGTCGGGGTCGAGAAGGTCGGTCGGGTAGCCGGTCATGTCGGCGACGATTGCGGTGACCTTGGCGAGGACATCGTCGCCTCCTTCGGTGGGGGCCGGGGCGCCACCGGCGGCCTCCATGGAGGCGGCGGCTACGGCACCGGGGGAGGGCAACGACATCGGGTCCTCCGGCCGCTGGGGGCCAGCGGCGGACCCGAGTTTGTCGCGGACCCAGCCGGCGACGTGGGCGAGCGTCGGGAAGTCGCGCAGTTGGAGGTTCGCGTCGCGTTCGAGATCCCAGGTGGCGCGGACGGTCGCGAAGACTTCGGCTTGTTTGACGGTGTCGACGCCGAGGTCGGCTTCGAGGTCAAGGTCGGGGTCGAGGAGGTCGGTGGGGTAGCCGGTCATGTCGGCGACGATTGCGGTGACCTTCGCGAGGACATCGTCGCCGGCTTCCGCGACGGCCGGTGCGCCACCGGGTGCGTCGGCGGCCGCCGGGCCGGACCAGGGGGCGGGGGCGGTCGCTGAGCCGGGGGCCGGGGCGGTCGCTGAACCCGGGGAGCTCGTGGTCGCTGGTCCTGGGGCGCTCGCGGTGGTCGGGTCGGCTGCGGGCGTCGCGGCGAGAGCCCCTGGTTCGGGCAGGCCCAACTTGTTGCGGACCCAGCCGGCGACGTGGGCGAGCGTCGGGAAGTCGCGCAGTTGGAGGTTCGCGTCGCGTTCGAGATCCCAGGTCGCGCGGACGGTCGCGAACACTTCGGCTTGCTTGACGGTGTCGACGCCGAGGTCGGCTTCGAGGTCAAGGTCGGGGTCGAGGAGGT
>CAZACX010000090.1:0-5483 GCA_964483685.1 uncultured Intrasporangiaceae bacterium
TCGTCGACGGCGCGCTCCGTTCGGGCACCCGCCTGACGGAGGAGACCATCAGCGCTGCCCTCGGGTACTCCCGAAGCACAATCCGCGAGGCATTCGCCCTGCTCATCACCGAGCGCGTTGCCGTGCGGGAGCCGCACCGCGGGGTCTTCGTGGCAACGCCCACCCCGACGGACGTCCGCGATCTTTATGCGACCCGACGGCTCATCGAGCCCGCTGCCGTTGAGCACGGACCAGCGTTCTCCGAGGACGCGGTGGCTGCGCTGCGGGCCATCGTCGACGGCGCGCAGACCGCGCGCGAGCACGGCGACATCGGCGGGGTTGCCCGGGCGAACCAGGAGTTCCACCGGGGCCTCGCCATGTTCAGTGGGAGCGAGCACATCGACGACCTGATGCAGGGCGTACTCACCGAGATGCGGCTCGTCTTCCACTTGATGGACGACGACTCGAGTTTCCACGAGTCCTATCTCGACCGCAATGACGCCATCGTCCGCCAGCTCGGGATCGGCGACCGGGTCGGCGCGGCAGCCGCCCTGCGCGCCTACCTCGACGATGCCGAAAGCCACCTCCTGGTCGCGCTGGGCGACGCTGCCGACTGACGCGGCACGCCGCCACGGGTCGCCCGATGGTCGGGTGGCGCTGCACCTGTCGCCACCGGGTGGGTGATGGTCGGGTCGCACGCCGCAGGTCGCCACGGGTCGCCCGATGGTCCAGTGCAACCGAACGAGCCCAAACCCCGACGCGGAGTATGCCGTGTGCCGTTCGCTGGGATCAGCTGACGGTAACGGTCGCCTCGGCTTCGCTGATCTCGTCGAACACGGTGTACGTCCCCGCGATGCTGAACGTGAACGTGGCCGTTAGGCCGCGCATCACGCTGTAGCTGTCGAGGTCGCCGACGTACAGGCCGTGTGGCCCGTCGTCGCTGCCCGTGAAGGTGACGCTGCCCCCGAGCGGCACTGTGATCGACGAGGGGTCAAATCCCGCACCCGATACCGCGACCTTGAGCGAGTCGGCAGCGGGGTCGGTGTACGCGGCGCCGCCCGCTGGGCCCTTGTCGGACTCCCCGGCCGGGTCGGTCGCGGCCGGGTCGGGCGTCGGGGCCTGCGACGTCGATCCCGCGGTCTGTGGCGAGGTGTTTGCGACTGGTTCGTCCGAGCCGCAGCCTGCGAGAAGCACCAGCGATGCGGCGACGATGACAGCGGCCAGGTTGCGCGATTGCATGTTGATGGCCCACCTCCAGGTCTTGTCGTGTGGGGTCCTTCTTGGCCATGGTAGGTGCCGGGGGCCGCATACGGGCGTTGCGGATGGAAGGGCCTTAGACAGCCTTGACGGTGCCGATGGTGTCGCCGTCGCTGGCCGTGCCGTCGAGCACAAGCCAGCCGATGCTCGTCCCAGCGACCTCGCCACCGACCGAGATCGTGTAGTCGGCTCCCGCCTCGAGGGCATCGGTGGAGTAGATGAAGGACTCCGAGGCCTTCGGGGTCGTGAAGGAGGCGATCTGCGTTCCGCCGTCATCGATGATGGTGATGAGCGTTCCCGCCGGGACGGTGCCGCCGAAGGTGAGTGCGAGGGTGGCCTGAGTTGAGCCCTCCCCGGGCGCGACCGCCATCCTGGCGGTGCCGTTCGCCGCGAGCGTTCCGCCGGAGATGGTGAACGCGTCGTCCACGTCGAGGGCGCCGTTGCGGGCGTCCTCCGTGCCGGAGACGACCAGGGTGCCGCCCGTCATGGTCATTGCCCCGTTGACGTCTACGCCGTCGCTGTTCGTGTCGAGGACGTAGGTGCCGCCGCTGAACTCCAGGAACCTCGTGCCGTTGTCCGCCTCGGCGGGTCCGCCGAAGCCGTTGCCGTCCATCGCGGACACTGTCAGCGACGCGAGGTCTTCGACGGCGTCGGTCGTGCCGGCTGCGTTGTCGGGGCTCGTGTCGCCGCCCGTCTGTCCACCGGCCGACGGGTCACCCATTGGCGGGCCCCCTGCCGGGCCGCCACCCGCGGTACCGGCATCGGGGACGGTGGTCGTGGTGGTCGCTGTCTCGGCTGACGCCTCTGCGCCACCCGCGACGTTGATGCCGTCATCGGTGGACACGACGGAGACGTCGCCGCCGGAGAGGTACATGTAGGCGCCTTCGATGCCCTCAGCGCTCTCGGTGATGCGCACGGTTCCCCCCGCGATGCGCAGCACGTTGTCGGAGTGCAGACCGTCGTCGCCTGCGGCGAGCGTCAGGTCTCCGTTGCGCACGGTGACCTGACGCGCGGCGGCGAGCGCATCGGAGCCAGCCGTGAGATCCAGCGTTCCGCCGTCGATCCAGATGACGCCCACGGCCGCGTCCGGCTCGTCTGCGACCGATTCGTTGTCCGAGCGCAGCGCGTCACCCTCGACGTCCGCGGTGAGGGTGCCCCCGGTGACCACGAGGTGGTCCTTGCCGCGCACCCCGTCGTCCGCCGCGATAACGGTGACGTCTCCGCCGACCATGACGAGGGTGTCCTTTGAGGTGATCGCATCGGCGGCGTGCGCCGTAACGGACAACTCGCCTTCGCCCGCTATCCACAGATCGGCAGCCGAGTACACGGTGGCGTTGGGTGCGTCCTCGACCGTCTCGTCCACTGCGGCTCCCTCGGCGTCGGCGAGCACGTTGTCGGCGCCGTCAGCGAGCCAGAGCACCACCTGTCCGGCCTCGACCACGTTGATCGCCGCCACGTTCGCGGCCGTGATGTCCACGCCGTCGAGCACGAGGTCGACCACTCCATCGGGCGCGTCGACGACGAGCGATCCCGAAGTCAGCGTGCCGCTGACGTGATAGGTACCGGCCGTGGTGATGGTGACGGTGTCCCCGTCGACGCTCACGCCGCTGCCACCTTGGGAATCCCCGTCGGCCAGCGTGACGTCCACGGCGTCGGCCAGATCGACGGACATGCCAAGGTCCGCGTATGTCAGCTCCGAGACCGCCCCCGTCACGGACGAGGTCGTCACTGCGGACGTCACGCCCTGGGCCGTGACGGTCGACTCGTCGGCACCTGTGCCGCAGCCGCCCAGGAACAGTGCCGCGGCGAGACTGAGGCTGGCGATTGCGCGGGATGGGTGCTTCATGGCATGCCCTTCTTGGCGTTCGCGGCGTGCGCCGCGGTGGTGGGGGGCCTTGACGGTCGAGGTCGACCGGGCCGTTGATGACTCCATGTGACGCGACCACCGTTGGTGGACTCTGTGCGCCTCCCATGGGTCGGCTGTGGATCCCGGCCAGCACCCCAAACCCGCACGCCGAGCATCGGACCGCGCCCCCCGACCCGTCGTGGACCCCTGTCAGGGCCTGCCGCAGGGCCTCATCCGTGAAGGGCGGATCAGCAGATTTTGGTCCTTCGGAGCCGAGTCACTTGGGTACCCCGAGTTGATGCTCCAGCGCCGCGGCGACCGCCTCGAACTCGGCGAGGGCCGCGGAGAGGTCTTCGACGATTTCGCGGGCGAGTACGTCGGGAGCGGGCAGGTTGTCGAGGTCCTCCAGTGACTCATCGCGCAGCCAGGTGACGTCCAGGTTCGCCTTGTCGCGGGCCGTGATCTCGTCATAGGTGAAGGACTTCCAGCGGTCGCCCTCGTGTCGCTGGCTGCGCGGCATACCGGCCTTGTATGCCGCCACAAACTCGTCGAGGTCGACCCGCCGCAGCGGGTTCTGCTTGAGGGTGAAGTGCTTGTTGGTGCGCAGGTCGTAGACCCAGAGGCGTTCGGTCCACGGCTGGCCGGGGCGGGCGACCTTCTTGTCGAAGAAGAGCACATGGGGCACTACTCCATGAGTCGGTAGAAGTCGCGCACAGAGATGTGGAGCCGCGTCACCTCGTCCTCAGCCAGCATGGCGCAGTGGGCGATCGGCCCCCTAAGGACGTTGAGCCCGGAGAGGACCTTCTCTACGCCGCGTTTCGAGTTAAAGGTGGCTCCGAAGATGTCCCAGTTGTTCTTGATGATCTCGCTGAGTTCGCCGAACGTCGTGTAGTCGATCGGGTGAGCCGAGCGCAGTGTGACCCCGTTGTCCTGCTCGCGCTGCTTGTTGCCCCTGACCCCCGCCTTGATGTTGTCGGGCACGTGGTGGTCCCACCAGTTCTCGCCGTGCGTGGCCTCCATCTGGGACTCCACGAGGTCCCGGATGGAGTTCTCGAGGCAGTAAAAGACTCGGTAGTACTGCGACATCTCTTGAGCCTGTCGGCGTGTGGCGGCCGAGAACTGCAGGTAGTAACCCTCCTCTTCCGTCGTCTGCTCGACGAGCGGTGAGATCGGGTCGAGGTTATAGCGAACCTCTAGGTCCTGTATCTCGGCCCTCAACAGTTGGCGCGAAACGTGCATTAGTTGCAGGCGTTCGGACGAACTGGTCACAACAGGTGTTCCTTCATGCTCTTGAAGATTGCGTTGAAGACGGTGATGTCATTCGTGTCGGGCAGATTGATATTGATGGTGTAGCCGAAACGCAACTGAGGGCCGCTGGCGTCCCCCGCGCCGTTAGGGCCACCCACCCCCAGGTCACGTCCTTCGTCAGCGTCACCGGGGACGGCCCCGGAATCGGGTGCCGCGTCGAACTCCGCGAAACTCTTCAGCGCTTCGAACGTGCCGGTGATTGCACGCAGGACGCTGCTGCCCTCCTCCATACCAGTGATCTCGCGAATGAGGCCCTCAAGCTTCTTCTTGTCGAGGTTGTGCGCGTACTCATTCCGCTTGAACAGGGGCGTGTAACCCTTGCGGATGGCCTCGGCCATGGCGGCCCTGGACTCGCCCTCGCTGCCGCGGAAACGGTGGTAGAGAGATGACGGGGTGCCGTCTGGGTTGATCAAACCGATCCGCTTCGCGAGCGAGATGAACGGTCTTGCGCTGCCGCCGGAGAAGCCGAGAACTGTACCCAGATAGTCCTGCGAAAATCGATCGGGTGTCCTGGCCTCCTTGACCTTGTCGAGAATTTTGGTCAGCAGACCGGTGGACTGCATATACGGCAGCGTTTCCGCCACGGCTTCCTCCTTGATACGTCGAAATCACAGTGTATTGAAGGCAGGCTCTCGCCGGCGCCCCTACCACTCGGACGCCAAGGGTAGATTTGTCCTACCCCTTCAGCTGCAAGGGCCGAGGGCACCGCCCTCAGTCCCAGCGCCCCGAGCCACTGTGCGTCAGGATGGGGTGAGACAGGTCGGGTGATGTCCTTCCCTCGCACAGGGCGGCGACTGGTGAACAGCATGACGAAGACGACGGCGGATCTCGCCAGCGATGATGGGGTCATGGGACCTCGAGGTGACCGGCCCAAGGGCTACGCGTTCTCCGAGATGACAGGTGTGCTTGCACCGAACCGAGGGCAGGGACTGTCTCTGGCGTTGAAACTGCTCGCGATCCGTTTCGTCCGATCGTCGGGATACCGGCGGCTGGTGACGTTCCACCACCCCGGTAACACGTCCGCGATCGCGATGAACCGGCGGCTTGCCTTCGTCGTCACGGCAGCCGAGGACCAGGTCGGTTGAGGCCTAGT
>CAZACX010000091.1:0-5400 GCA_964483685.1 uncultured Intrasporangiaceae bacterium
ATCGTCGCCCACCCATACTCATAGCGGACCCCACCACCCCCGGACCCCGACGCCGTAACCCGCGGCAGCGCCAGGAGTTTCTGGGCGCCCAAACTCGCCCCAGCTCCATCTGTCCCGCACTGCCACCCGACGCAGTCAGCCGCTCGGGTCGGCGAAGCCTGCCCGAGCAGGGCCACTGCCACGACCACAGTCGTCCACCATGCCCGCATCACTAGGAACCGATCTCTTCGATTCTCCACTCGGACGCCACCCAGCGGACCACGAAGGACCGAACAGTGGCACCCGCCGGCTGCGTCCCAGTGACCTCGCCGAGCGTGTTGAGGCGGGCAACGTCCCGCTGCGCCACAGTGCTGATGACTTGGACCTCGTCCGTGGTCACAACATGCCGCACAGCTGTCGAACCGAAGAGCTCTGATTCGAACCGTTCGCCGGACGCCACAAGGTCAACCGACGTTCCTTCCAGGTTCTTACAGGACACGCACGTGCTCGTCCCCAGCGGCCCAAGCAACCCGGCTTGTGGCCTTGTCCACGAGTAGTTCACCAGTTCGAGGAAGTACGTCACAAACGCGACCGCCCCAGCGTCGGTGTGCTTCTTTGCGGCCGCCGGGAACGTCGGCTTCACCGGAACGTAGGCCGCGGACGAACTCGACGACGACGTGGTCGTTGGCGAGGCCGAACTCGGGGACGAACGAGCAGACGAGACACTCGACGAGACCGAAGTGGACGATCCCCCCGGATCCCCCGACCCACCCGAACAGCCCACCAGCAACACCACCGCAAGCAACGGCATACCCAGGAACGAGCCGCGACCCGACCACCGACCCCCGGCAACCGTGCCGGGCACGCGTTCCTGGGTAACCATCGCTGCCCCACCCCTTCGCTGACGACGTCAACTCCCTCCAGCGTAGAGAGATCCACAGATCCCGCCACCCGAGACAAAACTGTGCACAGGTGCACCGCCGACCATGCGGAGGGTCACGGCCGTGCTCGCCGAACCGCAACCGGCGTGTCGCGCTCACTCGACTCGCAGTCCGGCCGGTTCAGGCGTCAGGGACGGGGCGCGACCCGCAGCAGCTGGTCGTCGTCGCCGTTGGTCGTCGTGACGTACAGCGCACCGTCGGGCCCGAGCCGGGCCGCCCGCAGCCGCCCGAACGGCCCGTCGGTCTCCTCGGGCACCGACACCTCGGCCAGCGACCCGTCCGCCGCCAGGGTCAGCAGCAGCAGCTTGGAGCCCTTGAGCGCCGTCACGACCAGGGCCCCGTCCAGGGCCCCCCACTGCTCGCCCTCGAGGAAGGTCGCGGAACACACCGCCTGGGTCGAGGCGCCCGACTGCCAGACCGCGGGCACGGCGTCCGGGAAGCGCTCGAGGTCGGTCATCGGCACGCTCTCGTCATAGCCACCGACGGTTCCGCCCTGGGACGGGTCCCAGCCGTAGTTGGCCCCGGAGCGGATGAGGTTGACCTCGTCGTTGTTGCTCGGCCCGTGCTCGGCCGTGTAGACGGCGCCGGTGCCCGGCTGCACCGCGACCCCCTGGATGTTGCGGTGCCCGTAGCTGTAGACGTACCGCTCTCGCGCATTGCCGGACGAGGCGAACGGGTTGTCGGGAAGTGGCTCACCGGTCGTCAGGTCGAGCCGCAGCACCTTGCCCCCGAGGCTGCGCCGGTCCTGCGGCACGGCACCGCGGGCCACGTCCCCCGTGCCGACGAGCAGCGCCCCGTCGGCAGCGATCGTCGGCCTGCACCCCGAGTGCCGCCCCGACGAGATCGGCAGCCCGGTCAGCAGGTCACGCACCCGCTCCGCCGAACCACCATCGGCCGACAGCCGCCACGTCACGAGCCGGATGTCCTCGGCGTCCCCGCCCTCCTGGTGCGTCTGGCACGTCGTGAACAGGCGCGAGCTCGCGAAATCGGGGTGCACGACCATCCCCATGAGCCCACCCTCCCCTGACACGAACACGTCGTCGAGGTCGGCCCGCACCTGCGACCGCCTCGCCCCCTCGCGCAGCCCCGACACGATCGAGATCCGCCCCGGCCGCTCGGTCACGAGGGCACGACCGTCGGGCAGGAACCCGATGTCCCACCCGTGCTCGAACCCCTTGGCCACCACCTCGACGTCCAGCGCGGGTACCACCGTGGCGCGCGGAGCCGGGCTTGCCGTCACCTCCGGGCCCGTGGTCGGAGATGCCGTGCCGGATGCCGTCCGCGACCGGGTCACGGGCACCTCCCCGACCGAGTCGTCCCCCGAACACGCGGCCAGGGCCACCGTGGCAAGCAGCGCGGCGCCGGCGAGTGTCGCACGCGATCGGGTCCACATACCCCAGTCTCACTCAGACACGTCGCCGGACGCGACCGCACCGCGCCTAAGACGTCGAAACTCCCGGTCGGAACGAGCCTGACCGGGAGTTCGGAAAACCGAATCAGGTAGTTCAGGGAACTACCCCAATGTGCGCGAGGGGGGAGTTGAACCCCCACGCCCTTTCGGGCACACGGACCTGAACCGTGCGCGTCTGCCTATTCCGCCACTCGCGCGCGCTGACACAGTTTGATGCATCCGGCGGCGATCTGCAAAACGCCGCGTTGACCCACCGAAAATGCGCGCGCGGCCCGCGTACCCCCAGCTGGTCTCCAAATCTCCGAGTCGGGGGGCGTCCGCAACGTTGATCTCTGTGCGTCCATGGCGAGGGGCGGTGACCCTCTCGGGTCACCGCCCCACGTGATCAACCGTTCGCACCCGGTGACGTCGGCGGTGTCGTCGGACCGACATACGGCGGCGGGGGCGGGGGCGTCCCAGGCTGGCCGTACCCCGGCTGCCCGTACCCGGGCTGAGCAGGCTGAGCTGGCTGCCCATAACCCGGCTGCCCGTACCCGGGCTGAGCGGGCTGGCCATAACCCGGCTGCCCATATCCGGGCTGCGCGGGCTGACCCGGTTGGCCATAGCCCTGCGGAGCCGCCTCACCGTAGGCAGGTTGCCCGTACCCCGGCTGTCCGTACCCCGAGGTGGGGGGCCTGCGGGAACGCACCAACCGCACGATGCCGAGAATCGCCAAGCCCAAACCAACCAGGCCAGCGAGAGTGGCAAGGAGGAATCCGACGACTGCGGGCATGAGAGTGCCGCCGATCAGTCCCGTCGCGTCCGCACCCGAAAGCACCTTCGCCGGACCGGCACACGTCACGGTGTACGCCCCGGCGCTCGTGGCCGTGTAGACGCCGGCGCTCTCATAGGAGCGGCCGTTGAGGTTGGCCGACAAGCCGAACCCCGTGTCGACGGTCGCCACCCCATCAGGCCCGGCGACCTCACACGTCTGCGTGGCGACGCTGGTGTCCGAGTTGACGCTGAGCTCCGAATTCGGCGCCGCCCCAACGTCCACCATGACGAGCGCCTTCTCGTTGGCGTCGAGCGTCACGGTGCCGCCGCTCTGCACCAGCTCCGCATCGCGCGCGACGTCGACCACGTGCTTGGCGGCATACGTCACCCCCCCAAAGAAGACCACCGGAGCGACGATGACCATCAACACCAGTCCGATAACGAGGGGCCATACCCCGCGACGCTTCGGCTTCATGATTTGACCTTTCGTTTGCCGGGCAAGGGCGCCGAGTGCCGTTGCGCCCCTCCCATTAACTCACCTGGCATGCACCCACCGCCCACCGCGTGGGAACCAATGTCGCCCCGCACCCACACGGGGCTGGCCGCGCCCGCGAAGCGCGACAAGCCGGAACACTTTGGGGCACCACGTGGTGACAAGCTTTCGCGCCCGACGTGGTGACAAGCTAGAGGTATGGCAGTGCAGCCAGCTCCCAGCCTGACCTTCCTTGGTGCCGCGCGGACGGTCACGGGCTCCAAGTACCTCCTGACGATCGGCGAACGCCGGATCCTCATCGACGCGGGCCTCTTCCAGGGCGAGAAGGAGTGGCGCCTGAAGAACTGGGAAGACTTCCCGGTGCCGCCCGACACGATCACCGACATCGTTCTCACCCATGCCCATCTGGACCACTGCGGGTTCCTCCCCGCGCTCGTCAAGCATGGCTTCGACGGGCCGGTGTGGTGCACCGCTGGCACCCGCCACCTCGCCGAAATTGTGTTGCGGGACGCCGGTTTTCTCGCCGAGCGCGACACCTTGGAGGCCCTCGAGGGCGGCTGGTCCAAGCACCACCCGCCGCTGCCGATCTACACGAGCGCCGACGTCGAACGGGCGCTCCCGCTGCTCACCCCCGTGCGCTATGACGAGGATGCCGACCTCGGCGACGGGGTCACCCTGCGCTTGACCCGCGCCGGCCACATCCTCGGCTCGGCGTCCGCGACGATCACCACCGAACACACGAGCATCCTCTTTTCCGGCGACCTCGGCCGCCACGACCACCCGGTCCTGCGCGCGCACGACACCCCGCCGGGGGCGGCATACGTCGTCGTTGAATCCACCTATGGCGACCGGGAGCATCCCGACGTCCGCAACCTGCCGCACGAGCGTTTTGCCGACGTGATCCGCCGCACCGTCGCCCGCGGTGGCTCCGTGCTCGTCCCCGCCTTTGCCATCGACCGCACCGAAGTCGTCATGCGGACGTTGTCGCAACTCCGTCAGGACGGGCGCATCCCGGACGTCCCCATCTATGTCAACTCGCCGATGGCGAGCGCCGCCCTCGACGTGTACCGCGAGGCCCGTGCGGAACTGCGCCCCGACCTCGATCTCGACGACTTCGTCAAGGTGCCCAACGTCGTGCAGGTGCGCACGGCCGACGAGTCGATGGCGCTGACGCGCAGCCATCGCGGCCCCTCGATCATCATCAGCTCATCGGGGATGATGAGCGGTGGTCGGGTGCTCCACCACCTGCGGCAGATGCTGCCCGACACCCGCAATTCGGTTGTCCTGACCGGATATCAGGCCCAAGGCACTCGCGGGCGCACCCTCCTGGACGGCGCCACCCAGCTGAAGATGCACGGCCAGTACGTTCCGGTTCGCGCCGAGATCGCCCTCGACGACGAATTCTCCGTCCACGCCGACGGCAGCGACCTCATCGACTGGTTGCGCGCCCTCACACCCCCACCCGCGACCGTCTTCGTCACCCACGGCGAGGAGGATTCCGCCCGCGCCTTCGCCGACCGCATCCACCGCGAACTCGCCTGGCCAGGCGTCGTTCCCCACTTCGGTGAGGTCGTCGTCCTGCGGGCAACGAGCGCGTATGCCGCCCCCGCGGCACCCAGCGTCGACTCGCCTCAGCCATCGCCGCCGCCATCGCCCGCGGGCGCGGGCGCGGGCGCGGGCGTCGGCGCGGGGGCAGGCGTCGTGACTGTGCCGGTGCCCGCTCCCTCGGTGAGCGCCGATTTGGCGGTGCGCGAGCGGACCGACGAAACGATCGTTCTCGAAGGCACCATCACGATCCGCCTGCGCTGAGCCTGATCAGACTC
>CAZACX010000092.1:0-5136 GCA_964483685.1 uncultured Intrasporangiaceae bacterium
CCCAGATGGGCATGGTGATGAACCTCGACAAGTGCATCGGGTGTCACACCTGCTCGGTCACCTGCAAGCAGGCGTGGACAAACCGCGCCGGCACCGAGTACGTCTGGTTCAACAACGTCGAGACCCGGCCCGGCCTGGGCTACCCCCGTGGCTACGAGGACCAGGACGAGTGGCAGGGCGGCTGGGTGATGAAGAACGGCCGCCTCCAGCTGCGCGCCGGCGGCCGGCTCAAGAAGCTGCTCACGATCTTCAGCAATCCGAAGATGCCGTCGATCAGCGACTACTACGAGCCGTGGACCTACGACTACGAGACACTCCTCAACGCCCCGGCGCAGAAGGACTTCCCCGTGGCCCGGCCGTACTCGCTGATCTCGGGCAAGCCGATCAACGTCTCGTGGAGCGCCAACTGGGACGACGACCTCGGCGGCTCGCGCGAGCACGCGGCCAAGGACGTCATGCTGCGTGGCATCGAGGACAAGGTGAAGTTCGAGTTCGAGCAGACCTTCATGTTCTACCTGCCCCGCATCTGCGAGCACTGCCTCAACCCGTCGTGCGCCGCATCCTGCCCGAGCGGCGCGATCTACAAGCGCGAGGAGGACGGCATCGTCCTCGTCGACCAGGACCGCTGCCGCGGCTGGCGCATGTGCATTACGGGCTGCCCGTACAAGAAGATCTACTTCAACCACAAGACCGGCAAGGCCGAGAAGTGCACGTTCTGCTACCCGCGGATCGAGGTCGGCATCCCGACGGTGTGCTCCGAGACCTGCGTCGGGCGGCTGCGCTACATCGGGCTCGTCCTCTACGACGCAGACAAGGTGCTCGAGGCCGCCACAGCGCCCGAAGACACCGACCTCTACGAGTCCCAGCTCGGCGTCTTCCTCGACCCTGAGGACCCGGAGGTTCGGCGCGAGGCGGAGGCGGCCGGCATCCCTGTTGACTGGATCGAGGCCGCGCGCCGCAGCCCGGTCAAGAAGCTGATCATGGACTACAAGGTGGCGCTTCCCCTGCATCCGGAGTACCGCACGATGCCGATGGTCTGGTACATCCCGCCGCTGTCGCCTGTCGTCGACGTCATCAAGGACACCGGCTACGACGCGGAGGACCTCGACAACCTCTTCGGGGCGATCCACACCCTGCGCATCCCCGTCGAGTACTTGGCAAACCTCTTCACGGCTGGTGACGTCGAGCCGGTCAACGGGGTGCTCAAGAAGCTGGCGGCGATGCGCTCGTACATGCGCGACATCAACCTCGGCCGCAACCCCCGCGACGAGATCCCGGCTGCCGTGGAGATGGACGGCGAGGACATGTACGAGATGTTCCGCCTGCTCGCGCTGGCCAAGTACGACGAGCGCTACGTCATTCCGACCGCGCACGCCGAGCAGGCCCATGCCCTCGAGGAGCTCGCCACCGACTGTGCGGTCTCCGAGTACGGCGGCGGGCAGGAGATCTTCGGGGAGGGCTCTGGAAGTTCACCGACTCCGGTGGCCGCCGAGAACCTCCGGGTGCGCCGCGAGGCGCAGACCGCCGACAGCCTCGAAGCCCTGCCACCGAACAACCCCCTCCGGGGACGGGTCAACCTCCTGAACTGGGACGGGCGCGGGATGCCGACCGGCATCTTCCCCGGCTCGGACCAGGGCTCGGACACCGACGCGGAGCGGGTCGACCGATGAAGTGGCGACGGCACCGGGACGCGCGACCCGGCATCAGCGAGGGCGACCTCGTCGACACCTGGCAGGTGGTCTCGCTATTGCTCGACTATCCCGATGACCTTCTGCTGCAGCGGGTTCCGATGCTGCGCGAAGTGGTCGCAGAGCTCCCCGATGCCCAACGGATGCCGTTGCTCGAGTTCGTCGACCACCTCACGCCCGCGTCCCTCGGGGCCCTGCAGCGCGAGTACGTCGATACCTTCGACGTGACCCGCAAGTGCTCGCTGCACCTCACGTACTTCACCCAGGGCGACACCCGCCGCCGGGGGGTGGCCCTCGTGGAGTTCAAACAGGCCTACCGCCGGGCAGGGTTGGAGTTCGATAGCGACGTCGAGCTGCCCGACCACCTGTGTGTCGTCCTCGAATTCGGCGCTGCGCAGGACTGGGCCACTGCGTGGCATCTCCTCACGCGCCACCGTGTCGGGGTCGAGGTGCTGCGGGCGGGCCTCGCGCACCGTGACTCGCCCTGGCTGCCGGTACTCGAGGCCCTGCGCTCGACCCTGCCGCCGCTCGACGGCACCGACCAGGAGGCCCTGATGCGGCTCGTCGCTGAAGGTCCCCCGAAAGAGGAGGTCGGTCTCGAGCCGTACGCGATCGACCCGCGCCTGAATCCCCGTCCCGAACCCGCCGACACCACAGCGATGCTCGGCGCGACCATCCCGGTAGGAGCCCCCCGATGAGCACGTTCCTGTGGGTGATCGTCCCCTATGTGTGCCTCGCCGTGTTTGTCGTCGGGCACGTCTGGCGCTATCGCTACGACAAGTTCGGCTGGACGACGCGCTCGAGCCAGCTCTACGAGGACAAGCTGCTACGCCTCGGCAGCCCGCTGTTCCATTTCGGCATGCTCGGCGTGGTCGCCGGGCACGTCATCGGCCTGATCATCCCCCAGGCGTGGACCAACGCCCTGGGGCTGACGCCGCACGCGTACCACGTGATCGCGCTCGCGGGTGGGATCCCGGCCGGGATCGCCGCGGTTGTCGGCTTGGCGATTCTGGTCTACCGGCGGCGCACGACCGGCCCGGTCTTCAGCGCGACGACAGTCAACGACAAGGCCATGTATGCCGTGCTGGGAACCGTCATCGTGCTGGGCATGTGGAACACCGTGGCGGCCAGCCTCCTGCAGTTCGGGGGCGAGTACAACTACCGCGAGGGCGTCAGTTTCTGGTTTCGCAGCATTTTCGCCCTGCGGCCGCAGCCCGAACTGATGGCGCTGGCGCCGTTGGGTTTCCAGCTACACGCCCTGCTCGCGTTCCTCCTGTTCGCGATGTGGCCGTTCACCCGGCTCGTCCACGTCTTCTCGGCCCCCCTCGGATACCTCACCCGCCCCTACCTCGTGTATCGCTCCAAGGACGAGCGGCCCGGGCGCGGGTCGGGCAACAGGGCACCGCAGCGCGGCTGGGACAAGCCCGAGCTGACCAAGAAATGACCGATCTCACGGCGGCCGAGCATGAGTGGCACGACTGGATCGTCGACGCCTGTGCGGCGCTCGAGGTCGACCCGGATGCGGTGGACGTGCCCGGCATCCACGCCCTCACCAAGGACATTGCGCACGGTTTCGCGCGGCCGATGGCTCCGGTCGGCTCATACATCCTCGGTCTCGCGGTCGGCACCCGGGCCGCCCGCGGTGAGGTGGTCGACCCGGCTGCGTTGAGGGAGGCAATGCGCTCGACCTTTCCCGCCACCTCCGGGCCTGATCCCGGACCAGTGGCCCCTGGTCTCGTACGCCCCAAACCTTCCTCGCACCCCTGACTCCTGACGCCCTGACCTCCGATCCACCCGGCTCGACCCCACCGAAGGACCCTCATGGACGGCATTTCCCTCACCGCACTCGCCGACGAGCTGCTCGAATCGGCCCGGGAGGGCAGCAGCGGCCGGGCGGCACGCACCATCCACGGCGGTCACGAGCGGGTGCTGCGCGAGACCGTCATCGCGATCCTGGCCGAGCACGGCCTCGCCGAGCACGACAGCCCCGGGGAGGCGACGCTGCAGGTGCTGCGGGGGCGCGTCCGGCTCGACTCCGAGCCCGACACCTGGGAGGGATCAGCGGGGGACCACGCCATCATCCCGGGGCGTCGGCACGCCCTGACGGCCCTCGAGGACTGCGCGGTGTTCCTCACCGTCGTCAAGCCGTAGCCCCACCCCACCGGCAAGAGCGGGCGCCTCACCCAAGCCTTCGCCGGTCAAGGGGTGAGCCCGTTGACCTGAGCCCCGGTCGGTGGTGGCCAGCACAGGGCAGTTCCCATGGCCACCACCGGGCACTTCTCGTGACCGTCACCGGGCAGGTTTCACCGACCGCCCCCGGGCAGAACCAATGGCCCTTGACAGTCGGGAGTTTCGACGGCTTGGGGCCGTTGGGTTCGCGTTACCGCGTTGCTCGCGCCACCGCGGGCGACCTCGCCTACGACGGCCCGCTCCACTTTGCGACAGCCGTCTCGGCCTGACGCTCCGCATGTTCGGCGGTGCACCTGTGCACAGTTCTGTCTCGGGTGGCGGGATCTGTGGATCTCTCTACGCTGGAGGGAGTTGACGTCGTCAGCGAAGGGGTGGGGCAGCGATGGTTACCCAGGAACGCGTGCCCGGCACGGTTGCCGGGGGTCGGTGGTCGGGTCGCGGCTCGTTCCTGGGTATGCCGTTGCTTGCGGTGGTGTTGCTGGTGGGCTGTTCGGGTGGGTCGGGGGATCCGGGGGGATCGTCCACTTCGGTCTCGTCGAGTGTCTCGTCTGCTCGTTCGTCGCCGAGTTCGGCCTCGTCAACGACCACGTCGTCGTCGAGCTCGTCCGCGGCCTATGTTCCGGTGAAGCCGAAGTTCCCGGCGGTCGCAAAGAAGCACACTCCCGAGGGTGCTGAGGCCTTCGTCCGGTACTACTTGGAGTCCGTCAACTATGCCTGGGCGAAGCCCGACTTGACGGCCCTTCCCCCGCTCGGAGAGTCCGATTGCGAGAGCTGCGTGAACCTCCAGGAGACGGCCAAGAGCATCCACACGGCTAGAGCCTGGCTCACGGGACCTCCCCTGACGGTCAAGCAGGTGAATCACCTTGTCACCGTGGCAGGGGAGTCGCTCGTGACGTCGGTGATGCAGCAAGAGCCGGTGAGTAGGTTTCGACCTGACGGTTCACTCCTGAGCACTAGCACGGGGGAGGAGCTGCGCCGCACGTTCTCCCTCGTTTGGGCTTCGGGTTGGCACGTGCAGGACATCGGTGGCGCAAAGTGAGGCGCGTAGCGCACGTGGTGAGCATTTTCGGAGCCGTTCTCGCGCTCTCGGCTTCTGCGGAGGCTGCCTGTCAGGACATGGGATGCGGGACCGACCAAGGGGGAGTTCGCTTATCGGCATCGCTCCTCATGGCGCTGCCGCGGGGTACGGCGTCGGGGTCCGGGGGTGGGGTCCGCTATGAGTATGGGTGGGCGACGATGTGCGCGAATCCGGATCCGG
>CAZACX010000093.1:0-5119 GCA_964483685.1 uncultured Intrasporangiaceae bacterium
TCCCGCCTGGTCGCCCATGGGCGGAGCACTACTCCGACATGACAAGCGGCATCATGCTCATCAGCTTTGGTGTTCTCGCCGCCAGCTACGTCCTTTGGCACGGACCCGCGGGCCCGCGCCGCGGACGCGACCGCGACCGCGCAGATGGCGGCATCAAGAATCCCACCTCAGGACCCGTCGCGTATCGGCGGCCAGGTTAGGGCTCGTCCCTTCGTCGGTCGCGTGCGGCCTTCGCCGCCTTGGTCCGTGCCTCGCCAATGCGTGAACCCAACTCCGAGGCGGCTTCCTCGGCGGACTCGATGCCTGCGTTGATCCGCCGGGCTGCATGGGTCGTCGGCAGTCCCGGCTCACCCTGACCCTGGATCATGGTCGGCGCCACGGTGAGCACCGGACCCGAGACGGTCCCGCGCCGGTTGAGTCGCCGCTCGACCCAGGAGGCCGCCCGGGTCAGCGCATAGTTCATGGCAATGAACAGGGCAGCGCAGACCAGGAGGGCCGGGACGGTGTTCGCATAGCTTGACCCGGAGGTCTTGGACCAGGTCAGCAACTCCTGGTACGTGATGGCCGTGCCGAGGGCCGAGTCCTTGAGGACGACGACGAACTGGCTGATCAGGGCTGGGAGCATCGCCGTCAACGCCTGCGGCAGCTGGATGGAGCGCAGCGTCTGCGGCGGGGTGAGCCCAATCGACAAGCCCGCCTCCACCTGGCCCTTGGGCAGCGAATACACGCCGGAGCGGACCAACTCTGCGATGACGGAGCCGTTGTACAAGGTGAGGGCCAGCACGACGGCCGCCAGGGGCCCCCAGCTGCTCGGCAGCAAGGTGCTCGTCGCGAAGTAGCCGAAGTACAAGAAGATCATCATCATCAGCACGGGGACGGAGCGGAAGAACTCCACGATCGCGCCGCTCGTCCAACGGATCGCCTTGATGTGGGAAAGCCGGCCCATCCCAAAGATCAGGCCGAAGATTCCGGCAAAGAACACCGAAAGCACGGCGGCTTTGATGGTGCCGATCAGGCCGGGGATGAGGTAGTTCTTCCACAACGAGTAGTCGGTGACGAAGGGCTTCCACTTCGCAGGGTCAAGTTGCTCGGCCTCTTTGAGCCGACTGAGGATGACCCACATAACGGCCAGGCCAAGGACGACACCGAGTGCCGTCAGGATCGCGTGCCGACGCCGAGCCTTGGGCCCAGGGGCATCGAAGAGGACGTTTTGGGCGCTCATCTGCGCACCGCCAGCCGCTGGCTGAGACTCGTGGAGAAGACACCGATGGGCAGCGTGAGGATGACGAAGATCATCGCCATGGCGAAAAAGACCGGCAACTGCGCTCCCTCTCTTTCGGTGATGGTGGCGAGCAGGCCCGCGGTGTCGCCGACACCGACGACGGCAGCGACGGTCGTGTTCTTGATGAGCGCGATGAGCACCGAACCGAGTGGCGCTATCGACCCGCGGAAGGCCTGGGGCAGGAGCACTTCCCGCAGAGATTGGGTGAAGGTGAGGCCGATGGCGCGCGCGGCCTCGGCCTGACCGGCAGGCACGGTGTTGACGCCACTGCGGATCGCCTCGCAGACGAACGCCGCGTGGTAGACCGACAGGCCCACGACCGCCCACCGGAAAGCGTCCTTGGGCAGGTTGTCCGAGAAGCTCAGACCGACGAGCAGCGAGAGACCCAAGACGCAGAGCGTGAGCAAGACCGTCAGGGGGGTGTTGCGGAAGATGTTGACGTACGCGCTCCCAATGCCACGCAGCACGGCCACCGGCGACACCCGCAGGATCGCGACAAACGTCCCGAGAATTAGCGCGCCGATCGCTGAGAGAACCGCGAGCTGGAGGGTTACCCATACGGCGCCGAGCACGTCATAGTTGCTGAGAGTCTCGAACATCACTCACCTTTCTTGGTGCGCCAAGAAGAGGTATGCCGCCCGCTCGCCTGGAGCGGGCGGCATACCTCAGGAGTCGATCAGGAACAGGCGTCCGTCGCGGGGGGGTTGCCCGCGGGGGCCTTGTAGCCGGCCGGGCCGAGGTTGTTATCCACGGCCTTCTGCCACGAACCGTCGTCGACCATCTTCTTCAAGGCGGTGTTGACCTTCTCGCACAGGGCGACGTCGCCCTTCTTGAGGCCAACGCCGTAGCGCTCCTCGGAGAACGGTGCGCCGACAACCTTGAGCTTGCCCTTGTTGGCTTCTTGCGAGGCGTACCCGGCGAGGATCGTGTCGTCCGTGGTGAGAGCGTCCACGCCCTTGCCAAGCAGCGCGGCAACGCACTCGGAGTAGGTGCCAAATTCAACGAGGTTGACGCCGGCGACCTTTTCCTTGACCTTCTCCGCGGACGTCGAGCCCTTCACGGAACACAACTTCTTCCCGTCCAGGGCGTCCGGTCCATCGATCGCCGACTCGTCGGCGCGCACGAGGAGGTCCTGGCCAGCGACGAAGTACGGGCCGGCGAACGAGATCTGCTCTTTGCGCTTGTCCGTGATGGAGTAGGTCGCGAAGATCAGGTCAACCTGGCCGCTCGAGATCAAGGTCTCGCGCTGGGCGCTTGGGGCCTGAACGAAGGTGAGGTCGGCATCCGCGACACCGAGTTCCTTGGCCACGTACTTGGCCACGTCGACGTCGAGACCGGTGTAGGCGTCGCCGACTTTCAGGCCGAGGCCGGGCTGGTCGAATTTGATTCCGATCTTTAGCTTGTTTCCGCCGTCACTCGCAGTGTCGTCGGACCCGCATGCCGAAACGGACAGCGCGAGAGCTGCGGCGGCGACGAGCGCGCCAACCTTGCGTACCTTCATGAATGTTGCCTCCTGTTGAGCCTGCGCAATGGCAGGACGTTGGTAAAACGGGTGAGTTAACGAGGGTCAGTGGGTGAGGATCTTGCCGAGGAAGTCCTTGGCCCGCGCACTTTGGGGGTTGGTGAAGAACTCCTCCGGGGTGTTCTCCTCGACAATGGCGCCATCCGCGAGGAAGACGACCCGGTTGGCGGCCTTGCGGGCAAAGCCCATCTCGTGGGTCACGACGATCATCGTCATCCCGGACTCCGCGAGGCTGACCATGACGTCGAGCACCTCGTTGATCATCTCGGGGTCCAGCGCGGAGGTCGGCTCATCGAAGAGCATGACCTTGGGCTTCATGGCCAACGAACGCGCAATCGCGACGCGCTGCTGCTGGCCGCCGGAGAGCTGGGCGGGGTACTTGGCGGCCTGATGCGCCACGCCCACGCGCTCCAGCAGCTCCATCGCTTCCTTGTCCGCCTGCGCCGAGGGGACCTTGCGCACCTTGGTCGGCCCGAGGGTGACGTTCTGCAGGATCGTCTTGTGGGCGAACAGATTGAACGACTGGAACACCATGCCGACGTCGGCCCGCAGCTCGGCGAGCGCCTTGCCCTCCTCGGGGAGGGTCTGCCCATCGATGGTGATCGAGCCGCTCTCATAGGTTTCGAGGCGGTTGATCGTGCGGCAGAGCGTCGATTTCCCGGAGCCGGACGGCCCGATCAAGACGACGACTTCGCCCTTGCCAATGGTCAGGTCGATGTCCTTGAGAACGTGCAGGTCACCGAAGTGCTTGTTAACCCCGGACATGACGACGAGTGGTTCCACCATGAAGGGAACCTACCCGCGAAGTCAGCGCCTGACGGGGCAAGGAGGGGTCGCGGTGTGTCGTGGGCCACAGATTGTGACGCTTCTGAGACACACCACGCTCCCGCGATCGGGCAAAGCAATGGCCCCAGGCGGGTCTGCAGTATGCCGGGGGCCATTGTTGTCGTCCGGCTCACGCCGGGCGGGGGGTTGAGTCAGTCGTTGGGGATCTTGAACTTCTGGCCCGGGAAGATGAGGTCGGGGTTCTTGATCTGGTTGAGCTTCGCGATCGCCTGATAGGAGACCCCGAACTTGGCGCCAATCCCGCTGAGGGTGTCGCCGGACTTGACCGTGTACGTCTTGTACTTCGGCTTCTCGTCCGCTTTCGCGGCCTTGGGGGCCGGGGCGGCCGAGCGTTCCGCCCGGTCGGCGCGTTCGACGTCGCGCTCCTGGCTGGGCACGGACTTGGTGTAGTCGGGTGCCGGGGCGACGTTGACCTCGGGGACCTTCGCCGGGGCCGGGGCCGGGGCCGGGGCCGGGGCCGGTGCTGCCGCGTCCTTGGCTGCTTGCTCGGCGTCAGCCTTGGCTTTGGCCGCCTTGGCCGCCACCTCATCTGCCTTGGCCCGCAACTGCGCCGCGTCCTTGTCGCCCTGGGCGGCGGCCTTGTCGGCCTCGGCGCGTGCCTCGATCGCCGCAACTGCGGCATCCTTTGCCTTCTTGGCTGCCTTCTCCGCGGGGGAGTCGATGCCAAGGCTTTCCTTCAGTCCGTCAAGAAACCCCATCGTGTGGGCGCCTTTCCTCAGTGCCTGGCGTCGGTCGCCGGGTTGAGCTCCGTAGAGCCCGTTCCTCTCGAACTTATCTCACGGCGCGCGGGCGCCGCGGGAGGCCAGCGCGGTTGCCTCCGGGGGAGGCCAGCGCGGTTGCCTCCGGGGGAGGCCAGCGCAGGCTGCGACGGTGGCGCGCCGTCGGGTCGCTACCCGACTGCAGGTTTGTCCCAGAAACTTGCCGCCAGCCCTCAACCTTTTCGACCGCTAGCGACGTCCTACCTTACGATGAGCTCAGCGATGAACGGAAGGACCAGTCTCTCAGATGAGGACGCAAGATCGCGCATTCACGACCTTTGTGCAACATGAGGCTGATGGTCTACTTCGATATTCCTACCTCTTGACTGGCAATCAGTATCAGGCCCAGGGTCTCCTTCAAGAAGGTTTGCTCAAAGTTTATTTCTCTTGGTTCCGGGTTGCCGACCCGAAAGCACGACCAAAATACGCCCAAGTTGTAATACTCAGAGAGTTCTTGGATTGGAAGCGGTCTGCTGCTTCGCAGCGTGAAACGCTCAGAGCTCCCCAGGACCGTGAGCTACCCACCGGCCCCGAGCCCTATGGTTCGGTCGATTCGCGCGGAGAGCTGGAAGATATTCTCAGGTCGCTTACTCCGCAGCAGCGCGCTGCCTTAGTCCTGCGGTACTATCTGGACTTATCAATTGAGGAAACAGCTGCCTTGCTCGGTTGTTCCCCGGGAACCGTAAAGGCGCACTGCAGTCGCGGATTGGC
>CAZACX010000094.1:0-1156 GCA_964483685.1 uncultured Intrasporangiaceae bacterium
CGGTCGTCGGCTACGTGGCGGGCTTCACCGCACCCGAGGGCAAGACCATGGGCCACGCCGGCGCCATCGTGTCGGGTTCGTCGGGCACCGCCGCCGCCAAACAGGAGGCGCTCGAAGCGGCCGGTGTCAAGGTTGGCAAGACGCCCTCCGAAGCCGCCGAATTGATGCGCGCAATCATGCAAGGGCTCGCGACGTAGCGACGTCGGGGCGTTGGCCGGGGCGTCACTGCAACACGAGCACGACGAACGCCCCGGCCAGCATCGCCGGTCCGAACGCGATATTGGACTGCCTCGTGACGCGACCGGCGAGCAACAATGCGAGCGCGCCGACACCGCCAAGGAGGAAGGCGGCATACGTCGCGACCACCACCGCGGGCCAACTGAACCAGCCGAGCAGCATCCCAATGAGCCCGGCGAGGGTCACGTCCCCTCGCCCGAGCCCGCGTCGCCTCGCGAGCCGGTGCAAGAGGTAATAGAGCGACCATGCGGCGAAACCGCACCCGACGGCGCGACCATAGGCCGCCCACCCCCCGACGGTCACCGAGCATCCCGCGAGGAGGATCGCCAACGCGGGGTAGGACGGCCAGGTCAACTGGCGCGGCAAGCGGTGGACGTCGAGATCGATAGCCGCCAACGCGATCATCATCCAGGCGGCCACCAGGGCGGTGAGTTGGACGAGCACCGGCCACTCCCGCAGGCCCCACCCCACGGCAGCGCTGGCCCCGGCGCTCGCGGACGGAACCCAAGCGAGCGAGCGCTGCGGGCCCGACTCATCGGCATACCGGTAGGAGCGCGTGCCCAGGCGCGCCCGGACGCCGAGGCCGACCACGAGGCCGACCGCGGTCACGACGGCGAGGGCGATCCAGTGCGACATACCGTGGCCATTGTCGACCGCCGGGTCGGTGTCCGCGACTTGGGCGGGCCGGTCGGTGGATGGCGGGGCGGGCGACGATGTGCGTTCGTGATGACGGCGCTCCCGCGGCCCTGCCTCCCCGGCTCCGGCGGCTAGCTGGGGGACGATAGGGGCGTTATGAAGGTGCTCGACTTGCTCCGACGGACGGTGTCCCGCCGGGATGCCGAATCTCGCGACCCCGCGGGAACGGTCGACCCCGCAGGACCAGTTGACCCGGCGGGACTGGTCGACCCCGCAGGACCGG
>CAZACX010000094.1:1256-4863 GCA_964483685.1 uncultured Intrasporangiaceae bacterium
GTCGACCCCGCAGGACCAGTTGACCCGGCGGGACTGGTCGACCCCGCAGGACCGGTCGACGCCCCCGGGGAAACCGCCGAAGCAACGGCTGGGCGGCCGTTGGTACCCGAATGGCGGGCCGCCCTCCAAGGGGGCGCAACCGCCGCTGGAATCAGCCTCCTCGCCGTCCTGGCCATCGCCGGAGTCGCCGGTCCGTTGGCCCCCCGCGCGAGCATCGACTGGGGCGCGACCGTCGGCGTCGGCTCGGCGCTCTGGCTGCTTGTTGGCGGCGCCCGCCTCAGTGCGGACGGCGCGACGATCGCCTTCACCCCACTCCTGGGGACCGCCCTCCTCGTCATGGTCGGGTTGCGCGTTGGTCGCCGCTCGCTGCCCGTGAGGGGTCCGCGACGCCTGCCGTATGCCGCGTGGCTCGGTGGGTGGGCCGGTGTCGTCCTCGTCGCGGCGCTCGTGACGTTGCCCGGTCCCGTCCACCCGATCTGGTGGTCGCTCCTCGGGCCGGGGCTCGTCGTGCCGGCCGCCGTGCTCGCCACCATCGAGGCAGGCCGGGGCCGCCTCGACGACCTTCGGGACCGTCTGCCCGCAGTCGTCCGCGACGCTGCGCGGCCAGCTCTCGAGACCGCGCTCGCCTTCGTCGGGGTGGGCATCGCGCTCGTGCTGCTCGCCCTGGTGTGGCATACCTCAGAGGTCAGCCACCTGCACGGCCAACTTAAGCCCGGACTCCTCGGGGGCGCCCTGCTCGTGGTCGGTCAACTGCTGGCGCTGCCCAACGTGGGGCTCTGGGCGGTCAGCCTGCTCAACGGCCCCGGATACGCCCTCTCCGAGGGCGCCTACACGAGTCTCGATTCGAGCACGTCTGGGCTCCTGCCGCTCATCCCGCTGCTCGGCGCCCAGCCCCAACCGGGAGAGTTCGGCTGGTACGCCTGGCTGCTGCTGCTGGTCCCGATCCTCATCGGGGGGTATGGCGCCCAGCGCGCCCTCGCGCGGCTGCCGCGGCTAGCCGAGTTGCGGAAGAAGGCGGGGGTGGTCGCGGTCAGCATCGTCGGAGCGGCCCTGCTGATCGGGCTGGTCGATGGTGCGGCCGGGGGCGCATTGGGGGATGGTCGGTTGTCGTCCGTCGGGGCGCCGGCGTTGTCGATGGCATTTATGGCCATGCTGTTGATGGGCATCGGGGCCAGCGTGGTTGTCCTGCGCGACTGGTGGAAATTCGCCCGCTGACCGGCCCAAGGATCGATCCGGGCAGCTCCGATAGGTTTCCGACCATGACCCACGAGAGCGAGTCCGCGGCCGGGAGAAGTCCACAACTGCGCACGCGCATCGTCGTTCTCCTCTCGGGGTCGGGCACTCTGCTCCAGGCCCTGCTCGACGCGGCGGCGCAACCCGGATTTCCCGCCGATGTCGTCGCCGTGGGCGCCGACCGCGCGGGAACCCTGGGACTGGAGCGGGCGCGGACCCGCGGCATACCGACATTTGTTTGTGCCGTTCGCGACCACGCGTCCCGCGCCGAGTGGGACGGTGCGTTGGCGGGGGAGATCGCGGCCCACCGTCCGGACCTCGTCGTCTCCGCGGGATTCATGAAGGTGCTCGGCCCGGCGGTGCTCGCCGCTCACCGGATCGTCAACACGCACCCCGCCCTCTTGCCGAGTTTCCCGGGCGAACATGGCGTGCGCGATGCCCTCGCCCATGGGGTCAAGGTCACCGGCTGCACCGTCCATTGGGTCGATGCCGGCGTCGACACCGGCCCGATCATCGCCCAACGGGCCCTCGACATTGCCGAGGGCGAAACCGAGGATGCCCTCCACGAGCGGATCAAGGTCCTCGAACGGGCCCTGCTCGTCGAGGTCGTCACGCGCCTGAGCCGTGACCCGCTGCGGGCACGTGATCAGGCGGCGCTCGGGGGTGGGGGCTGCCCTTAGACTCGTGGCTTCCGAAACGACTGGCGCGGGTGGGTGACCACCGGGGAGTTCGAGACCGGGAGCGTCGCCCGCCTGGGTGCTCCCGACACGATGGAGGCTGCTATGTCCGCGACCGTATCCCCGCCCGGACCGAGCCAGGATGTCCGCCCCGTGCGCCGGGCCCTCGTTTCGGTCTATGACAAGACCGGTCTCGATGTGCTGGTCCGCGGCCTGCACGACGCCGGGGTCACGCTCGTGTCCACCGGTGGCTCGGCGGCGCTCATCGCCTCCCTCGGGTTGCCCGTGACCCAGGTCGAGGAACTGACCGGCTTTCCCGAATGCCTCGAAGGCCGCGTCAAGACTTTGCACCCTCGGGTTCACGCGGGAATCCTCGCCGACACCCGCAAGCCCGACCACCTCGCCCAACTCGCTGACCTGGGCGTTGAGGCCTTCGACCTCGTCGTGTGCAACCTCTACCCGTTCGCGGCGACCGTTGCCTCCGGCGCCGGCCCCGACGAATGTGTCGAGCAGATCGATATCGGGGGTCCCTCGATGGTGCGTGCCGCGGCCAAGAATCATCCGAGCGTCGCCATTGTCACCGACCCGGCGGCATACGCCATGGCCTTGGCCGCGGTCCGCGGCGGCGGCTTCACATTGGCCCAACGCAAGGAACTCGCGGCGGCCGCCTTCGTTCACACGGCGACGTATGACGTCCATGTCGCCTCGTGGATGGGCAGCGCGTATGTCGACACGGGCGCGGGCACGGGCTTCCCGTCCTGGGTTTGCGCGACCTGGGACCGGGCGGCCGTGCTGCGGTATGGCGAGAACCCGCATCAGCGGGCGGCGCTCTATGTCAATGGTGCCGCTCCGGTCCCTGGGCTGGCTCAGGCGCAGCAACTCCATGGCAAGGAAATGTCGTACAACAACTATGTCGATGCGGACGCGGCGGTGCGGGCCGCCTATGACCACGGCGACGCGCCGACGTGCGCGATCGTCAAACACGCCAACCCTTGCGGGATTGCTGTCGGTGCGGACATCGCCCAAGCCCACCGCAAGGCCCACGAGTGCGACCCAGTGTCGGCATTCGGCGGGGTGATCGCCGTCAACAGGCCCGTGAGTGCGGCGATGGCGGCCGTGGTCGCCGACATCTTCACCGAGATCGTCGTCGCGCCCGACTTCGACGAGGACGCGCTTGCCCTCTTGACGAAGAAGAAGAACGTTCGCCTTTTACGCCTTCCTGCGGGTGCGGACGCCTTGGGCCCCGTAGAGATCCGACCGATCAGCGGCGGGCTGTTGATGCAGTCACGTGATCGCCTCGACGCCGTCGTGGCTGCGGCACCGGGTGAGGCGCCGACGGCCGGACACGGTGACGATTCGGCGCAGTGGACGTTGGTCGCGGGACCCGCGGCGACCCCGGACGTGCTCGCCGACCTCGCCTTTGCGTGGCGATCCGTGCGGGCGGCAAAGTCCAACGCCATCCTGCTCGCCCGGGACGGCGCGTCGGTGGGCATCGGCATGGGGCAGGTCAACCGCGTCGACTCCTGTCGCCTCGCCGTGTCGCGGGCGGGTGCGCAGCGGGCCGCAGGTGCGGTCGCCGCCTCGGATGCCTTCTTCCCGTTTGCGGATGGGCCGCAGATCCTGCTGGACGCGGGTGTGGCGGCGATTGTTCAACCGGGAGGGTCGATGCGCGACGCCGAGACGATCGCCGCGGTCGA
>CAZACX010000095.1:0-2305 GCA_964483685.1 uncultured Intrasporangiaceae bacterium
GATCACCACCTGGACCGGTGCGATGATCGCCAGCGGCGAGCGGATGGACTTCTCCTCGCTCTCGCGGCCCACCGCCGACAAGCACTCGACCGGCGGCGTGGGGGACAAGATCACCCTGCCGCTGGCCCCCCTCGTCGCCGTGTTTGGAGTCGCCGTCCCGCAACTGTCTGGACGCGGGCTCGGCCACACCGGCGGCACCCTCGACAAACTCGAGTCGGTGCCCGGCTGGCAGGCGACGCTGACCAATGCGGCGATGCTCGCCCAGCTCGACTCCGTTGGCGCGGTCATCTGCGCCGCGGGCGCCGGCCTGGCCCCGGCCGACAAGAAGCTTTACGCCCTGCGCGATGTCACCGGGACGGTCGAGGCGATCCCGCTCATCGCCAGCTCGATCATGAGCAAGAAGATCGCCGAAGGCACCGGGGCGCTCGTCCTCGACGTCAAGGTTGGCTCGGGGGCGTTCATGAAGACCCGCGAATCGGCTTCCGAGTTGGCCAAGACCATGGTCGAGCTCGGAACCGATGCCGGGGTCAGGACCGTCGCGCTGCTCACCAGAATGGACACCCCTCTCGGCCTGACTGCGGGCAACGCCCTTGAGGTGCGTGAGTCGGTTGAGGTGCTCGCCGGTGGCGGCCCGGCGGATGTCGTCGAGCTCACCGTGCGACTCGCCGAGGAAATGCTCGACGCGGCGGGCCGGGGCGGGCAGGACGTCGCTGCGGCCCTCAACGACGGGCGCGCGATGGACTCCTGGCGTCGGATGATCCGCGCCCAGGGGGGCGACCCCGAGGCGCCGCTGCCCGTGGCAACCGAGCGACACGAGGTGCTCGCCACCACCTCCGGGGTCCTCACCGACCTGGACGCACTTGCCGTCGGCGTGGCCGCCTGGCGGCTCGGCGCCGGGCGGGCGCGCAAGGAAGACCCCGTGCAAGCGGGTGCCGGAATCGAGTTGCACGCCAAACCCGGCGCGCAGGTGAACGCGGGAGAGCCACTGATGACGCTGCATACCGACACGCCTGAGCGGTTCCCGCGGGCCCTCGCGGCCCTGCAAGGCGCGGTCCGGATCGCCCCCACCGGCACGACGGTCGACCTTGCCCCGATCGTCATGGAGAGGATCGCCTGATGGCCGCCCCTTACTCGGTCAGCGACGAGATCGCCGCCGCACCAAAGGCGCTGTTGCACGACCACCTCGATGGTGGGCTGCGGCCCCAGACGATCCTCGAGATCGCCGACGAGATCGGGTATGCCGCCCTCCCGGCGCTGACGGAGCCGGAGTTGCGCGAGTGGTTTCGCGCGAGCGCCGACTCCGGGTCGCTGGTGCGTTACCTCGAGACCTTTGAGCACACCCTCGCCGTCATGCAGACCGCGGCGGGCTTGCGACGCGTCGCGAAGGAGTGCGTGCTCGATCTTGCCGCGGACTCGGTGGTGTATGCCGAGTCGCGGTTCGCGCCCGAGCAGCACCTCGAGGCCGGGTTGTCCCTCGAAGAGGTCGTCGAGGCCGTCAACGCCGGATTCCGGGAGGGGGAGGCCGAGGCGGCAGCGCTGGGGAGGCCCATCCGGGTGACGGCCCTGCTCACGGCGATGCGCCATGCCGCCAAGAGCCGGGAGATCGCCGACCTGGCTGTGCGCTATCGCGACGACGGCGTGGCCGGGTTCGACATTGCCGGCGCCGAGGCAGGGTATCCGCCCACCCGCCACCTCGACGCGTTCGAGTACCTCGCCCGGGAGAACGCCCACTTCACCATTCACGCCGGCGAGGCCTTCGGTTTGCCGAGCATCTGGGAGGCCATCCAGTGGTGCGGCGCCGACCGGCTCGGCCATGGCGTGCGGATCGTGGACGACATCCTCGTGCCCGGCCCGGACGCCGACCCGGGGCCGAGTCTCAAGCCGTGGGCGCCCTCCCGGTTCGGGTGGCTCGGCAAGGGCCCAGCGCCGACCTTGGGGCGGCTGGCCGCCTACGTCCGTGATGCCCGGATCCCGTTGGAGATGTGCCCGACGAGCAACATCCAGACCGGGGCGGCGCCTTCGGTCGCCGAGCATCCCATCACGCTGCTCAAGGACCTCCGATTCCGGGTGACGATCAACACCGACAACCGGTTGATGAGCAACACCTCGATGGGTCGCGAATTCCAGCAACTCGTGGACGATGCCGGGTGGAACCTCACCGATTTGCGGTGGGCAACGATCAACGCGATGAAGTCCGCGTTCATCCCCTTCGACGAACGACTGGCGATCATCGAGCAGGTCGTCAAGCCGGGGTACGCCGCCCTCGGCGTCACGTCGTAGCGGAGGCGTCACGTCGTAGCGGAGG
>CAZACX010000095.1:2405-4845 GCA_964483685.1 uncultured Intrasporangiaceae bacterium
GGCGTCACGTCGTAGCGGAGGGCTTCCTCGTCGGCGCGGCGCTGTGAACGAGCGCATCCTCGACCTGCCTCGCGCTCGCCGGGACCGCGCCGAGCCGCTGCGCGCGGGCAATGATGCGCGGCTCACGGTGGAGCAGTTCCCAGCCGCGTCGGGCCAAGACGAGCGGGGGTTTGCGGTGTTCGCGCAGGTCCCGAACGAGGCGCAGCACCGCGGTGACGGCCCGGTGGTGGCGCACGCACCAGGCGCTGTGCAGCAGGCCAAGTTCCCGCAATGGGGTCACCAGCTCCGCGGCGAAAAGGCCTTCGGCGATGACGAGATCCGTTGGGCCGCAGATGGTTTCGGACGACCCAACGGCCATGCTTGAGGAGATGTCATAGACCGGGGTGAGGGCCCGGCCCGTGGTGATCAGTTCCGCAAGAGCGCCCACGGCGGCGGCGCTATTCCAGCTGTCCGAGTGATCCCAGTCCGGGATGCCGAGTTCCTCGTTTCGCGGCAGCGCTGGGTCTTGCGCGTCGCGATAGAAGTCGTCCAGTCGCACGACTGTCCATCCGTAAGAGTCGGCCAAGCGGCCCGCGAGGCGTGACTTCCCGGCGCCGCTGGGGCCGCAGAGGAGGACGACGCGCCCCGGGCCGTATGCAGGGGCAGGCTGGGGCGGCATACCGGTTAGCGGCCTTTGGGGTGCCACACGGTCTTGGTCTCGAGGAACGCGACGAGCCGGGTCAGTCCCGGGGTCGGCGCGAAGTCGGGTTCGATCGCGGCGCTGGCGTCGACCTGGGGGCGCAGCACCCGCTTGAGATTCTCGGCGGCGGCCCGTTCCAAGGCGGCCCAGTCAAGGTCGGTGCCGCCCACCCCGGTGAGGTCGATGGCGTTGACGTCGCGGTGGCTCGCAAGCCAGGGGGCGAGCTCCGCGGTGATCCCGGTGAGGAGGTTGACGACCCCGGCGGGCACGTCGGAGGTCGCCAACGTTTCTGCCAGGGTGATCGCCGGGATCGGCCGTCGCTCGCTCGTCACGACGACGGCGGTATTGCCCGAAGCGATGATGGGGGCGAGGACGCTCACCAGTCCCAGGAGCGAACTCTGTTGGGGCGCAAGGGCCGCCACCACCCCCGTCGGCTCCGGCGCGCTGATGTTGAAGTACGGCCCCGCGACCGGATTGACGGAGCCCAACACCTGTGGGAACTTGTCGGTCCACCCGGCGTACCACACCCACCGGTCGATGGCGCTGTCGACGACCGCCCGTGCGCGTGCTGCGCTCACGCCCTCGGCGGCAGCGACATCCTCGACGAACTGGGCCTTGCGAGACTCCATCACTTCGGCCACCCGATAGAGGACTTGGCCCCGGTTGTAGGCCGTTGCCTTGGCCCACCCCGGTTGGGCCGCGCGGGCCTTGACCACGGCGTCCCGGGCGTCCTTGCGGGAGCCCATCGCGGCGTTGGCGAGGAAACGTCCGCCCGCATCAGTCACGTCGTAACACCTTCCGGACTCGCTGCGGGGGAAGCCGCCACCGACAAAGAGTTTGTAGGTCTTCTTGACCTCGACCCGGCTCACTTGGCACCGCCGGTCTGCACGTAGGCGGCGAGCCCGTGGCGGCCACCCTCGCGGCCATATCCCGACTCCTTGTACCCGCCAAAGGGGCTCGTCGGGTCGAACTTGTTGAACGTGTTGGCCCACACGACCCCGGCCCGCAGCTGGTCGGCGACCCACAAAATGCGGCTGCCCTTCTCGCTCCAAATACCTGCCGAGAGGCCGTATGCCGTGTTGTTGGCTTTCGCGACAGCCTCGGGCGGGGTGCGGAAGGTCAACACCGACACGACCGGTCCAAAGATTTCCTCCTGGGCGATCCGGTGGGACTGGCTCACGCCGGTGAAGACGGTGGGAGGGAACCAGAATCCCTTGGTCGGGGCCGTGAAGTCGGGCGACCATCGCTGGGCGCCCTCGGCCTCACCGACCTGGCACATCTGGGTGACTCGACGCAATTGCTCCTTCGAGTTGATGGCGCCAATGTCGGTGTTCTTGTCGAGGGGGTCGCCCACGCGCAAGGTGGCGAGGCGACGGCGCAGTCGTCGGTCGACTTCTTCGGCGATGCCCTCTTGAACGAGCAGCCGGGAACCGGCACAACAGACGTGGCCCTGGTTGAAGAAGATGCCGTTAACGATGCCTTCGATGGCCTCGTCGATGGGGGCGTCGTCGAAGACGATGTTCGCCGCCTTGCCGCCCAGCTCCAGGGTGGCCGTCTTTGCGGTCCCGGCGATGGCCCGGGCGATGGCCTTCCCGACCTCGGTCGATCCGGTGAAGGCGACCTTGTCGATGCCCGGGTGCTCGACGAGGGCCTGGCCTGTCGCCCCGGCGCCGGTGAGGATGTTGACGACCCCCGCGGGGAGGTCCGCCTGCTGGCAGACCTGCGCAAAGAGGAGCGCCGTCAGGGGAGTGGTCTCGGCGG
>CAZACX010000096.1:0-4836 GCA_964483685.1 uncultured Intrasporangiaceae bacterium
GCACTCGCTCGCGCGCTCGTCGTCACGGCACCCCATGACGAGTCACCGGTCTCTGTCTCGGAGCCCGGCGCGCCATCTGCCTCGGAGCCCGCCGCGCCGTCGATCGGGTCCTGGCCGACGGACCTGGCGCGCAAGAGCGGCTTCCTCAGCCACCCGACCTTTCACGCCTACCGCAGTGAGACCGCGATGTTGCGCTACTTGCGTCTGCTCGCGGACAAGGACTTCGCGCTCGACCGGGGCATGATCCCGCTCGGCTCCTGCACCATGAAACTCAACGCAACGACCGAGATGAGCGCGGTGACCTGGCCGGAGTTCGCGGATATGCACCCATTTGCGCCTGCCGATCAAAGCCGTGGCTACCAAGCACTCATCGCCGACCTCGAGTCGCTGCTCGCGGCGATTACCGGCTACGACGCAGTCTCCGTGCAACCTAATGCCGGGTCCCAGGGTGAGTTGGCCGGACTCTTGGCGATCGGCGGCTACCACGAGTCCCGAGGCGAGGGACATCGGAACGTTTGCCTGATCCCGCAGAGCGCCCACGGCACCAACGCGGCCAGTGCGGCGATGGCCGGGATGAAGGTGGTCGTGGTCCGTACCGATCCGATCACCGGCAACGTTGACCTCGACGATCTCAAGGTCAAAGTCGAGGCACACCGCGATTCCCTTGCCGCGATCATGGTTACCTACCCATCCACCCACGGGGTGTACGAAGACACCATCACGTCGTTGTGCGCGATGGTCCACGACGCCGGGGGACAGGTCTATGTCGACGGGGCGAACCTCAACGCGCTTGTGGGGTTGGCCCAGCCCGGCCGATTCGGGTCGGACGTCTCCCACCTCAACCTCCACAAGACGTTCTGCATCCCTCACGGCGGGGGTGGACCCGGGGTTGGTCCGGTCGGCGTTCGCGCCCACCTGGCTGAGTTTCTGCCGGCGAACCCGCTCCTTCCCGATCGCCAGGGTCAGCCCGTCACGTCGGCCCCGTACGGATCTGCGGGCATCCTGTCGATTTCTTGGGCTTACATCCGGTTGATGGGTGGGGCCGGCTTGACTCGGGCGTCTGAAATGGCGGTTCTTGGTGCCAACTACATCGCCGGCCGGCTACGCGAGGACTATCCGGTGCTCTATAGCGGTGAGGACGGACTCGTCGCGCACGAATGCATCCTCGATTTGCGCCCCCTGACCAAGACGAGTGGCGTCACCGTCGACGACGTGGCCAAGCGCCTCATCGACTACGGCTTCCACTCCCCGACGATGTCCTTCCCTGTTGCCGGAACCCTCATGGTCGAGCCGACGGAAAGTGAGGATTTGCGCGAGCTGGAGCGGTTCTGTGATGCGATGATCGCGATCCGCGGTGAGATCCAAGAGGTTCTCGATGGGAGCGTGACGGCGCAGGAGAGCATGTTGCGGCACGCGCCGCACACCGCTGCCAGCCTCGTGGGGGAATGGACGCATCCGTATGACCGGGCCCGCGCGGCATACCCCCTCGGTGTTGGTGGTGCGAAGTATTGGCCGCCGGTTGCCCGCATCGATGGCGCCTATGGGGATCGGAACCTGGTGTGTAGTTGCCCGCCGCCCGAGGCGTTCGAGGACTAGGAAACGCTCACGCAACGCCTTGGGTTGCGGCGCTCGCGGTCAGGGTGGACCCGGTCGGGGACTTGGTAACGGCCAACCGGTGGGTGATGCGCCCGCGCAGGTCGGCGACGTGACTGACGACGCCGACGGCCCGACCGCCGTCGCTCGCCTGCGGCAAGGTGCTGTTCGGTTGCCACGCTACGGTGAGGTGCTGGCCGTGGGAGTTGGCGCCCCCGACGGTCGACCGGGGCGCGTCGGCATCGATATCCCGCAGGCGTCCAAGGCAGTTCGGGCCTCGTCGCTCAACTGCATCCCGGCACTTCCAGCAGGTCGATCTGTGGGGAAATCGGTGGGCAGTCTGGACATGTCGGTTGGCATGTCAGTGGGCATCCCACTGGGCATACCGCTCGGTCGACCGCCTGACCCCTGCGGCGGGGCGCTCGGGAGGTGGCTGAGATCGACCCCGGCCGCCTCGAGGCACGTCCGCATCGCTGCCAGGTCCGGCCCTCCGTTGCCCCCGTTCGGACCCACGGACGGGCCGCCGTTCGGGCCGCTGTTGGAGCCCTCGGACGGTGCAACTGACTGCTCGCCTGTCGCCGATGGAGAGGACCCTACGGGCCCGTCGGAGCCACACGCGGACAGCCCGAGGGCCGCACACAGGGTCACCACCGCAAACGCTGGCCGCTTCTTACGTCGAGTTGACCTCGTCATGGGCGCTGCTTTCCTCTCGGGGATGATCGTCATTTGGCGGTGATGCTGGTGGCGTCGACGGACCCGTCCGCGGACTTCTTCCCCGACACAGTGACGCTTTCACCGGCCTTGAGGTCTGCGGCGGTGATCGAGGCTGATCGACTGATCCTGCTCTGTGGGGCCAGGCGGACGACGTGTTCTGCGCCGCCAAGGTCCTTGACCGTCACCGCGTCACCGGCGACCTTGACGACGGTGCCGACCACCGCGAGTCCGCCGGTCGAGGAGGCTGTCCCTGGCGTGGCCGACGCCGAGGGCGCGGCACCGCCCCCGGGGAACCCGCCGGGGAACCCGCTCGGCATCTGTCCGGAACCCACGCCTGGCATCCCGGCCAGGGTCGCGGTGTTGCTGCGGTTGCCCCACCACAACCCACCCAGCGCGCCGACGCTGACCAGCAAGAGCGCCACCAGCATGGTCGTCACCTTCCTGGACCGGGTCGAGGCGGGCGCGACCTGGAGGGCGTCGGCCAACTCCACCTCATCGACCGTGGTTGGCGGTGTATCTAAAAGGTTGTCGTACTTCACTGGTACCTCAACGCCTCGACGGGAAGCAGCTGCGCGGCTCGATTGGCCGGCATACTGCCGAAGAACAGCCCGATGGCGGCGGACACAGAGAATGCCATCAGGATGGATGCCGGGACGAGGACGGGGGTCGTCCCGGAAATTTGGAAGCGCGACCCGACGACACCGACGATGACCCCGAAGGCGCCGCCGAGAAGCGACAGAATCGTCGCCTCGGCCAGGAATTGCGCGAGGATCGTTGACCGGCGGGCGCCCAGAGCTTTGCGGATGCCAATCTCCCGGGTCCGTTCGGTCACGGTCACAAGCATGATGTTCATGACCCCGATCCCGCCCACGAGCAGGCTGATCGCGGCGACGGCGGCCAGCAGCACCGTGAACGTGTCGGCCGACTCGGTCGCGGTGTCAAGCAACTGCGACGCGTTCAGCACCCGGTAGCTCACTTGGCCGGTGTCGGAGACGCCCAGCACATGGTCCAGGATCGACTCCACTTCGCTCTGGGCCATCGCGACGGTGTCGGCGCCTGAGGCCTGCACGGTAATACTGGACAACGCTGCGTAGCCGGCGAGCCGGTCACGCACACTGCTCAGCGGGGCGACGACGAGCGCGTTGGAGTCGGTCGGCCCACTGGCATCACTTTCGGCGAGGACGCCGACCACGGTCCAGGTTGCGCTGCCCATCGACACCGTTTCACCAACGGCGGACATACCCGGAAACAGGTCCTCGGCGGTGCTTGAGCCGAGGACGACGACCAGTTGGTGGTCGTCGACGGCTGCATCGTCGAAGAAGTGGCCCGCCGTGGTCGTCTTGTTGGTCGCCGAGAACCACGATGGATTCGTTCCGGTGACACTGACCGTCGAGCTGGTGTCGCCCACGGCAACGGTGGTTGAGGTCGACTGCACCGGAGACACGCTGACCACGTCCGGGGCTGCGTCCTTGTTCTCCAGCGCCGTGGCCACCGACAATGTCAGGCTCTGACCATTCGTCGACGAGCCAGCGGAGCGATTGGGACCGGAGTTGGCGGACACGGTCAGGGTGTTGGTACCCAGCGCTTGCAGGCGGTCCGCGATGGCAACGGCCGAGCCATTCCCGACAGCGACCAAGATGATCACGGCCGCCACCCCAATCAGGATGCCGAGCATCGTGAGAGCCGAGCGCAATCGGTTGGCCCACAAGCCCCGGAACGCGGACGTCATGATGTCGTTCAGCGTCATGATGCGTGCACCACCACGGGCTCATCGGCGATGACGAGGCCGTCGCGCATTTCGACTCGCCGCTCGGCGTGCGCCACCACATGGTCCTCATGCGTGATCACGACGATCGTGCGCCCAGCGCCGCGCAGCTGGTCAAGGACGGAGAGCACTTCATGGGTGGACTCACTATCGAGGTTTCCCGTGGGCTCGTCGGCGAGGATCAGGGAGGGCGCCATCACCAAGGAACGCGCCACGGCCACCCGCTGCTGCTGCCCACCGGACAGTTCGTTCGGCCGATGGTGGGCACGGTCCGCCATCCCCACGAGTTCCAGTGCCGCCTGAGCCCGCTCGCGTCGCTCGGCGCGAGGAACCCGGGCATACGCCATCGGTATCTCGACATTGGCGAGCGCAGTCGTGCGCGGGATGAGGTTGAAGGCCTGAAAGATGAAGCCGATGCGACGGTTACGGACCAGCGCCAACGCGTGCTCATCCATGTCGGCCACGTCGAGGCCATCCAGAAAGTAGTGACCCGTGGTGGGGGTGTCGAGACAGCCTAGGACGTTCATCAGGGTCGACTTACCTGACCCGGAAGCGCCCATGACGGCGACGTAGTCACCCGTGTGGACGGTCAGGTCGATCCCGCGGACCGCCTTGACGAGGGTCTCTCCGACGCCATACGTCTTGGTCACCTTGCGAAGGTCGATGACGGGTGGCTGGGTGTGTCCGGTTACTGAAGTGCCCATTACCCGGCACCCGGGCCGCCGCGCTGGAAGCCGCCCATCGGGGGTACCCCGCCGCCTAGT
>CAZACX010000097.1:0-4730 GCA_964483685.1 uncultured Intrasporangiaceae bacterium
GCGGCTTGGGTGACGTCCACCCACACCACCGAATCCGCGCCCGACCCGGGAGTCGCCGCCTCGGCCCGGCGGCCCGCCTCAGATACCCACGCTCGCGCAGGTTGCAGGTGCAACGTTCCCTCGCGGTGTACGCCAAGTTCCAACAGTCGAGCGGTGAGCTCGTCGGCGCCTTCACGGGCGACGTCGGCGAGGATGAGATCCCCCGGCGGTTGCAGGCTCGCGCCCCGCATGATCGCCAAGCTGGACACACACTCCCGACCGGACAGCACATCGAGCACGTCCGGGGTCAGCGCCGTCGGGCTCGAAAGTCTCAGTTGCAGCACGACGGGACCTCCCGGGACGACTCGGCCACAACGGAGATCTCCGGTCCAACCACGGACGCCAGTGTGGCCGCCCAGATCGCTGCACTGCTCATGGCCGCCAAGTCTGTCAGCCCGCCGCTGGTTCGCGTCCCCTGCGCACCTTCCGAGACGGGCGGGAGTGCCGGGCAGCTTCCGAGACGAGCGGGAATGCCAGGCAGCTTCCGAGACGAGCGGGATTGCCGGGCAGCTTCCGAGACGGGCGGGAGTGCCAGGCAGGCGCCCATTGTTGAATGGGGCATGTTCTTTGGCTCCCGCAAGAAGATGACCATCCCAACTGCCGCCGAGGCGCTGCCCGGGCGCTCCCACCCAAGCTTCGTGGTCCCCGCGACCCACGAGGTGCTCGGCACTCCATTGGCCGGACCCTGGCCCACCGGCACGCAGGTGCTCACGGTGGGGATGGGCTGCTTTTGGGGGGCCGAACGGATCATGTGGAACCTCCCCGGAGTCGTCACGACCGCGGTCGGCTACCAGGGTGGACACACCCCAAACCCGACGTATGACGAGACGTGCACCGGGCGCACCGGCCACACCGAAGCAGTGCTCATCGCTTACAACCCCGACGCCACCGACGCGTCCCACCTGCTCAAGGCCTTCTGGGAGAACCACGACCCGACAACGGCGAACCGCCAAGGGAACGACATCGGGACGCAGTACCGCTCGGCGATCTTCTGGAGCGGGGACGAGCAACGCGCGGCGGCCGAGGCGACATGGGAGGCCTTCCAAGCCGAACTCACCGCTCGCGGACTCGGCACGATCACCACCGAGATCGCCCCGGCGCACGAGGTCGGGCCGTTCTTCTACGCCGAGGGATACCACCAGCAGTACCTCCACAAGAACCCAGGCGGCTACTGCAACCACGGACCCAACGGGTGCACGCTACCTAGCCTTTAGGTGATCGTCGCTCCGGCTCGGAGATGAACCCAAGCTAAACGCAGTGCCGCCCCAGCCTTTCCGAGGCGGGGCGGCACTGTTTGCGGTGCGAGCTCGACTTCATCCCTGACTTGCAGACCAAACGGCATCAATCATGCGTTCCAGCTCCCGCTTGAGTGACGGATCGTCCTGGTACATCTTGAGCCGCGAGACGGCAAGGGCATAGCACTCGCTGTCAGCTCGAGCACCAACCACCCACACGACCACCACGGTGTCCAGCTCGACGCGGTAGATCACTCGGCAATCCCGGTTTCCCACAACGAGCTTCCGGAAGGTCGTCAGGTCACCCGTCGGCTGACTGCCGAGCGGCGCTCCCCGTTTCTCGGGATCATCCTCGAGCTTCTTTATGGCGCGAAGTACCAACTTGCGGGCTGAACCGTCGAGGTCGCGAACGTCCTCTCGGGCCTGAGCGGTGAATTCGACTCGCGCCATAGATGCTCAGCCCTCGTCCTCGAGATCGACTCCAAGTTCCCGCGCTACGTCGTCGAGTGAGTAGCGCTCACCGGAGTCTGTGGCAGCCCGGACGATGGCAAGGGCCCAGAGCCGAAGGTCTTGTTCTATTTCTTCGATCCGGTTGAGTCGATCGAGTTGATCCATGCCAGTGATCACAGCTGCGGGCTTGTTGTGTTTCACAACCACATACGTCCGCCCGCCCATCGCCTCGGCAACCAGCGCCGAGAATGACTTGCCGGCGTCGGTGACGCTGATCATGTCGTCGACGTTGATGTGTATCGCCATCGCGATGCTTCCTCCTCTAGGGGGAGCCCCTCTTCACCAGGGCTCCTACCAGTGGATGCTACGGCAACTTCTCTGGAGATTTCTCCAGATGGAATGACGGAAGTTCTGGACTGAGGCTCCCAAGGGCGCCGTCAACGGCTACTCCGTGCGGGGTCAAGGCCCGGGCCCGGGCGGTCAGGCCCGGGGATCCGGGCAAGTCAGCAACGCGGCGCCGCGTCAGAGCGTGAGGTTGGCGTGGAGCTGCTCGTTGAGGTCGGCCGCCTGCGTGGTTGTCATCGCGGGCCAGAGCGTGGCGCCACTCGCGGAGAGCCCGGCGCCCGTCCCCCGCACGGGGAGTTCCACTGAGGACGCCCCCAGCGCGATGGCGCGTTGGACGGTGCCCACCACGCTCGGGCTGATCCCGGACGTGTGTGCCGCGACGTGCTTTTCGTACGTCCTGGTTTGAAAATGCAACGGCTGCCCCGCATGGGCACGTTGGCTCAAGTCCGCATACATGGTCGGGTATTCGGTGTCGTCCTGCATGAGCGAGTTGTTCTCGATGAGGCCGAGGCCGCGGAGGGTTTCGACCTGGGTGGCGATCATGGCAAGGGTCCGCGCCGGCGAGTTGTCGGCCTCAAAGTTGGGCGCGTCCCCAATCCCTTGATGAGTGTTGTATGACACGGCGCTCGCGATCCCGTGCGGGGACCACACTCGCTCATGGACGGCGACGGACGCGGCGAACGCGGCGAGGTCGGCGGAAGTGCTGAATCCGTTGGCGCCGAGGAGTTGCCGGTTTTCAGGGACCCAGATCTGCCGGATGCAAATCTCGGTGTACTGGGACTCCCCCATCCCCACTGTGACCGCAGCGAGCCACTCGTGGTCGGCCCAGCGGGCCGCCATCTTTGCGTTTGCGTCCTCATAGAGTGGGCCGAGTTTCTGAGCGTCCCAGAAGCGGATCATGCCGCCCGGGAGCTCGTGCCACAGGTTGCCCTTCCCGACCGTTGATGGTGCGGGGGGTTGGGTTGTGTCCCCGCCCTCGTTCGTGTACCACGGCGAGACTGCGCCGACCGCGGCCTTCCACTGCGCCGAACACCGGTACCCGTAATGCACCCGGAGAAGGACGGGTGCTCGGTGAGCCGCGGCCCACGCGAGGCCCTCATCAACAACAGCCACATCGGGACCGTCCAGGGCGCCGAACGGAGAGCCAATCAGGCGCCCCATGCTGACGTCTATGACGGTGCCCCCGCCCGGGCCAGCCATGATGTGCTCCAACTGGGAAACAGTCTGCGCGACCGACCTGCCCATCATCCCCGCCAGCCGCAACCTGGGCGTCATCGGCCGCAACCTGACGAGCAAGACTTCAGTTCGACTCCGTCAGTGGGCATGTCAGCCAGCAAACCACACCGGGGACTGGGTTACGCCGTCGGTAAACGGGTCGGGACGTTCCTGCAAAGCCCTGAACCTCTCGGTTGACGCGAGCGGTGCGTCAAGCAGCTCGCCGAACTCGTCCCACTGGCCCTGCGTCACCGTGAACCAGCGACGATCGGCGAGGATCTTCTCGGCACGGTCATCGGCGCTGCCCAGCACGAAGTCCGTCACGGTAGAGTCCGTCGCCGCTGCAGCCCGTCGGTCAGGGCGCGGGTGATGACGGCGTCAAGCATGGGCTCGGTGAGCCTGCCGGTGAAGGTGTTCTGTTGGCTCACGTGATAGCTGCCCAGCAGCCGTATGCCGCGCCCCGCCGCCGTCGCCAAGGTCGCCTCCGCGCCATGCCCGAAACGCGGCTTCGGGCGAGGGACACCCCAACCCAACCGGCGGGCGCTGGCCAACGTCGCATCCCAGGCGAAGGCGCCGAGCGCGAGGATCGACCCGGTTGTCGCCGATGCGATCGCCAGGTCACGATCGAGCCATGGCCCGCAGGTCGCCCGCTCCCCCGGTGTCGGCCGATTTGCCGGGGGTGCGCAGCGCACCGCCGCCACGATCCGCACCCCATGCAGTTGCAGCCCGTCGCCGCACCCAACGCTCGCCGGAACACTTGCCACCCCCGCGCGGTGAAGCGCGGCATACAGCCAGTCGCCGCTGCGATCGCCGGTGAACATCCGGCCGGTGCGGTTGGTCCCGTTGGCCGCCGGCGCGAGCCCGACGATGAGGAGACTCGGTTCCGGGTCCCCGAAGCCTGGGCCGGGCCGCCCCCAGTAAGGCTGATCGGCGAATGACGCCCGCTTGCCTTCGCGCGCAACACTCTCGCGCCAGTCGACGAGTCGCGGGCAGGCGCGGCATACCGACACCCGGGCGTCCAACTCGGCCACGGAGGGTGCGCCCTCGGCGAGCTGGGTGACCTCGGTCGCGGTCTGGGCGACCGGTGTCGTCGGGGTCGCCGGATCCAACGGCCAACCCGTGCCCGGGACGACGGGGGACGCGAACGCCCCGCCGACGATCGGATGCGGCAGCAACTCGCCCATGCCCGTCAATGTACGGGCCCACCGGGCCCAGGGTCGACGGGGTTTCTCGACCTTGGGTGGATCCAGGACCACGGATGCACGGCATCCGCGCAGTATGTCGACGGGGTTTCTCGACCTTGGGTGGATCGCTTCGAGGTGTGGCGGACGTTAGGGCCGCAGGATCAGTTCATAGCCGGGAGCGCGGGTCGCCATGAGCGTCGCGGCCCGCTCGGGATCGACGAACGCGGCCGTCGCCCACACGTCCGCCCAGACCAGGGATGGC
>CAZACX010000098.1:0-4470 GCA_964483685.1 uncultured Intrasporangiaceae bacterium
AGTGGTCGGTGTGCAGGGCGATGTTGACGGAGTAGTTCTTCGCGACTTCCTGGGCGAAAGCCGCCAGGGCGAGCGAACCGGCAACCATGCTCTTGATGTTGGAGCCGGACGCGAAGTCGGCGCCGCCGGTCGAGACCTGGATGATGCCGTCGGAGCCGGCCTCGGCGAAGCCGCGGATCGCGGCGTTGATCGTCTGGCTCGAGGTGATGTTGATTGCGGGGTAGGCGAACGAGCCAGCCTTGGCCCGGTCCAGCATGTCGGCATAGACCTCGGGGGTTGCGATGGGCATTGCGGTGACTCCTTCAAATTCGGTGGCTAATGGGCGGGGTTCCAGATCGTTTCTGATCCTCCCACGCGGGCCCTGGGGGCGGGGAGCCATCCGACATTGGGACGATTCGGGCGAAATGATCTCTCCTGTCGAGACAGGTATGACGGGTGCGTTCGTTAGGCGACGCCCGGGTCGGTCCGGCCTCTGGATGGGTCGAAGACATAGGGCACCGTCGTCGCGACCCGATGCAGGCCCAGGCGTCGCAAGATCGGCTCGGAATCCGGCGAAGCATCCACCCGCGCGAGCGAGTAGCCCTGCTCGATCGCCCATGCGGAGCGGGTCGCGAGCAGGGCCCGATAAAGTCCGCGTCGCCGCCAATCTGGGTGCGTGTTGCCACCCCACATCCCGGCGAAGTCGGTTCCGGGCACGAGCGTGACGCGGGCTGCGCAGAGCACCGGCCCTTCGGGGCTCTCTTCCGCGACGATCATGACTTCAGCGGGCGGCCCCGGTGGCGTGCCCGCTTCCTCCTCGTCAGCGCGGTCCGGCACCCAATGGCCAGGGCCCCAGATCAGCTCGCCCAAGTCCTGAATTCGGCGGAAATCGTCTGCGCCTGTGACCGTCCGCAGGGTCACCCCGGTCGGCAGCGGCGCGCCGGAAACCAGATCGGCGAGTGATCCCAACAGCAGCGCCTCGTCGTCCTCCTTGACGAACCCGGCGGCGCTGAGCCGGGCTCCCAAGTCCGCCGGGTCATCATACGAATAGGTCTTCCATTCCACCCGCTGGCCGCGTTCCTGGAAGAAGTCGCGCTGAGCGGCGATTGCCGCATCGGGGTCGGCCCCCAAGCCCTCGGGCGACTCGATCATCGCCCAGCCGGTATGCGGATCGGCCGAGTAGTTGCGCCGCACGAGACCGACGTGCTCAAGGACGTTATCCACGCTCCCGTCAGCGTCGCGCAGGCGGACCTGAGCGTGGAAGGCGGCCAACAGCGCATCGGGAGTCATGCCGCTATCCAAGCGCGCCGCACCGACAACACCCGACAAGCGCGCCACCGACAACCTGGGCGGCCGACCGCCCGGCGACTGTGCGGGCAACTTTTGCGATAACGCTGACAGGGCCACGCCGCGGGCGTAGCCTGCGAGAATCCCGCCCCGCGGGAGAGCGAGGTGAGTTGTTGCTATGGCCACGACACCGTTAACTCCGCTGAAACTCGGTCGGCGCGTTCTGCTCTCGCAGGCTCGTCGGGCCGCCTTGCGGGCAGCTCCCGGGGCCCTTCTCCCCCTGCCGTTGCTCTTCGTCCACGACCCCCAACCGGGCGGAGTCACGCTCGCGGGGATCTGCACGGCGATGGTCGGATTCCAGCTCCTCATGGTCGTCAGGCACGTCCGTTACCTCACCAAGCACGCGGGCGCGAGCACGCGTTGGTTCGACCCCGCGACCTGGCCGCGTCGACGGGCGCTGAGCGCGCTCGGGCTGGCGGTCGCGGTTGTTGCCATGTTCGCGTGGCCGGGAGGTCGCCCGCTCGCGGCGCTTCGCGAGTTCGTCGTCGCGCCTGGTTGGCTCGTCCTCCTCCTCGTGCTCCTGCCGGCCTTGGCGGGGCTGGCGTTCGCGCATGCCACCCTCGTGACCTTGCCTGCGGACGAAATGCCCAGGGGCGACGACAAGGCGTTCGCCGCGGCGACCAGCCCGACGAAACCGAGTGTGGCCTCGACGAAGGCCACGGGCCCGAACCCCACGCAGGGCGGGCTGGGCACGAGGATCGCGATTGCCTGCTCGGGTGGCGGGATCCGGTCGGCCGCTTTCTGCCTCGGCGGGGTGCAGGCCCTTTTCGGGCCGGATATCCGCACCGGACTGTACAGCCGGGCCAAGCGGGTCTATGCGATCTCCGGCGGCAGCTACATCGCGACGGCCGTCCATGTGGCCCGTCGCTGTAGCACTGGTGGCGCAGACGAACCACAGGTTCCGGCCGACCTGTTCGCCCCCACCTCCCCCGAGGCGGATTGGCTGCGGCGCCATTCCTCGTTCCTCTTGCCCAACTCCGGCTCGGTGGCACGCGGAGCGTTCTCACTGCTCTACGGGATGGTCAGCAACCTGACCTTGGTCCTCGCCGCACAGTGGAGCCTCAGCCTGTATGCCGTGTGGTTGCTTGGGGTCCTGCCCGGCCAGGATCGTCCGGGGATCGGCGCACCCGTGGCCACGTTCACGGTGTCGCCCGTGCTCGCCTGGCTCGCCCTCGGGGGCTTTGCCGTGGCGGCCGCGTGGGTGGTGGCGCTCAAGATGATCGGGAAATACACCCGCGGCCGACTGCGGACCATGGGACCCGCCACCGCGGCCGTCGCCGGTGCGCTGAGCGTCGGGATTGCCCTCGTCTTCATCCCGGCAACCCTCGTGAGCGCGCACAACGCGGCGATCACCAACCGGCCGACCGCGACGATTGCCGGGGGCTTGCGGGCCCTTGGTCTCGTTGACGACGCCAACTGCGAGGAGGCACTCGCCGCCCAGTTCCGGGAGAACGCACGCATCGCGTGGGATCGGGCTGGTCGCCAGGGCACGTCGATTCCCTTTGACTATGGCGCCTGCGGGAACACCTTCACTGACGACGCGGCGACCTTCAACCCTGGCGCCGCCTTCTGGCACCCGGTCATGCGCGAGTCCACGGACGGATCGAGGCTGATCGGCTTCCGTTGCCGCACCGGTGACGCCGCCCTCGCGGACGATAGCCCCAACCCGGCGGCTTGCCTCACCGCGGACCGTGGTTCCTCCCCGTGGTCCGCCCGGATCACGGCCCTGGTGGCGGCGTTGGGTGCGCTCGTTGCCCTCGTGCGCTCCGTCCGCAGCACCCCGAGCGGGTCGGCCCCTTCCCGGCAGAGCAAGGTAGCGACCTTTGTTCGGGAGCGGGTTCTCCCCTGGTCGGCGCTCGGACTCGCCGCGGTCGTGTTCACGGTCGTCGGGCTGCGCCTGGGTCGTTGGCTGCTCACCGAGCCTGGTCGTCTGGCGGACAGCTGGTCGGGGTGGTTGCTTCCGGTGGGCTTGCTTTTCGTCGCCAATCGATTGTTCAGCGACGCCACCAGCGCCTCACTGCACCCCTTCTATCGCGAGCGGCTCGCCGACGCCTTCCTCATTAAACGGGAAGGCGGGATGGCGATGCGCGCGGACCGACCTGAGGATCTGGCCCGGGCTGCGGGCTGGGGACCGGTAGCGGCCGAGGAGATCCCCAAGAAGGCGCCGGGTCCGGAGTCCGCATCGGAAGCGCCGGGCCCGGAGTTGAGCATCCTTTGCGCCGCCAATATCTCGGACGTCGAGTTCGTGCCCACCAAGCGCGCCTGTGTGACCTTCAGATTTGAGACCGGCCAGGGCAATCGGGCCTACATCGGCACCACCGACCGGCGGCTCCCCAGCGGGGCGACCGGTCCAGACGAGCGGCCGCTGAACCTGAGCCCGCAGCGATACTCGGCCTTCGTCGACCCCGACCATGCCGACACCACCCTCGCGGCGGCGATGGCCGCCAGTGGGGCCGCCTTCTCACCGGTCGTCGGCCGAGCCCAGCAGCTGGTTCGCCCGTACCGAATTCTCCTGACCCTCGCCAATGCCCGCCTCGGGGTCTGGCTTGCCAACCCCTACTACGCCCTGGTCAAGGCCCCGGCCGAGCCCCGGCAGTTCTCGACACGGGCCAAGTGGTGGGACCGGTTGTGGCATCAGCCGGGGCCTTTCCGCATCCTCAAGGAGGCAATCGGCCAGCAGAGCATCTATGACTCGCGGCTCTATGTCACCGATGGTGGCCACTTCGATAACACCGGCATCGTCGAGGCCCTTCGCGACCGCCCCACCCATCTGATCGTCCTCGATGCCTCCGCCGACCCCGCTGGTTCACTCGACGCACTTGCGGATGCGATGACGACGGCGCGCATGGACCTCGGCCTGATCCTTACGCCTGACGCCGATGATCGTGCCCGTATGAGCGCGCCCGCGGACGGCGGCCTACCGAGCCGCGCCTGGATGCGCCTGACCGCGGCCTACGAAAGCGCACCGGATGACGTGGTGTGCCACATCTTCTTCGTCAAGAACGCCCTCCCGCAGAACTCGGGCCTGGAACTGGACGCCTACCAGCGCGACCACCCGGAATTCCCCTTGACGACGACGGTCAACCAGTTCTACGGCGAATACGACTTCGAGGCCTACCGCCAGCTCGGCTTCCTCAACACCAA
>CAZACX010000099.1:0-4441 GCA_964483685.1 uncultured Intrasporangiaceae bacterium
GGTGGCGTCAAGGGCACGACGATCCTCAGAAGTAATGCCCGTGTAGCGACGGTCGTGCCTCATAAGTGATTGCACGTCTGGCCGGGACGCTGGAGGGTATGGATCGAGGGTTGTCGATGGCGACGCGGACAGAGATTACGGCGAAGTACGCCAGGGCGTATCGGAGTTCTTCGAGGTTGGAGCGGTCGCGGCTGCTGGATGAGGTCGTGGCTGTGACCGGGTGGTCGCGTGATAACGCGCGGCGGCGGCTGGCGCAGGCGGTCCGCCCGCGTCCGGTGCGTACCCGGTCGGGGCGACCGCGGAAGTACTCCGGGCCGGCGCTGATGGTGCTGGAGCGGGTCTGGGCGATCAGCGGCGGTAGCTGCGGCAAGTACCTGGCCCCGGCGATGGAACCGCTGCTGGATGCCCTGCAACAGCACGGCGAGCTCAAGGAGGGAGGGCGCGGCTACGACGCCGGGGTGCGGGCCGAACTGCTGGCGATGAGTCCGGCCACGATCGACCGCTACCTCGCCGCTGCGAAGGCCCGTGGCGCGTTGAAGGGCATCAGCGCGACCAAGCCCGGCACGCTGCTGCGCAACTCGATCACGGTCCGTAAGGCCGGGGATGAGGTCGAGGCCGAGCCCGGGTTCTTCGAGGCCGACACGGTCGCGCACTGCGGACCGACCCTGAAGGGTGAGTTCGCCCGCACCGTGAACCTGACCGACGTGGTCACCGGGTGGGTCTTCACCACCGCGATCCGAAACAACGCCCGCGTCCATATGCTCGGCGCGCTCGAGCGCGCCGTGAGCACGATCCCGTTCGAGGTCGCCGGCCTGGACTGCGACAACGGGTCCGAGTTCATCAACCACGAAGTGATCGGCTGGGCCGCCGGGCGTGATGTCTACTTCACCCGCTCCCGGCCCTACCGCAAGAACGACCAGGCCACCATCGAGTCCAAGAACAACCACCTGGTCCGCCGCTACGCCTTCCACTGGCGCTACGACACACCGCAGGCGCTGGAACTGCTGAACCAGCTCTGGCCGCTGGTCAACGACCGATTGAACTACTTCACCCCGACGAAGAAGCCGACCGGCTGGGCCACCACCGCCACCGGGAAACGCCGCCGCATCTACGACAACCCGCGCACCCCGCTGGACCGGCTGCTGGCCACCAAGACGCTCTCACCCGCGCAAGCCGCCCAACTCCAGGCCCGCCGCGCCGCGATCAACCCCGCCGAGCTCGCCCGCGACATCCAACGCATCCAGAACAAACTCACCGGACTGGCCAAACGCCAGACCGAAGACCTCGCCGACAGCCTCGTCAAACCCCTACCCGACACCAGCCGCGGCGTCCGCACCCGCCGCACCGCATGAACCCACACGCGGGCCCCTACTTATGAGGCACGACCCCACCCACGCGGGCACTTGACAATGAGGCACCGCGGGGTGAGAGCGGACACGGAAAGCTGCCCGGAGGCGGCCATGTAGCTGCCCGGTAGCGGTCACGGGAGTTGCCCGCTGGCGGTCATTGGGTCTGCCCGACACGAGTTCGTTTGCCTTGCCGCGTCCCGCGGTTGAAGCCCCTCCTGGGTTGCGGTTGCGGTGCTGTAGCGCCCACGGCCCCCAGGAGGGACCACTGTGAAGTCTGCCGAGGAGACCATGAACATGTTGGAAGCCTTCGATTTGACCGGGCGAGCGCAGCAGCCGCTCAACGCTCCCGGTCCACCTGCCGCGGCTGGAGGGCTGGGGCGAGAAGCCGTATGTGAAGAACGGGCCCTCGCTCGGTGGCTACGGAGCCGTCGCGATGAACGCCGCGCTGACGGCGTCACTGACCGCGCTGCCCGAACAGTTACGCAAGACGCTGACGTGGGATCGCGGCAAGGAGCTCTCGGGTCATGCGCTGATCGCGTTGGAGACCCGCACGAGGGTGTTCTTCGCCGATCCGCACTCGCCGTGGCAGCGGCCGACCAACGAGAACACCAACGGCCTGTTGCGCCAGTACTTCCCCAAGGGCACCGATCTGTCGCGCTGGTCCGCCGAGGACCTCGAGGCCGTCGCTCACGCCCTCAACAACAGACCCCGCAAGATCCTCGGATGAGAAAGACGCCAGCTGAGGTCCTTGAGGAGCAACCACGCTCCCTTCAACAGCCCGGTGTTGCATCGACCGGTTGAACCTGCCCAGTTCAGATCCACGAAGGTCGTACGGCTGCTCAAGAACAACGACCTGCGAGGGTCGATGGGCCGCGTCGGGGCATCGAGCGACAACGCCGCGATGGAGTCATTCTTCGCCCTGCTCCAAAAGAACGTCCTGAACACCAAGCGTTGGGAAAACCGCGAGGAACTGCGCCTGGCCATCGTGACTTGGATCGAAACCAAGTACAACCGCCGTCGCCGCCAACGAGCCCTGGGCAAACTGACCCCGATCGAGTTTGAGACGATCTACGCAACCGCAAACGCGGCCTGAGAACCACCCACCCCGAGTGTCAACCAAACCGGGGGCAGTCCTCGTCGCACCTGCTGACAGTGTAGTTGGAGCGCACCTTTGCGTCCCAGAAGCCGTACTGCCACACGCCACCCGCCGAGGGGTCCTGGACGTCGGGTCCAGGGTTCAGCCATGTCGGAAGCGCGCCGGTCACTGCAGGCATTGCCGCGGCGGTGGGCACCGAGGGCGGACCCATGGCGACGACAGCTGCTGTCGCGACTACTGCTGCCCGACTCTGTGATTCACCTCAACTCCCCAATCCACGGACGATTACGTGGGCGCCCATATGCAACGAGTCCATGCCCCGTCCACCAAGTGCAGGACGTCCGTGCTTGCACCACCTAAAGTCGGACTAACGCAAAGAACGTGCAACCGGGGCCGTTCCCGTCTGAGGCATGGACCACCATTCGCGGGCATCTTGACGTGAGGCATCACAGGGCAAAGCGCGGACTTCGCGGCGCCGCAACGCGCACTTCGTGCCGATGTCGGTGCTCGTCGGACTCGCCCACTATCGTGAGCGGGGATGAAGGTCTACGGCAGGTGTCTCACGAGAGCCTGGCAGACACGGACGCCGGGAGCGTGGTCTCGCGCCACGTTCGTGGCCGTCACAACCAACTCGGGCATTTGCCGCTGCGACGGGTATGCCAGACTGTCCCCGCAGCGCCGCCAGGTAGTGTTGAACTCGCGGCGTGCCGCGCCGGGCACTCATCGGCCAGCTGTGTCAGTTGTTGTTCCGGGGGAATCTCACACGCGCTGCGCGGGGCGAGGTGGGGTTCACCGCCTTGTCATGTCCATCGAGTTGCATCATATTGGAGATTCTAATGAGAAATGTCGTCAAAGGGCTCATCGTTGCCGGGTGCGTGTCTAACCATGGCCACGCCTGCTCTCGCGGAAGGTAGTTGGGTGTCCACGGTCTCGGACGTTTACGCGGGGTTCGGTTCGCGCACTTGGGTCGACAAGAACAACGACAACGCCAGCAACTACGCCCAGATCTCTTCCTGCAACAGAGGCGCAACGCTGGCTATCTATCGCAACCGGCAATTCCCGATTCCCGACGAGGTGGTCGGCTCGGAGAAGGCGACATGCGACGCCAAAGGTCTGTACAAGAAGGGAACGAAGGGAGACATCCACTTCACAGTGAAATCGACGCAAAATAATGGTGGTCTCAACGGCAACGTGAGCGTCGGATACTAACGAGCCATCAACCACAGGGCCTGGACTTTAGATGCGCATAGCCCTTGAGGACGTCACTGTTCGCCTTGGACGCCGCGACGTCCTCAGCGGCTTGACGTGGCTTCTGCCAGAGCATGGCCGAACCCTCCTGCTCGGGCGCAACGGCGCCGGAAAGACCACTACCCTACGACTCGCCTCCGGTGCGCTGAGCGCGCGAGCTGGTGCCCCCACCATCGATGGGCGGCGGGCAAAACCGCGAGAGTTGCGAAGAACCGTCGCCCTCATGCCCCAGACCATCACGGCCGTCCCTGGCCTCTCGGTGCTCGAGCAGGTCACGTTCGCGGCGTGGCTCGCTGGGCATCCCGAGCGATTGGCACGCACAAAGGCACTTGATGCGTTGGAGAAGGTTGACCTACTGCCGATGCAGGACCGCGCACCAGCCAAGCTGTCCGGAGGAGAGCTACGCCGGGTCGGCCTGGCCGAGGCCCTCGCCAGGCCGGGCGACCTTCTCTTGCTCGACGAGCCCACCGCGGGCCTTGACCCAACCCAACGTGCCCGGTTCCGCGAGATTCTGCTCGCCGTCGACAGGCCGACGGTGGTCTCGACACATCAGCTGGACGACGTTGATGAGCTTTATGACTTCGTCGCCCTGTTAGAAAGTGGACAAATCGTCTTCACCGGGGCGATGTCTGACTTTCTGGGCCAGGGTCAAGGCCCAGACAACGCCCGTCGCGCCGAGTCGGCATTCGTGCGCCTAGCCACGCCCCGAGGCGCCTGATGACTTACCGGCGGGTCTTGAGTTGGTCCA
>CAZACX010000100.1:0-4371 GCA_964483685.1 uncultured Intrasporangiaceae bacterium
CCTAGCGCAGGGACACTCCGGCCCTAACGCAGGCTTGTGATAACTTTCACAAACTATGAACCGGGCATCTTTCGTGGGCGGTCGGGCCGGGAGGTCCATCGTCGTCCATGGCGTCGTCGCCGGGCTCATGAGCGCCCTGGTCGTCACGACGGCCGCCTGGGCGATCGGCGATGAGCGCACGGCGCTGTCCGCCGGTGCCGGTGCCGGGGTCGTGCTCGGTGTCATGACCGTCGGCCTCCTCGCGATCAGCGCCGTGGTCGCGGCGGACGTAGCCCTGTCGATGGCCGGGGCCGGCCTGGTCTACCTCGGGCAGCTAATCTTGATCGTCGTGGCCTTGTTGCTGTTCCGGGAGCGTGGCTGGCTCGATGGGGACGCCTTTGCCTATGGCGCCATCGCGCAGGTGCTGGTGATGCAGGTCGCCCTCGTCGTCGGTTACGTCCGCGGCCGCCACGCGCTCGATGTTGTCCTCGCGGGCCATGTTCCGCCGGGGCGCTCGAGATGACGCACGAGCCGTCGACTGGCGACCGTGACGACCTCGAAGCCGGTAGCGGACCCAGCCCATCAGCCCAGGCTGACGCCATGGGATCGACGATCCTCGCCTATCTCCTCACCGGTCCGGCACTGTTCGGCGGTCTGGCGTGGCTGCTCTCTGAGTGGACAGGTGTGACCTTCTTCCTACCCATCGGCATCCTGGTGGGGATGGCCCTGTCCCTGTACATCATTTGGCTCCGGTACGGTAAGGCTTAGCCCCTTCCCGGACTGGCCGAACCGGCCGGTCGTGCTCGCCCAAAACCCCTTCGAGGAGTAACTCGTGATCGTGGATTCTGCCTCGCGCGCGATCCAGATGCCCATGTCAGGTGGTGGCGAGGGATTCACGACACCGGGTCCGGAGATCTTCTGGGCGCCGCTCATCGGCGACGGGGAGTGGGCCATCACCGAGCAGATGGTCTGGGGCGGCGTCTCGGTCCTCATCATCAGCGTGGGCCTGCTCCTGCTCACCCGCAACGTGTCGGTCGTGCCGAGCAAGAGCCAGTTCTTGTTCGAGGGTTTCTACGACTTTGCGCGCAACGGCATCGCCCGAGACATGATCGGCAGCAAGCACTTTCTGAAGTTCGTCCCCTTGCTGTTCTCGATCTTCACCCTGCTGCTCATCAACAACTGGTTCGGTGTCCTGCCGCCGGTGATGAACCCGACCTTCGGGCGGATCGGCTTCCCGATCGCGGTCACGCTCGTCGTGTACGTCGTCTACCACTGGGTCGGCATCAAGCGGTACGGCTTCGCCGGCTACTTCGCGCACATGGTGCCCGACGGGCTGCCCGGGTGGATCAAGCCGGTGATCTTCCCCCTCGAGCTGATCACCTACTTCATCACCCGCCCGCTCACCCTTGCCCTTCGACTCTTCGGCAACATGTTCGCCGGGCACATCCTCATCGTGCTGTTCGTCAGCGCCGGGGCGTACTTCCTCACTGAGGGTGTCCTCTTCAAGCTCCTGGCCGTTCCGACGTTCGCGATGGCCGGCGTCATGTGGCTGTTCGAGGCCCTCATCCAGGCGCTCCAGGCCTACGTGTTTACCCTGCTTGCTGCGAGCTACATCGCCGGCGCTCTCGCCGACGACCACTGATCGCGCGCAAAGCCACCAACTGCTTGCACAACTGAATAGCTCACCGCCCACACGTTCGACCCCAGCGGTCGGAGCCCACAATGAAACCCATGAAAGAGGAATCACAATGGACGGCAACCTCTCCCTCGTCGGCTACGGCCTTTCCACCATCGGCCCGGCCATCGCCGTCGGCATGATCTTCGCCGCGTACATCAACGGTGTGGCCCGTCAGCCCGAGGCTCGCCCGCTGCTCCAGCCGATTGCCATCCTCGGCTTCGCCCTCGCCGAGGCGCTGGCCATCTTCGGTCTGGTGCTCTTCTTCATCTGACCCGTCGGACTCGGCTCAACCTCCCGATCCGGTACTCGTACAAGGAGAGTCACGTGCTCAATCTCGCAGCAGCTCTGCCTACCGCCCTCGGGGCGGCCAGCGGCGCTGAAAAGCTGCCGCTGATCCCGCACATCCCGGAGCTCATCTTCGGCTTCGTGATGCTCGGGGTCGTCTACGCCGTCGTCGCCAAGAAGGTCGTGCCCAGCATCGAGCGCGCCTACGCTGAGCGTCGGGCAGCCATCGAGGGTGGCATGCAGCAGGCCGAAGAGGCCCAGGCCAAGGCCGCAGCGGCCCTGGCGAGCTACGAGGCGCAGCTCTCTGAGGCCCGTGCGGAAGCCAGCGCCATTCGTGAGCGGGCCCGCGAAGAGGGGGCCGTGATCATCACCGAGCTGCGCGCCCAGGCCAACGCCGAATCCGCCCGGATCGCCGACTCGGCAAAGCGTCAGGTCGAGGCGGAGCGTCAGCAGGCGGTCGTGCAGCTGCGCCAGGAGATCGGGACCCTGTCGACCACCCTCGCGAGCAAGATCGTCGGGGAGTCCCTGCAGGACGAGGTGCGCCAGAACGGCATCGTCGACCGCTTCCTCGCAGAGCTCGAGGCAGGCGAGATCGTGCCCGAGAGGGTGGCCCCCGCGGGTCAGGACGCCTGATGCACGGCTCGTCACGGGGTTCAGCGAAGGCGGTGCAGGCGGCGTTCGACGCTGTCCTGGCACAGGGGTCGTCCTGGGCGCCTCTGGCCGACGAGCTGTTCGCGGTGACCGCGGTCGTCGATGGCAGCGCGTCCCTGCGCCGGGCCCTCGCGGACCCGTCGCGCGAGGCGGCCGAGAAGCAGGGCCTGGCCCGTGCAGTCTTCGGGGCCAAGGTCGGCCAGACCACCACCGCTTTGGTCGGCGAGGTTGCCGGGCAGCGCTGGTCCGCTGAACGTGACCTCGGCGACACCCTCGAGGCGCTCGCCGTGATGTCCCTGCTCGCCACCGCCGAGCGAGCCGGCCACATCGACCGGGTCGAGGACGAGCTCTTCCGCTTCGAGCGGATCGTCGCCGGCGACCCCGGTCTGCGCGACGCACTCTCCAGCCGCAACACCGACGCGGCCGGCAAGGCTGCCCTCGTGCGGGGCCTGCTCGAGGGCAAGGCCGCCCCCGAGACGGTTGCTCTCGCCGAGCAGGCCGTGCGCGCACCGCGCGGGCGCCGGCTCGACCGGGTCATGGCGGCCTACCTGGCACTGGCCTCGACGCGCCGCGACGAGCTCACCGCACTCGTGACGGCGGCGACCCCGCTCACCGAGCAGCAGAGTGCTCGGCTGCGCAGCGCCCTGGAGTCGCACTACGGCAAGTCCGTGAGCCTTCAGGTCGTTCAGGACCCCACCGTCATGGGCGGCATCCGGGTCCAGGTCGGCGACGAGGTCGTCGACGGCACCGTCCTCCGCCGCCTCGACCAGGCCCGCCGGCACGTGACCGGCGGCTAACAGCGCACCCCCAGCACGGCACCCCGCGAAATAACCTGAAGACACCGCACCACCGACCACAGACTTCGGCCCCATGAGGGGCCGGTGACCGAGGAGAAGATCAGAACATGACGGAGCTCTCGATCCGTCCGGACGAGATCCGGGACGCACTGGACAGCTATGTCCGGTCCTACGAGCCCGGCGCGGCCGCGCGCGAGGAAGTCGGCCGAGTCACCGATGCCGGCGACGGCATCGCGCACGTCGAGGGTCTGCCGTCGGCAATGACGAACGAGCTGCTCCAGTTCGAGGACGGCACGCTGGGCATTGCGCTCAACCTTGACGTCCACGACATCGGCGTCGTTATCCTCGGTGACTTCTCCAAAATCGAGGAGGGCCAAGAGGTTAAGCGCACCGGGGAGGTGCTGTCGGTACCCGTTGGTGACGCCTACCTTGGCCGGGTCGTCAACCCGCTCGGTCAGCCGATCGACGGTCTCGGTGAGATCGCCACGCACGAACGCCGCGCCCTCGAGCTGCAGGCGCCCACGGTGGTGGAACGCAAGTCGGTCCACGAGCCCCTCCAGACCGGCCTCAAGGCCGTGGACGCGATGACGCCGATTGGCCGTGGTCAGCGCCAGCTCATCATCGGCGACCGCCAGACCGGCAAGACGACAGTGGCCGTGGACACGATCATCAACCAGAAGGAATTCTGGGTTAGCGGTGACCCGGACAAGCAGGTGCGCTGCATCTACGTGGCGATCGGCCAAAAGGGTTCGACCATCGCCTCGGTGCGGGCAACCCTCGAGGATGCCGGCGCGATGGAGTACACGACGATCGTCGCTGCTCCCGCCTCGGACTCGGCTGGCTTCAAGTACCTCGCCCCCTACACCGGCTCGGCTATCGGCCAGCACTGGATGTACCAGGGCAAGCACGTCCTCATCATCTTCGACGACCTGTCGAAGCAGGCCGAGGCCTACCGCGCCGTATCGCTGCTGCTGCGACGCC
>CAZACX010000101.1:0-4262 GCA_964483685.1 uncultured Intrasporangiaceae bacterium
GCCACCCCTTCGTCTGGACCAAAACCGCCGACGAAGTCCTCAAGAAAGCCAATCGCAAAACCACTTCAAACACGGCCCACTAGGGTCTGATCCCTGCGAAGGACGGGACGCGAGGCCCACAAGTAAGTCTTTCCCGGGCGGCACCGGATCGTTCCACCGGGACCGGCCGCGACCGAGGCGGCAGCGAAAGCCGGACAGTCATCCGCAATACCGTCGCCTACCGCGCCGTGCCAGCGAACATCAACATCGAGGCCTTCGACGATGGCCGTGATCGAGTCGGGGATGACGGCGGCCGTCTCGATCAGCCCAAAGCTATTGCTTGTCGTGCCCGTCGAGACGGACTCGGTGATCGACCCATACGCCGGTTGGCCGAGAATTCCGACGCCTCCGAGGAGCCCAAGCGCAGCACTCCGGCGATTGAGCAGGGCCGAGGCGTCGAATTCCAACCCACGATCGAGTTCGTTGGACGGGCTTCGGTCCTGGATGCCGTCGGCGGGCAGTGCTGCGGCAGTGGGCTTGGCTTCGGCGGTCATGAGGTCGAACCTATCGCCCCCACGACCCCCTGGACTACGGCTGTGGCGTGGCCTCGCTAGGGGTGCAGCGCCTCGAACTCCGCCTCGGCGACGGTGTCCTCATCGGTATCGAGGCGCAGATGCGCGAGCATCCCGTGCAGGACGCGAAGGGCCATCGCGGCCCGCTCACCCCAGTCGGAGAGGTAGCTGAACTGCCACCACCAGAGCGCTTCCATATGGCGACCGGACTGGAAGTGGCGCAACCCGTGGTCGAGCGCCGTGGCGACGAGGGAGAGGTCGTTCGAGAGCGAACCGGTGGTCACCTCGGTTGACGTGACCGGATCGACGAGGTCGGCGTAGTCGTCGAGGCCCTCGAAGACGTTGGCGAGGGCGCCCCGCAATGGCGCAGCGTCGGCGTCGGGACCGTCGTCAGGTTCGAAGCGCTCATCCGGGACGACGTCTTGGATCGCCCCAAGACGGGCCCCCATCATGAGGATCTGTGCCAGCGAGAGCAAGGAGAGGGAGATCGCGGATTCCGGGGCGCTCCCGGAGGCGACTTCGGTGATCGTTTCGAGGTACATCTGGGCGTCTCGGGCGGACAATTCGATGAGGCGGCTGAGGTCGGCGGAAATCGGCGCTGCGGTTGACGCGTCTATTGCCGGCGAAGTCCCGGGCAGTTCGGTGTCAGACATTGATCAGTCTCCGTCCTTCGAAGGCGCGTCCCAGGGTGACTTCATCGGCATACTCCAAATCGCCGCCGACCGGAAGCCCAGACGCGAGTCTGGTCACCCGCAGGTCGTGGTGTTTCAGGAGCCGTCCCAGGTAGCTGGCCGTGGCCTCGCCCTCGATGTTGGGGTCGGTTGCGAGGATGACTTCGGTGACAACGCCGTCGGTGAGGCGGGCCATCAGTGCGGCGATCCGCAATTGATCCGGCCCGATGCCGTCCATCGGGCTGATCGCCCCGCCGAGCACGTGATAGCGGCCGCGGAACTCGCGGGTGCGCTCGATGGCGACGACGTCTTTGGGTTCTTCGACCACGCACAAGGCGTGCAGATCACGCCGGGGGTCAGCGCAGATCCGGCAGTTCGTGTCGGCGGCGACGTTGCCGCAGATGGTGCAGAACTGGACCTTGTCCTTCACCTCGGTCAGGGCCGAAATGAGTCGTTCGACGTCGCCGGAGTCCGCTTGGAGCAGATGGAACGCAATCCGTTGGGCGCTCTTGGGGCCGACACCGGGCAACTGGCCAAGCTCGTCGATCAGGTCCTGGACCACGCCTTCATACACGAGGGTCAGCGTACGTGCTGTCGGCGACATCGGACCCGAAGCGCGAGTTAGCCCTCGTCGGTGCCGATGACTTTGCCGCCCAAGAGCCGCTCGACCACAATCTGCCCGACCTCACCGAGCTCAGCGAGGCTTTCGTCGTCGTCGCTGATCAAGTCCTCCTCGGACGCGTCCAGTCTCGCGATCGTGGGTGCGGGCGCCGAGACGCCGGCGGGATCGCGAGACTCTGTTGCCCAGGACGGTGCGCTGGTCGTCGGGGCGCTGCCCCAACTCGGGGCGTCCCCGAAGTCGCGGCGGGCGCGCTCAATCAGTCCGTCATCTGGTGGCGCGGCGCCTTCACTGGCCCCCTGCCCGGCGCCATGGTCTGGCGTCCCGGGCCCCGGGGTGCTCTGACGCGGAGGCTCCTGGCGAGCCGAGTCTGGCCGCCCCGCCGAGTCTTCCCTCGATCGGCCGCGGGTGGGCGGGGTCTGGCGGTCTTGCGCCGGGACCGACCGGGGCGCCGTCGGAGCGGGCCCCCGCGCCGCCCGGGGAGCGTCGGCCGAGGCGATCCCTTCGACGCGCACGTCAAGCCCGAGCACGTCGATCAGGGCCTGCCGAACGATATCGGCGTGCACGCCCGCCCGGAAGGTGTTGGCGAGCCCAACGGTGGCGATGCCGAGGACAACCTTTTGCCCGTCATAGTCCTGAATCTGGGCATGCTCGGAGAGGAAGGTCCAGGTCGACCGCTTGAGAGTGAAGATCTTGCCCAGGACATCGGGCCAGGCTCGTCGGAGCGCGGCGATATCCAAGCCCGCCGGCCCGGCAGGGACGGGGATTGGGGCTTGCCCGGGATCGGCCGCATCGGCGCGGCGTCCCGGCGTCTCATTTCCGGTGGCCACGAGTGCGTGGGAATCTGCGACACCGCTGGCGGGACGACCCACCGCAGGCGCGGGACGTTCCAGTGCCCCGTTGTCCACGGAGTTGCGCCCGCCCGCGGACCCACGCGCGTCCAACGAATTGCGCCCGCCCGAAGGATCGCGACTGTCGCCGGACCCCCGCCCGCCCGAAGGATCGCGGCTGTCACCGGACGCACCGCCTGGTGCGTTGGGCGCCGATGCGATCTGCCCTCTGCTCGACGGACCTTCCGGCAGTTGCGACGCCTCAGACGACGCCTGGCGGGGCCCCCCACCGGGACCAGTTGCTGCGGCGGCCGAGTGGACGCCACCCACGTCAAGGCGACGCTCAAGTCGATCGAGCCGCGCGGCATACCCGCGTTCGCCCGCCGCGGCCGGGAGCAGCACGCGCGCCGCGATGAGCTCCAACTGCAGGCGCGGCGCCGTCGCTCCGGTCATCTCGGTAAGACCGGTGTTGACGATATCGGCGGCCCGCGAGAGGGCACCAGCGCCGAAGGCAGCCGACTGGACCCGCATCCGCTCGATCTGATCGGCGGGCAGCCCGCGCAGCACCGACGAGGCGCCATCGGGCACCGCCGCGAGCACGATGAGGTCACGGAAACGTTCGAGCAGGTCCTCGACGAAGCGTCGCGGGTCCAGCCCGGTCTCGATAACCCGGTCGATGGCCTGGAAGACGCCCGCACCATCGGCTGCCGCAAACGCATTGATGGCCGCGTCGAGCAACTCGCTGTCCGTGAACCCCAGCAAGGCCGCCGCGCCCTCATATGTGAGTCCGCGCTCATCCGAGCCGGCGATGAGTTGGTCGAGGACCGACAACGAGTCGCGCACCGATCCCCCGCCAGCGCGCACGACAAACGACAAAACGCCGGGCTCGACGGCGACCCCCTCGGCGTCGGCCAGTTGCGCGAGATAGTCGTGAAGTCGGGCGGGCGGCACGAGCCGGAACGGATAGTGGTGGGTGCGTGAGCGGATCGTCCCGATGACCTTCTCCGGCTCGGTCGTCGCGAAGACGAACTTCACGTGCTCGGGCGGCTCCTCGACGATCTTGAGCAGGGCGTTGAAGCCCTGCGTCGTGACCATGTGCGCCTCATCGATGATGTAGACCTTGTAACGGCTATCGGCGGGCGCATAGGCGGCCTTCTCGCGCAGCTCACGCGCATCGTCGACGCCGCCGTGGCTCGCCGCGTCGATCTCGATGACATCGATGGACCCGCTGCCACCGCGCGCAAGCGCGACGCACGAGTCGCAGGTCCCGCACGGCGATCCCGTCGGGCCCTGCTCGCAGTTGAGGCACCGGGCCAGGATGCGGGCGCTGGTCGTCTTCCCACAGCCACGCGGCCCCGAGAACAGGTAGGCGTGGCTGATCCGCCCGCTGTCGAGCGCCCGAATGAGCGGCTCGGTCACATGCTCCTGACCGATCACGTCAGCGAACGTGTCGGGTCGGTAGCGGCGATAGAGGGCGGTGGACACGTCCCTGACCTTAACGGCCCGCTCCGACAGCCCGCTTCGCAGCAGCCTTCAGGGGTGTGCGTCAGGTTTGTGGTGTGGGCCAGAGGATGTGGTCGCGGCCGGATTG
>CAZACX010000102.1:0-4215 GCA_964483685.1 uncultured Intrasporangiaceae bacterium
GCTATCTCTATGCATGACGGTTGGTTCCGAGGATCTGGGAATGTGATCCGCGTTCGTGCAGGTGGTGGTGCTTGCCAAGCTGGGAGAGATTCGTTGATCATTGGTCGTGTTTCCTGACGGTTTCGGTATATACTCGGCTCATGGTCGGCATCAGTGAACTAGCCTTCTGATGGGTCTGCGCGTGCTGCCGGGTGGCGCGGCCGCGTATACGTTGTCGACGGCGCGGGATGTTGAGGACTTCGCGCAGGAGCTGGTCGACCAGTACGCGTTGGCGATGGTGGCCGCGGGTTTGAGCGACGGGCATATCCGCAACAGCCGAGCTGTCGTGATCGAGTTCGCCAGGTCCATGACCGGGCCGTTGTGGGAGGCCACACCGCAGCAGGCCGACCAGTTCCTCGCTGAGCAACGGCGACTGGGTCGCAGTGTGTCCACCCGTGCCGGCAAGGCGGGCACGCTGTCGGCGTTCTACGGGTTCGTCATCGACCGGCACGCCGGTGACATCCGGCGCGCGACCGGTGTCCAGGTCGAGCAGCCGGTCGACGAGTACAACCGCCAGTCCGGTGCCTCGTTGGGGCACGTGCGGGTGCCGCCCTCGGACGAGGAGATTGACACGCTGTTCAGCGGGTGGCGCGAGTCGGTCCCGCACGCACGCAAGTACCTGCCGGCAGCACGCGACTACTTCGCGGCCTCGCTGTGGCGTCGCCTCGGGCTGCGGATCACCGAGTCGGTGATGCTCGATATCCGCGACTGGCGCCCCGACCTGGGTGGGCTCGGCAAGTTGCACGTCCGCTTCGGCAAGGGCAGCCGCGGCCGCGGACCGAAGCCTCGTCTGGTGCCGGCGATCAATGGAGCTGACCGGCTCATCGACTGGTGGCTGGCCGAGGTCCGCCCGCAGTACGGGGCGGACTGGGCCGACCCCGACGCGCCGATGTTGCCCTCGGAGCGGCTCGACCAGCAGTTGGGCCGCTGCGGTCGGGCGCGTGCGGACGTGCTTCGCAGGACGCTGAACAGCCAGGTCGATCAGTGGCTTCCGGCGTGGTCGGGCCGGATGAGCCCGCACGTGCTGAGGCACTATTGCGCCTCCTCGCTCTATGGGGCCGGGATGGACCTCAAGGCGATCCAGGAGCTCTTGGGCCATCTGTGGCTGGCGACGACCTCGGGCTACATCCACGTCCGCAGCGACCACATCGAACGAGCGTGGGGTCAGGCCAACGAACGACTCGAGGACCGGTTCGGGCAGCGACGACTGTCCGGCCCGGGCACCTACTGACGCGACCGACAACCCGATCGACGACCCGCACGAACAACTCGCCAAGCGCCCCACGCAAGGTCCGAAGGAGGAGAGGAAGCAGATGCAGTGGAACCTGCGGCTGCGCGCCGCCGAACGAGGGATCTGGAAGTCGGCCGAGCTGCGACGGATGCTCGCCGAGGCCGGGCTGGAGATCTCCGCGGGGAAGATGTCCTCGTGGTGGGCCGGCACCCCGATCACCATGCGGCTGGATGACCTGGACGTGCTGTGCGCGGTGCTCGGGTGCACGACGAACGACCTGATGGGCCTTGAGCCGGAGAAGGTCGCCTCTCGTCGTCCCCGCAGCGCCGAGGCTGCCAACGGCCAGGACCACGCCGGACACCCGGGCGGTGAGGGTGGAGCCGATCCTCGCACGCCCACGGTGCCGCCACGACTGGGGACGTCGCGTTCGAGGCCGCCGCTGTGAGGGTGCTGGCCTGGTTGGGTTGAACAGCGAGCGAGACAAGGCACGCGGGCATGCCGGGACCGGGACCCAACGCGCCGCTGCGGCTGCCGCCGAAGTGCAATCGCTGTCAGCTCAACCGTGTCGCGTGGACCAGCCCCCGCGTCGACGTCTGCTACGCGTGCCTTCCCGGCGGCCCGTTCGCAGCGCCTGCCTGCGTGCGCTGCGGCAGCCACCAGGACTACTTCAGCCAGGGCCTGTGCGGCCGCTGCCATCCCCGCAGCCCCGAACACGTCGGCTCCTGCCGGGGCTGTCTGGCCTGGGGTGTGTACCCGCGCTACAACTGGACCTGCTGGTCGTGCAGGTGGTGGGAAGCCCACTACCCCAGAGGCACGTGCGCACACTGCGGCCGTCTGACGCACGTTAGCGACACCCAGGCCTGTCGCCTCTGCTTGGAGAACGCCCGCCGCGAACAGAGACCGGGGCGCGCCCCTGACGTAGCCGGTGCGAACCGACACGGTCAGCAGCTGTTCTTCGCCAACATGGTGTTCAAGCGGCGCGTCACCCCGATGCCCGACTACGTCACCTGGACCGGCCGCTGGTCGCGCAAGAACAAGAACCAGTTGCCCTACCGGCCCGGCACCGGGTTCGACGAGAACGTTCGCGAGCAGCTTACCCTGTTCGACATGGCGCCCGACCCTGAGGCGCTGCGCCAGCGCGCCCTGGTCGAGGACAGCGACCTGACCCGCTACTGCGCCGCCATCGTGGCCGACCACGCCCACCGCTACGGCTGGAGCGTGCGACAGCGCAACACGGTGATGCGGACCCTGCGGATGCTGCAGGCCGTGCGGCCCAGCCCGACCGCCAAGATCCGGGCCAGCGACATCGTGGCGTTGCGCCGCTACGACGGCACGATCTCCTCCACCATCGACGTCCTGGCCGAGGCCGGCCTGCTCATCGAGGACGTCCCCACCCGGGTGGAGAAGTACTTCACCGCGACGTTCATCGCCGACGGCGCCCTGCCGCAGCAGATGGAACAGCACCTGCGCCTGTGGCTGCAGGTCATGCTCGGCGGCTCGCGCCACTCGCCCCGCCAGGTCCCACGCGACCCGGCCACAGTCGAGCTGCACATCCGCGGCCTCGCGCCGGTGGTGCAGTGCTGGGCCCAGGCCGGACACCAGTCCTTCGCCGAGATCACCAAGGGCGACATCCTCACGGCCCTGGCCGCATTGCCGCAAAGGACCAGCCACCGGCACTTCGCCGAGACCGGGTTGAGATCGCTGTTCAAGATCCTCAAGGGACGCCGCCTCGTGTTCGCCAACCCCATGCGAGGCATCGCCCTCACCCCGGTCGCCACTAACATCCCGCTGCCGCTGGACACCGCCCTGATCCGCGCCGAGCTGAACAACCCCAACCCTGCGGTCGCGCTGGCAGTCGCACTGGTCGCCTTCCACGCCCTGACCGGCAAGCAGGTCCGCGAGCTGAAGCTGACCGACATCGTCGATGGACGCCTGCGCCTCGGTAGCCGGGACATCCCGCTCGGCGCGCCCGTGCGGACACGGCTCACCGCCTGGCTCGACCACCGCAACACCACCTGGCCTGCCAGCCTCAACCCGCACGTGTTGATCAACCGACGCACCGCACCCCGGCTCGTTCCCGGTGGTCACGCCTTCCCCTGGAAGAACAGCGCGCTGCGCCCCCAGGTCCTGCGTGAGGACCGCATCCTGCACGAGATCCACGCCACCGGAGGAGACCTGCGGCGCCTCTGCGACCTGTTCGGCCTCAGCGTCGCCGGAGCAACCCGCTACCTGAGCACCATCGAGCACGCTGACCTGCGATTCGGCGAGGACACACCCGCAACCTGAGCCAACCTCAGGGTCGCAACGCGCCCGCGCTGGCATCATGGTCGTGTGCTGCTCGAGATCCGTGGACACAACCTCCCCGGCCGGTCCTGGCACCTCGAGGGCCGGCCGTGCCACAACGTCCATGTCGGCATCCAGCACGGCAAAGAGCCCGTTGAACTGGTTCCCGGCGACAGCCGGACCGCTCTCTGGGAGACGGAGATCCACGTCCTCGAACGCGACTCGGGCATCGACTTCCGAGGGCCGACAGTGCAAGGCCGCCGCGGAGAACGATTCGTCTATCTGACTTGGGGCGACGTCGGCGACGACGGCGCATTCACGATGTTCGCCCGCGCCAAGCTGATGCTCCACGACCTCGAACCGCTGGTATCGGCCGAACCGCCGAGCCAACACGTCATCGCCACAGTCGACCTCACCGACGAGTGCGGGGGACCGCGATGCGCGCGACTTCGTTCGCCCGCGCTGGAGCTTCGCGCCGGCTGATCCTGCGTCGTCAGCCCCGAAGGGGCCGCCCCCGTCCAGCAGAACGTCAAGAACCCCGCCCCGGTTGGCAACGGCCAGGCAATTCGGCGAACATGACGACACACACCCCGCCAACCCGCCGAACGGGTGCAAGTTCGCCGAGAAACCGTCAGAAATCACGCGAACAGTCATAGGGCGCC
>CAZACX010000103.1:0-4211 GCA_964483685.1 uncultured Intrasporangiaceae bacterium
TCGATCGAGAAGCAGCGAAGGTTTCACAAACGGCGTTCGTATCCTTCATCAACGCCGATCGCCCTATGACCCTCACCTGGGCGAGTTCCCGGGCCGCGGGTCGACGGTCGTGACCATGATGCAGTTCTTCAGCCCCTTGGGCCGGTCATAGGTGAAGCCGAGGCGCTCATTCAGCGCCCGCGTGCCGTTGTAGAGGAACGAGGACGACATCTTCTTGGTGTTGTCGGTCAGTTCGTGCGGGTAGCTCTCGACGCGGCCACCGCCGGCCCGGGCGATGAGGTCGAGGGCGCCGGTGATGGCGAGCTCGGTGACGCCCTGGCGGCGGTAGCGCTCGTCGACGAAGACGCAGGTTCGCCGGCCAGGTGCACCAGCATCCACCGAAGACGCCGTTCCCGTGAGGCGTCGAGATCTGCAAGGCAAGGCGCAAGGCGGCAAGCCTGCCTGAGGCTGTCGGCGGCAGGGGGTACGTTCGTTGGGGAAGCAAGCAGAGGGGCGCGCAGACGATGGAGACGTTGTTCGGTGACACGGTCGAACACCCGACCCAGAAGCCAACCGGGCCGGCGCGGCAGCGTGTCCTCATCACGGTCAAGGCTGCCCCGAACCCCTCGGTCGCGCACGGCGAGACCGTCTGCGTCGCGGGCGTCGTCCTCGGCGACCTCGGGCCAACGGGATGGATCCGCCTTTACCCGATCAACTTCAGGCACCTGACCAAGGCGACAGAGCAGTTCAGGAAGTACGACATCGTCACTGTTGACTGCAGGCCAGCGGGTGAGGCGAGGTTGGAGTCCTGGCGTCCAAACATGTCCACACTGCGTGTGGAGACCCACCTCCCGCCGTGGCGGAAGCGACGCGAACTGCTCGAGCCCATGATCGACGACTCGATGTGTCGCATCCGCGCCGATGCGGCGGCTGATCCGCGGGCACGCTCCCTTGCTCTCATACGGCCAGCCGAGGTCATCGGCTTCCGGCTGGAACCGCACCCAGGATGGAACAACGACGAGCAAGCCAAGATCGACGCCTACGTCAACCAACTCGAGCTCGACGTCTTCGAAGGCGCCACGGATAAAACGCCACTGGAGGCTCCCCGGTTCAGGGGCTTCTACAAGTGGCGCTGCGCCGACACCAGCTGCGGTACTCATGAGCAGTCGATCATCGACTGGGAGTTCGTTGCCCTTCAGCGACACCTGCGGAACCAGTCGGATAACGCGGCCAAGGCCGCGCTCCGGAAGCGATTCTTCGAGGAGATCTGCACGCCCGAGAACGACATCGCGTTCTACGTGGGCAACCAGGCGAAGCGCCCGCAGACCTTCAGCATCCTCGGTGTCTACTACCCCAAGAAGGTCGGCTAGACCCGCAGCGCCGCGACAGGGACCGCCTTCGCACCGACAACTTGATCGATGATGACCCTTCGGTGGCACCTCTCCACGTCAGTCTCGAAGCAGAGCACTGCGACGACATGGTCCCGAGCCAACTCAGAGAGCTCCTCAAGGGAGGCCTCCGCATCGGGCGCTTGCAGCGCCTCACGAAACACGCGTTGTCCCTCGTCCACTCGGCCGTCCCAGAAGGGTTGGCGGTTCTCCTTCGCGTTTCCAAGGCTTCGCATGTGGCGGTAACCGATGCCAGCCGCGGCAAGTGCCTCTCGGAGGCGTGTCTTCGAGAACCCAGCCTTGCGGCTGATTGCGTTGAGTCGGACGTCGGCGACCGTTCGCACTCCCGCGTGCTGGAGGGCGGTGACGAAGTCGTCGATGTTGCGACCTTCGTACCCAACCGAGACGATTCCGTGGTTCATGACAGGGACCTTCCGTGGTGGGTGGCTGCGCTCGGCCTCTTTGACCAGTTCGTCGATCGAGACGGACAAGGCTCGGCACAGAGCGGCAACCTTCAGCACGCCCGGGTCATGTGTTTGCCCCTGCTCGACTTTCATCAACGTGTTGCTCGACAGCCCGGCTCGTGCGGCGAGCAATGCCCGGGTCATCCCCGCGGCACGCCGCCGGTCAAGGACGACCTGGCCCAGGCCAGCGCCCCCGAGCGACTCCTTCGACGGACGACCCACACGCACAGCCGCAGCGTAGCAGTACTTATTTACTACCCCGCCTGTATCAGACAGGACGGATGCGGTCGCGGAGTGACGGGGAAGCGGGATTCTGAAGGCAACCCGACGACTACGGTTGCGGACAGATTGCTGACGGGGTTCCTGGACGAGCACGGCCGCGCACTGAGGTGCTGAAGGAGTTCGAGGCGGGCGTCACGGACCTTCGGAGCCGGATGAAGCCAGCCCCGCGGCCGTTGTTCAAGCCCAAGGCCGAGGTGAGGCTTTCCCGCGGCCACTTCACCCACTCCGTGATCACCGACGTCGAGTGGAAGCCAGAAGACGGACCCAGGTGCGTTACGAAGAAGCGGCTCGCCGAGCTGAGGCGCGACTTCAACAAGCACTGGGCGTCTGATGATGCGCCTTGATGGCCCGAAGACGGCCCCGAGCGCGACCACAACCGGAAGATGCTCGACTTGGGCTGGCCACGACCCGAGCCCATAGACGACTGTTTTGCCTGCACCGGAGCCAAGCGGTTTTGCGGGCTATCAGCGGATTGGTTGGCTCGTCCCGCAGCCGAAGCCGCCATCGCTTCCACGCACCGCGCGCACCATTCGAGGGGCATCACCCCCGGGACCAACTCGGCTACGAGGGGGGTCGGTGATCTGATCTGATGAGCCATGGCCATCGACGGAAGGGGCTGCACGGTCAGGCAGCGAACCGCCGTGATGACCCTTACGGTGCTTCCCCACGGTTCGGTTCGGCCTATCTGAGGTTGCGCCCCAAGGCGGTTGAGCGTGCCACCTTCTGCTGGCCTGACAGCTTCTACGACCCGCAAGCCGTCGGAGGCCCGAACCGACTCGAGGAGCTATGCGCACTCGCGGATGCCGGAGTCCTCGACGCCTCGTTGCTGCCCGAACGGGCCGCCGACGTCCCGTTGGATGACCCCCTCAACGACTACGTCGAGGCCCACGTCCACGGCGGCCTGCTGATCGGTCATGACATGGAGGCACTCGTCCTCGACCGGCCTTGGGCGGCACGATCACGCCCGCCCGCCTGGCCGCAGCATCCCGCACGGCCGACCCTCAAGCCGTCAAATGGCTGTGGCACTGCATGGCCCGGTTCGGCCGACAGTAGGCGGAGCCATCACGACCAGTTGAGCCTCCGCTCATGCCGCTCGCGGTGTGCTCCCGCCGCTGTGCGAAAGTCGAAGGACACCCCGGTCGCCGACGGCGAGGATGGCGGCATGACGATGCACACTGACCAGCTCCACGTCGACGCGCAGACCGTCCGCCGGCTGGTCGAGGTGCAGTTCCCTCAGTGGCGCGGACTGCCGGTTGCGGAGCTGCGCACGCCCGGCACCGTGAACGCGATCTTCCGTATCGGCGATGATCTGGCCGCCCGCTTCCCGCTGATCGGTCACGATTCGGTGCAGGCCCGCGCGTCGCTGGAGGCTGAGGCCGAGGCCGCACGTCAACTGGCCGACGCCGCCTCCGTGCCTACCCCGGTGCCGGTGGCGATCGGCAAGGACAAGCTCCGCACGGGGCGTCCCGGCCGGGTCGCTGTTAACCGATCATGCGGATGAGAGCTAAACCGGTTGTCCGTGCCCCCGACTCACAGAAGGATGTCGGGATGTCGCGTAGCTCCTCCAGTAGCCCTTGGCCTTTGCGCTTCGGCAGTCTCCTGCTTCGGGAAGCCAGTGCGGTGGACATCGAGCAGTTGCTGTCCTTCCGCAACGACCCCGCAGTCAACCGGTTCATGATCCGCACCAGCGTCGAACCGGAGACCTTCCGTCAGGAGTGGCTGGCAGTGCCCACCAGTGACACTGACTTCTCTTGCGTGGCCGAAGTCGACGGTCACGTCGTCGCGATGGGCTTCCTCGAAGTTGTCGATGGCATGGGTCAGCCCGGGATGCCGAAGCGCACCGACGGACTGATTGGGTACATCGCCGCGCCGGGCTCGGCAGGAAGGGGCGTGGGCAGCGATCTCGCACGCGGACTGCTCACCGCCGCGTTCGACCACCTGGGGCTGCGGCGTGTCACCGCGAGCTGCACTGCCGACAATCCCGCCTCGGCTCGGGTGCTCGAGAAGGCGGGAATGCGGCGCGAGCAGCACGGGATTGAGGACTCCTGGCATGCCGAGCTGGGTTGGGTCGATGGTTACCAGTACGCGATGCTCGCGC
>CAZACX010000104.1:0-3761 GCA_964483685.1 uncultured Intrasporangiaceae bacterium
AGTGGGCGAAGGCGCGGTTGCTCTCGGCCATCTTGTGGGTGTCCTCGCGGCGCTTGACTGCGGCACCGAGACCGTTGGAGGCGTCGAGGATCTCGTTCATGAGCCGCTCGGTCATCGTCTTTTCGCGACGCTGCCGCGAGTAACCGACGAGCCAGCGCAACGAAAGCGTCGTCGCACGGCCGGGCTTGACTTCGATCGGAACCTGGTAGGTCGCGCCACCGACGCGGCGGGACTTGACCTCAAGGCTGGGGCGCACGTTGTCGAGCGCCCGCTTGAGGGTAGCCACGGGGTCGGTGCCGGTCTTGACACGGCAGCCTTCGAGGGCGCCGTAGACGATGGTTTCCGCGATCGACTTCTTGCCGTCGAGGAGGATCTTGTTGACGAGCTGCGTCACCAACTGGCTGCTGTAGACCGGGTCGACGACGAGGGGGCGCTTGGGCGCGGGACCTTTACGAGGCATTAGCCCTTCACCTTCTTCGCGCCGTAGCGGCTACGCGCCTGCTTGCGGTTCTTGACGCCCTGGGTGTCCAGCGCGCCACGGATGATCTTGTAACGCACGCCGGGCAGGTCCTTGACACGGCCGCCACGCACGAGCACCATCGAGTGCTCCTGGAGGTTGTGACCAACGCCGGGGATGTAGGCGGTGACCTCGATGCCACTGGTCAGGCGCACGCGGGCAACCTTGCGCAGGGCAGAGTTCGGCTTCTTGGGGGTGGTGGTGTACACGCGAGTACACACACCGCGGCGCTGCGGAGAGCCCTTGAGCGCAGGAGTCTTGACCTTAGTGGCCTTGTCCTGGCGGCCCTTGCGCACCAACTGGTTGATGGTAGGCAAGCTAATTTGTCCTTTTTCGTATGGTCGATGCCCACTCGCCAACGGTGGCAGGGGGCTCCTTGAACTACCGGGGCGCCGACGCCGCGGGGGACGTACGAGCACCGGCTCCCCCCTGCACTCCCCGGCCCCGGCGCAAACGATCCGTTGGCCGGATTGCCCGGCGGGAGGTGTAGGCCGAGATCAGTCACCCTGGACTGCGGCCGGTTCGCATCCGTTGGCGCACATGAGCACGCCGGACACGGTTTTTCAGTCTACGGTGCTGCCACCCTGCGGCAAAATCGCGACGAGCGCCGCGTGGTCCGTGAGCCCGCTCAGGCGCGGAGTTTCGTCAATGTCGACGCGCCAGGGCCGCGCCGCGAGGTCGGGGGTCGCCAGCACGTAGTCGTAGCGGCAGCCCAGGCCGGTGTGGTCGACCCAGGTGGGCGCGGCCGGTCGCGGGGCGTGCGCGGCATACAGATCGGTGAAACCGAGATCACCGACGAGGCGGGCGTGCGCCGCCCGTTCCTGCGCGAGGACATAGGGCAGGGCGTCGCGGTGCCCGGGGGCCACGATGTTGAGGTCCCCGACGAGGAGGGTCGGCGCCGGTGGGGCTGTGGCGATCGCCTCGAGGAAACCGGTCAGCCACTCCCGTTTCCGGAGCCGCTGGGCCGCGCTGGAGTAGCGCACCGGGTCGCTCGCCGCCCCATAGACGGCGATCAACCGAATCGCGGCCCCCTCCCCTTCGATGCTCAGCGACAGCGCCCGCTCCGGCATCCGGGCGAGTGGCCCGAAGGAGGGGTCACGGCCCATGGTGGCCCCGCGGGCAATGACAAGGGTGCCCAGCGCTTTCGCGGGGGCGTCTCGACCGAGGCTGGAGGCGACGGCGTAGCCCGCAGCGCGGCATACCGACTCGATCAGCGCGCTCCCGCCGCCGGCGCTGATCTCGGTGAGCACGAGGTAGCGCTCGTCGCAGTGCCAGAGGTATTCGAGCAGCGCCTTCGCCCGATCCACCGGTGGGCGAGACACGTTGAGGGTGCGCACGCCAAGATGGTGTGCGAGGGCGGTCACGGGGTCGCCTCGGGCCGCAAAACGGCATAGAGGGCATAGTCGAATTCACGGCCCTCGCGGGCGACCCGCACGACGGTCTCGCTTGCCTCGCCGAGGCGTCCCAGCGCCGCAAACAGCGCGGGCGCCAGCGCGGATGACCACACCGTGAGCACACCTCCCGGCCGCAATCGGGCGTATGCCGCGGCCAGCCCGTCGCGCTCGTAGAGGCGCCTATTCGCTTCGTGGACGAGAAAGCCAGGACCGTTGTCGACATCGAGGAGGATGAGGTCCCAGGGGCCTTGGGGCTCAATCCGGCCGGCGAGGACGTCGGCGATGTCCCCGAGACTCAGCCGCACCCGCGGGTCGCTCGTCACCGCGGCGGCGGCCGGGAGCAGCCCCGCGCGGGCCCAGTCGCGCAGGGGCGCGGCCAACTCAACGATGTCGAGGTGCGCGACCCGGACGTCACACAGGACGGCCGCTGCGGTGAAGCCGAGTCCGAGGCCGCCGATGAGAACCGCTGCCGGGTGGCCGTGGCGCGCAAGGGCAGCGGTGGCGAGGGCGGCTTCCGTCGAGGTCTCCCCCGAGTCCATCGCGAACGTCCCGTTGACGACGAGTTCGAGGATCTCGCCGCGGCGGCGCAAGACGATCTCTCCCGCCGGGGTCGCCGCCCGGGCGACGAGGACCGCCTCGGTGGCCGCGCCGGGCGGGTCCCCGAGCCCGCTCGCCACGGCGCTCCTCAGCGGTTGAGATAGGTGTAGGCGAGCCAGCCGTAGCCAACGACGAGGACGATCGCGATCGCGGTGAGCCGCTTGGGGTCGGTCTTATTGAGCGAGAAGGCCCCGGCAAGGAGGAACACGATCGCGAGGAGTCGGGCCGGTCCGGCGACCCGAATCAGGACGAAGATGCCCAGGCCAAGCAGGACTCCACCCGTGAGGGCACGCCGATTCGACGTGGCAGGGGTGGCGGACACCTGCCCAGGCTAATCGAACAACAGCGGCGGGTATGCCGCGTGGTCTCCCACGCGGCATACCCGCCGTGATGTTGTCGCTCGGTCGGTCAGCTGTAGTCGTCGAGACCCAACGCTGCGTCGTCGAGACGAATGGCCTCGCCGCTGCCCTGACCGAACACCGGGAAGGTGTAGTCCTCGTAGTTCGGCATCGCGTACATCGCGGCGCGGGCCTCTGCGGTGGGCTCGACCTTGACGTTGCGGTAGCGGGGCAGGCCGGTCCCGGCGGGGATCAGCTTGCCGAGGATGACGTTCTCCTTGAGGCCGAGCAGCGGGTCCGAACGACCCTCCATCGCGGCTTCGGTGAGCACCCGGGTCGTCTCCTGGAAGGAAGCGGCCGAGAGCCAGGAGTCCGTGGCGAGGGACGCCTTGGTGATCCCCATCAGCTCGGGACGACCGGAGGCCGGACGGCCACCCTCGCCGACGACCCGACGGTTCTCCTCCTCGAAGCGACCCCGCTCGGCGAGCATGCCCGGGAGCAGGTCGGCGTCGCAGGACTCGATGACGGTGATCCGGCGCAGCATCTGCCGAACGATGACCTCGATGTGCTTGTCGTGGATCGCCACACCCTGCTGGCGGTACACCGACTGGACCTCGTGGACGAGGTGCGACTGCACCGCGCGCGGACCCTGGATGCGCAAGACCTGCTTGGGGTCGATGGCGCCCTGGATGAGCTTCTTGCCGACCTCGACGTGCTCGCCGTCCTGGACGAGCAGGCGGGACCGCTTGCTCACCGGGTACGCGTGCTCCTCGGTGCCGTCGTCCGGCGTCAACAGGATCCGACGAGCCTTGTCGTTGTCGTCGATCGTGATGCGACCGGCGGCCTCGGCAATCGGCGCGACACCCTTGGGCGTGCGGGCCTCAAAGAGCTCGACGACACGCGGCAGACCCTGGG
>CAZACX010000105.1:0-3433 GCA_964483685.1 uncultured Intrasporangiaceae bacterium
GACGCGGACCTGCTCCAACATCGGCCCAGCCTAAGGCCGGCCGCCGCCGCCGCCGTCCGGCCCCGCTTCGCCGTCGTCCGGACCGGCCTCGCCGTCGTCCGGACCGGCCTCGCCCTCGTCCGGCCCGGCCTCGCCCTCGCTCCGTCGGAAGTCGTCCCACATCCGGGTGACGGCAGCAAAGGTGTCGGCGTCGCGGGCTGCCTTGTCGTCGCGGTAGCGCAACACCCGGGCGAACCTCAGCGTCAGGCCCCCCGGATACCGGGTGGAACGTTGGAAGCCGTCGAAGGCAATTTCGGCGACAACCTCCGGGCGGACATAGACGGTGTGCCCTTCCCGGTGGGTCTCCAGCTCAAGGAAGCGCGCCGTTTGCCAGGTCAGCATCGTGTCGGTCATCCCCTTGAAAGTCTTGCCGAGCATGACGAAATCGCCGTCGGTGCCGCGGGCACCAAGGTGAATGTTGGAGAGCATTCCGCGCCGTCGGCCGCTGCCCCATTCGACGGCCAGGACGACGAGATCGAGGGTGTGCCGCGGTTTGACCTTGAGCCACCCTGCGCCGCGACGGCCCGCGGCATACGTGCTCGTTGGGTCTTTGACGAGGATGCCCTCATGGCCGGACGCGATCTGAGCGTCGAAGAACGCCTGAGCTTTCTGCGCGGATCTCGTGCTTAGGCGCTCGATGGCGGCGCCGCTGGGAAGGATCGCACCCAGGCGTTCCAGGCGCGTGGTCAGTGGTTCGTCGAGGAGATCGGTGCCGTCGAGGTGGAGAACGTCGAAGAACGCTGTGGTCAGTGGTGTGGCGGCGCGCAGTACGTCGGGATCATGCCGGGAGGCGGTCCGGGCACCGGTGATTTGGAAGGGGTGAGGCCGCCCCGCCGCATCCAAGGCAACAGTTTCGCCATCGAGGATCGCCGTGTCCGCCCGGACGGTCCGCACGAGCTCGACGACCTCGGGCAGTCGGTCGGTGATCTCCTCCAGCGATCGGGTGAATAGCCGAACGTCGGCGCCGCGCTTGTGCGCCTGGAGGCGGATCCCGTCGACCTTGCGCTCCACAATGCGTAAGTCACCAATGGTGTCCGCGCTGACCTCCGGGTGACTGGCTGCGGTGCCGGTGCCGGTGCCGGTGGCAGCGGGGGCGCCGGTGGTGAGCCCAGGAAACGCGGCGGCGACATTGGGGGCGCTCCCGGCGAGCATCGGCCGTGCCGGGCGGCCCACCTCGAGGGTGAGCGCGGCCAGGGCCTGCGCACCGCCGGTCAGGGCCGCCTGTGCGACCGGACCCACGAAACCCGCGAGCATGGCCGCGCGACGAACACTTGACTGCGGCACCCCGGCTGCCATCGCGATCGCCGCGAGCATCACCCCGTCGAGCGCTCCCTGGCGGAGGCCCCCGAGTAGGAGGCCTCGCAGGAAGTCTTGCTCGGCCGCGGTGGCCCGGCCGAGCAGGTGCTCGAGTGTCGCCTTGCGGGCCGTCGCCGATCCCACCCCGGTCGTGGTGGTGAGGAGCGACAGCGCGGCGTCCGTCTCGGCGATTGTCAGGGACGCCTGCGGCGATGGGTCCGGGAGGTCAGTCAAGCCGCGCCAGCCGACGCCCACCCGCCGCTGGGGCAGTGTGCCCGAGAGGTAGGCCGCGACCGTGGCGGCCTCCGCTTGCGCGCAACGCTCCAGCAGCGCGGCGACCAGGGCAACCTTCGCGTTGCGCGCGGGGCTGGCGGCCACCTCGGCGGAGGCATCGGCGACGTCCTTGAGCAGCATCGCGCCATTGTCGCCCGAGGGTCCGACAGCCGCTCGCGTCGTGGTCTGGGCACCGTCGGTGAGCGGTTCGGTGGTCGTCGCCTCAGCGTGCTAATGTCTCCCTTCGTTGCGAGACCTTCGGGCGGCGCGACGTACCTCGTCCGGGTGGCGGAATTGGCAGACGCGCTAGCTTGAGGTGCTAGTCCTCGAAAGGGGATGGGGGTTCAAGTCCCCCCTCGGACACAACGAAACAGCTCAGGGCCACGAAACCGCTCAGGGTCAGGGCCACGCGGCCACGAACGGGGCGGTTGAGGGGTTGCCTTATAGGTAACGAAACCCACCCAAATCGGCCGGGGAATCTGGTCTTCACGGGGTCGGCGGGTCCGATGAACTTTCCGTGAGGACGTGCGCAGGCCTGTGCCGATCTTGCGCCACGCCGGAAGATCGGCAGTTGACCTGCGCGGCGTCGCTGCCCTTCTCTCGGGCGGCGCGGGCTATGCCCTTCGCCGCAATCAGAACCTGCTTGAGCTCCAAGTCGAGCCAGTCGCACAGGGCGATCATCGCGGCTGCGGCTGCGGCTGCGGTGGCGTGAAGGCGGGAAGAGGGTCTGCGCTTTGCCTCCGGTCAGCCTCTTCGCCGACGTCCGGTGCAGTGACCCCCGTCCTCTCGACGGCTCAGCGGGCACGCTCGGAGGTTTCCGTGCAATAGTCGAGTTAAGTCCCTCATAGTGGTGTAGCCCCGGTGGCCGAGTCCACTGACAGCACACGCGACGCAGATGAAGGAGGCGGGACTGATGGCTGGATCGTCGGTGGCGTTGAGCCATGATCTAGGCGAGGGCGGCGCGCAGGAACGTTGGCTCACTCTTGTCCCCGAGCCGCTCCCGGAACCATCTCTCGACCAAGCCCGTCGGCTCGCTCACGCTTCTGCGCGTCCCTTCTCGCTGCCATCAGGCGAGCAAGGCATCTTCTGAAGCCGCCCTCAGTCGGTGGGGGAACAAGGTCGTTGGGCCACATCCGACGACGAGGGAATTCTGCTCACGTTTCGCTGTGACGCAACCGGCGACCGCTGGGCGCGGGATGTTGAGGCGCGGATCCGGAGAGCGCTACTAGCCTCCCAGAATCATCCCTCGTTGCGATGACCACTGGAATACAAGCCGCCGAAACTGTTCAGTCTTCGAGCGCCGCCGACAAACGACCCACTCGCCCACCAGTGGTTGCAACCGCGCACTGGAACACCCCCGCGCTGGCGGGGACGACGTCTTGATGCGCGCGGCCGGTCTCGGCGCACCGGGAACACCCCCGCGCTGGCGGGGACGACACATGATCTACGCCTTCGGGCTGGCGCAGCGCCGGAACACCCCCGCGCTGGCGGGGACGACGGTTCGTACCGGTACCAAACCGTCATCGTGACCGGAACACCCCCGCGCTGGCGGGGACGACCAAGCGGACCTGAGGGCCGGGCGCCCGTCCGGTGGAACACCCCCGCGCTGGCGGGGACGACGTTGCTCGGCGAGCCGTTCATGCCACATCAACGGGAACACCCCCGCGCTGGCGGGGACGACTAACCGTTCCTGCCGGTAGCGCCGTTGTGGTACGGAACACCCCCGCGCTGGCGGGTGTCGACGACGATTGGTTGCAGTGCAGGTGCTCTAGCTGGAGGGGAACACCCCCGCGCTGGCGGGGACGACGACGTTGCCGTTGTTGAT
>CAZACX010000106.1:0-3423 GCA_964483685.1 uncultured Intrasporangiaceae bacterium
GGCTACCGGACGCCACCGCCGCAATTCGGGAGTCATGGTCGCATTGTGCCCCGCCGGAGTATGCCGCGCGCCCTGTTTTCTTCGACTGAGTCGAGACGCGGCGAGGGGGGAGCGAGATCGGCCCCTTCGCTGTCGCCGGATGCGAGAGACGCTGGTCCGTAGCCCCGGTTTAGGTTGTTCACATGTGTGGGCATGAGTGGGATGAGCATGAGTGGGATGAGTTTGCCGCGACAACGGGTCACGGCGACGGTGGCGCTGGTGAGCCATCGCGGCGGCACGCCATCGCCCTGGCTGGCCTTGGCGTGCTCGCCTCAGACCTGGCCCTTGACGGCGGGGCGCCGAGCGGCCACTCGCTCGGCGTGCCGACGCGTGCCTCGGCGGGGGGCGTGGTGCGGACGGCGACGCATATCCACTCCTCCTTCTCGGAGGGCGCCTCGGGCCAGATGACGACAACGTCGCCGCACATGTCCGGAAGCATGGAGGCGCAAGCTGCGGTGCTGGCGAGCATGGGTGTCGACCTGCTGTTCTACACGGATCACGATCACCGCATGGCCGCCGAAGTCCCTGCCCTTCGCCCGACGCCGTTTGCGACAACCGAAGACTTCGCGGCGCCGCAGTGGACGTACCGCACGGAACTCAGCGGGAAGGTCACCGCCGGCGCGGTCGCCCAAACGTCGGCCGGGCTGCGGGCGACAGTGACCAGCGGGGCGGGCAGTGGAACCAGCTTGGCGTGGGCCGACCCGATGGGACAGGACCTGAACTACCGCGCGACCCTGGCCCAGCAGACCCTCACCCTCACGGTGACTCCGCCAAAGTCGGGTGCAGGCTGGGCCGAGTTTCGGATCAGGGCCTCGTATCGCCCCGCCACGGGTGGCCGACCCGCTGGCAGCCATGAACTGATCTATCGGTTGCAGCCAAGCGCGACCGCCCGCGCCGTGACGACCTCGCGCACGACCGTCACCATCACCCTGCCGGTCCCGCGCGGGCGTCAAACGGTGACGCTGAAGCCCGTCAACGACATCGCCGCCGCCTTCCCCGACCTCGGGCGCCGCGCAGAGGACAACAGTCTCTACGGGTTCTGGATCGGGGCCGGTGCCCCTTCGCGTGCTTCCGCCGAGGCCACGTTCCACCGCGTCGATTTCAACCGGGGGTGCCGCGGCGACTCCGCCCTGGCCCTTCAGGAGGCCCTGAGGGCCGAATTGCAGCCGCTCTATCCGACGATTCGTCTCGTCCAAGGCCTTGAGCTCTCCTACACGAACCACATCAATTGGCTCGGTGCGACGTCGCCAACGAGGATCCTGCCTCCTGCGGCGAGCGACAGCTCGGCGACCTCATACACGCAGCGAATCGTGAGCGCCGCACACGCCGCCGGGGCCTGCGTCACCCTCAACCACCCGTTTGGGGCCAACCGAACGCCCCTGTTCACGGGCACGGACCGGGCAAACAAGATCCTCGCCACGGCGACCAAACTCTTGCGCAGCAAGGTGTATGGCGCGGACGCCCTTGAGGTCGGCTACAACATTCGCGGCAACGTCGACCTCGCCGCCCACCTTGAATTGTGGGACATCGTCCTCGCCGCCGGACTACGGATCGGGGCCGTCGGCTGCAGCGACAACCACAGCGCAAGTCCGATCACGTCGAGGACCGATGCCAACATCATGGTGTCGGACATCATCGCCACCTCCTCTCGCCCCGAGATCTCGGTGCCTGCGCTGATCGCGGGGCGCGCGTTCGTCAGTCACTGGGGCGGGTACGGCGGGATGCTCGACCTCACCACGGCGTCCGCCCAGATGGGCGGCATACAGCTGGTGGGCGCGACACCGGTGGACCTGGGGATCACCGCAACCGACCTGCCGGCCGGGGGGAGCCTGCGGGTCGTGCAGTATGCCGTCCACGGCGACCGGAACGTCGCCACCCGACGCGCGGCCGTCCTGGACAAGGTCCTTGCCGCCGATCGAGTGACGGGGGGAACAACCGGGGTCACTGTTCAACCTGTGCCGAGTTACGTTCGCTCTGAGGTGCGCAACGCCGCAGGCGCGGTCGTCGCCTTCTCGAACCCGCTCTACCTCGCCGCGCCCTGACCGGGCCCTCACTGTGCCCCGGCCGGCTCTAGCCAGGGTCGCGAGAAATCTGCATGACGACGGCCCTGGGTTTGCCCCCTTGCCGCCCAACTCCAGCGATACCGGCGCGAGCTGCGTTGCCGCAGAGACGCCACCGCTGCAATTCGGGAATCATGGTCGAATTGCGCCCCCGCCGGAGTATGCCGCGCGCCCTGGTGTCCTCGACCGGGTTTGCACCAGCCCGCCGGGGGTGGGTCAGGCGATCGCCTCAGCCGTGCCGGTGACCGTGATGCCGCCAGCTGGCGGAACGTCGACGAGAAGGAGGCTGGGGCGTCCGACGTGCCTCCCCTGCCTTACGACCACCTGTGCGGGGGGCACGATGGCTCCAAGCGCGCGAAGGTACGCACCGAGCGCCGCCGCTGCCGACCCGGTGGCGGGGTCCTCGGTGATGTCACCAACGGGGAAGAGGTTGCGACTTTCTACGACGAGGCGCCCGCAGTCGTCGGCCTCTTGTCGGCAGACGACGGTGACGGTGCCAGACCAACCCTCCCTATTCATGAGCCTTCGCATCAAACTCGGGTCGAAGCGGAACTCATCGAAGTCACGTTGTGTGCGAATGGTGACGATCGGATGCCAATTGCCAGCGAACGCCTCCCGCAGAGGCCAGCGCTCGTCGAGGTCGGCGCGGTTGAGACCGAGCAGGGACAGAAGGTGGTCAGCGACGGCGGGATCTAGGTCACGCACGGCAGGCTCGACGCTCGTGAACGAGGCCATGACCGGGCCCTCAACAGGTCCCGTCGTGCGCGATGGGCCCGCGCTGCCGATTCCACGCATCGTCTCGATCACGATGGGTCCGACCGAGGTCTCGAACGTGAACGACCCGACCCCGCGGCGCTCCGCGAGGGCCACGGCCGTCGCGATCGTGGCGTGTCCGCAGAACGGCACCTCGGCCAAGGGCGAGAAGTAGCGCATCCGGACGTGGCGATCGTCGGCCGCGATGGCGGGATCGACGACGAACGCCGTCTCGGCGTAACCAACCTCAGCAGCGATCCGTTGCATTTCTTCATCCAGCAGTCCCGAAGCATCCAGCAGGACGCCCGCCGGGTTGCCGCCGCCGGTGTCGGCGGCGAATGCGGAGAGGCGGAGCACGTCCAGGTGTGGCGCGGGCCTCCCGGCGGGAGTTGAGGGCTGTCGCTCGACCATGACACCCATCTCATCACGGGGGTGCACGGTCACCCCGTCGCCCGCGGGGTCAGCCACGGGTTCAGCCGCTCGCCCGCGGGGTCAGCCGCGGGGTCGGCCCTGCGGCTCAGCCGCGGCGGAACGCCGCCATCGCCGCTTGCGCGAGCGGTGACTGGAACAG
>CAZACX010000107.1:0-2949 GCA_964483685.1 uncultured Intrasporangiaceae bacterium
GGTGGGCTCGGGCGGCGGCACCCTCGGTGGGTCTAGCCGCGGCGCCCGGTGGGCTCGGGCCGCGACACGCCCGCGGGACGGGCGGCGCTTGCAATTTGGGGTGCGCAGCCCTTAGATTCCTACATCTAGTGGTTACACGGGTGTCATTCGTCCACATGTAGTACACAGGCGAATCCCGTTACCCCCACGTTATCCCCAGGTTGTCCCCGTCCTGGTCCCGGATTAGCCCTAGGAAGGAGCGCGAGATGCACTGTCCCTTCTGTCGGCATACCGACTCTCGGGTGGTCGACTCGCGCACCAGTGACGACGGCGGCTGCATCCGGCGACGGCGTCAATGCCCCGATTGCGGGCGCCGGTTCACGACGTTGGAGTCCGCGAGCCTGACCGTGGTCAAGCGCTCGGGTGCCAGCGAGCCATTTAGTCGTACGAAGGTCCTCATCGGTGTCCGCAAAGCCTGTCAAGGTCGGCCGGTCAGCGAGGACGAGCTGGCGTTATTGGCCCAGCGGGTGGAAGAAGCCATCCGTGCCATGGGCAGCGCCGAGGTCGACGCCCACGAGGTTGGCATGGCGATCCTCGGACCGTTGCGCGAGCTCGACGAGGTGGCCTACCTGCGATTCGCCAGTGTCTACCAAGCGTTCGACTCCCTGGAGGACTTCGAGGGCGCCATCGCGCTGTTGCGCGCCGAACGCGAGGCCTTCGGCGCCGAGCCGGATCAGCCCGCGCGTTCCACGTAAACCCGCCGGGCGCCGGTTCGTCAGAGGGCTGTCGGCGCCCGGTGACACGCTTCATTCCATCGCATCACGACGTTTGTTCTGAAAGAGGTTCTGATGACCGAGACCGCACGCGCTGGCGCGGCCCGCACCGCCAAGGCCAAGGGCCTGTCCATCGAGCGCATCTACACGACGCCTGGGGTGCACCCCTATGACGAGGTCACCTGGGAGCGGCGCGACGTCAACCAGACCAACTGGAAGACGGGGGCGGTCATCTTTGACCAGCGCGGCGTGGAGTTTCCCGAGTTCTGGTCCGTCAACGCCTCGACGATCGTCACGACCAAGTACTTCCGTGGTGCTGTCGGGACGCCCGAGCGCGAGTCGAGCCTGCGCCAGCTCATCGACCGTGTCGTGTTGACCTACGTGAAGGCCGGTCGCGATTTCGGCTACTTCACGTCGCCCGCGGATGCCGAAATCTTCGAGCACGAGTTGACGTATGCCCTTCTGCACCAGGTGTTTTCGTTCAACTCACCCGTGTGGTTCAACGTCGGAACTCCCTCGCCGCAGCAGGTTTCGGCGTGTCAGCCGTACCACGCCCTCGTGAGCACCCCCGCGGGCCTGGTGCCAATCGGCAAGCTCGTCGAGGACAACTTGGTGGGGACCAAGGTCTACGACGCCCACGGTCTCACCACAGTGCGCGCTGTCAAAGCGAACGGACTCAAGGAGGTGCTGCGTCTGACGACGTCGGGTGGACACCAGCTTGAGGTCACGGCAGATCACCTCGTGTGGAAGAGCACCGGAGAGGGTGTCGGCTGTTTCGTCGACGCCGGGACCCTGGCTGTGGGCGACCAGCTCGAGTGGCACGGCCGCGTCTCGACGGGCGAGTCGGAGATCACCGGGCGAGACATCGCCGAGGCTGCGCTGGCCGGATCGCGCGGTCTGGATGACGCGGTGCCCGCGCACCTGTTCGAGGCGCCAATGCCCGTGGTGGCCGCCTACCTGCGCAGCCTGTTCCAAGCCGCGGGCGTCGTCACGGCCGGGGCGCGGTCGGCGGCGATCGAGGTCAACCTCCCCAACGAGCTGCTCATCCGGGGCCTGCAGTCGCTGCTCCACCGGTTCGGCATCTTCGCTTCGGTGGGTGACGCAGCGGCCGGGGCCACCGACTCGCCCGCAGTGTTGCGCCTGGCCATCGCCAACGCGGGTGACCGGCGCACCTTCGCCGACGAGATCGGTTTCCTTGACCCCGTCAAGGCCGAGGACCTCGAGCGGAGCCTCACCCTGGCCGGCGAGGCCGCCGCCCCCGTCAAGCGGGTGGCGATCGTCGCCGTTGAGTCGCTTGGAGTGATGGAGGTCTACGACATCCAGACCGAGAGCGGCGAGTACCTCAGCAATAGCCTGCGCGTCCACAACTGCTTCATCCTCTCCGTCGACGACTCGATGGACTCGATCCTCAACTGGTACCGCGAGGAGGGCTTCATCTTCAAGGGCGGCTCCGGCGCCGGACTCAACCTCTCGAGGATCCGCTCGTCCAAGGAGTTGCTCTCCTCCGGCGGCACGGCAAGCGGGCCGGTGTCCTTCATGCGGGGGGCCGATGCCTCCGCGGGCACGATCAAGTCCGGTGGGGCCACCCGCCGCGCCGCCAAGATGGTCGTCCTTGATGTCGACCACCCCGACATCGAGGAGTTCATCTCGACAAAGGCGCGCGAGGAAGACAAGATCCGGGCGCTGCGCGATGCCGGGTTCGACATGGACCTCGGCGGCAAAGACATCGTCTCCGTGCAGTACCAAAACGCCAATAACTCGGTGCGGGTCAATGACGAGTTCATGACGGCCGTTGAGGCGGGAACCAGCTTCGGGCTGCGCGGCCGCAAGGACGGCACAGTCATCGAGACCGTCGATGCCCGCGAGCTCTTTGGCAAGATCGCCACAGCGGCCTGGGAATGTGCCGACCCGGGCCTGCAGTACGACGACACGATCAACGACTGGCACACCAACCCGGAGACCGGTCGGATCACGGCCTCCAACCCATGCTCGGAGTACATGTCGCTCGACAACTCCTCATGCAACCTCGCCTCGCTCAACCTGTTGAAGTTCCTGCGCGACGACGGGACCTTCGACGCCGCGAAGTTCCAGTCCGTCGTCGAGCTGGTCATCACGGCGATGGATATCTCGATCTGCTTCGCCGACTTCCCGACCGAGGCGATCGGCAAGACCACGGTCGACTACCGCCAGCTCGGCA
>CAZACX010000108.1:0-2903 GCA_964483685.1 uncultured Intrasporangiaceae bacterium
CGGCACCACGATTGCCCCCCTCCCCCCGCGAGGAGGCCGCCAAGTGCGCTCGGGCAAGCCAGAAACTAGGGTCAAGGAGGCATTTCATGTGGCTCCAGTCGGACTTGAGAGGATTGTCGTGGCAAGTCTGGCCATCTTGCGTCAGGTGGACTTTCGTCGGTTCTTCGTTGGCCAGACGGCGTCCCTGTTAGGAGACCAAACTGCCGCACTCGCGATTCCACTGACCGCAATCCTGGCGCTCGACGCCAACGCCACGCAGGTTGGACTTCTGACCGCTGCAGGCCTAGTCCCAAGTCTCTTGTTCTCCCTGACTGCCGGTGCCTGGATCGACAGGCGAGGTGAGCGCCGACGCGTGATGCTGGTAGCGGATGCCGTCCGGTGCATCGTCGTCTTAAGCCTTCCTGTCGCCTATGCACTCGGTCATCTCTCGATGGCGCACTTGTACCTAGTGGCGTTCGTCGTGGGAACTTTCGACGTCGCGTTCGCGGTCGCGTATCAGGCGTTACTCGTATCCATCGTTCGCTCAAAGGACAACATCGCTGCCAATAGTCTGCTCAACGGCAGCAGGGCGCTGACAGAGGTCGTGGGACTCTCACTGGGTGGGGTGCTTGTCTCCCTTATCACTGCTCCCGCGGCCTTGGTTGTCAATGCAGCCAGCTTCGCCGTGAGTGGCATCCAACTTGCCCGAATTCACCCGCCGGAACCTGGCCCAACTGACAGCAAGTCGCTTGGGCTGGCCGAAGGTGTGCTGTGGATCCGTGGGAACACGGTGGTGCGCAATATGCTCACATCGTCCGCCATAACGAATCTCTTCGCGTTCGTGGGAAATGCCGTTCTGGTCCTGTACGCCAGTAACGTCCTGGGCCTGAGCCCTTCCATGATCGGAATCGCGTTTGGCGTCGGCGCTGTTGGCGGAGTCCTGGGCGCCGCGACCTTCGCCACCCTCGAACGGCGAATCAACCTAGGTCCAGCGGTCATTCTGGGATCGATACTCTTCCCACTCGCCATGTTTCTCTATCCACTGGCCGGAGGCGGGACCATTGCTGCCGCCGCACTCGTTGCCACGGGTGAATTTCTTTCCGCGGTGGCCGTGCTTTGGGTGGACATCAGCCTTGGTGCCGTATTCGCACAAGAGATCCCCGACCGCTTACGCTCCCGCGTGGCGGGCGCCTATCGCATGATCAATTACGGGGTTCGCCCATTAGGTGCCATAGCAGGTGGCTTGATTGGTGCACAGGTCGGCCTACGAAACGCCCCGTGGATCAGCGCAGCCGGGGCACTGTGTGGCGGCCTGCTACGGGTTCGTCCCGCAATCATCGCCCTGACGTTCGACATCCGAGAGGACGACCTGAACGCGTGAGCGCTCCCGATCCGCGGCACTTGACTTGCGAGGCCGGTAGATAGCCTAGGCCGGCTTCCGTAGGCCTAACCTCATGAGGTGATCCACCTGTCGCCCGAGCTCCTGGCCTACGGCATCGGCCCGACCGTCGTCGTCCTCGCCTGGCTGCTCACCTGGGCGGTGCTGCGGCGGATCCCCGGCTGGTTCCTCGCTGTCGCGCTCGTTGCCAGCCTCGTCGCGGTGCTCAGCCCGTTCGCCAGCCCGAGGTCAGACCCGATCGCCAACGGCACCGAGCTCGACGGGCTGGAGGCCTTCGCCAACGGCGCGACCGCCCTCGTCACCTGCCTCGTCCTGCTCATGGTCACCGGTGTGCTGCGGCTCGTGCTCGGAGCCCCCGCCCCAACCACCCCGCGTCCGCGACGAGCCGACCGTGACGTGGTCTACGAGGAGGTAGGTGCGTGAACGTTCTCGGACGACTCAGCGTGAGCGCTGCCGTCATCTCACTGTCGACACTGCTGGCCGCGTGTGGGGGCACCACCCCGACGGCGAGCAGTACTCCATCTGGCTCCACGGGGGCCGTTCAGGTCGAGGCGGACATGCTCTCCGGCGGCATCAACCCAGTTTGGGATCTGAACGCCGCCGAGGCCGCGTCCCTGACCGACTGTCTCGGCCGAGGCCGGCTGGGCGACGGGGTACCGGCCGTGAGCAACGGCGACCTGGGCTTCCGAGCCTTTCGCGTCACCTCCCTACCACCCTCACTGGGATACAACGCGATCGCCGCAACGACGACGTCGGTCACTGCGACCACACCTCAAGGCGATCGTCCGCTCACAGGCTGCGCCGAGGTTTACTCACTGCTACGCACTAGCGCGAAGCCGCACGTCACCCCCAGCCAGCTGCAAGGCATCCCAGAAGGATGAACCCCGTGACCCGACGAACACTACTGACCATCTTCGGCGCTCTGGGACTCGGCACGGCCGTGCCCGGTGCCGCTAGCGCCCGCACGCGCCCGAGATCTGCAGAGCAGGTCGCAGGCACCTGGGAAGCATGGCTCCTGCACACGGCCAAGTAGCCGACTTCCCTCAAAGGGGGCGGGGTCCGAGGTCGCCCCGGGCCGAGTGCCGGCCTTCGGGATGCGGTCGGCCCCGTCTTGGAGGCGGCCCGGCGCAGCAGACAATGTTTCGCACGCGCTCAAGCTCTCCGGACCTCCGCCGTGCTCGGGTGTGCGGCCGGCGCGGCCAGCCGCGCACGAACCTTTCTCGTGTTCGGGCCGCTATCACGCACGAACCTGCCTCATATTGGGGCCTATATCGAGGGGCGTGACCCCTGGAGGGGCGGGCCTGGGCCGCCTCCACTTGATCGGCTCGCCGCCACCCGCAGCCGCAGTCGCGGCGGAACCTACACGTGTCACGTTCCGATCTCGTGACATCGGCATGTCCCAGTTCCAATTTCGTGTCAGCTGAGGACGCCTAACCTCATGAGGTGATCCACCTGTCCCCCGAGCTCCTGGCCTACGGCATCGGCCCCATCGCCAACGGCACCGAGCTCGACGGGCTGGAGGCCT
>CAZACX010000109.1:0-2773 GCA_964483685.1 uncultured Intrasporangiaceae bacterium
AGGAGAATGCCCGCACCTTCCTCAAGGACAACCCCGACCTTGGGAACGAGTTGGAGAAGCGCATCAAGGAGAAGCTCGGAATCGGGCCGCACGTCGATACGCCGGCCGGTCCGGTCGACGTGCCAGTCGAGTTCTGATCCTGTCTGACGGGCCGGTCCGCACGTGCGGACCGGCCCGATCGGGCACTGCCGTTTAGGTTGGGAGGACAGCGATGCCGGAATGGGACCCCGCCTCGGAAGCGCAACGGGTCTCGTCCAAACCGTCCGTGTTCCCAGCGCGCGCTCGTGCGGCATCACCAGATCATGACGCGGCGCCGCGCGACCCACACGCGGTGGCACGGGCAATTGTGCTGCGGCAGTTGGACAATTCGCCAAAGACCCGCGCGCAGCTCGAGAGCAAGTTGGCGGATCGGGAGTGCGACCCCGCCGTGGCGAAGGCCGTCCTCGATCGGTTCGAGGAAGTGGGCCTCGTCAACGACGCCGCCTACGCCGAGGTGTATGTCCGCTCGAAGCAGCTGACCCGGGGCCTATCCCGGAACGCGTTAGCCCGAGAACTGCGCCGCAAGGGCATCGTCGATGACGACGCCGCGGAGGTCCTTGATCGGGTCAGCGATGCCGAGGAACTGGAGCGGGCCAGAACGCTTGTCGCGGCACGCCTGCCCCGATTGCATGGCCTCGATCGCACCGTTCAGGTGCGCCGCCTCGCGGGTTTGCTTAGCCGGAAGGGGTACCCGTCCGGGATGGTCGCCAAAGTCGTTTTCGAAGCCGTCGACGCGAGCGACCAGCACCAGCGCGATTAGGCGCAGCGATGAGGGGCCCCGCTAGCGGCCAGCACTCGCCGTTGATCGCCAGAACCAAGGGCAGCGCGGCGGGCGCCCCGCGGGTCAGGCATGCTCGGCTCGGTGGTCTAGGTCACGTCTCTGTCGGAGGGGTCGGGTGGGCTATTTGTTGAACAGCACGTCGCTGACCTGGGAGCGCCGCAGCACACGCTCGCCAAAGTAGCGTGCGCCAGCTTGGGAGAAGTGCCGCTTGTCGGTGGTCAACAGTCGGCCTTCGTCGTCGGTAATGGGAATGCGGGTTTTGTCGACAAGAACCGGCTCCAGCCATGAGACGTAGTTGTCGCTCGGCAGCGCTGCGCGGTCGTGAGCGTCCATTGCGAGCGTAGCTTCTGGGACCTCATTGGTCTGGTTAGTCCAGTCACCTGACCGCATGAGCCAGTTTAGGTTTTCGCCGAATGCCTTCGTTCCAACGACGAGGAAATCCTTGCCGTCCGCTGTGACCACGTCCACATTCTCCTCGGCGCATGCCATGGCAACGTCGCCTGGGGTAATCACCACCTCAGCATCGTCGTACAAGGTCCGAAGAATTCCGGCAGCGTCGTCGACACAGGGCGGGAAGTCATCCCGGTAGACGATCTCCAACGTTCGCAATTGATCAGACGGGAAGGCCTCGCGGACGCTGTTGACAAAGTCACGAGCGAGACTATTCCCGACGATGAGGACGTGTCGACGATTGGCGTCGTTGAACGCGTCAACCTTGAGATCGAAAACAGCCCGGTTGTAGGCGATCGTTGCGTTGTCCGCGTTGGACCCGGCAGGCAACCGTGCTGGTAACCCGTCGGTGACGTGCAGGCCGAGGCCGATTGCCGCCATGGCGGCCACGCCCGTTGCCGCTGTCGCGAACACTGCGCCCCGCGAGGTGCGCTTCTGTGATCTGAAAGGGGTCTCCACATACTTCCAGGTCGCCCAGGCGAGGGCGAAGGACGCGGCGGCAAGCCCTACAGTGACCCAAGCCGGTGGGGCTTGCGCCGCATACACCCGGGCGAACGCGAAGAGCGGCTGGTGCCAAAGGTAGGCGCTGAAGCTCATGAGGCCGATGGCGACGACTGGTCGCGCGCTGAGTAGCCGACCCACCCCACGGTCCTGCGCAGCGAAGCACACGACGAGGCACGTGCCCAGAACGGGAACCAGAAGGGGCAGGCCAGGAGTGTCGGTCGTCTCTCCGAAGATGAAGACGGGTGCGAGGACGAGAATCAGTCCTCCTGCGGCGAGCGCCGGACTCTGCGGGAGGTGGCGAAGTCGGGGATTGCGGATCAAGATGAGCGCCGTGAGCGCCCCGGCAGCGAGTTCCCATGCTCGCGTCGGGAGCATGAAGAACGCGAACTTCGGCGAGCGGTCGATCATTACATCGGCGAGCACCAGGCTGCCCAGGCCGAGAACGACGATCGCAATTGGGACTGCTCGACGGCTGAGGCGCCACAACATGGCCAGGAGGATCGGCACCACCACGTAGTACTGCTCTTCAACTCCAAGGCTCCACGTGTGGAGCAGCGGCTTGTAGTCGGCGTCCATCGCCCAATAGCCAGACGTGGCCTCGAGAAGCACGTTGTTGACCGAAAGCCCGGTGGCAAAGAGGGACTGGCCGAAGTTCTGGAGCTCATCGGGGAGCATCCAGAAGTAGGCGAACGGCACGCAGGCAAGTGAGACGAATATTAGCGCGGGCAGGATGCGTCTTACTCGACGTTCGAAGAACTTTCGATAAGTAAAGGAGCCAGCATTCAAGTCTGACACGATGATTGTCGTGATCAGGTATCCGCTGATAACGAAGAAGACGTCAACTCCGATGAATCCACCGCTCAAAGTTGAGAAACCTGCATGAAAGAGCACTACAGCGATGACGGCGAATGCGCGCATTCCGTCGATTTCGGGTCTGTACTTCACGGATTCCTGTCCATAGCGCAGAGGCGCGTCAAGCGCACGCCCGCGAGAGACTAG
>CAZACX010000110.1:0-2593 GCA_964483685.1 uncultured Intrasporangiaceae bacterium
GTCTGCCAGTCGATAGGGTGGGCAACCTTCCCAAGCCCGCGCGACAAGCCGGCCGCGCGGCATACGACTCAGGAGCCTTAGCTGTGGCCAAGCCCGCCCCCACTGCCGTCGACCACGTTGTCTCCCTCGCCAAGCGCCGCGGGTTCGTCTATCCCTGCGGGGAGATCTATGGCGGCACCCGCTCCGCGTGGGATTACGGGCCGTTGGGGGTCGAGCTCAAGGAAAACATCAAGCGGCAGTGGTGGCGGGCGCTCGTGCAGTCACGCGACGACGTCGTCGGGCTCGACTCGAGCGTCATCTTGCCGCGCCAAACCTGGGAAGCCTCGGGCCATGTCGCGACCTTCACCGACCCGCTAACCGAGTGCCAAAGCTGCCACCGCCGCTACCGCGCCGACCATCTGCAGGAGGCCGTCGCCGAGAAGAAGGCAAAGGGCGGGACGGCCATCAATCCCGATGACGTCGCGCTCGCGCAGATCGCCTGCCCGAACTGTGGGACCCGCGGCCAGTGGACCGAACCGCGTCAGTTCAACGGGCTACTCAAGACCCATCTCGGCGTCCTGGAGGACGAATCTGGCCTGCACTATTTGCGCCCAGAGACCGCCCAAGGCATCTTCCTCAACTTCGCCAACGTCGTGACGAGCTCCCGGCAGAAGCCGCCGTTTGGTATTGCCCAGATCGGCAAGAGCTTCCGCAACGAGATCACGCCGGGCAACTTCATCTTCCGCACGCGCGAATTTGAGCAGATGGAGATGGAGTTCTTCGTCAAGCCCGGTGAGGACGACGAGTGGCATCAGTATTGGATCGATGAGCGCACCCGCTGGTACACCGACCTCGGCATCCGCCCCGAGAACCTCCGCCACTTTGAGCACGCGACCGAGAAGCTCTCGCACTACTCCAAGCGCACCGTCGACATCGAGTACCGCTTCAACTTCACCGGCAGTGAGTGGGGCGAACTCGAAGGCATCGCCAACCGCACCGACTTCGACCTGCGCACCCACTCTGAGCACTCCGGAACCGACCTCAGCTATTACGACCAGGGCGCGGGCGAGCGCTACCACCCCTACGTCATCGAACCGGCAGCCGGCCTCTCCCGCAGCCTGATGACCTTCCTCGTCGATGCCTACACCGAGGACGAAGCGCCCAACACCAAGGGCGGGGTCGACAAGCGCACCGTCTTGCGTCTCGACCCGCGCTTGGCGCCCATCAAGGTCGCGGTCCTGCCGCTGTCTCGCAACGAGGACCTCACCCCCAAGGCCCGCGCGCTCGCCGACGACCTGAGGCAGTCGTGGAACGTCGACTTCGATGACGCCGGGGCCATCGGTCGCCGATATCGCCGCCAGGACGAAGTCGGCACCCCGTTCTGCGTCACGGTCGATTTCGACACTCTCGATGACGACGCGGTCACCGTGCGCGAGCGGGACTCGATGTCCCAGACCCGCCTCCCCCTCGCGGGCGTCAAGACCTACTTCGCGGAGCGCCTCGTCGGCTGCTAAAACCCAGCCCGTATGCCGCGAACGACCCGGGTCACGGCGTCGGGAAGTGGGCCACCACCCGGCGGCTCGTCCCGTCAACGGTCATCCGGCCGCCATAGGGGAGCACGAACTGCGGGCCCGTGTGACCGAAGTCGACATCGAGGACGACGACGAGGTCCTCGTTGTACTCGGCCACCGCACGAAGCACCGCCTCCCGATGGGCCGCACGCAGGGCCAGGGCCTGCGCCACGCTCGGGTGCACCTCGTGGTCACCCGCCGGTGGGCGCCCCCACACGAGCGCTTTCGCGGCGCCGAGCACCCCGCGTTCGCCAAGGTTGCGCAGCATCCGATAGACCTCGGTCGGCGTGGGGCGCTCCTCGGAGGTCTCAACCAACAGGACGCACCCGGCATACGCCGTCGCGGGGTGAATCCAGCGGCCAGCGGCGCAGTTCCAGTGGAGAATCTCGAGGTTGCCTCCCCACGTCGTGCCGGTGACCGATCGCGCGGGCCCGGCCCATGTCCACGGCACGGCCTCCTCGTCGGGGGGCGCGGTCGTCAGGGCACGCGGGTCGTCCCACGGGAAGCCGACGTCGCGGGAGCGCGCGACGGGACGCAACTCGACGTCGCCACCAAAGAGGGCGGCGCGCAGCGAGGAAAGGTGTTCGTCATCGACGGCGGTACCGGGGCCGAGGTGCACCTGGGTGGACCCGCCGTGGACGGAAGCGACGCCGTGGAACCACAACCAGTTGAGGACGTTCGTGCTGTCCGAGTATCCGAAGTAGGGCTTCGGATCACGTTGCGGACCAGCCGGATCCAGGTGCCGCAGCAGGGTGATCTGGTCGTCGCCGCCAATCGTGGCAAAGATGGCCCGGATCGACTCGTCGGCAAACGCCGCGTTGAGATCGCGCGCCCGCTCCGCCGGGGTTCCTGCGACGCGCGTCGTCGGGAACTCCACCGGGACCAACCCCAACAGCTCCACCACCCGGGCCATCGCCTGCTCATGAATGGCCGGGAAGTGTTGGGGCGCGCACCAGGACGGCGAGAGGATGGCGACGCGATCGCCCGGGGCTACCGGACGCCACCGCCGCAATTCGGGAGTCATGGTCGCATTGTGCCCCGCC
>CAZACX010000111.1:0-2583 GCA_964483685.1 uncultured Intrasporangiaceae bacterium
GGGTCGAGACCTTCAAGTTCTCCACCGACCCTGAACTGGTCGCCAAGGTCACCGATGTCGTCGGTTTGTACCTGGCGCCACCGGAGAACGCGATCGTGTTGTGCGTGGATGAGAAGTCCCAGATCCAAGCGTTGGATCGGACCGCGCCGATGCTGCCGATGCAACAAGGCTTCCCCGAACGGCGCACCCACGACTACAAGCGCCATGGCACCTCGACCTTATTCGCGGCACTGGAGATCGCCACCGGCACCGTCACCGCCGCCTGCAAACCGCGCCACCGCCATCAAGAGTTCCTGGCGTTCCTCAAGCAGGTAGCCCGGGCCTACCCGCAGGGACAATTGCACTTGGTGATGGACAACTACGCCACCCACAAGAAGATTGAGGTCCGGGACTGGCTCGAGGCAAACCCGCGGATCCAGGTCCACTTCACCCCCACGTCGGGCTCGTGGCTGAACTTGGTCGAGGTCTGGTTCGGCATTATCGAACGACAAGCCATCCACCGCGGCAGCTTCGGCTCCGTCAAAGACCTCAACGCCAAGATCCGTGGGTTCATCAACGGCTGGAACGACCGCTGCCACCCCTTCGTCTGGACCAAAACCGCCGACGAAGTCCTCAAGAAAGCCAATCGTAAAACCACTTCAAACACGGTCCACTAGCTCAGAGCCCGCACCGCGTAGGGAAAGTGCTGCGCCGTGACCTGACCGGGTTGTACAGCGCGCGCCGCGGGGACTTTCGCATCATCTACCGCATCACCGATGAGGTGACCATCCTGGCCATCGAACACCGGGCCGACATCTACCGTTAGCGCTGAGCCGCGTCGGACCCTGTAAGGCAATGAGTCCCGCTCAATGCTTCACGCTCACCGGCCCGGGTCAGGACTCCGGGTCGTCCCCGAACTGGCGCAGTTCCTGAGGGGTGCGACAGGCCGTGGCCAGGCGGGCCGCCCAGCGTTCGCCCTCTTCCCGCGACGGCAGCTCAAGCACGCAGAACCCACCGTCGAGGTGCGAGGTCTCCGCGGTCATCGAACCGTCGGCGTGGACCAGGACGGGGGCGACGCCGTCGTGAATGCCGCCAGCGAACACATACACGCCGGCCGCCTTCGCCTCGCGGACCACCTCGCGGGCCGCGTCACCGACGGCGGCGAAGTCCTCCGGGGCGACGACCATCGAGGAGCTGGGGAAGGAGATGAGGTACTTCGACATGCCCACATCCTGCCTGAACGGACGCCGAACCTCCGGGCGCCGTCGCGCTTGCTCAGCTGTCGTCGTCGCCTTCCAACTCGCGTAGCGCCTCGAACGCCGCACGCTCGCGCGCCCGCCGGGCACGCAGTTCCGCGAAGACATCATCCGAACGGAAGCGCATGTGCGATCCCACCTTGTGGGCTGGGATCCGGCCGTCCGAGACCATCTTGGCCAGCGTCGGACGGGAGATGCCAAGAACCCCAGCGGCCGACGATGTCGTCAACTCGTTGGGGGTGGCCGAAATCGTGACCGACCCCCCTTGGGCGATCACGGTCAAGACCTGTTGGAGTATGCGGCCAACCTCAGGGGGGATGGCGTTGGCCAACCGACCCTCTCGCTCGACTCGAAGCACGCCATCGGGCCCGTCCAACTCCTTCAGGACACCGTGGGCTAGGCGGGCATCCTGTTCGGTGGTGATGACACGGTTGGTGGATGACACGCGGGAAGCCATGAGATGTGCCTTTCGAGTGACGCCGCCGACGTTCAGTGAACAGATGTAACTGTACCGAGCATCAGTTATATGTGCAAGAGCGGGTGTGTTTTGCTCAGCGAGCGCTCACATTGGCGTGCACATCTAACATCAGCCGTTAGATTTGCGCGCTATCCGGGGCGGTGCCAGCGACGAAAGCGCCCTCGACAAGGACGGGCACCGTCATCGATGCGTCCAGGTCCGCAGCTGCGTCGACATCGGAGGCGAACCCCTTTCCGGTCAACTCGCGCCCCCCGACACAGGCGTGTAGCCGCTGGCGCAGGTCGGCCCGGGATGCGTCGAAAAGGTCGGCCGCCGCGACTGCCTCGGGGCTGGCCCCTTCGGCCACGCCGAGCCGCCGCAGGTGGGACACGATGGCACCGGCACCCAGGTGATCTTCCAGCGCCGGGCGCAACGAACCGTCGGCGCCCCACCGCTCACCCGCCGCGACCAAGCCCACCGACGCGCCTGCCCGCACGGCATACGCCAATCGCGACGCGACCGCGCTTGCGTTGCGCAGCGACCCGATGAGGATCTCGGCACCGGAATCCTGCAGGAGAACGCAGATGGTCGACCCGTTGGGCGAGGGCAACACAATCCGAGGCGTCACCGCACAACCCAGAAGCGCGGCGGGCGACAGAGACGGTGGCGGGGGGCGGTCGATCGCGGACGCTTCAAGTCGGCCAACCGCCAGTACTGCGTCGTTGATCCGCGCAAACTCGTCCGCCAGCGGGCCCTTCCACCTATACGGGAAGACCGTCATACCGCGCTCAACCGCGATAGTCACCGATGTCGAGAAACTGAGCACGTCGACCACGACGCAGACGTCGGCCTGCATCTCCGCCGCGCCTACGGGCCCCCAGTCGAGCCGGA
>CAZACX010000112.1:0-2367 GCA_964483685.1 uncultured Intrasporangiaceae bacterium
CCCGACGTGGTTGTGATAGTCAGGGATGTCGGACCGGCGGCATACCGTGCCAGGGTCGGCCCTCACCCCGCGGGGCACCGATCACCGCTCACCGAAGGCATGGCAACGCCAAGCGCGCCTTGGCCCAGGAGAACTCGTGAACCAGCAGCAACCTGTGAGTGACCCCACCGACCAGGCCGTCCGTCGGGGCGAGGACTCGGCCGACTTCGACGACGCCGCCCTTGAGATGCTCCGACGGCTTGTGGGGCGCCGGGACGTTGACTTCCGGGATGGCCAGCTTGAGGCGGTACGCGCCCTGGTCGTCGATAGCGCCCGCGTCCTCGTCGTCCAGCGCACCGGCTGGGGCAAGTCCGCCGTCTACTTTGTTGCCACCGCGCTGGGGAGAGCCGCCGGTCGTGGACCCACCGTGATCATCTCGCCCCTGTTGGCCCTCATGCGGGACCAGATCGGGGCCGCCAATCGCGCCGGAGTGGTGGCGGTGACGATGAATTCGGCGAACGTCAACGACTGGGACGAGGTGCGGGTCGCACTGGCCGCAGACGAGGTGGACGTCCTGCTCGTCAGCCCCGAACGGCTGAACAATCCACGGTTTCGCGATGAGCAATTGCCGGACCTCGCTCAGCGGTGCGGCCTCCTCGTTGTGGACGAGGCCCATTGCATCAGCGACTGGGGCCATGATTTCCGCCCCGACTATCGACGGATCCGCGACCTCCTCACCGCGTTGCCTCACCGGGTGCCCGTCCTCGCCACGACGGCGACGGCTAACGCCCGGGTGGTCAGCGACGTCGTCGCGCAACTCGGCGTCGGCTTGGTGGATCCGGCCAAGGGCGTGCTCACCGTGCGGGGCGGTTTGGCTCGCGAGTCCCTGCGACTGGGGGTGATGCGCTCGATGTCCCCGGAGCAACGCCTCGCCTGGCTCTTCGCGCATCTGGGCGATCTGCCGGGCAGCGGCATTGTCTACACGCTCACGGTAAGCGGGGCCGAGGACATCGCCGCCTCCCTTCGCGAGGCCGGCCACCGGGTTGCGGCCTACACCGGGCGGACCGATCCGCAGGAGCGTGAACGTCTCGAATTGGCGTTGCGTGACAACGAGGTCAAGGCGCTGATCGCCACCTCGGCCTTGGGGATGGGGTTCGACAAACCAGATTTGGGGTTCGTCGTCCATGTCGGGGCACCCTCGTCCCCGGTTGCCTATTACCAGCAGGTGGGGCGCGCCGGGCGAGCCACCGAACGCGCCGACGTGCTGCTCATGCCAGGTCCGGAGGATGCCGACATTTGGCGGTACTTCGCCTCGGTTTCGATGCCCCGCCAGGACCAAGCCGATGCCGTCCTGCGGGCCCTGGCCGAGAGCGCGAAACCACTCTCGAGCGCGGCACTCGAAACCATCGTCGACCTTCGCCGCACTCGGTTGGAACTCCTCTTGAAGGTCCTCGACGTCGAGGGTGCCGTCAACCGCGTCAGCGGGGGGTGGCAAAGCACCGGGCAACCGTGGACCTATGACGCCGAGCGCTACGCGTGGGTCGCGGAGCAGCGCACGATCGAGCAGGACCAGATGATCGAGTACGAACGGGCCACCGGGTGCCGGATGGCCTTCCTCCAACGGGCACTCGATGACCCCACCGAGGCGACCTGCGGCAAGTGCGACAACTGCGCCGGGGCCTGGTTTGCCGCCGACATCCCCGACGGGGCCATCGGTGCCGCCCGAACCCGGTTGGCCCAGGTGGGCGTCGCCGTTGCGCCGCGGGCACTGTGGCCAACCGGAATGGACCGATTGGGCGTCCCCGTTCGGGGCAAGCTGACGCCTTCCGAGGTCATGCAGCCCGGCCGGGCTCTCGGCCGCCTGAGCGACCTCGGCTGGGGCCAACGGTTGCGTGAGGTCCTGCGCGCCGACGCGCCGGTCCCGGCCGAGATGCTGCGCGCGGTGGTGGCCGTGCTCGCGGATTGGGACTGGGATGCGCGACCCACGGGCATCGTGGCCCTCCCCTCCCGGGCTCGACCGCAGCTCGTGGGATCGCTCGCGCTGGGACTGGCCGAGATCGGTCGGCTCCCCCTGCTGGGGACGCTCACGATGGTGGATGGCGGCCCCGTGGGGGCGGCCGGCGGCAACAGCGCCTTTCGCCTCGCGAACGTGTGGGGCCGATTCGCGGTGCCGGCGCCACTCGCGGCGGCACTTACCCAGCAGTCCGGTCCGGTCTTGTTGGTCGACGATCTCGTCGACTCGCGCTGGACGATGACCGAGGCGGCCCGCGTGGTTCGTGCGGCCGGGGCGCCCGCCGTGCTGCCCTTGGTGCTGGCGATCAACGGGTAGCGGTCAGCGTTGCTCCTGCTCGGACGTTGAGACCCCCACCGCGCGACGGAACCGCTAGT
>CAZACX010000113.1:0-2264 GCA_964483685.1 uncultured Intrasporangiaceae bacterium
TTCAACTCCACCGCGGGAGGCCCTCCCATGTCACCCCGTCACAACGACGTGTCGCAATTTCTTAACCAACCTGTCGGGTCAGTACACCTAGGGCAGGAGGTCCAGGTACTCCTTGCGCGCAGGCATGGCGTGGATGATCACTTCACCGCCGCCCTCGAGGATCAGGACGACGGTCTCCAGCAGGAGGGCTCTGGTGTCGAAGCCAAGGCGCAACTCGCGTGTGGATGGGCCGTCATCTCCCATGGGCTCGATCCACAGCGACCCACTCGGCGGCTCGGAGGGCGTCCTCCGCGGAGACGCCGTGCTTGAGGGCGTTCGGGTGGATCTTCACGCAGCGAAGTGGGCCAGCGCTGCCCGGATGGCTTCGGACCTACTCATGTCCTTGCCTGCCGCCACCGCGTCGAGGGCCTGGAGCTCCTCGGCCGTCAGCCGGACCGCCACGACCTGCATCGGTTCAGCCCCGCGACCGGGACGCCCCCGGCCCCGACGCTTGAGCTCCTCGACGTCGTAGCCTTCTTCGGCTTCGTCGGCCCACCTCTTGATCTGCTCTTCACTCACCACAGGTAAATCGTATAACGAAAATATGGGGTGACCCACATCAGTCAGACTGAGATATGCCCATCACGAACTCCTGGCTCGCTGGGCCAGCCCCCGAACGCGACCTGACGCGCGAGGTGCTCGAGGGCCGGATCCTCCAGCTGCTGTCGACGCACAACACGGCGGTCGTTGCGACCGTGAACAAGGACGGCAGCCCGACGGCCACGCCCTTGCGCTACTACAGTCTCGGGTTCGAGATTTTCTACACAAGCTGGAACGACTCACGAAAGTCCCGCAACCTGAGGCGGGACCCGCGAGTGTCCGCGGGCATCGTGGCCCCGCTGGTTGGTCAGGCCAGCAGCCGAGGCGCTCAACTATTCGGGACAGCACGCACGCTGGAGCGAGACGACCCCGAGGTCGAGCACTATTGGGAAGCCTTCCGTTGGCAGTCAGACCATGTGGAGCGCGGCCTGCCGCTGAGCGATCCGCCCGCGGACCCGCTGATGATCATTACGCCCGACCGCATTCTTTACACCGAGCACTGGCTACGCCGCGACGGCTACCGGCCACGTCAGAGCTGGCTACGCACCTAGCCACCACAGTGGCGAAGACCCGTAGCGCACCGGCGCTGCGGCGTGGTCGCCTATTCCGCACCTTCGAGGCGCTTCGAGCGCAGCGATTCAACGAATCTTTCCACCTCGGCCGAGCGGACGTGCTCAGCGGGAACTACACGATGCTCCAAACGCGCCGACGCCTTGGTCGAGCGCGCGGCCAACTCACGGCGCGTCTTTGCCGACAAGGATTGCTTGGTCATCGCTGCTCCTTCACTCTGGACAACGGTAGCGCCGACGCCGGGACATACCTCCCAGCGCCGCAAGACGGCGCGTCAGCGGAGATCGCCTCGTCGCGTATGGGGTGCGTTGACCCTTTGGCTGCCTCGATTGCTTGTCCCCATCGAGGGGTTACATGTAACATCAAGTCATGGCCGTGAAGGAGCGCGTGAACGCGTACCGGTCCCGGATGCGAGCCCGGGGCCTGCGCCCGGTTCAGATCTGGGTGCCCGATGTGCGCTCCGCCGACTTCGCCGCCGAGGCGCACCGCCAGTCCGAGCTCGTGGGCGCCGCGGATCGCACGAGCGATGAGATGGCCTTCGTCGAGGCAATCTCCGAGGACTGGGGCGAATGAGACGCGGGGACATCGTCACCGTCGCCGGTGGCGGGTACGCGCGCAAGCCGCGATCCGCGCTCGTTGTGCAGGATGACATCTTCGACGCCACCGAGTCGGTCACGATATGCCCCTTCACTAGTACCGGAGTTGACGCTCCCCTCATGCGGGTTCCCGTGACCGCCGACGAGCGCAACGGCCTGGGCAAGGACACCTTCTTGATGGTCGACAAGATCGCCACGGTCCGCAGGAGCAACGTCGGCACCGTGCTCGGAAGGCTCGAGGCGACGACTCTTGTCGAGTTCGAACGGCGCCTGCTCGTCTTCCTGGGCTTCGGCACCTGAGCACACACGGGTGTAAGTAATGCGGTCGATCTCCCAGTCGTAGGCAGGTATTGGCACCCGGCCCGCTTGCCCCGCAACATGCACAAGGTCCGCCAGGAGGGGCAGGGGCGCGACGACGGCTACTTCCGCGGTGCAAACTGAAACGTATGTTGCGCATTGGAGCATTGGTCATCAATGTCAAGGACATCGGGGACTCCGGTCCCTTCTGGGCAGGTGCCC
>CAZACX010000114.1:0-2243 GCA_964483685.1 uncultured Intrasporangiaceae bacterium
GGCGCGGTTTGCAGGCGGCGGTGACGGTGCCGGTGGCGATCTCCAGTGCCGCGAACAAGGTCGAGGGGGTCTGCCCAGAGTTTGGTTGACACCTGACCTGTGAGGATTTCCTCGCTGGAAGGATGTCTGTCGTGCCCAAGCCCTACCCCAAGGAGTTCCGCGGCGATGTCGTGGCAGTGGCCCGTCAGGGCCAGGCTCCGATGAAGCAGATCGCGAAAGACTTCGGGATCTCCGAAGGTTGCTTGTCGAACTGGATGAAGAAGGCCGACGTCGAGGACGGGAACCGACCTGGTGTCCCTGACGCTGACCGCGTCGAGCTTCGTGAGTCCAAGAAGCGGATCCGGTTGCTGGAGCAGGAGAACGAGGTCCTGCGCCGGGCAGCTGCTTACCTGTCGCAGGCGAACCTGCCGGGAAGATAGTCTTCCCTCTCGTCCGTGAGATGGCCGCGACCGGCGCCCCGGTCAGGGTGCCGGTCGCGGTGGCGTGCAGGGTCCTGAAGTTGTCGACTTCGGGGTACGACAAGTGGCTCAAAGCGCCTGTCTCGCAGCGGGACTGGGACGACGCTCACGCGATCAATGCGCTGTGGGACATCCACGCCGACGACCCCACGCTCGGGTACCGATTCCTGACCGACGAACTCGAAGACGTCGGCATCACAGCCTCGGAGAACCGGGTGTGGCGATTGACCTCGATCGCGGGGATCGTCGCCTCCCACCACCGCCGCAGGGGCAAGGGCGGCAAACCCGGCCCCGCCGTGCATGAGGACCTGCTCGCGTCCGTCGACGAGAAGGGCCGCGCGTCACGCACGACTTCACCGGGGCAGCAACCGGCCCGAACCACGTGTGGCTCACCGGCATCAGCGAACACCCCACTCGTGCGGGCAAGGTCTACCTTTGCGCAGTCAAGGACGTGTACTCGAACAAGATCGTCGGGTACTCAATCGACTCGCGGATGAAGTCCTCGCTCGCGGTGTCGGCCCTTCGGAACGCGATCGCGCTGCGCTCACCGGTGGGCACGATCGTGCACTCGGACCGGGGCAGCCAGTTCAGATCCAAGAAGGTCGTACGGCTGCTCAAGAACAACGACCTGCAAGGGTCGATGGGCCGCGTCGGGTCATCGGGCGACAACGCCGCGATGGAGTCGTTCTTCGCCCTGCTCCAAAAGAACGTCCTGAACACCAAGCGTTGGGACAACCGCGAGGAACTGCGCCTGGCCATCGTGACTTGGATCGAAACCAAGTACAACCGCCGTCGCCGCCAACGAGCCCTGGGCAAACTGACCCCGATCGAGTTTGAGATGATCTATGCAACCGCAAACGCGGCCTGAGAACTACCCACCCCGAGTGTCAACCAAACCGGGGGCAGTCCCAGGTGCCATGGCGCTTGTAGTCGTGGGTGCGCCGTTCGGGGAAGCCTTGTTGCATCGGCAGCATCGGCGCGGTCCGATCCAACGCTTGGATCTGGGACTTCTCATCCACGCACAACACGATCGCGTTCTCCGGTGGCGCCAGGTACAAACCGACGACATCGGTGACCTTGGCGACCAGTTCAGGTGACAGCGGACACGGGAAACTGCCCGGAGGCGGCCATGTAGCTGCCCGGTAGCGGACATGAAAGTTGCCCGCTGGCGGTCATGGGATCTGCCCGACACGAGTTCGTTTGCCTCGCCGCGTCCCGCGGTTGGGGCTCCTCCTCAGGTGCGGTTGCGGTGCTGAAGCGCATCGTCACCCGAGGAGGAACAAGTTGTCGGCGGCGCTCCAATTCTGGTCGTTTCCGGCGCTTGAATTGTGAGCGGTTGTTGGGAGTCTAGGGCTCCGTTTGGCCGGTGGTGGTTCGGATGCTGGGGAGGCTGTCTATTCCTCGTCCGCGGAGCCTGTAGCTGGCGCCTTTGAGGGTGAGGACGTCGGCGTGGCGGACGATGCGGTCGATCATCGCGGCGGCGACGGCTTGGTCGCCGAACACGCCGCCCCAGCCGGAGAACGGCAGGTTGGGAGGTGAGGATCAGTGAGGCGTGTTCGTAGCGGCTGGATACGAGTTGGAAGAACAGGTTCGCGGCGTCTTGCTCGAAGGGGAGGTAGCCGACCTCGTCGACGATGATCAGCCCGTAGCGGCGCAACCTCGCGAGTTCTTGCGGGAGCCGACCTGCTCGGTCCTCCGGGACCGGCAAAACGTTCCTCCTCGAAGCCCTAGGCCAACACGCCGTCGAACAAGGCCTCAAAGTTGCCTGGTTCACCCTCGAAGACC
>CAZACX010000115.1:0-2117 GCA_964483685.1 uncultured Intrasporangiaceae bacterium
GCAGGGATCACACAGGCAACACTCAGGAGATTCCCCAGGGATCGGGCTAGGGTTCGAAGGAGTGCCTGCCATTGAGGTGGGAACAGGATGAAGGAGGGCATGCGCCCATGGGAATGTTGGATGACATCAAGAACAAGGCCAGCGAACTGCTCGGCGACAACGCCGACAAGGTCGAGGAATTGAGCGACCAGGCTGTTGAGAAGGCGAGCAGCGCCGCGGATGGCGCCACCGGTGGCAAGTTCACCGACCAGATTGATGCGGGCGCGCAGAAGGCCGACGACCTGATCGGCGAGTAACTTCCGAACGCACCAACGGCGGCCACCCCAGTGGGTGGCCGCCGTTGCGTTGTTCGCCCGCGGGTCAGGTTGTTCGCCCGCGGGTCAGGTTGTTCGCCCGCGGGTCAGGTTGTTCGCCCGCGGGTCAGCCCCAGGGCGCAGCCCGAGGCGCGGCCCGATCCACAGATCGCGGGTCAGCCTGCGGCGCAGCCCGATCCACAGCTCGCGGGTCAGCCTGCGGCGCAGCCCGGGGTCGGCGGTGGCGGGCCACCAGCGGGAGCGCCGACGGCCGGCATGCCGAGGGCGACGGCCGGCTTGACGACGGTGGCCGGCGCCGCCCCGCGCATCAACTCGGCCCACGCGTCGCCGCCGGCGGTGCCGCGCACCCCAACGGTGCCACCCTCGAGGGCACCATCGGCGACGAGGTGATGGGGCGCCCCGTACGTCACGCCCACCCTGACGAGATCGCCCGGCCGCGGCGGTGTCGTGCCCGCCGGGACAGTGAAGTGGACGAGCCGGTTGTCACGCGCCCGGCCTGACTGGCGGGAACGTTCGGCATCCTTGCGGCCCTCGCCCGGCGCAACGAGCACCTCGACTTCGGTGCCTTCCAGGCGACGGTTCTCCGCCCAGGAGATCTCCTCCTGCAGCTCGACGAGACGCTCAAATCGTTCCTGGACAACGGCTTTGGGGACCTGATCGGGCATGGTTGCCGCGGGGGTGCCGGGACGGATCGAGTACTGGAAGGTGAATGCGCTCGCGAATCGAGCGGCCTCTACGACCCTCAGCGTCTCCGCGAAGTCGGCCTCAGTTTCCCCCGGAAACCCGACGATGAGGTCGGTCGTGATCGCCGCTTCCGGGATCTGGGAGCGGACCGAGTCGAGGATCCGCAGGAACTTCTCGCCGCGATACGAGCGGCGCATCTCCTTGAGGACGCGATCCGACCCCGACTGCAAGGGCATGTGCAGGCTCGGCATGACGTTGGGGGTGGCGGCCATCGCCTCGATGACGTCCTCGGTGAACGCGGCGGGGTGGGGGCTGGTGAACCGCACCCGCTCCAGTCCCTCGATGTCACCGCACGCCCGAAGGAGCTTGGCGAAGGCCCCGCGATCGCCAAATTCGACTCCATACGTGTTGACGTTCTGGCCGAGCAGCGTCACCTCGATGACACCCTGCGCGACAAGGGCCTCGATCTCGGCGAGGATCTCACCGGGTCGCCGGTCGGTTTCCTTGCCCCGCAAGCTGGGCACGATGCAGAACGTGCAGGTGTTGTTGCAGCCGACCGAAATCGAGACCCAGGCGGCATACGCGCTGTCACGGCGGGTGGGCAGGGTCGAGGGGAAGCGTTCCAGGGACTCGAGGATCTCGACCTCGGCGCGCTTGTTGTGCCGGGCCCGGGCGAGCAGGGCGGGCAGCGAACCGATGTTGTGGGTGCCGAAGACGACATCGACCCACGGGGCCCGCTCGACGATCGTCGCCCGGTCCTTCTGGGCGAGGCAGCCACCGACAGCGATCTGCAGATCGGGGTTGGCGACCTTCGCGGGACGGAGCTGCCCGAGATTGCCGTAGAGCTTGTTGTCGGCGTTTTCGCGCACGGCGCACGTATTGAAGACGACGACGTCGGCGACGACCGGGCGCCTCGGCGCGGGAATGCTCGCGAGATCGACATAGCCAGCCGTCTCCAGGAGGCCCGCGAGCCGCTCCGAGTCGTGGACATTCATCTGGCACCCGTGGGTGCGCACGTCGTACGTTTTCGCGGCATTCATGGCCCGACAAGGGTACGACGTGGTGGGGTGTGAGTCGTGAACGTGGCGTCCAGGGGTTTGTGCAGGTCAACCCTTACTC
>CAZACX010000116.1:0-2020 GCA_964483685.1 uncultured Intrasporangiaceae bacterium
GGCTTGGGCGCCTTGGGTACGTCGATCATCCGGATCTGGACGGCCGCCTCGCGGGCCCCTCGACGGGTCACTGCGGCGATGTTTCGGCACCTGCTCGAGCACCACACGGGCCGCCTGCCGCGGCCCGTGTACGAGACCGGCGCCGTCGCCCTTGAGGTGGCACGCGAGGGGCTTGACCAGGGCGAGATGCCGATCGGAGCGGCCATCTTCTCGGGTCATGAGTTGCTGGCTTCCGCGTAGGGTCATCCGGGCGTCGAGTTTGTCGACGACCTCGCAATGCTGGTGAATCGCGGCCGGTTCGGGGCACGCTCAGTAGGAATCGTCTGAGTACGGGTACAGAGGCGTGGCCGGTCCACGACCGCCATACTCAAGGCGTGAACTCACATCAGCCAGCGGATCCCTCTAACCGTGTGCACCTTCGAGTCGCTCGGCTTGGGGGCGCGGCTGTCGTGCTGGCACTGTTTGCCGCGGCCATGTGGTTCGCCTGGTTGGGGTGGGACCAGGAGTACTACCTGGTCGACGGGGTCGCACAGGGTCCGTATCGCGCCTGGCAGGTGCTCGGGTGCGGCCTGTCGATCTCGGCCGCCGCCGTACTCGCCTATCTCTGGGCTCCCAGTGTGTGGGCGGTATTCGTGCTGGCTGCTGCCGCCGACCTCGGGTTCGCCGTCGCATGGTCGCGCGATGCCGCCTCGACGGACGACAGCGGCTTGTGGGTGGTCGGCCTGTTGTTCCTGCTGGTCGGCAGCGGCCTCGGGCTCCTGGTTTTGCTGACGATCACGGCCGTAGTTGCAGCGCGTGGCCGTCCACATCAGCACGCGAGAGTGGCGTGAGCACAACTACGCCGCCTCGACTCGAGCAGGCTGGCAATTGGTCATGCCCGTGGGACCGGTGCAACCTGCGAGCACATGGAAGACGCACGACCGGCGGCAGTTCCGGACGTTCTCATGTGGAAGGTTGGTCCCGGCCAGTTGGCTGCCGGCGAAGTCCGGGTCCTTGCCACGGATCTAGGGTGTCGGAGTGCATCCGCTTAGCGAGCCCGCCCTGACGCGCCCCGTCGCCATCCTCGCTTCGGAACGAGCCTCTGTGCGCCCTGCTGTTGACACTGCCGGGGTGGACACAACGGGTGGAGCGTCGATCCAGGAGTTTGGGTTACCGGTCTGTCCAGGGATCCATTTCACCCCTGCCGATCGGTGGGAGCGGGACCGCGAACTGAATGCGGTGGTTATCGGAGAGACGGCGAATCACCGGCATCCCTTCGACGATCGCCGCCAGCTCGGGCAGGCTGGCCGGCTCGATTCGTCGCTGCCGAGATGCGCGGCCGGCACCCGGGCTTTGGCACGGGCTCGACGACACCAGGCCTTCCACGACGGCTTGGCCCATGACGGCACGAAGCAGCGAGTAGGCATGAGCGCGCTGTGTGGGGTACTCAGGGCCGAGTGCGTCGTACCAGCGGGCGACGTCATCCCGGGTGATGCTCCGCAAGGCCCTGTCCCCAAAGGTGGGGAAGATCAGCCTGTCGAGCTGTGAGCCGTAGAGCGCGCGGGTGCGGGGCTTCAGTGGCTCGCCGCGGACCCTACGACGGTCGACCGCTCCTGGCGCGTACTCCCGCAGCAGGGTCATCGCGCCCTGCCGGGCCTGCGCGCGCACTCTGGGTGCCCCCCACTGGTCGGCATCAATGAGCCGGCGCTCGGCCGCCATCCAGTGCTCGGCGTCGATCTTCGCGCTGAAGGTCTGGGGAGCCGTGTGCCGGGCGAGATCTGGCCCGACGTAAGACGCCTGGTACCGCCCCGAGGGCAGGCGTCGGAGCGTGCCGAAACCCTCTGCGACCCCTCTTCCTCGTGGCCGTCACCTCGACCAGTCCTCCCCCGTGCGTGCGCTTATCGTGCATTAGCAGTGTCAGATTCAGACGTCTACTGGCCTGTCCTGTCACTTCACAAACCGACGAATATGCAGTTCAGAGCCTTATGTCAAGGGCCATTGGTTTCTGCCCAGGGGCGGTCGTGAAACCTGCCCGGTGACG
>CAZACX010000117.1:0-1998 GCA_964483685.1 uncultured Intrasporangiaceae bacterium
CCGGAGCGCGATGACCGTCCGCGTCGGGATGACACCGCGCGCCGGGATGACCGTCCGCGCTGGGAGGACCGTCCGCGGCGCGAGTCGTTGACGTCGCACCCGGCCCGCCCGCCGCGAATCCGCCCGGTCCCACGCCAAACGGACCGGTATGCCGAGCACGTCGCCGAAGCGACCGCGGCAGCGGTCGCTCCCGTGGGCCCTCCGCCGACGACCCGGTCTGCCACTGGCGTGACGTTCGCCGATCTCGGCCTCCCCGCGCCGATCGTCGAAGCCTTGCGCCAGCGGGGGATCCATGCCCCGTTCGCCATCCAGGAGGCGACGATCCCGGACGCACTCGCTGGCCGGGATGTGCTCGGTCGAGGACAAACCGGATCAGGCAAGACGTTGGCCTTTGGGCTGCCGACTTTGACCCGCCTCTCCAGCGGCAGGTCCGAGCCGCTGCGCCCGCGGGCTCTCGTCCTCGTCCCCACCAGAGAGCTGGCGCTCCAGGTCGCCGACGCCCTTGAACCCATCTCACGGGCACTCGGCGTGCGCCAAAAGGTTGTCGCGGGCGGGATGCCCTACCCGCCGCAGCTGATTGCCCTTGAGCGCGGCCTCGATCTCGTCGTCGCGACCCCCGGACGGTTGCAGGACCTCATTAACCGTGGGGCCGCGATCCTCGACCGCGTCGAGACCGTCATCCTCGATGAGGCCGACCACATGGCCGACCTGGGCTTCCTGCCCGAGGTCACCGAGATCCTCGACCTCATTCCGGCCGGCGGCCAACGCTTGCTCTTCTCGGCGACCCTCGACCGCGGCATCGACGCGTTGGCTAAGAAGTACCTCGACAACCCGGTGACGCATTCGACGGACGCCCCCACGGCCGCCGTCTTGACGATGGAGCATCGCGTCCTCCTGATCGAGCCCTCGCTCAAGAAGTCGATCACCGCGGCAATCACCGGGCGACCCGGCAAGACCCTCGTCTTCGTGCGTACCCAACTCGGTGCCGACCGGGTGGCCGGTCAGCTTCGGGAGAGCGGCATCATGGCCGGCCCCCTCCACGGTGGGTTGACCCAGGGTGTGCGCGGTCGGGTGCTCGACGCCTTTAAGGACGGTCGGCTGGCGGTGCTCGTGGCGACCGACGTGGCGGCCCGGGGGATTCACGTGGACGACATTTCCCTCGTCGTACAAATGGACCCACCCGCTGACCACAAGACCTACGTCCACCGCTCCGGGCGCACCGCCCGCGCGGGCACGGCAGGGTCGGTCGTGACGTTGGCCCTGCCGCACCAACGCAAGGCGATGGAGAAGATCATCGACGAGGTCGCGCTGTCGATCAGTCCCGAGCGAGTCGACGCCCGCGGAGCCGACGCCTTTGGTACGCCACCGAGCGGCGTGCCGGTAGCCGAGGCACTGTGGCAGGACATCGTCTCGTCCCGCCCGGCGGGTCGTGGTGCTCGCCGCGGCGCCCGGCCCCGGCCGGATGGCGCCTTTGGTCGAGACAACCGTCGCCAAGACCGCCCAAACCGCCCGCAGCGCGACGAACGACCCACGTGGGATCGGGGTGACCGGCCTTTCCGGGACCGTCCCGATCGACCACGAGGGCCGCGCTGAGATGGCCCTGCTGGAATGGTCACCGATCACCGAGGCCGACCTTGACCAGCTAAAGGCCCTCGCGTCGATCTGTTTGGAACGCGATGGTGGGTTGCCGTCACTGGCGAGCGAGGAAACGTTGCGGGCGTTCTTCTATTCCGGTGAGGCAATCGGCGGGCGCGACGAGACTGGTGATCTCGTCGCGGTGGCTGGCCTCTTCCGCAGCGAGGGCAGGGTCACGGCAAGTGGGTTGGTCCACCCGGCCAGTCGAGGCGAAGGGCACGGTGAGGCGCTGGTGGCCTGGGCGCGCGAGCACGCGAACGGTGTTCCGTTGCGGGTCGTCGCCGAGACGACGTCACCGGAGTCGAACACCCTTTATGCGACCAGTGGGCTGACCCGTTCCTTCGCCGAAACCGTGATGGTGCA
>CAZACX010000118.1:0-1826 GCA_964483685.1 uncultured Intrasporangiaceae bacterium
AGAATGCGACGGTCCTCGGAGCCCTCGACCGAGGACCGGAAGTCCGCTGAGACGAGTGGCGCGATCTTCGTGGGGGTGGCGTCCGGCTCGAGCTCCCCGCTGGCCCAGAAGCAGCGCCCGCGGGTCGTCCCACCGAGGGGATTGCGCCGCTGCTTGCGGCGAGTCCCGGTGTCCGTTGGCAAAAAGATGCGGCCCGAGACCGTGGCGAGTTCGGCCGCCCCGGAGGCTCGGGAATGCAACACCTTGACTCCGCCGACGGCCCGCAGCTCATTCCGCCCCAGACTGTTCGGCTGCGCGCCGCGGACGTCCACGTGAACGATGTCACCGGTGCGAGGCAGGTCAGTGCGGCCGTAGGAACGCCGCAGCTCCCCGGAGTCGATCCACACTTCATCCGTGCACAGACGGACTTCCGTGGGCACGCCCGCGACGTCGCGTGTGACGAGAGCAAGCCGCCACTGACCTGCATCCTCGTGCTGCTTGGCTGCATCCGATGTCGCAGCGTCACGGTAGCCGGGCGTGAAATCCTGGTCGATGATCCGAAGGCACCCGTTGAACATCGCCTCATGAAGTGCCCGCGTCGCCCCTTTGATCGAGGAGCCCGGAATGACGACGTGCCCGCCACCGTCGATAACACCCGACGTCTCGTAACCGCTCGGGAGCAGCATCGGCGTCTGCAGGGTCCACGAAACCTCGATGGTCCCGGAGTATTTCGCTGCCGCTTGCTCGTGGGTCGGCCGGTGTTTAGGCGCCGGCATCCGCACACATACGGGCGACCCATCCGCGGCCTCAGTGGGAAAGGGGATGAATGCGTAAGGATTGACGAACCTGCTCGGATCAGCTGCCATTAGGTCTCCTCGCAGGCCCCTTGTCATCCGCGATTCCCGACGTGCATTTGCTTCCGTGACTTTGCTGCAGCACCCCGAGTCTCGTCATGACCCAAAGCTAGGGGTACCGGCCAAGTTGCACCAGAGCCAGCCGGAAATTCGCATAGTGGGTCGAGTCACGGCTTGGGAGGTGGACGTCCAGTCACGCGGCCGTCCCGAGGGGCCCCGAAGCTGTCCCCGCCGTGCGGCTCTAGCGTGGATTCAGCCCTGAAGCAATGCACCTTCCGGGTCGTCATCCCACGTTGTGGCCAGCTCATCGAAGTCGGTCATGCTTCACATTCTTCCAGCGGCCCATCAGGTGGGTAGTGACGGAATGTTGCAGCAACAAGGTGAGCCACCCAGCGATCGCCATACCCACAACGTTGATGACCAACTGAGCCGCACTGCCCCATACCTCCTGCCAGGCCCCGACGGCGAGCCCGAGGGCGATGTTGCCGGCCGCGGGAACGGTCGTGACCGAGATGAAGACTCCGGCCATCCCGCCGACCCGCGCCGAGGTCATGGAGAGCACACCGGCGGCGGCCGCAATCACCGAAACGAGGAAGGACCATTTGTCCGGCTGATAGATGAACCCGGTGCCCGGCCGCTCGGCGAGCACCTGTTGGGCGGTGAGCCAGCCAACTGATCGGGCGAGGAGGGCCGCAAGTGCGGTGACGGCGATGGCGAGCGCGAAACCGACGGCCAGGGATCGGCACGCCTGGAGGAGGAGCCCGGGTCGGTGGCGCACGAGCGCCAGTCCGAGCGCGGCCACGGCGCCGAACTCGGGGCCGAGCACCATTGCGCCGATGACGAGGATTTGGCTGTCCAAGATGATGGCGATCCCCGCGAGCAGGGTGGCGAGGATCATCAAACTGGTGAACGTCCAGTTGAGTTCCGAGTCCTCATAGGCGGCTTGGGTGACGTCCACCCACACCACCGAATCCGCGCCCGACCCGGGAGTCG
>CAZACX010000119.1:0-1777 GCA_964483685.1 uncultured Intrasporangiaceae bacterium
GGCCGTCCACCGCGCCCACCCTTGCAGCGGAACTGCGGCGACGAAGCACACCGTGCGGATCGCCATGGCCATGAGGTAGCGCCGGACCCGCCCAGACTGCTCCACGTGGAGGCTGACGGGCGCCGTGGTCACCACCGATGGTGAAGCCAGCGTCTTGCGCACCCGACCAGGGTACGTTGCCCATGGGCGCCTCTGGGTGCGTCCGCTCGCCCGCTAGAGCCTCGTCGGAAGGGGTCTTCATGACCGCGCGCAACGTTCTCGTCACCGGTGGCAATCGCGGAATTGGCCTGGCCATCGCCAAAGCCATGCAGGCCGCCGGCCACAACGTCATCGTCACCCACAGATCTGGGACGGCTCCCGAGGGACTCGTGGGAGTCCTTGCTGATGTCACCAACAGCGCGTCGGTGGACGCTGCCTTCCAGGCTTGCGAGGCCCATTTCGGTGGGCCAGTGGAGGTTGTCGTCGCGAATGCGGGGATCACCAAGGACGGGCTGCTCATGCGGATGTCGGATGCCGATTTCGACGCGGTCCTCGACACGAATCTTGGTGGGGCCTTCCGCTGTGCCCGTCGGGCGAGCGCCGGGATGATCCGTCAACGGTTTGGTCGCCTGATCTTCATCTCCAGCGTTGTCGGGCTGTATGGCGGCCCCGGCCAAGCGAACTACGCCGCGAGCAAGGCGGGGCTCGTCGGGCTGGCGCGTTCGGTGACCCGTGAACTGGGTGGTCGGGGCATCACTGCGAATGTGGTCGCGCCCGGATTCATCGAAACGGACATGACCGCCGACCTCACGCCCGAGCTGCGCAAGACCTACCAGGGCGCCATCCCGGCAGGGCGGTTTGCGAGCCCGGCGGAGGTGGCGGCGGCCGTTGTCTTCCTCGCCTCGGATGACGCCGCGTACATCACTGGGGCTGTGATCCCCGTCGATGGCGGCCTCGGCATGGGGCACTAACCGGCGCGGCGCGGCATACTCAGGAATCCGGCATACGAAAGGCAACTCATGCTCCTCGACGGCAAGACCCTGCTCGTGACCGGGGTTCTGATGGACTCCTCGATCGCCTTCCACGTGGCCCGGATCGCGCAGGAGGAGGGCGCTAAGGTCATCCTCACGTCCTTTGGCCGCACGATGAAGATCACGCAGACCATCGCCAAGCGGCTGCCGGTTCTGCCGCCCGTCGTCGAACTCGATGTCAGCGACCAGGTGCACCTCGACTCGCTCGCCGATCGACTACGTGAGCACACCGACCGGCTCGACGGCGTGGTTCATTCGATCGGGTTTGCCCCCCAGGGCGCGTTCAATTTCCTCGAGGGCAGCTGGGAAGACGTGGCGACCGCCATGCAGGTTTCGGCGTTCAGCCTCAAGGCCCTCGGCGTCGCCGCCCTGCCGCTCATGGGGGCCGGCGGGGCCATCGTCGGGCTGACCTTCGACGCGAAGTTCGCCTGGCCGGTGTACGACTGGATGGGCGTGGCGAAGGCAGCGTTCGAGTCGACCAACCGATATCTCGCCCGCGATCTGGGGCCCAAGGGCATTCGCTGCAACCTTGTCGCGGCCGGGCCTATTCGCACGACGGCGGCCAAGTCGATCCCGGGGTTCGAGCAGTTCGAACGGGTCTGGGACGAGCGGGCACCATTGGGCTGGGACGTCCGCGATGCCGAGCCGGCGGCGCGGGCCTGTGCGGCGTTGTTGTCGGACTGGTTCCCGGCGACGACGGGGGAGATCGTCCACGTCGATGGCGGCGTCCACGCGATGGGCCAGTAGGTCCCACCGGCCGCGACCGG
>CAZACX010000120.1:0-1745 GCA_964483685.1 uncultured Intrasporangiaceae bacterium
GACCGGTCGGGTCGGGTCGCCGAAGCGTCGCGAGATCGGTCACGGTGCGCTCGCTGAGCGGGCGTTGGTGCCGGTGCTGCCGACCCGGGCGGAGTTCCCGTACGCGATCCGTCAGGTGTCCGAGGCACTGAGCTCGAACGGATCCACCTCGATGGGTTCGGTCTGCGCCTCGACCCTGTCGCTTTGGAACGCCGGCGTCCCGCTGAAGGCACCCGTCGCCGGTATCGCGATGGGCCTGGTCTCCGATGAGGTCGACGGCGAAACGCGCTACGTCGCCCTCACCGACATCCTCGGTGCGGAGGACGCGTTCGGCGACATGGACTTCAAGGTCGCCGGTACCCGTGACTTCGTCACTGCGCTGCAGTTGGACACGAAGCTCGACGGTATCCCCGCCTCTGTGCTGGCCTCGGCCCTCACCCAGGCCCGTGGGGCCAGGATCGCGATCCTCGAGGTGATGTTGGAGGCTATCGACGCCCCCGACGATATGAGCGAGCTTGCGCCGCGGATCATCACGGTGAAGATTCCGGTCGACAAGATCGGCGAGGTCATCGGGCCGAAGGGCAAGATGATCAACCAGATCCAGGAGGACACCGGCGCGGACCTCTCGATCGAGGACGACGGGACCGTCTACATCGGCGCCGTCGACGGCGCGTCGGCCGAGGCTGCACGGGCCGCGGTCAACGCGATCGCCAACCCGCAGATGCCGGAAATCGGCGAGCGCTTCCTGGGCACCGTCGTCAAGACGACGACCTTCGGCGCCTTCGTTTCGTTGATGCCCGGCAAGGACGGTCTGCTGCACATCTCCGAGGTTCGACGCCTCGTCGGTGGCAAACGGATCGACGCCGTTGAGGACGTTTTGGCTCTCGGCCAAAAGGTTCAGGTCGAGCTCAAGGAGATTGACCCGCGCGGCAAGCTCTCGCTCGCCGCGGTCCTTCCCGAGGGCAGCGAGGCCGCTGCGGTTGCGGCGTCCCATGCTGTGGCGCCCGAGGCTGGCGCGTCCCACCAGGACGCCGAGCAGGCGCCCAGCGTTGCCGCCGTCCAGCATGACGAGGCCGACAGCGAAGCCCGCCCCGAGCGTGGTGAGCGCCGTGAGGGCGGCCACCGCGGCGGTGGTCGTAGCCGTCGTCGTCGCGGCCACGGTGACGCGGATGGCGCCGAGGGTGGCACCGAGGCAGCCCCCACCGAGGGCTGAGTTTCTCCCGCTCAACGGACGGCACGGCATACCCCCGGGTATGCCGTGCCGTCCGGCGTTTGCTGGCGGGTGCCGGGAGAAAGGGCAGGTTCAACCGGTCGATGCAACACCGGGCTGTTGAAGGGAGCGTGGTTGCTCCTCAAGGACCTCAGCTGGCGTCTTTCTCATCCGAGGATCTTGCGGGGTCTGTTGTTGAGGGCGTGAGCGACGGCCTCGAGGTCCTCGGCGGACCAGCGCGACAGATCGGTGCCCTTGGGGAAGTACTGGCGCAACAGGCCGTTGGTGTTCTCGTTGGTCGGCCGCTGCCACGGCGAGTGCGGATCGGCCCGACGGCTTCGAGGCCGAGCTCGTCAAGACGGGCGAACGTAGTCAAGTCAGGGCAAGCGAAGGTAGCGTCAGGCACGTCTGGGGGTCCCCCCTCTGGGGGAGGTCTTCCAGATGGGCAGCGTGAGAACTTCCATCCTGCGGAGGCCTCGACCCCTACCCCCGCACCGACGCGCCGACCACCCCGAAGGCAGCTCCTACACCCTCGATTGGGAAGAGCCTCTAAAGT
>CAZACX010000121.1:0-1733 GCA_964483685.1 uncultured Intrasporangiaceae bacterium
CCTGGCTCGGCTCCGGCGGTGGCAACTTCGCCTCGCGGGCCGACCTCGCGACCCGCGAGGAGCAGATCACCGTCGCCAACCGGGTCTACGCGAGCCGGGGACTGTCCCCCTGGGGTTGCGCGCACGCGGCCTGACATTCCGCTCGGCAAGGGCCGCCTGACACGCTCGTGTCGGCGGCCCTTGCCGCGTGCGTGGTGGGCGGCACCTGCCGCGTCGGTGACGATCGGCCTTGCCACGTCAAAGGCGCGGCGGAATGATGATCGCGACCGGCCACCGCGGCATACGACGAGGCCGCTTAGGCTTCGCGATGTGCAGCGCGACGTCACCTATCTCGGTGCAACCCAGATCCGAGCCCTCGCGGACCGGCTCGGGGTGCGACCGACGAAGAAGTGGGGGCAGAACTTTGTCGTCGACGCGAACACCGTCAAACGGATCGTTCGCCTGGCGGAGGTGGGCCCCCGGGACGTGGTCGTTGAGGTGGGGCCCGGGCTCGGCTCGTTAACCGTCGGGCTGCTCGCCGTGGCGGCGGGGGTGCTCGCCGTCGAGATCGACCCGGTCCTCGCGGCCGCACTTCCCGACACGATGGCGGCGCACGCCCCCGATCACGCCGAGCGGCTCGTCATCCTCGGCGCGGATGCGTTGCGGCTCAACGCCTTGCCGCAAGCGCCGACTCGGCTGGTGGCCAACCTGCCGTACAACGTCTCGGTGCCGGTGGTCCTGCACTTCCTGGAGACGTTTCCCACGCTTGAGCACGTCTTGGTCATGGTGCAACTTGAGGTCGCCGAACGGCTTGCCGCGCCGCCGGGAAGTCGCACCTATGGAGCGCCGAGCGCCAAGGCGGCCTGGTATGGCTCCGTTCATCTCGCGGGGAGGGTTCCGCGCGGCATCTTTTGGCCGGTGCCGAACGTCGACTCTGGTCTTGTGGCGATCACCCGACATTCGAATCCGAAGACAACCGCGAGCCGGGCGGAGGTGTTTGCCTGTATCGATGCGGCGTTTGCCCAGCGACGCAAGATGTTGCGATCTGCGCTGTCCCGGTTGGCCGGGTCCGCGGGCGCGGCCGACGAGGTGTGCATTCGGGCGGGTGTTGACCCCAGCTCCCGAGGCGAGCAATTGGCCGTTGCCCAGTTCGCAGCACTTGCGGAGGCTCTCGCTCAGGTCCGCGACGAGACCCCGGGCGACTCCCCTGCCGACTCCCATGACGGAGCCCCTTGACGGAGGCCCCCGACGAGGCCCTTGCGACGCGGGGTCCCGGCGGGCACCGGACACGGTTAGGGTGCTGACATGACCCCCGTACCGGCCGACGATTCCGGCGTCCGGGTCAAAGTGCCTGCCAAGGTCAATCTCGAACTTCGGGTCGGGTCACGCCGTGCGGACGGGTATCACGGCCTCGCCACGGTCTATCAAGGCGTCAGCCTCTATGACATTGTCGAGGCCCGGCCAGCCCGGGACTGGTCGATCACCATCGGTGGGCGCACAGCCGCCGGGGTCCCGGCCGACGAGAGCAACCTCGCAATGCGCGCGGCGCACGACCTCGCCGCCGCGTGCGGTGTCGGGCAACCTGTCGCGCTGTCGATCACCAAGGAGATCCCCGTCGCGGGCGGGATGGCCGGCGGATCGGCCGACGCGGCGGCGACGCTCGTGGCCTGTAACCGGCTCTGGGGGCTCGATTTGACGCTGGAGGAGCTCGAACCGGTCGCCGCCGGGCTCGGCAGTGATGTGCCGTTCCTCCT
>CAZACX010000122.1:0-1686 GCA_964483685.1 uncultured Intrasporangiaceae bacterium
CCTGGCTCGGCTCCGGCGGTGGCAACTTCGCCTCGCGGGCCGACCTCGCGACCCGTGAGGAGCAGATCACCGTCGCCAACCGGGTCTATGCGAGCCGGGGACTGTCCCCCTGGGGTTGCGCGCACGCGGCCTGACTTTCTTCTCGGCAAGGGCCGCCTGACACGCTCGTGTCAGGCGGCCCTTGCCGCGTCAAAGGCGCGGCGGGCTGATGATGGCGACCGGCCGCCGCGGCATACGACGAGGGCCGCTTAGGCTTCGCGTTGTGCAGCGCGACGTCACCTATCTCGGTGCAACCCAGATCCGAGCCCTCGCGGACCGGCTCGGGGTGCGACCGACGAAGAAGTGGGGGCAGAACTTTGTCGTCGACGCGAACACCGTCAAACGGATCGTTCGCCTGGCGGAGGTGGGCCCCCGGGACGTGGTCGTTGAGGTGGGGCCCGGGCTCGGCTCGTTAACCGTCGGGCTGCTCGCCGTGGCGGCGGGGGTGCTCGCCGTCGAGATCGACCCGGTCCTCGCGGCCGCACTTCCCGACACGATGGCGGCGCACGCCCCCGATCACGCCGAGCGGCTCGTCATCCTCGGCGCGGATGCGTTGCGGCTCAACGCCTTGCCGCAAGCGCCGACTCGGCTGGTGGCCAACCTGCCGTACAACGTCTCGGTGCCGGTGGTCCTGCACTTCTTGGAGACGTTTCCCACGCTTGAGCACGTCTTGGTCATGGTGCAACTCGAGGTCGCCGAACGGCTTGCCGCGCCGCCGGGAAGCCGCACCTATGGCGCGCCGAGCGCCAAGGCGGCCTGGTATGGCTCCGTTCATCTCGCTGGGAGGGTTCCGCGCGGCATCTTTTGGCCGGTTCCGAATGTCGACTCGGGTCTTGTGGCGATCACCCGGCATTCGAATCCGGAGACAACCGCGAGTCGGGCGGAGGTCTTCTCCTGCATCGATGCGGCGTTTGCCCAGCGACGCAAGATGTTGCGATCTGCGCTGTCCCGGTTGGCCGGGTCCGCGGGCGCGGCCGACGAGGTGTGCATTCGGGCGGGTGTTGACCCCAGCTCCCGAGGCGAGCAATTGGCCGTTGCCCAGTTCGCAGCACTTGCGGAGGCTCTCGCTCAGGTCCGCGACGAGACCCCGGGCGACTCCCCTGCCGACTCCCATGACGGAGCCCCTTGACGGAGGCCCCCGACGAGGCCCTTGCGACGCGGGGTCCCGGCGGGCACCGGACACGGTTAGGGTGCTGACATGACCCCCGTACCGGCCGACGATTCCGGCGTCCGGGTCAAAGTGCCTGCCAAGGTCAATCTCGAACTTCGGGTCGGGTCACGCCGTGCGGACGGGTATCACGGCCTCGCCACGGTCTATCAAGGCGTCAACCTCCATGACATTGTCGAGGCCCGGCCAGCCCGGGACTGGTCGATCACAATCGGTGGGCGCACAGCCGCCGGGGTCCCCGCCGACGAGAGCAACCTCGCAATGCGCGCGGCGCGCGACCTCGCCGCCGCGTGCGGTGTCGGGCAACCGGTCGCGCTGGCGATCACCAAGGAGATCCCGGTCGCGGGCGGGATGGCCGGCGGTTCGGCCGACGCGGCGGCGACGCTGGTGGCCTGCAACCGGCTCTGGGGGCTCGATTTGACGATGGAGGAGCTCGAACCGGTCGCCGCCGGGCTCGGCAGTGATGTGCCGTTCCTCCT
>CAZACX010000123.1:0-1617 GCA_964483685.1 uncultured Intrasporangiaceae bacterium
ATGGACTTCAGTGGCTTCGCCCCGGAGTATGCCGCGGAGCTCGAGGCCGCGCGCGAGAAGTCGGGGGTCGACGAGGCCGTCATCACGGGTGCGGCGACCATCGACGGACATCCCGTGGCGTTGATCGTCGGCGAGTTTCGGTTCCTCGGCGGTTCCATCGGGATGGCTACGGCGGCCCGAATTGTCGCGGCAACGGAACGTTCGACGGCGGAGCGACTCCCGCTGATCGCGGCGACCGCGTCGGGCGGGACGCGGATGCAAGAGGGAACGCCCGCGTTCATCAAGATGGTCGACATCGCCGCCGCGATCGTGCGTCATCGCCAGGCAGGTCTGCCGTATTTCGTCTACCTCCGTCATCCCACGACGGGTGGGTCGTTCGCCTCGTGGGGTTCGCTTGGCCACGTGGCGGTCGCGGAGCCGGGTGCCCTGATCGGCTTCCTCGGTCCGGTGGTCTATGAAACGCTCAATGGGGAGGCGTTCCCGCAGGGTGTGCAAACCGCCGAGAATCTCGTCGAACGCGGGGTGATCGATGCCGTTGTCCCCGACGAGGAGTTGGGATCGGTGGCCGCCCGGGTGCTGCGGCTGCTCTCGCCGCACGGCGCCCGCTCTGTTCCGCCTCCGGCCCCGGTCCTGCCGCCGGCGGCGTGTTCGACGTGGGAGTCGATCCTGTTGACCCGACGCGCCGACCGACCGAGTGTGCGCTCGCTGCTGCGTTATGGCGCCGATGAGGTGTTGCCGCTCAACGGCACCGGCGACGGTGAGGCGGACCTCGGGATGATGCTCGCGCTGACGGCGTTCCGCGGTATTCCGTGCGTTCTCATCGGTCAGGACCGGCACTATCAGCGGTCCCAGTCGATGGGACCCGCCGCCTTGCGTGCCGCCCGGCGCGGCATGCGGATCGCCCAGGAACTCGGGCTGCCGCTGGTCTCCGTGATCGATACCCCCGGTGCCGACTTGTCGCCCCATGCGGAGGAGCGGGCTCTCGCGGGGGAAATCGCGCGCTGCCTCGCCGACATGACGTCGATGACCGTGCCTAGCGTCTCGGTGTTGCTCGGCGAAGGAACCGGAGGTGGGGCCCTGGCGACCTTGCCGGCGGGTCGAGTGATCGCCACGGAGCACGCGTGGCTTTCCCCCCTGCCCCCCGAGGGGGCCTCGGCGATCGTCTATCGGGACATCACCCATGCGGCCGAGATGGCGCAGCGGCAACGGGTTGGGGCGCGGCAGCTTCTTGAGGACGGGATCATCCACGCGATCGTCCCCGAACGCCCAGCCGCTCATGAGGATCCGGTTGCTTTTGCCAAGGCGGTCGCCGACGAGATCGTTCGCCAGATCCTGGACCAGAACCCCTGACCCGATGGTCGCTGGTCGCTCGTCGCGGCAGGTCCCGCGGCGGCTTCCCGCGGCGGCTGAGCGAGTCGATGTTCCCCGGGGATGACCTGAGGGAACGCCTGGCGGGGTCGAGGCGTCCGAGGTGCATGGTGCGCGCATTCACGGCCGTGGTTTTGCCCCTGCTCCTCGCGGGGTGTGCGTCAAGCCCGGCTGGCGAGAGCCCCCCACCGGGAAGTGCCGACGACCCGGTTCGGGCTCGCTTCATTGGGCGGGTGGCCTATGACACCT
>CAZACX010000124.1:0-1572 GCA_964483685.1 uncultured Intrasporangiaceae bacterium
TTTGGGCGCTCATCCGGGCCAGTTCTGGCGGCAGGCCGTGGTCATGGAGGCGCAGGCCAGGCGAGGCGGCCCGGGGGCCAAAGCGGGCTCGGTGTTCCTGGGAGCTGCTGGGAATACAACAGGACCCACGCGACTGGAGGCTCTTGATCGAGATGGAAGGTCGTGTCGCCGAGGACCTTGGGCGCCTTTCTGCCTTCTCGGACCCGAAGGCGCCCTCTGTGAAACAACTGAGCTTCAAGGCGGCGCTCGTGGCAAACGCCATAAACTGGATGCTTGAGCACGACCTGGGCCAGTCAGTGACCGAACCCAACAAGCCATTTGGGCTCGCGGCGGTTTGGCACGGGTTCAAGTAGAGCAATGCACGCACCACCGGCGGGCGGCGCGGCGCCAAAGCGACTCGGGGTGGCTCAGAGATGGGCAGGTCGACGGTGGGAGGCCCAGTCAGGTTGGCGGTTCAGTGGCTCTGAGGAAAGAGCCGAACCTCGGCGTCGTGCCCAGTTCCTGCGAGCTTGGTGTCGCACGTGTAAAGCGGCGCCTGGAGGGCTTCGGCCAACGCCAGGTAGCAGGCGTCGTAGCTGGTGAACTGGTGGCGCAACTCCCAGACGCGGTCCGAAATGGGCGCCAGCTCGTGACGGGTGATGGTCAGGGCCAGGTGGTCACGTGGGGCAGCTTCGGCAACGTCCGGGTCGAGTTTCCCGCCCAGGGTGAGACCACGCGAAACCGAGAGCACCTCGACATCGAGGAGGTGTGGGGCGTCCACTTCGCCGGCCAGCGCGTCGAGAAGGTTGGGATCAGCGTCGCGTCCGACCAAAGCCTCGACCATCGCGGAGGCATCGACCACGATTACCGACGGCCGGCCTGGACCGCCGCAACGATGTCGCCCGACGACGGCCCGGTGCTGCGATCACGCGCCCTGAGTCGGTCGATGATTTGCGCGTTCGTCGGTCGGGCCGCGATCCTGGCGAGCTCGGCCGCGACATAAGCCGACAGCGACTTGCCCTCGGTCGCGGCACGCTCCTTGAGTGTGGCAGCGACATCCTCGGGCACGTCTCGGATGTGCATCGTCGCCATAACATCGACGCTAGCAGCGTGCAGGCAAGCGGCCCACGCAAGCCTGAGCATTGCGCTCGATCCTGGTCTGACGTACAGTTTTCCGTACGGGAGGCCACGATGAAGACGATGAGTTACACCGAGTCCCGCGCTCGCTATGCCGAGGTGCTCGACGGCGTCGCCAACGACCGCGAGGAAGTCATCATCACGCGCGCCGGCCATGATCCGGTCGTCATCGTGTCCCTCGAGGACTACGAGTCACTGCGCGAGACTGCGTACCTGATGCGCTCGCCCGCCAACGCGCGCCGCCTGCTGGACGCAATGGAGCGCCTCGAAGCAGGCCGCGGCGAACGGCACGACGTCATCGAGACCGTCTGACATGTTGCTCGTCTGGGACGAGAACGCCTGGCAGGACTACCTCTGGTGGCAGGAACAAGACCGCAGGATCCTGAAGCGGATCAACACGCTCCTCGCAGACATCCAACGCAACGGCAACGCGGGCATCGGCAAGCCGGAGGCGCT
>CAZACX010000125.1:0-1555 GCA_964483685.1 uncultured Intrasporangiaceae bacterium
CGGGACTCAGCTAAGCGTTTCGGAATGTTTGCAGGTGCCGAGAGTTACGCGAGCCGGTACTGCTGCGACCAGCAATAGGCGAGTGTCAAGGCCAAGAGTGAACTTATGGTGACTATGGCGTGCCTCGTTCTCGTGTGTGTGGCGAGACAGCTGGCGGCGAGGACGTAGATCGGGAACCACACCAGCAGGTAACGCGCGCCCGAATCAAGTATTGAAGAGAACAGGATCGGAACGGCGTTCAGTCCAAGTAGAGCCGCAAGCGGCCAGTTTCGCCGAGTTGCGAAGTAGACAGGGACGATGAGGGCAACAAGAACCGCGACCAAGTCGAGTCCTCGGGAGGCCGTGAGATGCCATGACTCAGCGGCCGCGAGGTTGCCTATGCCGTCCTCAAGGCCAACCCACGGCCACGCCGCCTTCCGCCCCCACCCCTTCTCCTGGGCCCTTGTCCAGGTGTCCCAGTGACCTGTCAATCCGTGCAGCCAGAATGCCCAATACGCCACGAACACCGGACCGATCATGAGGGCGGCGGCCGAGGCTTTCATACGCAACGTCTTGTCCGGTCGTTCTCTGACGAAGTAGAGCACCATGAGACCAGCCAGGAGGAAGAGTCCGTTGAGGCGCAGCGCGCACGCCCCCCCTGCAAGCACTCCAGCCCACAGCCAATGCTGGCGACGAGCAAGGAGCCACGCTCCCAAGGACAGACAAACGAAGATGGCCTCGGTATACGCGACGGAGAAGAAGACTGTCAACGGGCTGCAGGCAAAAAGCACGACGGCACCTGTCCCTACCTGCCCACGTCCTGTCACATCCGTCGCCAACGCGCCTACGAGAACAGCCGCCACAGCTCCAGTGACGGTGACCACGATCAGCGCACCCCAACGCCCGTCGGTACCCGTCGCCGCGGTCCATACCTTCATGATTGCTGGAAGACCGGGAAAGAACGCGTTGTAGTTGCTGGCCGGGCCTTCGGCAACATAGCCACGTTCGGCGATGGCGGCGTACAGGTGGGAATCCCAGTGTGCGAACCGGTACAGCCACCACTTCGCGGGGTCGCTCGCGCGAAGGGCCCGATCCACATCCCCTACGAGAGCACCTGCCGTAACTACGAGTCCCACCGCGACTCGGCTCAGCAGCCAGATCGCGAGCCAGCGATACTGCCTTGGTCTTTCCCCCGTTGCCTGCACGACAGCAATGCAACAGCATGCCTCGGCGTCGGCGCGCATCGCCATGCTGGAAACCCCGTACCGGAGCTAGATTGTCGGGCCGCCCAAGCGCGCGAACGCGCGCGGAGGCGACGCAGCAGATAGTCCGGGACATGACGACGATTGGCAGCACCGTCGCGGACGGAGACCCCGAACGGCTCGCCACCGCGACCACGTCACGGTCGGCTCGTCGCGGACGCGGGGTGGGTGGGGCGGTGGGCTCCGAGCACGAGCCGCAGCACACCCGTGACCATGAGCAGGACGAGGCAGGTGACGAGGGCGGTCGCGCCGTTGGCGAAGGCCTCCAGCCCGTCGAGCTCGGTGCCGTTGGCGATGGGGCCGATGCCGTAGGC